>JAEUTI010000094.1 GCA_016788065.1 Bacteroidia bacterium | reverse complement strand
AAACAGGAGCAGACTCAAAAACAGAAGGAGAAGGAGAAGAAATTTCCTATTGAGCGAGAATAAAAATTCCTTATTCCTTAATCCTTAATCCTTAATCCTTAATTGAATCTCTCCCTCTCCCGCCCGAAATATTCCACGGAGGAATAGATAGAATCGGAATGAGAAGCAGAATGAGAACAAGAAAGGGAAAAAAATAGAATCAGACTCAAAAGCAGAAGGTGAGCAAAATGAAAAGAAATTTCTTTTTGAGCGAGAACAAAAATTCCTAAATTCTTCATCCTTTTTCGTATTTTAGCCTGATGAAGTTATATCGAACACTTTTTCTAATTCTAGCATTAAGTATCATCGTGTGGGACGTGCATGCCCAACGAGGAAACATCTGGTGTTTTGGGGACAGTGCTGCTATGGATTTTAATGGAGGAACTCCGGTTCCATCTTCAAGTTCTGTCCTCTCTCGCGGTTCCTGTGTTTCTATTGCTAACACTAATGGTGATTTGTTGCTTTACGCTCATACAAGGTCCGGTGCTGGTGGAGTTATCACAGGTTTAATTTATAATTCCACAAATCAACTTATGATGGATGGAGATTCAATAGCAGGAGGTGGCTGGTACCAGGAAATGGTTATTGTTCCTAATCCAGCTGATGATTCCAGCTATTATTTGTTCTCCGTAGGAGTTACGATGCAATTTGGATTGATGTACTCACTCATAGACATGCGAGGTGATGGTGGTCTTGGAGCGGTCACACAAAAAAATATTCAGTTAATGAATATATTAATGGTGGACTGTATTCTTGCTATCAAACATGGAAATGGAAGGGATTGGTGGTTGCTGGTAAAACCTTCTCCCGTTGGTCAACCAACTTACAACAACACCTGGTATCCTTTCCTAATATCACCAACAGGAATCACAGCTATGCCTTATAAAAATTTAGGTAGTTTAAATAATTCAAATTCCGGAAAATTATCAATTAATAGATTTGGGGACAAAATATGTTTTTCCAATCTAAGCGGTTTGGTCGAGTTATTTGATTTCAATAGATGTACAGGTAACCTTTCGAACCCCGCAATGATTGAACCACAATTATCAATTGGCCCTTACCCCTATTACTGGTCGAGTGAATTTTCATCATCCGGTAGGTATTTGTATGTAAGTTCTACTACACAAACAGTAAGCAAACTCTGGCAATATGATACCTGGAGCCCTAATATATTTGCTACAAAAACGTTGATATGGCAGACACCGGGACCGCCTTGGACGGCAGGAGCTTTAAAAAGAGGCCCTGATAATAAGATATACTTCAGTTGTGCATGGGCTCCACCTAACGGATCTAGCAGCTACCCATACGATTCAACCGAGTACTTTACCGAAAACATGAATCTCGGTGTCATTAATTCACCGGACTCTGCAGGTCTTGCTTGCGACTTTCAGCCCTGGAGTTTCTATCTAGGTGGCAAACGCACTTACTGGGGCCTTCCCAACAACCCAGATTACGACTTACCAGCACTGGCTGGTAGTCCGTGTGATACGTTGGTATCGCAAAATGAGTTGGCAGGGGCAGCGGCAGTTGGTAGTCTTCATGTTTACTACCACTCGGATTGGGATAAAGCTTTCATCAATGCTTCTAACCTAAAAGGCAAAACCGGCAAGTTGTTGGTGTATGATATACAAGGTAAAGTTGTTCATTCGGAATCTTTGCGGGTACTGAATGGGTACTATACCAGAGATTTGTCTATGAATGGTAGGGCTGATGGGGTATACCTGGTAGTGATAGAGACGGAACAGGAGCGGTTGGTGAAGAAGGTGATGGTGGATTGATTTTTTTTTATTCTATGAGTACAGGTTCTTAAAGGAGTTTCTTGCTTAAATGATGTGACTGCTCTTGATTTGGTGGTTTGATGATTTGGTAATTTGATGATTGTTGTTCCTTAGTAAAAAGATGGCGCTGCCCTTTTATGTGCTAATGCTTGCCCTGAGCGCAGTCGAAGGGTGCTGATGTGCCATTGTGCTGATTTTTTTTCCTGAGAAATATAAATGTGAGTGCAATTGACTTGGTGATTCTTAATTAAAGTGTTTCTGCTCAGCAATTGAAATCTCTCTTAAAAAATGTTTGTTGCGGAATTAAAAGTGATAAACACAAAATCAAAAAAATAGTAACGGCATTAGTTTTCTATTTAGAGTTCAGTGTTTTTCACTTTTAATTTTTAAGAATTATGTTTTTACCTATAAATATATTTGCTCAAGAAAATCTCTTTTCATCTTAAAAAATAATTCATTTAAGATTGACTAACAAAAATTGAAAAGTGAAATATTATAAGGCTAGAAACTAAAAATCTTTAATCCTTAATCCCTAATCCTTAATTCGCTTCTCTCCCTCTCCAGCCCGAAATGATCCACGAAGCAAGATGCCAATGCTGGAGAGGGCCGGGGTGAGGCGGATGATAAACAGAATGAGAATGAGAAAGGGGAAGAAACAGGAACAGACTCAAAAACAGAAGGAGAAGGAGAAGAAATTCCTATTGAGCGAGAATAAAAATTCCTTATTCCTTAATCCTTAATCCTTAATCCCTAATCCTTAATTCACTTCTCTCCCTCTCCAGCCCGAAATATTCCACGGAGGAATAGATAGAATCGGAATGAGAAGCAGAATGAGAACAAGAAAGAGGAAAAAATAGAATCAGACTCAAAAGCAGAAGGTGAGCAAAAGCAGAATGAAAAGAAATTTCTTTTTGATCGAGAACAAAAATTCCTTAATTCTTCATCCTTTTTAGTATTTTAGCCTGATGAAGTTATATCGAACACTTTTTCTAATTCTAGCATTAAGTATCGTCGTGTGTGACGTGCAAGCTCAACGAGGTAACGTGTGGTGTTTTGGACACGAAGCAGCCATTAATTTTAATAGTGGATTTCCTGTTGCAGATTCATCTTCTGTGATAAGTCGTGGAAGCTGTGCAAGTATTTGTGATACATTGGGAGAGCTATTATTCTACGCAAACACTCGTGCCGGAATTTCGGGTAATACAACTTTAGTGTGGAACAATAGCGATCAATTAATGTTAAATGGAGATTCTATTGTAGGAGAAGGTTGGTATTATGAACTTGTGATTGTCCCCGATCCTAGCAATTTATATAGATACTACTTGTTTACAGTTGGAGTGACTGGTACGAGTATGTTAGGAATTTATTATTCAGTCATCGACATGAGCCTAAACGGAGGAATGGGTGAGGTAATACAAAAAAATGTCCAGTTGCAGAATTTTAAATGTTCCGATGGATTAACAGCAATTCAACATGGTAATGGTAGAGACTGGTGGGTGTTTTTTAGGAGGTGGGATTCGCCAAATAACACTTATTACAAGTACCTTATTACACCAACTGGTATTTCAAATGTAATGACACAGTCAATCGGATCAACTTCATCAAATGGATTTGAAAGAATGTTTTTTTCTAAAAGTGGTAATCGAATGATTTTTTTGTTTCCAAATGGATTATTTGAATTGTATGACTTTGACAGATGCAGTGGTTTGTTGTCAAATCCGCAAACTGTTTTTCCAGAACAGACTGCACCCTTCACAAGATTATTTTGGAGTGGACAGTTTTCACCATCTGGCAATCTATTTTATACAACTTTAATTTCTTTGCCTGGAGTGACAGACAGCTGCTTTTTGATTCAGTATAACTTAAATGCATCTAATATTGCTATGAGTGCAGATACACTAGAAATTGGTTTATTAATGAATAATATGGGACAGTTAAAACTCGGTCCAGATAATAAGATTTACTTGAGTAGTGTGTATAATAATTTTGTAACTTCATCTTATCCTTATCCAGATACTGTTTATTCAATTTACAACTCTTATTTAGGTGTTATTAATTCTCCTGATAGCATAGGTATTACTTGTGACTTTCAACCGTACTCATTTTATTTGGGTGGCAAACGTAGCTACATCGGCCTCCCCAACAACCCCGATTACGACTTACCCGCGCTTGTTGGCAGTCCGTGTGATACGTTGGTATCGCAAAATGAGTTGGCAGGGGCAGCGGCAGTAGGTAGTCTTCATGTTTACTACCTTTCGGATTGGGATAAAGCTTTCATCAATGCTTCTAACCTAAAAGGCAAAACCGGCAAGTTGTTGGTGTATGATATGCAAGGGAAAATAATTCATTCAGAACCGCTAAGAATACTAAATGGGTACTATACCAGAGATTTGTCGATGATTGGTAGGGCTGATGGGGTTTACCTTGTGGTGGTGGAGACGGAACAGGAGCGGTTGGTGAAGAAGGTGATGGTGGATTGATTTTTTTTTTATTCTATGAGTACAGGTTCTTAAAGGAGTTTCTTGCTTAAATGATGTGACTGCTCTTGATTTGGTGGTTTGATGATTTGGTAATTTGATGATTATTGTTCCTTAGTAAAAAGATGGCGCTGCCCTTTTATGTGCTAATGCTTGCCCTGAGCGCAGTCGTATTCTAGGATATCCAAATTAGCAAATATATTTATCATTTAAGCTGCATTTTTGTAGTTATCAACATACATTTCTTGTCTTTTCACTACAGCAAAT
>JAEUTI010000087.1 GCA_016788065.1 Bacteroidia bacterium | reverse complement strand
GGGCCTTCATCCTTCACGCGGCATGGCTGGATCAGGCTTGCGCCCATTGTCCAATATTCCTTACTGCTGCCTCCCGTAGGAGTCTGGTCCGTGTCTCAGTACCAGTGTGGGGGATCATCCTCTCAGACCCCCTACCGATCGGAGCCTTGGTGAGCCGTTACCTCACCAACTAGCTAATCGGACGCATGCCCATCTATAACCCTCTGAAGTTTAATTATAAAGTGATGCCACTTCATAATGTTATGCGGTATTAATCTCCCTTTCGGGAGGCTATCCCCCAGTTATAGGTAGGTTGCATACGTGTTACGCACCCGTGCGCTACTCTCATTCAGATATTGCTACCCGAAATCCCGTTCAACTTGCATGTATTAGGCCTGCCGCTAGCGTTAATCCTGAGCCAGGATCAAACTCTCCATTGTAAAGTTTGTTTTAATATGCTCTAGCTTTTCTACTTGTAGTTCTTCTTCCCTAAGGAATCTGAACTTGGCTTGTTATTTCCTACAATCCTTCAAAGAACGTTTATTATATGTTTCCCCTTCCCGGTATTACCCGTGAAGTATATAATGTCAATTGTTATTTTCAATTCGGGGCTGCAAAGGTACTAACTCTTTTGAAACTTCCAAACTTTTTTGAAAATATTTTTTTGTCTTATTTAAACACGATTTGTTTAAAACCCAGTATGTGTTTATTGGGGTTGCAAATGTATAACGAGTTTTCCATCCTGCAAACATTTTTGTAAAAAATATTCAAATGAGTTATGAACAGAGTGTTAATTAATTGTTATACAATTGAATAGAACGACAAAAAACTTTGCTTTTTTATGGATTTGTGGTCGAAACTTCCAGTATTTTGCCATTAAAATGACGCCAACCACCCACAGAAAAGTCATAAATGTACCCGGCAGCCTCCGAAGATTTCGTTTTTGGAACGTATCCGGGGAAGGCTTTTGACAGCATTTCTGTCTCAACTGCACCCAAAGCAAGGCAGTTTACACTGATCCCTCGGCCCCGAAATTCCTCCGCCAGACATTCCGCAAGCACTGAAACCGCTCCTTTACTGCTACTATATGCCGATAATCCCGGGAATTTGGAACTCCCATTCACCCCGCCAATGCTTCCAATCATTACTATATGGGTGTGATTTTCTCCATTTCCTCCCATCCGGGGAACCAAATGTCTTGTCAACATGGCGATTCCTAAAACATTTATATTATATATAGTATGCCAATCCGCTGCATCTAATTCCTCAAATGGCTTGTTGACCAGATAGCCGGCATTGTGAATCAATATATCTATATGTGATACTCCTTCCTGTAGCAAAACTTCCTCTAAGCAGACAAAGGTGAAGTCGGTTATGTCCTGTACCACCGGAATAATCCGGCTTTTACCTGCTGAAGCACGCAATTCCTCCAGCTTGTCACCACTCCTGGCTATAGCGAAAATCAGATTTCCCGGCTCTGCCGAAAACCGCAGTGCTGTTGCATATCCTATTCCGGAGGAAGCACCCGTTATTACTATATTCATTATTCCTGTCGTTTTTTACGTTATGGTTACGCTTCTGTCCTGAAACTAAAACTTATATTTGCATAAACTATTTAATGATGATGAATATCGGAAAGCTGCTAGGTGGTTTGTCACTGCTAATTACCACATTTTCCTCTCCTGCCTTCGCTCAGGATGAACCTAAAACACCCTTTAAAGACCGGATTTTCTTTGGAGGTAATCTCGGATTACAATTCGGCAACCTTACTTATATAGATGTTTCACCCCTGGTTGGTTACAAAATTACAGAAAAACTGCATGCCGGAATAGGTGCTACTTATATCTATTACAAATATAAGGATGCTTATCTGAAATATGAAACTTCTATATACGGCGGACGTGTTTTTGGCAGGTATTATATAATGGATAACCTTTTTGCCCATTCTGAATATGAAATGTTGAATCTGGAAGTTCCTGAAACCGTTACCGGTGGTAATTATGAATTGGTGCGTGATAATATTTCCAGCGTTTTAGTGGGCGGTGGCTATGCCCAGGAAATCGGGGCTAATGCTTCTCTGGTTTTAATGCTGCTGTGGAATCTAACCGAAGAACAATATTCTCCTTACCAAAACCCGATTATCAGAATCGGAATTAACGCCGGCTTTTAATTCGAAAATTCAGGTTTTTCTGCCATGCGCATGTGCCTGACTATCCAGTTTCTTTTTTTCTGAATGTATTTGGTAGGCTTCGATGGTTTCCATCTTAATGGATTGGGCAAACAGGCTGCTATCAATGCTGCTTCATTATCGTTTAGCTTAGAAACCGGCTTTCCAAAATACTGCTGTGCAGCTGCTTCGGCACCATATACCCCATCCCCCATTTCTATAACATTGAGGTAAACTTCTATGATCCGCTCTTTACTCCAGATTAATTCAATGAGAAATGTAAAATATACCTCAAAAGCCTTCCGCACATAAGATCGCTGTGGCCATAGAAAAACGTTTTTGGCCGTCTGCTGACTAATAGTACTGGCTCCTTTGACCTTTTTGCCTTTATGCCTGGCATTATATTTTTGCGCCTTTTCTATTGCTTCCAGATCAAATCCAAAGTGCTCCTCAAATTTCTGATCTTCTGAAGTAATTACTGCAAGTGGCATCGAAGGCGACATTTCATCCAGCGAAACCCAATCTTTATATAGCCGAACTTCCCTTTTTTCATCAAATGCCTGTTCGAAAACCCGAATCACCATTAAAGGTGTTACTGGAGGAGGAACAAACCGATAAAGTATTACCAAACCCACTGATATCCCCAAAAACCAAAGTGTGAATCGGAAAAGAAATCTAAGGATTTTTTTGAACATTTAAGGATTGTTTACCAGCTATTTTGAATAGGATTAGAGTCCCGCACTTGTGTTTGATGATCCGCGTTTTCTGCGATTTTTATCCGTTATCAACTTTGTTCCGATTGAAACATAAAATAACTTGCTGCTTTCGGGAAAATAAGGATATTTCGTACCAAACAACTTCACAACCTGTTTATCTTCTACAAGGAAATCTAAGAGATAATATTTGAACCGGATATAACTTCCTTTACGGGAATTTAATTCCAGAAATACCGAGGGGTTGAACAAATTAATTCTGTCGGAGAACCACTCATCCTGCTTAAATTTTTCATCATCATAAAACAGCTTTTGCTTATAGTGAAAAAACAATTCTGCTTCAGCACCTGCCGACACATGAAAACCCTTCATATTACCTATTTTAACAGCAACCGGAATACCCAATCCGTAGGCACGCTGCTTCAATTTCAAAGAATCGTTTAATTCATTGATCATTCCCACATTTCTGATTCCAATCCCGGTATAGAAGCCAAATGATTGATTGAAATCATAATGCATCTCTTGTTGCAAATGAAAGAATCCTGAAAAGCGCATGATTGGCGATGTTGAAACAGCCCCTGCATCCACATCTCCCAAGGAAAAAATAAATTCAGAACCCGACTTCCAGTAAGGTTTGCCTGGACCCTGACTTTCTTGTGTCATTCCCAGTAATGGCAAACCCAACAAGCACCAAATCCACAACAGTAGCTTCTTTTTCATTCTTACTCCAGGTTAATTTCAGGCATTCATTTTTGAAGCAATAGCATTTTCATAGACCATGCTATAATCTGATACCGATCCGAAATTCTCTTCATCAATTGTAATGTCCCCCTCTGTGGTTTCACCCAAATTCATAAACTCCAGTCCTGATTCTGCCACCATTTCTGTAAAGGAATCCAATTGATCATCAGAAACAGATACCACAATTCTTCCTTGTGATTCACCAAAGAGAAAGGCATCTTTACGGTAATCTTCATCAGTTGAAATGGCAAATCCTTTCTTTCCGGCCATAGCCGACTCCAGCAAACTGATAAATAATCCACCATCAGAAACATCGTGTGCACTTGAAACCAGATTCATGGCAATGAGTTCACGGATTAATTTCTGAACGGCAAATTCTTCCTCAAGATCAAAGGCAGGAGCCGTTGAGTATTTTACCTTATGATAAGAATACAAATATTCTGAACATCCGATATCGTCAGTGCTCTTACCTAACAAAAATATATGTTGACCTGCTTCTTTGAAATGAAGTGTCATCATCTTTTTTCTGTCTTCCAGAATACCTATCATACCAATAGTTGGAGTTGGAAAAACCGGAACTTCTTCACCATTGATGACTGACTGATTATAGAAGCTCACATTACCACCGGTAACAGGTGTTTCAAATCGGGTACATGCAGCACCCATGCCTTTTATTGCATTCACAAATTGCCAGTAGACTTCAGGATTGTATGGGTTTCCAAAGTTCAGGCAATTGGTAACTGCCGATGGAACACCTCCGGTACAGGAAATATTTCTTGCTGCTTCAGCCACTGCAATAGCACATCCTGTAAAAGGATCTGCATTTACGTATCTCGCATTACAGTCAACTGTCATTGCCAAACCTTTAGCTGAGCCGCGAACAGCAACTACTGCTGCATCAGCAGGGCGATTGGTGCTCATATTTATGGTACCAACCATAGAATCATATTGGTTGTAAATCCATCGCTTGCTGGCAATATTCGGGTGAGCTGCTAAAAATTTAGCTACTTCTTTCAAATCAGATGGCACCGGTACTGAACTTGGGTTGTATTTTTTAATTTGCTGCACATAAGCAGGCTCCTTGTATTCACGGGTATAAATTGGAGCACCGCCACCAAGTACCAATTCGTTAGCAGGTACATCGGCAATTTTCTCACCGTTCATCATAAAATGTAAATGGTCGCCGGAGGTCACTTCGCCTATTTGTGTACAGTTCAAATCCCACTTATCAAAAACTGCCTGAACTTGTTCTTCAAATCCTTTTTTAGCAACAACCAGCATACGTTCCTGAGATTCAGAAAGCAGAATCTCCCAACCTTCCATATTCTTCTGGCGGGTAGGTACTTTATCGAGATAGATGACCATTCCATGCTTGCCTTTCGCCGACATTTCAGAAGTGGAACAAATGATACCTGCAGCACCCATATCCTGCATGCCTACTACTCCACCTGTTGCTATAACTTCCAAAGTTGCTTCCAGCAATAATTTTTCCTGAAATGGATCACCCACCTGAACAGCCGGCAAATCCTCATGCGAATCATCATGTAAATCTCCGGAAGCAAAGGTTGCTCCGTGAATACCATCTTTACCGGTTGCTGAACCTACTATAAACACCGGATTTCCAACGCCTTCGGAGATAGCACTAACCGTTTTACCGGTCTCGACTATACCAACAGACATGGCATTCACCAATATGTTAACATTATAACATTCATCGAAAAATACTTCGCCACCAACTGTAGGTACACCAAAAGCATTTCCATAGTCACCAATCCCTTTGACTACACCTTTCATGAGCCATTTGGTACGATCGGAATCGATGGATCCAAAGCGCAACGAATTCAATTGTGCGATTGGCCTTGCTCCCATTGTAAAAATATCACGGTTGATTCCACCCACACCGGTTGCTGCACCTTGATATGGCTCAATAGCTGATGGATGATTGTGCGATTCAATTTTGAATGCACAGGCTAAACCATCGCCAATAGCTACCAATCCGGCATTTTCTTCACCTGCTTTGGCAAGCATGTGAGGACCTTCTTTTGGAAGTGTTTTTAACCAGGTAATGGAATTTTTGTAGGAACAATGCTCCGACCACATTACAGAAAATATACTCAATTCAGTAAAATTGGGTGTTCTGCCCAAAATTTGTCTGATTTTTTCAAATTCTTCAGGTAAAAGACCAAGTTTCCTTGCGGTTTCAAGTGTTACAACACCCGCTTCGGCGGTATTATTCATTGTATTTAAGGATTATTTTCGGTTATTTGCATGCAAAAGTAAATATAATTCCGCATCCGGTTACCGGTTCGTCAACACTGTTCATTAATTCATTTCATGCCTGCTATTAAGTGGAAATTCTACTTGTTATTGCCTATTCATCTTTGTTTGTTTTCCTGATAGGGAAATTAAATTTCTTCAAAATTGAAGGCATTCCTGTTCAGTGGATTAAAGGTGGCTTGATTTTGAAAATTGTTGCGGGAACAGGCGTTGGATTTGTCTACACTTATTATTACACAGATCGCCTGACAGCAGATACTTTTAAATTTTTTGATGACAGCAGGATTTTATTTAATCTGGTTTTTACAGATCCATCTACATTTTTCAGACTCTTTACCGGAATTGGTTCGCAAACTCCTGAGGCCATTACGGTTACAAATCAAATGACCAACTGGTATGACACTTTTAGTCCGTTTAATGATAACCGAACAATGATCCGGTTAAATACCCTCCTAAGGTTTCTATCGTCAGGTTATTATTATGTGCACGTTGTTTTTATTTGTTTTCTTTCCCTTGCGGGGATGGTTGCGATTACTAAAGTTATCTCCAGAGAATTTCCACAACATTCCAAACCCGTTTATCTGGTTTTTTTATTGATGCCATCTGTATTGTTTTGGGGTTCAGGCCTTTTGAAAGATGCTTTGGTATTCTTTTCTTTAGGATTCACACTCTACACATTTGATAAAATTATAGCAGACAAAAAATCAAATTTTAAATGGTGGTTTTTTTTCAGTGGCTCCCTATTCCTTTTGATGATCACTAAGTTTCACTCATTTTTGTTGATTCTACCTGCTTTGCCTGCATGGTATCTGGCTACCTCAGGGAAATTGAGAGGTCATTTAGCATTTATATTTACCGGATTGATTTTTTTAAGTCTCATTTATTTTATTCAATTGCTTATTCCCGATTGGAACATCCCCGAATTGTTATCCAGAAAGCAAGCCTCATTTATTGAATTGGGAAAAAATTCCGGAGCAGCTTCATACATTGAAATTCCGGTCATCCAACCCGACTTTTTCCACATTTTGCTCATGGCTCCGCTGGGATTTGTTACCAGTCTGGTCAGACCATTTATAACTGACTCAGGATCAGCAATGATGACCTTATCTGCAATTGAAAACACCTGCATTCTGGCCTTCATCGTTTGGACCATATTTAAGGCTAAATGGAGTCTAATCAATAATAAAACATTACCCTGGCTGTGCCTTTATTTCGTGATCAGTTCTTATATGATAATTGGATTGGTTACTCCGATTTTAGGGGCAATTGTCAGATATAAAGCTCAGGCTTTACCATTTTTGATTATCTTTCTGCTTCTCCTTACTTTCGATCGCTCTAAAGGCTCATCCGGTAAAGTTAAAAACCGGTAATAATACAACTTATGGAATGGATTCTTTTAATAGGTTTTACAGCAATTTTCAGTTTTATTATTCTGAAATGGAAATGGTTTGGTGACACCCTGGTAAACCGTTACATTTTTGTGCTTTTATTTTGCCTGAAAATTGGAGCAGGAATTTTCGCAGGTCAGTTGTATCAAAGCAGATATGGCGGTGGTGATTCATGGACTCTTTTTAATAATTCCAAAATTCTTACTAATAGCGTACGTGAAAGCCCTGCCGATTTTGTCACGATGATCATTGGCGTTCATGACGATGAAGAATTCATGGAAAAATATGGGAGGATAAGAGGTTGGAATAATTTGGATGTAGTTTATAATGATAACCGAACAGTTATCAGGTTGAATGCCATTATCGGATTATTCAGCCAGGGTTTTTACAATGTTCATGTGGTATTCTTTGCATTCTTATCGTTCATGGGATTGATGGGGTTGTTTAAAGCAATGCGCCTTCTCACCAACATTGCTCCATTGATGCTTATTCTGGTAATTTTTCTGATTCCCGGAGTTATGTTCTGGCTTTCAATGGCATCCAAAGAAAGCATTTTAATTTTCGCAATGGGGATGTTAATTTACCATTGTATTCGATTGCTTACGGTGAGTAATTCCTTTGGGAATATGGCAGGCATGTTCTTTGCCGGATTTTTATTCATCCATATTAAAGCCTACCTGCTGGTCTTCATTACCCCTTGCCTTCTTGCTTTCACCTGGGTAAAAATGACCAATGATCGTTATGCTCCATTAAAATATTTGCTGATTTATGGCATGGGCATTTTGCTTGTATTTAATATTGATTTAATCCTTCCTGAATTTAATCCTGCCAATATTCTGGCAATGAAACGTCAGAATTTTGAAGCGTTTGCAGATGCTTTTCCTAAAGATATGGGAAGCTATATTCGTTTACCGGAATTTTCTCCAGAATGGTCGAGTATATTTACAACTATACCTGCTGCATTTTATGCTGTTTTAGCACGACCCTATTTGTGGGAAGCCAATAGTTTTCTGATTGCTGTAGCAGGAATTGAGAATGCAATATTAATGTTATTTCTACTTTACGGAATTATCACCATCAAATGGGAGGCTGTTGTAAAAAATCAAAATCTGCTGATGTTCTGCATGTTTTTTACTTTCAGTGTTTTTGTTTTGATCGGATTAACAACACCATCGATGGGTGCCATAGTTCGTTATAAAGTTCCGGTTTTACCATTTTTATGTATGATTCCATTACTATTAACTACAAAACCAAATAAATAATTTAATCACTTCTTCCAGTTATGAATTTATTTCGCAAAAAGAGTATTCATGATATCCTTCAGCAAGTTAAAGAAGGTGATGAAAGTGTGCATGGAAAATTAAAAAAACACCTAGGCGTTCGCGACCTGACAGCATTTGGAATTGCTGCAATCATAGGTGCCGGTATTTTCAGCACTATCGGTAAAGCAAGTGCCGATGGTGGTCCGGCAGTTATTTTGCTTTTCATTTTTACTGCACTTGCATGCAGTCTGGCAGCTTTCTGCTATGCTGAATTTTCAAGTATGGTTCCTGTATCCGGTTCGGCTTACACCTACTCTTACGTTTCGTTTGGGGAACTTTTTGCATGGATCATTGGCTGGGCATTGATCATGGAATATGCTATTGGTAACATTGTTGTTGCCATTTCCTGGTCAGGATATTTCTCATCACTACTCACACATTTGCATATTCCTGCACTTGGATTTCCGGATGGAATTCATTTGCCCGCATGGTCTGGAATCGATTACTTTTCAGCAAAACGTGCTTTCGAAAGTGCTGCTGCTAATCCTTCTGATACAGCCATCCTTAACAGCGAAGGTTACCTGGCCTGGATTTCGGCACCTGTTATAGCAGGAATAAAAATCATTATGGATATCCCAGCACTTGTTATAAATATACTTATCACATGGCTGGTGTATCGCGGTATTAAAGAAACACGAAATGCCAGTAATATGATGGTGGCGATCAAAGTCAGTGTTGTGATTATGGTTATTGCTTTGGGAATCTCTTATGTCGACACCGACAACTGGACCCCATTTATGCCGGAAGGATTAGGCGGTGTGCTTGCCGGCGTTTCCGCGGTATTTTTTGCATACATCGGCTTCGATGCTATATCAACCACCGCTGAAGAATGTCACAATCCTCAGCGAGATCTTCCTAAAGGAATGATGTATGCAATTATTATTTGCACCGTACTTTATATTCTCATTGCGTTGGTCTTAACAGGAATGGTAAACTATACGGAGCTTGCTGTTGATGATCCGCTTGCATTTGTGTTCAGCAGGCTCGGCCTCGACTGGATCAGCGGAATAATTGCTGTGAGTGCCGTTGTTGCCATGGCAAGTGTATTGCTGGTATTTCAATTGGGACAACCACGAATTTGGATGAGTATGAGTCGCGATGGTTTATTACCAAAAGCATTTTCAAGTGTGCATCCCAAATATGGCACTCCTGGATTTGCCACCATTGTGACCGGATTATTAGTTGGTGTTCCCATTTTCTTTATAGACATGAATACAGTTGTTGATTTATGCTCCATTGGTACCCTGTTTGCTTTCATTCTGGTTTGTGGAGGTGTATTAATGCTTCAAAAACACAAAGAGCTTCCGAGAAAATTCAAAGTGCCATACATTAATGGAAAATTTATTGTACCGGTTCTGTACCTGATTACAACTATTTATGTAGGGTTTTATCAAAGCGAATGGGCTCATGAAAATTTAAATCCCCTGAACAATGCTGAAGCTATTCCAATGTTTATTTTCTTTATCGTTTTCGCCGTACTTGCCTTTTACAGCGCAACCAGAAATCTTTCATTGATACCAGTACTCGGAATTCTAACTTGCCTCTATTTGATGGCTCAAATACATCTTAAAAACTGGATTGGATTCACCATTTGGCTTGTTGCCGGACTTGTTATATATTTTGGCTTTAGTTATAAAAATAGTAAACTAAACAAAGCCCGATTACAATCATAATATCATTCAATTAATTTTAATAACATGGCAATAGCATTTATAACGGGAGCAACCGCTGGTTTTGGAAAGGCAACAGCTATAAAATTTGCACAATTTGGCTGGGATGTAATCATCACCGGAAGACGTCAGTCGCGACTCGATCAACTGGAACAAGAAATTATTGAAACTTATGAAACAAAAGTCTTTACCTTATCATTCGATGTCCGCAATAATGATGAAGTTGTAGCAGCGATTCAATCACTTCCCCATGAATGGAAAAAAATTGATGTGCTGGTGAATAACGCCGGCCTTGCATCTGGACTTGCAGCAATTCAGGATGGTGATTTGAGTGATTGGGAGACGATGATAGACACGAATGTCAAAGGGCTGCTATATGTCACCAAAGCCATTTTACCTTTTATGACAGAAAGAAAAAGTGGACACATAATTAATATCGGTTCTATTGCAGGTAAAGAAGCTTACGCAAAAGGTAATGTCTATTGTGCTACCAAACACGCTGTGGATGCATTGTCAAAGTCGATGCGAATTGATCTTTTGCCTTTTGGTATAAAAGTTACTGCCATAAATCCCGGTGCCGCTGAAACGGAATTCTCGATTGTCAGGTTCAAGGGCGATACCGACAAAGCAGCACAGGTGTACAAAGGTTATGAACCACTCAAACCTGAAGATATTGCTGAAGTAATTTATTTCGCAGCAAGCAGACCTGCTCATGTAGTGCTGAATGATATCATCATAACACCACTTGCTCAGGCCAATACTTCCAATTTTCTTAAAAGCACTAATTGAAAACTAATGTACCGAATATATCAACTGTTTGCCCTGTGTTTAATTTGCTTCATTTCTGCTTTGGCAGGATGCAGCACTGATACGAAACCAAAAGCAGATGCGATTTATTATAATGGGGTAGTTTATACACTCAACAATCATTTCACCAAAGCCACAGCATTTGCAGTACTGAATGGGGCTATAATTGAAATTGGTTCTGATGCATCTGTAAAAAAATATGAGGCAACAAAAAGAATTGACCTGAATGGTAAATTTGTGTATCCCGGTTTGCAGGATGCTCATTGCCATTTTTACGGATATGGAAGTGACCTGGGTAAAATCTGGTTGCTGGGCACCTCCTCTTTCGATGCCATTCTTGATACTTTAAATGCTAATAGAAATGCCATTCGTAATGGCTGGATATTTGGTCGCGGATGGGATCAGAATGATTGGGAGATAAAAAGTTATCCAGACAAGGCAAAATTGGACCTATTGTTTCCTGACACTCCCGTATTTTTATTAAGAATTGATGGACATGCGGCATTGGTGAACCAAAAAGCACTTGATATTGCAGGAATCTCACCTGCAACATCCATTTCAGGTGGAATCATCGAAAAAAAGAATGGTCGGTTGACCGGAATATTGCTTGATGCGGCCGTGGATATTGTTTACAAAGCTATCCCTCCCATCAGCAAAGAAAATCAAATTCAAGCTTTACTTCAGGCACAGCAAGATTGTTTTGCCGTTGGTCTTACCTCGGTTACCGATGCAGGAATTGAAAATAGTGGCTTACCCTTTTCATTAATTCAATTAATTGATTCGTTACAGAAAAGCGATACCCTTAAAATGCGATTGAATGTGATGGCATCTCCGGAAGAAGCTGCCATTTATGCAAAGAATGGTAAAATTAAAACATCTTCTTTATCTGTTCAAAGTTTTAAGCTTTATGCCGATGGTGCCTTAGGTTCTCGTGGAGCATGCTTGTTAGAACCATACAGCGACCAACCCGGACATTATGGCTTTCTGATCCATACTCCTGAATATTTGGATAGCATGGCCCGGGTGACTGCAGCAATGGGATTTCAATTAAATACGCATTGCATTGGAGATTCTTCGCACCGTTTGATGCTTAAAATTTATGAAAAATATGTAGGTGGAGTCAATGATCATCGCTGGAGAATTGAACATGCTCAGGTAATCCATAAAGACGACATCACGCGATACACCAAAAATAAAATAATTCCAAGTGTTCAACCTGTTCATGCAACATCTGATATGTACTGGGCAGCTGATCGCCTGGGTGCCGAAAGAGTAAAATATGCCTATGCCTACCAAAAACTTTATAAAGCAGCAGGAGTAATTGCTGCTGGAAGTGATTTTCCTGTTGAGCATATCAACCCGCTATTCGGCTATTACGCGGCAATTGCCAGAAAAGATCAGAAATCATTTCCCGAAGGTGGTTTTCAAAAAGAAGATGCAATGACCAGAGAAGAAGCCTTAAGAGCAATGACAATCTGGGCTGCTTATGCAGGATTCAGTGAAAATGAAACAGGTTCGCTTGAAAAGGGTAAAATGGCGGACTTTGTAATTTTTGATGAAGATCTGCTCACTGTAGATGAATCCAGAATTTACCAACTGAAAGTCAATGCAACCTATGTCGGAGGCGTAAAAGTGTATCAACGGGGGAAATAAATGTTCATTTTGAAATCATCAAAATAAATTACCTTACGTTTCTCGTTCCAGCAATAAATTTTTATTGTTTCATCGCCCTTTAGATTTGTGGGCAAATCAAAATGCATCACCACCGTTGACCATTTACCGGGTTCCGACAAATACCTGTCGAAGTCTGAGGCTTGCCACGATAATGTTTCATTATTTTTTTCAATGCTGACTACAAGCTTAGCTCCTGATACAGATTCTGGACTCATACCTTTAATACTGATATCTACTGAGCTTCCGGGACTTAATTTCAGTTCACTCACTGATCGAAAAAGTCCGGGTCCAAATTCATTACCGGAATCAATTTTGATTGCATATTTGCCGGCAGCAACAGAACTACTATCCCGAAACTTTAATTCATCACTCCATTCGCCGGTTTCAAAACCATACGACAATACTGCATCGGGTAGTGCATTCCATACCATACCGTTTTTGTCTTTAGAATATAATCGTAAACCGGAATTAAAAAAAGAATCCTGTTCAATGATAAAAGGAAATTGCGTTCTTATCAAAGCATCAATTGCAGGGTCATCGTAAGTATTCGAGAATGCAAATAAAAGATAGTTTTTACGACTCTCCGTGACCAGTCGGTTTAAGGATTTAACTTCAGAATCATTCATTACTGAATTAATTTTAAAGTCCGTTGGATGCTTTAGAATATCCAGATAATACTGCAAATAATAAGGATGAAAAACATTTACAACTTTATCCATGGTTGCAGGGTCATATTTAACATCCAATTCCTGGATACGTTTGGCTATTCCACGAAATTCACTGAAATGAGGTGTTGAATAATACTTCTTTTCTTTAACTGTACTGTATGCACCACCGGTTAAAATGACAACTGTAAGAAAGGCAGCAGTTAATCCTTTGGTATTATTCGGAATAAACGAAAAAATAAATAATAATAAAAATGGAAACGAGAATAAGAGCACGGAATGTTGAAAAACGGGATTTTTATAAATGGAATAGAAATAAGCAATTGCAAATGGAGTCAGGAAAAAAAACAGCGCCAGGAAATGATATTTGGTAACCCGTATCTCCTTTTTATAAAGTAATATCGTTCCACTCATAATCATGGAAAACAAAATCAGCAACTGGCGGGAATCATTAAATACAAACTCCAGATATTTCACGAATGCATCACTTTTGGGAGGCCCGAGCCAGCCATCAGCACCACCTACTCCACCTTTTGCCAATTGATGTATAAATAGATTGTAGTGGGGCAAATACAATAAAACAATTGCAACTCCCGCCAACAAATATGGCACCAGGGTTTGTTTCCTCACAAAGAACAATCCGGCCAAACAATACAATCCGGCAGTTATAAAACTAAAATAATGATTGTACATGCAGGCACTGACAGCCACAATGAAACCTGCCAGATATCCATAAGTCAATTTTTTATTTTCCGGACTGGCGGAAGCTGTCTTAAAAAATGCCGACCAGCAAAAAATGGCAAGCATACTGAAAAATAGTCCGGAACTATAAGGACGGGCAATCTGACTATATAGCACCGGATATTCCAGCACCGCCAAAGAAGCTGCTGCTAACAATGCAGTACTTTGATTGAACCAGATTTTACCGGTTCTGTAAAGTAAGTAAACGGTCCCAACTCCTGCTAAGGCAAAAGGCAATCTGATTATAAACTCAGAAGTTCCCAATAATTTGGTCCAATAGTAAAGGAACACCTGCACTCCTGCAGGATGAAAATCGGGATAGACACCAAATAAAACCACATCTTTAAGATTGTCAAAGCGCAATCTCGTTATGGCACTTAGTTCATCATTAGAAAGCGAGAATCCGGTCAAACCATGTAACCTCAGATATGCAGCAACACCTAAAATTACAACCAATAAAAACGGTGTACGATCGCTTTGCTGTAAATTGCCGATATTCATAACTGACTATTTATTCAATCGTTGTCTGATAGCTTCATATAAAATCATACCTGCCGCAACTGACACATTCAACGATGCTGTTTTGCCAAGAATTGGGATTTTTAACTGGCTGTTGCATTTCTTTAAATACTCGGGAGAAATACCATCCTCCTCAGATCCCATGATTATGCAAACCGGACCATCAAAATCACCTTCGTATACGGGCAGATTTCCTTTTTCCGTACATCCAATAATGGTAAAGCCTGATTCACTTAAATAATCAATGGTATTCTTCAGATTAAATTCTCTGCACAAAGTGATTCTGTTCAGTGCTCCTGCTGATGCTTTAACCGCATCACCGGTTACTAATGCACCGCCACGCTGAGGGATTATTACAGCATCCACATCAAAACATTCCGCGGTTCTGCAAATTGCACCAAAATTCCTGACATCTGTAATACGGTCAAGCATCAATACGAGTGGGTATTTTTCCCGTTCAAAAAGTACAGGGACAATATCTTCCACTTTTTGATAAGTTACATTGCTTAAATAGCAAACTACCCCCTGATGGGTTTTACGCGTTAAACGGTTAAGCTTTTCAACCGGAACTGCCGTATAAACTATGTTATGTTTTTTGAGTAAATCTTTAAGCTCACGAATTAGCGGGTTATTCAAATCGCGTTGAATGAATATTCGTTCCACCTCTTTTCCGGAATCTATGGCTTCTATAACAGGCCTGATTCCAAATATCATCATTTCATCGTCACGTTCAGCAGACGGACGTTCATTAAATTGTCTCATTAGTTATTTTCATTTACAACTCTTCCATCCCTCCATGAATCGACTGCACGATACCAGGGCATCTCATAATAATTACTTCTACGCAGTTTGTAATCGTTATTGGTAAAAGGATTAAAAAGTTTATCGAAGGTAAAATTCAGGGGACCATACGAATAGTTCTGGCTGTAATTCCAGGTTTCAGAATCGTTGGTTCTATAAATAGTATTTGGAGGACCAAAGATTATGTATATAAGACCGCGATCCGATTTCCATCCTTCCAGATAAGAGGTAAAAAAACGATTCGCCAATTGAACCCTCGAATAATAATTACGAATCAAAACCCGGGCCCGCTCTCTGTTTCCGGCCATCTTCAACCAAAATTCATCGACAGCCTGTTTCTGATTTTTACTATTGCTGATTTTATCAAACTCTTCCCGTGTGGTTAAAAATCTGATGGACTCAATTAAACTGGCAGCATCAGTGAGCTTTGGAAAATCTTCATCGAATCTAAAAATTGTGAATCCTTCTTTGATCATCGTGTCATATTGAAAATGATAAATGCCCGGTTTATCAAGAATATATTCTTCACGGTTGGCAACATCAAGAAGCTGAAACCCATCAGATGAATAACTTAAAGGTTTAGCCATATCATTGCCAAATGGCGGCGAAGTCAATCCATATCTGTTTTTAAAATATCGAACATAAAGTTTGCGGTTTTCATTTTCAGAAGTAAGTATTCTGATTCTTTCCTCTTTATCGGTTATGGAAGCAACCATCGGTTTACCGGTACGCATGTCGATGGCAATGAAATTATCAGGCGATTGCTGACCGGTTCTGTCAATGGTAATAAAACTGCCTACTGCCTGTCTCCGGTTGAAATCAGTTAACAAGATATTCAATACATAATTCGCACTATCAGGTGCATGCACATCAAAATAACCGGTTGCTTTGCTTAGTGAATCAGTTGGTTGCTGCAATACAAAATTTACTTGCCCTGAGTCTAATAACTGCTTCGATTCATAATCACGATATAGTTCATAAGTAAAACCGTATTCAGCCATAAAACCTAATGAATCTTCTGCTTTCATGAAAAGTAGTTCAGAAGCATCCAGACTGAAAAATACACGACAGGTATCGCCTTTCAGATTATAAACCTTGTACTCGGGGTATATGAAATTCAAACCCGGAGCAACTAAATAGGCCAGATTCTGATTACTCAGTTTCTTGCTTCCTGAGCAGGAAACAAGTGCAAAAATAGTTATGAGTAATAAATATTTTCTCATGATTTTTTCTCCGGTAATAATTGCTCATCATCATCTGATGATATCTTATCATCCAGGTAATTGGCAGGTATAGATTTGGATGCATTTGCTCCCAGATTTTTTATTTTCTGCACCGCATTAATCAAATTCCCTTTACCTGTAGCTAATTTATTCTTGGCCGATTCCCAACTGCGATGCGACATCTCAATCTGATCACCTACCTTTTCAAAGTCAGCCAACAAACCTACAAACTTATCATACAGTGCTCCTCCCTGGCGAGCAATTTCCAATGCATTTTTATTCTGATATTCCAGCTTCCATAAATGTGCTATGGTTCGTAAAGTAGCCAATAAGGTAGATGTACTTACAATTACAATATTGTGCTCAAAGGCTTCATTGAACAATTCGGGATCATGTTGAATAGCAGCAGAAAAAGCCGGTTCAATAGGCATAAACAGAAGCACAAAATCGAGTGTTTTTATATCATACAATTGCTGATATTTTTTCTCACCCAACCCTTTGATATGTCTTCTTAAAGAAATTATATGTTCTTTAATTGCCAGCGCACGTTCTTCTGGTGTTTCGGCATTGGCATATCTTTCATAAGCTATCAGCGATACTTTGGAATCAATGATGATGGTTTTATTTTCCGGTAAGCGAATTAAAACATCGGGCTGAAGTCTGCGGCCTTCATCAGAGGTCATACTCGATTGAACAGTGTATTCTCTGTCCTTGACCAGTCCTGATCGCTCTAAAATAGTTTCCAGAATTACTTCACCCCAGTTCCCTTGTGTCTTGACCTGACCTTTTAAAGCAGCAGTTAAATTCCGGGCTTCATCGCCGATACTTTTGTTCATCTCCTGCAACAATTTCAGTTGCTCCTTCAGCGATTGATTCTCCCGAATACTTTCTTTGTGTGTAGTATCAACAGTAGTTTCAAACTTTTCAATTTTCTCCTTCAACGGATTCAGAATATCGGTTAGCTTATCTGAATGCTGTTGTTGAATCAGGCGTGAATTATCGAAAATTATTTTGTTGGCAATATTCTCAAATTGCTCTTTAATTTTTTTATGAAGATCTTCTAGTTCTGCTTTCTGAGTATCCAGCTTTTCCAGTAATCCTTTATTGACAGTTTCCAAACGGGAGATTTCAATATTGAATGAAGTGGCTTTTTCACGATTGGTATAAGATTCCCTTTTAAAATCTTCAACCGCTGATCGTAAATCATTTACCTTTTGTTCCAAAACCAGCTTATCATTGCTCATTGAAACATATTCTTCTACTGAAAATGGCGACACGTAATTAAACTTCGATTTGGCATAGTACCAACCGATAGCACCTCCGATCAACAGACCGATAATGAGAAAAATAAAAATTGTAATAGTATCCATAGTAGACTTTAGAGGCTTTAAAATTAGTGATTCCTGAGGAGCTTCAGAAATAATTGATCAATCCGAAATGAACTTTTGCTGTTTTAAAGCGAACCGGATTGTCGAACTCTTTACCTAATGCATAATTGAAAGAGAATATCCCCAGTTTTGTCTCAAAGGTGATTCCGGCTCCAAATCCAATCGGATCATCCTGAGTATAAGCACTTCCGGAGTTTCGTTCATACCATCCCTGATTTAAGAAAACAAACAAATAGGAGTTTTGTTCGAGCAAATATCTGATCTCAACCTTCCCAACAGCATAAAGTGATGCTGTAAGCGATTCCTCATCAAATCCACGTAATGTCCGCAATCCCCCGAACCGGTAAAGTTCATTATCGAAGGTATTTTCACCAGATAAGGCAGCGCCCATAATCCCGATGTTCACTACATTTCGCTTAAAAAAAGGGATGTAATAATCGAATATCAGCTCGCCATTGTATTGCACTGACTTCAATTCCAGCGAATCATAAACGGATTGATTCAATTTGCTGTTTTTTTCAATGGTTTTGTTTCCTGCAGAAGCAGTGACCTCCAGGCTATATCCCTTGCGGGGATTAAACCGGTAATCGAGGTTGGCAGATTTAAAACCAATACCATAAGAAGTAAGTCTGACATCGGCAAACGAAGGCAGAACGGTGGTGTTTTCAAAGGCTTTGGTAGAAAGCAAATTCGATTTTTTATCACTTACAAATGCCTTCAGATAATTGCCTCCTTTCAACAAAAACTGCACTCCACCACCCAGTGTAACTTCCAGATAGGATGTATCCTTTTTATAGATCCCAAGATTAAAATCGAGTCCGAATTGAGATGAAAAGATGAATGGATAATTGGTACGAACTTTCAAATCCTGGGTCTTTGCCTGAGGTTGTTTCCAGTTCAGATCAAAAAGTTCTCCCCTTCCAAACGAAGAAAGTAAACGTATTCTGAGATCACCCGTAATCTGTATTTTTCCGGAACCTGAATTATCCGGCAATACCCCAATAACACCATCAATCTGACTTGCTTTTTTATCATCCAAAGCTAAAATTAAACGGGCTTTATCTTCTACAAAAACAACACTAAACGGACGAACTTCTGTCACCATAGGCAACTCACGGACTCTACTCCCTACTTTCTTCACCAGCGATTCATTGTAGATGTCGCCCGGCTTCATAGAGAGGTAGTTGGTCAGGTATTTTTGTGAGAGACGCGAACTCCCCTTCACAATTACACTGTCAATAGTTACCAATCTTTCACTCTGCAGAAACAAGGACGCGGTCACCATCGCTCCATCAAACTTGAAATTATCGTAAACGAGACTTGCAAACGGATATCCGTGATTTTCGCAATATTCCAGAATGCGTTTATTTAAATCGTTGATTCCTTTGACAGAAATTGGTTTGTTATCGTAAAATTTTTCTCTGAATCCTGTTTCAGTTAACAAGCCTTCATCGAGATTTCCATTCTTCAAATGCATCCAGGAATATGCAACACCGGAGTAAATTTCTGCAAATAAAGTATCGTTTGAAATGAAAAATGTATCTGCTGAAGCTGCCAGATATCCATAATCATAGAGTGTAACCAGAATTCGTTCAACGGATCGCTTTCCCTCTTCTATTCCGGTAATCTGACTTTCCGTTGTCAGTTTTCTTATGATGGAATTTGGCGCGGAATCAATTGAAGCTTTAAAATATTTTTGCGCCACTGAATCATTGATCGCAAAAAAAGTTAATGCTAGTGCAAATCCGGCTATTTTCAGGTAAAGCCCCATCATCCGGTTGTTATAGTTTCCAGTTGATTGGTTTGCGACCGGTATTGAGTAATATTTCATTAACTTTTGAAAAATGTTTACAACCAAAAAAACCGTTGTATGCCGACAAAGGAGATGGATGCGCCGCTTTAAGAACAAAATGTTTTCCCGTATCAATGATAGCCTCCTTTGCTTGTGCAAATCGTCCCCACAGAAGGAAAATTAATCCTTCTTTCTCTTCCGATAACAAACGGATAACAGCATTGGTGAATTGTTCCCAACCTTTATTCTGATGAGATCCGGCTTCACCTGCTCTTACAGTCAATGTTGCATTCAACAGTAAAACACCCTGCTTGGCCCAGCTTTCCAGATTCCCTGATTCAGGAATCGGATATCCCAAATCATCTCTTATCTCTTTAAATATGTTTTGTAATGAGGGTGGTTTCTGAATGCCCGGTGCAACGGAAAAGCACAAACCATGAGCCTGCCCGGGACCATGATAAGGATCCTGACCCAAAATGACCACCTTAACAGAGTCAAAAGGAGTGTGATCGAATGCATTGAATATTTTGTTGCCTGGGGGAAACAGTTGCTTACCGGAAGCCTTCTCTTCCAGTAAAAAAGCCTTAAGATCAACGAAATACGAAGATTCAAATTCCCTTTTCAACCGATCTTTCCAGTCCTTACTCAGCTTGGGATCAACACCCGGTGTATTTTTTATGTCGCTCATATTGAGAGGTGAAAATTACCAATTTAATTCTTACACGCCTCAGATTAGCATATGAATGAACAATTTTATATATTTGACGTAATTATAAGTAAATCTGTGCGTTGTTAGTAACTTATACTACTTATTAACATATTGAATATATGTGATTTGAGTTTTGTTACTTTGCTTCAATTATCAACTGAATCCTCAAATCGAATCCGTAAAGAATATAAAATGAAAAAAATAACTGCACTTCTCCTGTTGGTATCTGCTATCGTTTTTGTGAGTTCTTGTAAGCCAAGGGAAAAATGCCCTGCTTATGGTAAAAATATGCCTAAGAAGGTTCAGCCTGCTGCTCATTCATAGTCAATTAATACTCAGAATATCGATCCGCCACCCCCAAGTGGCGGATTTTCATTTTTTATACTATTCATATTCAATAACTTCTGATTTATTCTATTTATTTCCTTTGACTTTTATATTTATATGCACTTACTTTGCAATTCAAAGTACTTTCCAATGGAATCAAATCAACACCTCGACAACCTTGCACATATCAGGTCACTTATGGAGAAGTCGACCCGCTTTTTGTCACTAAGTGGCTTAACCGGAGTTGCTGCCGGAATTTATGCGCTCATTGCTGCGTTTATTGCCTGGTGGTATCTCGATAATCCAACAGTTGCTGCCACATACAGTCGTTTGGTTCATCCACTTCAATTAAGTGGCATTTTGACTCACTATCTTTTTTTTGTTGCTCTTGCAGCTGCTACAGTGGCGTTATCATTAGTAACCGGCATTCTTTTTACTATGCGGAAAGCTTCTAAAAGAGGTGAAACAGTATGGAATAAAGCTTCTAAACGAATGGCCATTAACCTCATGATTCCTTTAGCTGCAGGAGGTTTGTTTTGTGCCCAACTCATCAACTACGGTCTTCCTGAATTAGTCGCACCTGCAATGCTTATTTTTTATGGTCTCGCCTTAATCAACGGAAGCAAATACACCCTGGAGGATATTCGATATCTGGGATTAATCGAGATCGCGCTGGGAATTCTAAACTTGTTTTTGATTTCGTACGGTCTCTGGTTCTGGGCAATCGGATTCGGTGTGATGCATATTGTTTACGGAGTAGTGATGTACTACAAATATGAAGCATGATCAGCAACCTCAATAAAGCTTTTGAAAACAGAGTCCGGCTCGGATTGATGTCGCTGCTTATGGTTAATGAGCAACTCGACTTCAACTCCATTAAAGAGATGCTCGAAATTACGGATGGCAACCTCGCCAGCCATGTTACAGCATTGGAAAAGGCAGGCTACATCACTATCATGAAAGAATTTGTCGGTCGAAAACCACAAACTTCTTATAAAGCAACTGCTGCAGGAATAAAAGCATTTCAGGAACACCTTGCAGCACTGGAAAAACTAATCAGGAAAATAAATTGATAAAAATTAATTCACAAATACAATAAAACACGCTTATTCACTTTGAGATACAAAGTGAAATCCTAAAACACAAAGCCATGTTAAAAAAATATGCACTATCAATTACCGGACTGTTTTTAATTCTCATCTACAATTACATATTCTGGAATGAAAAGCCTGGAATAAATTTTGGAATATTCAGTACGTTACTGGCTGCTTCACTTGCAATATCAAGGCCTGAAATAATATACAGAATTAACTGGTGGTTCGCTGTTGTGTGTGTTCTATTAACTGGAGTCGGTGTTACTCTCTTTAATAGCGGTTTATCGATCGCTATGCATTTTTTCAGCTGCCTGGTGATGATTGTTTTCTCATGGCCGTCCAATGTAAAATCGCCTGCAATAGCCATCTTTAATTTTTTCGCGGGAGCCTTCAATCAGGTGCTATCTTTTTTCCTTAATGGAATCAAATTTATTTCCAAAACAAAATCCGGAAGAACCTTCTTATACTACTTCAAAATTGCCATTGCACCGCTGGTGATTATGGGAATTTACTTGCTCCTGTACAGTGGCTCCAGTAATACCTTTGCGAATTACTTCAATGGGTTCTTTACAACTTTAGGTGAGTTAATTGAAAGTTTCTTTGAAAACGTAAGTGCTCCCTGGCTGGTATTTCTCCTTTGCGGGATGACCTTGATTGCACTTGCTTTGAAAACCACGCCTGCCATTCGCGCTATCAACTACCTGAATGAAGGATTTGATGATTTATTCCGTATCAATAAATCTGTAAAAAAAGTTAGTGGATTCCGCCAGATGATTTACAGACCAGTAATTCCGATGAATGCCATTCGAAAACAATTTAAATCGGGTGTATTATTACTGATTGGAGTCAACATTTTGTTATTGATATTTAACATTACAGATATTAAAGAAAACTGGTTTGGTTACCAGGTACCGGAAAATTTCAGTCTAAAGAATTTTGTGCACGAAGCAACCTGGTATTTAATAATAAGTATGTTGCTTTCTATTGTGATTTTACTCTATTACTTTCATGGAAACCTCAACTTCTATAAGAAAAACAAAACCATCAAAATATTATCTTATGTATGGATTGTTCAAAACACCTTACTCTGCACATCAGTCCTGCTCAGGAACTGGCATTACATTTCTTATCATGGTTTGGCATATAAAAGAATCGGGGTTTTAGTATTTCTGGCATTGGTAATCGTCGGATTAATATCCATGTACAAAAAAATAGAACAAAAAAAATCTGCCAAATGGCTTTTAAAAATTAATTCTGTAGCATGTGTATTATTACTTTCAGGTCTGTCACTTGTCAATTGGGATATGATAATAGCTCGATACAATCTGAATCATGCCAACCGAAGTGAAATAGATGTTGATTTTTACCTGAAACTTGGTCCCGCGGTCTATCCGTTGTTGTATGAAAATTTAGGGGTAATAGAAGAACAAATCAAGGCACATCATGCTAAACCAACCCGGTGGTGTGAAATTGAAACGATCCAAGAATTTCGTTCCCGCCTGAATACAAATGCTTCCCGATTCACTGAAGTCTATCCGAAATACACCTGGCCATCCTATAACACTGCAGAAGCAACAGCATACAATTGGTTAACCACTCAGGAAAAAAACTTAAAATTATCTGAAGTCATAAAATGAAAGTTGAATTTTCAATCACCAGAAATACCACTTTGGTAATTTTATTCAGTTTAGCAATGGGCTTTCTTGAATCAGCAGTTGTGGTTTATCTGAGAGAACATTATTATCCGCTAGGCTTTCAATTTCCATTGGTGCCTGTTTCTTTAACAACAGGAATCACCGAAATTGGTCGGGAAGCAGCAACAGTAGTTATGTTGGTTTGTATTGGATGGCTGGCAGGATTTAATGCCACTACCCGATTTGCTTATTTCATACTTTCTTTTGCAGTATGGGATATCATGTATTATATCGGATTAAAATTAGTTCTCAACTGGCCAGTTTCTATTCTTGAATGGGATATCTTGTTTCTCATACCTTTTCCGTGGCTCGGTCCCGTACTGGCTCCCTGCCTATTATCTGGTTTAATGATAATTCTTGCTTTATTGCTCTTAAAAAACAACATGCAGAAGTTATCTCTTTTGCTGCCGGCACAATCCTGGATGCTTTTAATTTCCGGTTCTCTTGTATGTATTGGGTCCTTTCTGTATGAGTACATCCTTTACCGCCAAATGTCTTACTCTTCACCAATAATACCAAATACCGATAGCCATATCATGGCCGATCTTAAATCATTCATTCCCGGAGAATTCTCCTGGATTTTCTTTCTATCGGGATTCCTGCTTTTAACTATTCCGGTACTTAATCTCATTCTCAAAACATTCAGAAAAACAATAGCATGAACATACAGGCAAAAAGAATTCCGGATCCGGGAAATAAATTAATTTCCATATTACTGATGACAACAATTATAGCCTCTTCACTAATTTTATACCGTCATGAAATTACCGGCAATAAAACTTATCTTTTCTTACTTTGGAATTTATTTCTGGCCTGGATTCCTTTAATTATTTCTACTTCTTTAAGAGCCTTTACAGCAAAAAAACGAAACGGCCTGTTACTGTTGATTCCTGCAGCATTGTGGTTGCTGTTTTTTCCAAACACCCCATACATCATAACAGATTTGGTACATCTGAAGCCCAGAAACGACATCGCTTATTGGTACGATTTTCTGATATTGATTTTCTGCTGCTTCAACAGCTTGTTTATAGCATTTGCTTCACTCATACAAATGAAACGAATTATTCATAAATACCTGCCTAACTGGATCA
Organism: Bacteroidia bacterium; assembly: GCA_016788065.1. Taxonomy (GTDB): domain Bacteria; phylum Bacteroidota; class Bacteroidia; order AKYH767-A; family OLB10; genus JADKJB01. The sequence goes on along the minus strand of JAEUTI010000087.1, from coordinate 117,098 downwards.
GTCACATTACCATTATATCTATTTTGGTATTAACAAGTTTCGGTATATATTTGGGACGATTTGAAAGATACAACAGTTGGGATCTGGTAGTTCAACCGGTTAATTTGTTTACTGATATTTATAGTTTGATCATAAATGCAGGACAAAATCACCAGATGGTTTACGTAGTAGGCATTCTTGCTGTATTCCTTATCCTAAATTATTTTACACTCTTGTTCATAGTTAATGACGCCAGCCATGTCAACCAATCAGCACAAAAAGAAAAATAGTTTCAGTTATGCTATCAGTGGCATCATAGAAGTCACCAAAACACAATGGAACTTTCGGTTTCACCTTTTTGCCATCATTGCTGTAATTATTTCAGGATGCTATTTTAAGGTTTCCACGAGTGAATGGCTGGCACTCACAGGTGTCATAGGTTTGGTGCTGGTTGCAGAAGCAATAAATACAGCTCTTGAGTATTTGGTGGATTTAGTTTCTCCTGAATGGAATGAACTTGCCGGAAAAGTGAAGGATATTAGTGCAGGTGCAGTCTTAATTGCTGCCATAATTGCGGCAATCACCGGACTGTTAATTTTTATTCCAAAAACGGGCTTGCTCTAAGCAAGAAATCAATACAACGTTTTATCAGGATTGAGTTTCCACTTCTCAAAAACCATTTCTGCATCTTTATCGGGACAATGAATCATGGGAATTGATCTGATTTGTTGGTCAACAGCTATTTCATCATAAATAAAAGCATCATCAAAACCGGCATCAGCAGCCTGATTTCTGGTATTTGCAAAGTAAACCCGATCCGGTCGGGCCCAGTATATAGCACCCAGACACATCGGGCAAGGTTCACAGGAAGTATAAATTTCACATCCGTCGAGCTGAAATGCATTTATTCTGCTACACGCATCGCGGATAGCAACAATTTCAGCATGTGCAGTGGGGTCATTGAGAGAAGTCACACTATTAAATCCTTCACCAATAATTTCACCATTCTTAACCACTATGGCTCCAAAAGGACCACCGTGCCCGGCAGCGGAACCGGCATCAGACAGAGCGATTACATATTTTAAGAATTCCTTATTGAAGCTCATTTCAGATGGAATTAAAATTGAAAATTATATTCTGTAAAATATCCGGATGAACACTAAGCGCTACCGGACAATTATGGGCAGCATGCTTCAGTATTCTCTGCTGACTCTCAGAATAATTTTGATGAGGAAAAGCAAATTCAATTTTAACCTCACCTACTCTCCTGGGATTTGAAACCATAATTTTAGTAATGGCAATTTTGGTGCCATCTATGTCAAATTTATGTTCCCGTGCTGCAATCCCCATAATAGTAAGCATACAGCTGCCCAATGATGCCGCCAGAAGGTCGGTTGGCGAAAAGGCTTCACCTTTCCCCTGATTATCAACAGGAGCATCAGTTATTATTTCAGCGCCTGACTGCATATGTCTGGCAGAAGTTCTCAATTGCCCTGTGTAAATTGTTCTGATAGTTTCCATAATGCAACTTATCTTAATCCGGTTTACCTGAATGCAACATTAAATATTTGATAATATTAAGAAGTAAAAAGTCAGAATAGCTATGAATCAACCGAAACCTATTGAGTAATTTCACCTGATTTTCTGAGTTCCATGATCTTTAAATATTCATTTGCCAGAATTTCGCTGAATCTGGCAGCGCCTTTTTTATTCAGATGCGTTTCATCAGCAGAAAGTTGAACAGAATATAATTCAGGATACTTTCTACTATCCGCAATATTAATGCGATTTTGAGTTGGGAGCGCATAAAAAAGTGGTAAAACTTCTTCATACTGACGTTTATCAGCCCGGGGAGCAAGAACAAATATTGGATAAATGCCCCGATCCAACAATTCCTTTTTCAGACTAATTAATTTTTCCAGATAAACCTGATTAACTTTATCTAAACCGATATTTCTTTCAGCATCAGCAAAGGCAGCAGCACTAAGAAGTTTTCGTTTATGAAGACCTGAAGAATCATTCAGCAATTTTTTGATTCCAATTTGCACGTTTTCTTCAGCATTTACTTCGGTATCCAATTCAGGATTACCTGCAAGTGCATCAAATCCAAGATAATTAGCAGGCACGAAATCCAGCGTATCTCCAAGTCTGCTTTTTCTGGTTTCAAAATCGGTGACTATATGCCAGTGGTCAAGTCCAATGGCATTTTCTAAATAACTTACAGCATGAGTCAACAGGGCAGCAATTTTCACAAACCATTTTGTAGTTTGAGATTCCAGGAATGCCTGCACTGTAAAAATCATGTACTCAGAATTATACCAATAAGTAGCTCTTGTTGTATGCAAATTCGCATAGTCAACATACTTCAATTTCGACAATTCTATAAATGCATAATCCAAATTAGAACTGTTATTTAACAAAATATGATCAATCATGTAAAGAGATTCCGGTGTACCCATCCAGTTGACACCAAAATTAAAGGAGTGAGGTTTTCTCCAATTTAATGTCAATGAATCAAAAACTTCCGGGTTGAATCCACGTCGAACCACACTTGAACCTATGAAAATCGTATTTACAGAATTTTGCTTCTTCTCATAAATTTTACTTTTTAAGTAAATCTGATTCGATACAAATGCCCAAGGTAAATCTTCCTTTTGCTGATAAAAAATATACTTTACCGCTGATGCTGATATAATCACCAGAATAGAAAGCAGAAGTAATTTGAGGAGGAGTTGTTTCATCAGGTCAGAATTGCGCATAAATAAAACCACTTCCTGAAATTACACCAAATTGCAATATAAATACAATGGCAAGGCAATAAAACGACCATCTCCACAATACAGGCAACTCAGCAATTGCCAAATTCATATCGGGTACTTTTTGCCACCAATGCAGTATTAAAATCAACAGAACTCCCAAACTTCCCAGAATCAAGTCGAAATTCGAAACACCAGTATTGAGCCAGCCCGAGGGGTTTGAAAAATTAAATACATTAGTAAAGATATATACTACATCTGCAGGTGTATTGGCCCTTGCAAAAGTAAAGCTAAGGATGGTAAAAATGAAAGTTACAGCAATAGAGAGGTTCCGTGCCGTTGCTTTACTAAATTTCTTAAAGATACTTTTTCGCCATTTTGCAGTTACAATTTCATATCCTAAGGCTATCCCGTTTAGCATCCCCCAGAATATGAATATCCAACTGGCTCCATGCCATAATCCACTTAGTAAAAAAGTTATGAATACAGCAAAAACCATCCCCCAAATGCCCCAGTTACGTTTATACAATGATACCGGATTGAAAACATATTCATACAACCAGGTTGACAACGAAATGTGCCATCTTTTCCAGAAGTCTGTTACTGAAGTAGCGGCAAAAGGCTTATTGAAATTCCGGAACATGGAAAAACCTAAAATTGTAGCCACACCAAGGGCCATATCCATGTAACCTGAGAAATCGGCATATAATTGAAACGTGTAGAAAAATCCAGCCAATAGAAAAATTGGTCCGCTGTATTCGTGCAGGTTTCCATAAATTTCAGTGACAAAGAATCCGAGGCGGTCGGCAATAACAAGCTTTTTAAATAATCCCCATGCAATCAGTCGCAAACCGGTAGTGATTCTCGCATAATCGAATTCCTTCTTTTCATAAAACTGCGGCATTAATAACCTGGGGCGGTCAACAGGACCTTGCAATGCTTTCGGAAAAAATAAAAAGTAATTGGCAAAAACCAGAAAGTTCTTTTCCGGACTTTGCATTTCCCGTTGAATGTCGACATTGTATCCTATTGCCTGTAGAATGAAGTATGAAATCCCCACCGGCATAATCAAATTTAACATCGGAAAATTGACGGTGATATCCAGTAAACTGAATAATGAATTTACTTCTGAAAAAAAGAAATTGTAAAATTTAAATATAAATAACACAAGGACATTGACCACAACCGCAAATGTCAACGGCAAATTTTTATTGGTAGCTTTATCGATCAGGATCCCGGAATAAAAATTAAAGCCCGTAATTGCTACTAAAATTAACAATCCCTGCCAACCTGAAAACGAATAAAATATAACAGATGCCAGCAGCAGCAGGAACATCTTCAATTTTTGTCCGGATAAAAAATAGACTAATCCAAATAAACTAAAAAAAATAAAAAAAGTAAAGGAATTAAGTACCATTATGAATGTGCAATTCGATTAGGCGGATGTAACTTTACTGTGAATAATATTTACCATATCACCTACATTCTGAAATGAAAGCACTTCTTTCAGTTTGAACTTAATGTTAAAGTGTTTCTCAACTTCAACAATCATGACCGTATGATTTAATGAATCCCATTCGTCAACATCATCAGCAGAAGTTTCCATTTGAATTTGAAGGGAATCATTTTCAAACACACGGCGAAAAATCGCATTTATCTGATCTAAAATTTCAATGTGGCTCATATAATTAATTTAAATTATCCAGTGACCTTCTCATTAACACTCTCGATTTTGAAGCAATCAACTTCAAAATTTCAGGATTTTCACAAAACTTTTCGTCTTCGGTAACAAATCCAATTTTCTCATAAATCCGGATCGCAAATGCATTCGAACGCAATACATTTATGGAACATGTCACCAGATGCGGATGTTGAGCTTTTCTAATCCTCATACTTTCAACCATCAATTTGGCGAGTAGCCCCCTGGAACGGTATTCCGGAACTATATAGCCGGCTTCCAAAATTAAATGTCCGGGAATTTTCTCGATGAATAACTCATCAATCAAATGCTTGTTCACTTTTGCCTGCTTCAGTGCTTCAGGTGGAAAAAAATGCTGCATCAATGTCCCACGGATCATCGAACTCGACTGATTTCCGGAACCTTCTATCCATGAACAAAGTGCTCCGGCAGTGTTACCATCAACTTTAACAACAATATAATCCGAAATATTCCATTCCTGACCACCAACATCTTCCAGGAGAATTTCTCTCATGATTTCCCGAAAACGCTGCTCTGTTAATCCAAAGCATGTATGAAAACTGAAATACTCTGTTCCACTTTTATCGGCTTGAATAATTGTACTTAATACAATTTCAATATCCTTTTCAGTGGCATGGTGAAAAGAAATTACTTCATTCATTTTCAGGAAATATTTGTTTTATTTAACGTAAGCAACAATTGCTTCCTGTCCACTTTTCCATTGGTATTAAGTGGAAATATCGGAACTGGAATAATAGCAGATGGAATCATGTAAGCAGGAAGATGTGCCTTGAGATGTTCCATAAGAGCATCTTTTTGAATCTGATCACTTTCTACAAACAAATTAATCTGCCATGCATTCAGATCATTTTGCACGGCAACTGCAACTGCAGCAACACTTTTCAGGAAGTACCTGGCATGAAATTCTATTTCCCCGAGTTCTACTCTAAAGCCTTGTATTTTAACCTGAAAATCAACCCGGCCACTATAAAAAATATCGCCTGATTCATCCGTATAGCATAAGTCACCGGTTTTATAAAATCTGGTTCCTTCATGAAGGAAAAAAGCCTCTTTATTTTTTTCTTCGTTTTTCCAATATCCCGGGGTAACCTGTGCGCCTGCTATACAAAGCTCGCCTTTTTCATTGATAGCAGCCTGTTGATTTTGATCATTCAAAACCATCAGTACTACTCCATCCATAGCCTTTCCAATACTTAAAATGCCGTTCAGATTTTTATTCGGCCCTTGCCTGTTTATCACATAACGGGAGCAAAAAATAGTTGCTTCGGTAGGACCATAAACATTTTCAATTACCGCGTTGGGAACACACTTTGCCCATTCCAGGGTAATATCCTCATATAGGGCTTCTCCACAAAAGAGTGAATATTTAAGTTCATCGAGTTTTATTTCATCAAAATATTGTCTCAGATGAGTTAAGATAGATGGCACCATCAATGTAAAAGTTAACCGGTGTTCTTCCATTACACTGTAAACATGCATATACTTAAATCCTGTTAGCGGAATTGTATATACACAGGCTCCAACGCACAACGGAGCAAGGTAACTCATAATAGATAAGTCAAAAGTAAGATCGAACATCTGCAAGAATCTGTCCTTCTCATTTAACTGATAGCCCATTTTGAAAAATGAACTTAGAAAAGCATTCAGATTAGACACTTTAAGAGGAACACCCTTGGGAATTCCAGTGCTTCCAGATGTGAATAAAATATATGCCAGATCGTTTTCTTTAACCTGAAACAAAAATTCACCATCAGAAAATTTCAGGTTTTTCGTGTTTAATACCTTAACACCAGACAATTTCGATGATACATCCTTGTGAATAGTTTCACTGGTACATAAAAGAGATATTTCTCCTTGTTCAAAAATCGCCTCGTTCCGTTCAGCCGGGTGTTCCGGATTTATTGGAACAAAGGAATGTCCGGAAAATAATATAGCAAGGATAGAAGCATATGTTTCAATATCATTGAAAGTCATTACTCCTATGTTGGAATTGGCAGGAGGATTTGACTCGAGTATTTGATTCTGAATCCCTTTAATGTGCTTCGATAAGTCCCCGTAGGTGTAAAATGTGTTATTGATGCAGAATGACGGCAGTTGCTGATAACGTTGAAAGGAATCAACTATTTGCCGAAGGGGGTTATTCATTACAAGAATTTAATTTTCAACTATTTAACAACTACCAATTGCCTGAATCGGTCTCAAAATTAGTAAAAAAGAATCAGATAGCCTAAGTGTAAATATCATTAAGGGAAACAATAAAACGGAAAGCCAACCGCATAATATATTGAATATAAACATCTTACAATTGTCAACAACTGGCAACAAGCAGCAAGTCTAATCGTTTTATGAACGATGTTCGTGTAAAATAAACCTTACAAAAAGAGACTTTGATTATTCTTATTATATCCTTACTTTTGTTATCACAAAATGCAAGTCAAAAATTTACTCTTCTCATTGTTTTTTTGTTTACTGCCTTTCGCATTAATGGCACAGGAAAACCCTTTTGAGTATGAAGAAGAAAAGCCGCCCCTTTTAAAAAACGAGTTTAGTTTCGGAGTGAATGTTCATACCAGTGGCTGGGGATTTGACTTCAGAAAAGGGAAAAATCTGACAGCAGACAAAAAGCGAATGTGGGAAGCTGAAATCGTCAGTATGAAGCACCCTAAAGAAGTTCGTTCTGTAAATCCTTATTTCGACAATGCAAAGTCATTTTTTTACGGAAAATTGAACTCCATGATAGCTGTGCGTGCCGGGATTGGTCAGCAACAGGTGGTATTCAGTAAATCTGAAAGAAGTGGTGTTGAAGTTCGGTTCAATTATACGGCTGGTTTATCACTAGGATTGGCCAAACCTGTTTATTTGAATATTTTGTACCCAACTGCATTTGAAGGTGAGTATGAGGTAATTGTCGAAAAATATGATCCTGAACGACATTATGTCGATAACATTTATGGACGTGCACCTTTTACAGAAGGAATTAGTGAAACCCGGATTTACCCCGGAGGATACGCTAAAGTTGGGGTGAGTTTTGACTATGGAGCTATGCATGATGATGTAAAGTCTATTGAGACAGGTATTACTTTGGATGCTTATGGCAAAAAGGTGCCTATCATGGCAGAGACCAATAATAACCAGTTCTTTTTCAATTTTTACATAAACATACTTTACGGCAGAAAATGGTAAATTTGCACCGAAATTAATTTTATGAGTGAAGAAACCATTTCATCAGCTGAAGAAAATAAAGTTCGTAAACCATCCTGGTTAAGAGTTAAACTTCCTGTTGGGGAAGAATATCGTAAGGTCAGAAACATTGTTTCCGATCAAAAACTACATACCATTTGTGAGAGTGGCAATTGTCCAAATATGGGAGAATGCTGGGGTGCTGGAACAGCTACTTTTATGATTTTGGGTAATGTTTGTACCCGTTCTTGTGGTTTTTGTGCTGTTGCAACAGGACGACCCGCATCCGTTGATTTGAAAGAACCTATGCGCGTTGCCGAATCAGTTAAAGCAATGGGCATTAAGCATTGTGTAATTACGTCAGTCGATCGCGATGATCTGAAAGATGGAGGAGCTAATATTTGGGTTCAAACAATTCGTGCAATTCGTCAATTGGCTCCAAATACTACCATGGAAACACTGATACCGGATTTTCAGGGCATATGGGACAATTTACAACTGGTGATCGATGAAAAGCCTGAAGTTATTTCTCATAATCTTGAAACGGTGCGCCGTTTAACCAAGCAAGTCAGGGTACAGGCAAAATACGACCGGAGCCTGGAGGTTTTGAAAAGAATCAGCGATGGTGGAATCAATTCCAAATCCGGAATCATGCTTGGCCTGGGAGAAACAGTAGAAGAAGTGACAGAATCGATGGAAGATTTGCGAAAATCAGATGTTAAAATACTTACACTTGGCCAGTATTTACAGCCAACTAAAAATCATTTACCAGTCGCAGAATTTATACATCCCGATCAATTCGCTGCATATAAAGAAGTTGGCATGAAAATGGGCTTCAAATATATTGAAAGTGGTCCTCTTGTTCGCTCTTCATATCATGCTGAAAAGCATATCTTTTAAACCTTATCAATTTTCTTTTCACTAATTTTGAATTTCATTTCAAATTCAAATTATTATGTCAGCAAAAATTAAGGTAGCCATCAACGGGTTTGGCCGTATTGGAAGAATTACCTTCAGAAAATTAGTAGCAATGCCAGACGTTGAAGTAGTTGCAATCAATGATCTGACCGATAATGCTACATTAGCACACCTGCTCAAATATGATTCTATTCACAGGATTTTCGATATGGATATCCAATCATCTGAAACAGGAATCACGGTAAATGGAAAACTAATTCCTGTTTTTGCTGAAAAAAATCCGGCTCAATTACCATGGGGCAAACTCCAGGTGGATGTGGTAATAGAATCTACAGGAAAATTCACAAGTACAGAAGGGGCGAATATGCATCTGATGGCCGGAGCAAAAAAAGTGATAATATCAGCACCATCCAAAGATACCATGAAAACGGTTGTTTTGGGTGTTAATGATCACTTGCTTACCGGCGACGATAAAATCCTTTCTAATGCATCGTGTACCACAAATAATGTTGCACCGATGATCAGAATCCTCGAAGAGAACTGGGGAATTGAAACGGCATACATTACTACAGTACACGCTTATACCGGCGACCAGAATTTGCATGATGCACCGCATAAAGATCTCAGAAGAGCACGAGCGGCGGCAGTTTCAATTATTCCAACATCTACAGGTGCTGCCAAAGCAGTAACAGAAGTTTTTCCTCACTTAAAAGGCAAAGTTGGAGGTGCCGGCATCCGTGTTCCGGTACCTGATGGATCACTCACAGATATAACCTGTATGGTCAGGAAAACTGCAACTATTGAAGATATTAACTCCGCATTCAAAAATGCGTCCGAAACTTTTTTAAAAGGAATTTTGCAGTATACCGAAGAACCTATTGTTTCTATTGACATTGTGGGTAATACACACTCATGTATTTTTGATGCCCAATTGACTTCCGTTATCGGAAATATGGTTAAGGTTGTAGGCTGGTATGATAACGAAATGGGCTATTCTGCAAGGTTGGCAGATTTGATAAAAAAGATAGCCACTATCTAAAACCTGATTAAACTAAAAAAGCTCCCGGAAATCCGGGAGCTTTTTCTATTCATTCTTGTACTCATTATTTTTTAACAAACCTGTTCACTGACTTACCTTGTGCAGAAGTTATTTCTACAAGATAAATTCCTGAACTCAATTCTGTAACATCAATTTCTGAACGTCCTGACTCCTGATCAATCATAACCTCTTTAGTTATCATAGAACGTCCTGTCAGATCACGAACTTCAATAGTAGCTTTTCCAGAAACATTACTGTCGTGAGAAATTATTACACGGTCTTTTGCAGGATTAGGATAAAGTTCCGCTTTTACGCTTGATGAACCCTGAGTTCTGCAGTTGAAAGTTACTCTCAGATTAGTTGAGAAACCAGCTCCGCAAGCATTTACTGCACGAGCAGAAATAATTCCATCAGTGGTTCCAAAATCAACTTCGATTGAGTTAGTTGATGCTCCGCTGGTGATAGTTGCTCCTACTGGAACAACCCACTGGTATGAAGTAGCTCCCGGTATAGCAGCAACACTGTATACGTTACCGTGACTGTTTGCACAAGCAGTTGATGCACCTAATACAGCAGCTGGCTTAGCAGGGAATGCCTGGATCAAACGAGATTTCATTGGACTGTCACCACAATTGTTTTTAGCAATAACACCAATGCTTCCGCTTACATAAGATGGATCAAAAGTAACATTCACTGAATTTGTACCCTGACCACTGTTAATAGTAACACCTGCAGGAACAGACCATGTATATAAGTTAGCACCTAGAACTGGATTAATTGAATAAGTTTGAGTTGAATTACAAACGTTAAATGTCTGACCGGAAATAGCGCCCGGCATATCAGGAATACTGATAATAGGCTCACAACGAGGTTCAGTTGATCCGCAGATGTTAGTAGCAAATACACAAATATCTCCGCTGGTAAATTGTCCGTTAAAGTCAATAGTTACAGCTTTAGTTCCTTGTCCGCCTGTGATAGTTGCGTTTGCTGGAGCAATCCAGGTATATGAATCAGCACCACCAACCTGACCAACTTCGAAATCAACATTGGTAGAACCTGCACATGCAGTAACTGGTAATGTTGTGAATAATGGAACTGAAATAGTTCTTCTTACCCATTTTTTAGTTGAATCACTAATTCCACATGCATTTACCGCTCTAACATCAATATTGTAACCTGAAGTTACAGAAGCGCCAAAATCGATTTCAACGTTGCTTGAACCCTGACCATTTGATACAGATGCACCATTATAACCAGTCCATGTATATGAATCAGCACCAGCAACAGGAGCAATTGAGAACGCTTGGCCAACAAAACCAGGACAAGCTACATCAATACCTGTAATTACGCCCGGAGCAGCTGGAATTGTTTTAACTAACAATGCTGCAGCACCTGAAGTTATAGGATCAGAGCAGTTGTTGCTCACAATACAATCATAAGCACCAGCATCTGCTACAATAGCATTTGATACTGTTAATGTTGCAGTGCTTGTTCCGCTGTAAGTAGCATTATCAGATAATGGCACACCATTTTTTCTCCACTGGTAAGAAATGCCTAAACCTGGAGAAACAACTGTAAAAGTAGTCCCTGTACCGTCACAAATTTCTGCATCAACAGGATCAGCAGTAATTGTAACTTCTCCATCAACACGAAGCTTTGATTGTCCGGATGAGCCACAAGCATTGTTAGCTGCAACTTTAACATAACCGTTATTCAAATTTGAATTGAAGAAGATATCGCATGAAGTAGTTCCTTGTCCACCGGTTATAGTACAACCAACAGGTGCTTCCCATGTGTATGAGGTTGCTCCTGCCATTGCAGGAATGGTAAAGGTTTGAGTAGAACCACACAATCCTGAAATCGGACCGGAAATGTCATCTGGTTTTGAAAGCACTGAACGTGTAGTCAAGGAACGTGCATTACTTGATCCACAATTATTTTGGTTTACAACCTGAACAGCACCTGATACATAACCTGCCGGGAATGTAATGTCAACCTGGTTTGAGCCATTGTTGGTGATGATTGAACCTAATGGAGCAGACCACTGATAATTGTTAATGGTAGCAACAACAGGTGTTGAAAAAGTATAAGTAGTATTTTCGCAAGTAGCAGTTGTTCCGGTAATGCTTACTGGTGTGACCGGATTGTTTCTGCTCAATGTTTTAGAAAGCGAAATTCCGTTTCCACAACCATTGGTTGCATATACTGTTACATTTCCATTTGCAACAAATCCTGCACCATAATCAATAGTTACAGATGTTGAACTGGTAGTGTAAACTCCTTGTCCGTTAATGGTTGCACCTGCAGGAAGTGTCCATGTATAAGTTACAGCTCTGGCTGCTGGATTAATTGTATTAGCAATAGCATCACCAGGACAAGCCTTGGTAACTCCATTTAAAGTACTTACAGCACCAGGTGCAGAAGTGTATTTCGATACTGCCATTGCCTGAGAAGCCTCAATGCAACCTGCACCATCATCTACAGTAACTACATAGTTTCCTGCTGTTGAAACAACAATACTTTGTGTAGTTGCTCCATTTGACCAATTGTATGCTGATCCAGCACTGGCTGTCAAAGTTACTGATCCACCTGTGCACAGGTCGACTGAACCGGATGGCGTGATCGTAGGCACCGGGCATTGTGCCATCACTCCATTAAGACTAGCCAAAAGCCCGAAAGTTCCGATCATAAGAACAGCTTTCGAAGCCAAAGTTCTTGTCACTTTTTCGAGGTTGTTTGTTTTTGTCATGTTGTTTGTTTTGTTTGTTTGAGTACATCCCCTCATACGAATTCACGATAGAATGTTACTCAAAATAACAGCATTTTTTCGTAGGCAATTGATTTTCAGTCACAAAATCTTACCAGTTATGAACAGCATGTTAATAAACTGAGGATGAAATGATAATTTGATGCAAGTTATTGATAATCAATAATATAATTGCAACCAATTAAAAATCAATGCTTTTAAAGGCATCACTATATGAACAATTTCGGGACGATTCCTTACGGTTTGGCTGCTTCCGGGGAGTCTGATTTTACAGATAGGATGATAAAAATCATTCCCTTTTATTCACAATATGATGTTCATTTCATGGTTAACAACCTATGGAATGGCTCAACTAATTGTCACTAAATTTACCTCTTCAACCATTTTCATCTCATGGCACCAAAAGGAAACAGAGTACGGGAACCCAAAGTAACCGACGAACAGGATATTGAAATCGCAGAAGTACCTCGCGAAAAAGAAAAGAAAAAAGAAAAAGAAAAACCGAAGAGACGTCAAACAGAACCCGATGGCCCCTCCGCATCACAAAAGTTTAAATTGGTGATGACGGATGAGCGATTGCATAAAATTACTGGTTTAGCACTGGTTCTTTTATCTGTTTTCATGTTGATCGCCTTCACTTCTTTTTTCTTTACATGGACTGCTGATAACGACAAAGTAGCTGGCTCCTGGTGGGATTTACTTGCTACATCATCCGTTAAAGTTGATAACTGGCTTGGAAAATTTGGTGCAATATTTTCGCATCTGATGATTCAAAAATGGTTTGGTGTTTCCGCTTTTGTTTTTGTTGTAGTTTCTTTTGTTGCAGGTTTTAAAATTTTATTTAAAGTGGAATTACTTCCAATGATTAAAACATTGAAGTATTCATTCTTCGCATTCTTTTTTGTGGCTGCAATACTTGGTTATACACTAAGTTCAAATGGAAAATTATTATTTCTTGCCGGTTCACTTGGCTTTCAAATGAATTTATGGATGCAATCCTTACTTGGGAATGCAGGCACAGGATTGTTTCTTGCTTTTGCTGCATTATCTTTTGTGGTGGCTGTATTTAATATTGGATTTAAACTTCCATCATTCCTTCAAAAGAATGAACAAGCCTCAAAGAATGAAGTTGAAGATGCTCTTTTAGCTGTTGCTGATACTTCTACAGGTAACAGACCCAAAGAAGCTGTGGTAGCAGAAGTTCCTTCGGAAGATGTGTTTTCGTTCGATGAATCTGATTTGCAAAATGAAACAGTAGAACTTGAATTAAACACCCCCTCCCCTACCCCACTTGCAAAAATTTCAAATCCTGATGAAATTTTATTTGATGTGGAAGAAACTCCTGTTGCTGTTCCTGTTGCCAGCACAGAAATGGAAATTAATATTCCGGAACAACCTGTTACTGTTGTTTCAGATGAAGTACCTCTGTCTATTGAACCGCTTCCCGAAGGATCTGAAATTATTGCTGATGAAGAAGCAACCGCTGAAGTACTTGGTGAATATGATCCTACACTGGATCTTTCTTCTTATAAATTTCCAACAATTGAACTTCTCGAAAATTATACCAGCGCAAAAAGCACACAAAACCGTGAGGAATTAAAAATTGAGCTGGAAGCAAATAAAAATAAAATCGTTGAAACACTCGGGCATTATAATATCGCCATCGATAAAATAAAAGCAACTGTTGGTCCAACCGTTACGCTGTTTGAAATTATTCCTCAGGCCGGAGTCAGGATTTCAAAAATTAAAAATCTGGAAGACGATATCGCACTAAGTCTTTCAGCTTTAGGGATTCGCATCATTGCTCCTATTCCGGGTAAAGGAACAATAGGTATTGAAGTTCCGAATCAAAATCCGGAAGTGGTGTCGATGCGTTCTGTAATGGCTTCGGAAAAATTCATGAATTGCGAATATGATCTTCCAATTGGGTTGGGAAGAACTATTTCGAATGAAATATTTGTTGCTGATCTTGCCAAAATGCCTCACTTACTGATGGCAGGTGCTACTGGTCAGGGTAAATCTGTAGGTTTGAATGCTGTTCTGGTTTCTCTGCTGTATAAAAAACATCCTTCTCAGGTTAAGTTTGTCCTGGTAGATCCTAAGAAAGTGGAACTTACACTTTTCAAAACTATTGAACGTCACTTTCTGGCTAAACTTCCCGGTGAAGAAGATGCTATTATTACCGATACCAGAAAAGTGATCAATACCTTGAACTCCTTGTGTATTGAAATGGATCAGCGATACGAATTACTTAAAAATGCACAGGTCAGAAATATTCGTGAATACAACGCTAAGTTTGTTGCCCGTCGTTTGAATCCAAATAACGGTCACCGATTCCTGCCATTTATTGTTTTGGTTATTGATGAGTTCGCCGATCTTATTATGACCGCAGGTAAGGAAGTGGAAACTCCTATTGCGCGTCTGGCACAACTTGCCCGGGCGATTGGTATTCACCTGATTATTGCAACCCAGCGACCTTCCGTAAATATTATTACCGGTACTATTAAGGCTAACTTCCCTGCACGTATGGCATTCCGGGTGACATCCAAAATCGATTCCCGTACCATCCTCGATACCGGCGGTGCCGATCAGCTGATTGGTCGTGGAGATATGCTCCTTTCTACCGGCGCCGACTTGATTCGTTTACAGTGTGCCTTTGTGGATACTCCTGAAGTTGACCGTATTACCGAATATATTGGATCGCAACGTGGTTATCCTGAGGCATTTATGCTTCCTGAATATGTTGGTGAAAATGAAGCTTCCGGCGGTTCGGACTTCGATGCATCAGACCGTGATCCATTGTTTGAAGAAGCTGCCCGCATGGTTGTTCAGCATCAGCAAGGCTCTGCTTCTCTGCTTCAAAGACGCCTCAAATTGGGATATAACCGCGCAGGAAGACTTATCGACCAGCTGGAAGCTGCCGGAATTATAGGTCCGTTCGAAGGAAGTAAGGCCCGTGAGGTGAAAATTAAGGATCCAATGGCTTTGGAACAGTTTTTGAATGTGGCCCATAAGCCTTAATTTTGCATAAACTTATTTAAATGAAATCATTGTCATTCGTTGTTGCCCTGATGGGCGCAGTTGCCTTTATTAATCCTGTAGCAGCTCAGGGTCAGAAAGATCCAAAAGCACAGGAAATCCTTAAAGGAGTTAGCGCCAAATACAAATCCATGAAATCTCTTTCTGCATCCTTCAAAGTAACCACGATGGATCAGAAAGCCAAAACTACTGACACCCAAACAGGTTCTCTTTTGGTGAAAGGTGAAAAATACAAGCTTACCTTAAAAGGTCAGGAAGTTATTTCCGATTCTAAAACAGTATGGACATACCTTAAAGAGTCAAATGAAGTTCAGATAAATGATGTTGCTGAAAAATCTGATGCGATCTCCCCTACTTCCATTTTCACCATTTATGAAAAAGGATTTTCAACAAAATATATTGGTGATAAAAAAGAAGGAGCTATAACCTATCAGCAAATTGAACTCGTCCCTGACGATCAGAAAAAAAATTACTTTAAAATTCAGATCTCCATCAACAAAACTGAAAAGGTAATTTCAAGTGCTAAAATTTTTGAAAAGAGCGGAACCAATTATGTTTATCTGATTGAGAAGTTTAAAGCTGATGCCGATGCACCGGATGCAGTATTCACATTCGACAAAGCAAAACACCCGGGAGTTGAAGTGGTAGATCTCCGGTAAATAAAACCAAATAAAAAAAAGGGCTGAGGAAAATTCTTCAGCCCTTTTTTTATTGTCAGGGTTATCTCACTAAAGTCACTGTGCCTACCCGTTGATGTGTTTTCCCAAATACGTCTTTAACTGTGACCTGATACACATAAACATCCTGCTGTGCCAGACCATTATCTTTTTGTACACTTCCGTCCCAACCGGCATCGCGGCTGCTTGTTGTGTAAATATTTTCGCCCCAGCGATTAAATATTTCCAGATTCATGCTTACGATGCCAATTCCTGCAATCGAAAATGCATCATTAATACCATCCTGATTTGGTGTGAATGCATTTGGAACATACAGTGTGAACTCAGGAATAATATAAACCCAATGTGACACAGTATCGAAACATCCATAGCTATTCTGAACATGCAATACCACTTCATACCAGCCTGTATCAGGATAAGTATGCACAGGTTCAAACAAACTTGAACTTAGTCCATCACCAAACGTCCAGTTATATAAGGTGGCTCCGGATGAAGTGTTTTCAAATTCTATTACAGGATGCAATATGGATGCTTCATAAGGATTTGGTGTAAAGGCTGCTTCCGGTCCGGGATAAATGGTAATAGCATTGGGCTGTGTAAAGGTTTGTGTACATCCCATATCTGTAGTAACAGTAAGTGTTACACCATAGGTTCCACTAGAACTGTAAACAGTTGAAGGATTTTGCAGATTGGATGTTTCACCATTTCCAAAATTCCATGCCCAGGCAACAATTGTTCCTGTAGTCACGAATGAAGAATCGGTAAAATAAATTGTTAATGGTCCGCAACCTGCTGCCTGACTATAGGTGAAATTAGATACAGGAAGCGGGAAAACAGATATTTGTTGTGTGGTGGAATCGATACAACCATTGTCGGATACTGCTATCAAGGTTATGGTGTACACTCCTGCAGAATCATAAGTATGAACAGGATTTACCAAACCTGAACCAGAAGATCCATCACCAAAATTCCAGATGTATTGTGTTATTGATCCTGATGATATGGTGGAAGTATTATTAAACTGCACACCACTTTCAGCACATGCATCCGCAAAATCAAATCCGGGTTCCGGAACAGGATACAGTGTTACCGATGATGTTGCACTTGCCACACAACCATTGGCATTGGTCATTGTCAATGAAACTGCATAAGTACCGGCTGCAGTATACTGATGCATTGGGTTTTGAATTGCGGAGGTATTTCCATCACCAAAAGCCCATTGATAATCATAAATCGCAGTATCTCCTATTGCAGTTATTCCGCTGAAAGATGTTGGATCACCAATACAGTTATTTGAAACTGATATAACAGGAACTGGTAATTCATATACACTTACATAATCAGTTATTGTTCCGGAACAACCGTAAAGTGAAGTAACGGTAAGTGTTACTGCATAATTTCCGGGTCCGGAAAAAGTATGATATGGATCGGCTGCTGCTGTGGTTGTGCCATCACGAAAGTTCCAGTTCCAGGAGCTTATAGAGCCATCTGTGGAAGTCGATAAATCGGTGAATGATACCGGTGATTCATCACAGGCATTTATGAATCCAAAGGCGGCTACAGGAGCTGCATAAATAGTAACCTGTTGTGTGATAGTATCACTACATCCATTTTGTGTTGTGGCAATCAACGTTACATTGTAATTACCAGCCGAAGCATAAACATGTTGAGGGTTCTGATCTGAAGAGGTACTTCCATCACCAAAATTCCACGAACAATTGATCACACCACCACCTGCAACCTGCGACTGATTAAAGAATTCTGATACCGTTCCCTGACACACATCAGCTCTGGTAAAATTAGCCGTTGGTACGGGATAAACATTTATTTGTGATTGAATAGAATCGGTACAACCCTGATCGCTGGTAACAAGCAACGATACCTGATAACTGCCGGGAGTTGCATAACTATGTACAGGATTCTGATTCGAAGATGAATTTCCATCACCTAAATTCCAGTTCCAGTTTACTATACTTCCGGAAGCTATTGTTGACAAGTCACTTAAATTAACAGTGCTGTATAAACAAGCATCGGATCCATTGAATGCCGCAGCAGGAACTGGATATACAGTTACGGAAGCCATTGCAGAATCAACACAACCCTGATCGCTTGTTGCTGTTAGCAATACCTGATACGTTCCGTTTCCGGCAAATAAGTGTGTAGGATTTTGCTGATTGCTGCTACCACCATCTCCGAAATTCCAGTATACATTCGAAATGTTTGCATTCGTAACAGTTGTTGTTCCTGTAAAGGAAGTTGCAACTCCTTCACAAACCGGTGAAGCTGTAATGGCAGTCTGTGGATTTGAATAAATTGTTACAGGCTGTGTTAATGATGCTGAACATCCCAAATCAGATGTAGCTGTAAGAGTAATATTATAACTACCGGCAGCACTGTACTGATGAACCGGATTGGAAGTGGTATCAGTTGAACCATCGCCAAATGACCATACATAACCGGAAATAGTTCCGTCAGAAATAACTGAGCTATTGTTTAAAGTGACAGCAGTTCCATCACATACATTCGATAAACTGAATTGTGGCAATGGAGTATCATACACCTGCACCTGAGCAGTGGTAGAATCAATACAACCATTGGTTGAAGCCACTAACAAAGTTGCAGTATAAACACCGGGAGCACTGTAAGTATGTACCGGATTCTGGTCCGTTGAAACAGTTCCATCACCAAAATTCCAATTCCAGTTAGCAAGTGATCCGGAGCTTATTTGTGAAGAATCGGTAAATACCGTTCCGGAACCTAAACAAGCTATTGTGTTTCCAAATGCGGCAACAGGCATTGGCTCAATGGTAACGGGCTGACTTAGCTGAGATGTACATCCCATTCCTGTTGTTGCACTGAGTGTGACATTGTATGTGCCTGGCGTAGCGTATAAATTAGAAGGACCCTGAGCATTTGAAGAATTCCCATCTCCAAAATCCCACAACCAACCAGTAATGTTACCGGATGCAAGGGTTGTTGTATTAGTGAATAAAGTGCTATTGCTTTCACATGTTGGTGAGGAAACAAATGATATTGCAGGAACCGGGTTCGCAAGAACATTGGAAGCAAAGGAAGCGGAACATCCGAATACATCAGTGATAGTTACCGTATAGGAACCGGCAGCTGAAACATTTATAGTCTGAGTGGTAGCACCATTCGACCATAAATAAGTTGCAGTTGGATTTCCTGCACTCAAAACAGTGGTTTCTCCATCACATATTTGCACATTTGTTGGATTAGCACTCAATCCATTTCCTCCAACAGTAACAGTTGTTCCGGCATATCCGATACATCCGTTAGGGCTGATAATAATTACATCATAATATCCGGAATCAGAAACCTGAATTGTTTGGGTTGTTTCTCCATTTGGAGACCATAAATAGGATGATCCGGGATTTTCAGCGTCAAGAATTGTTGTTGTTCCCACACAAATGAATGCAGGTGATAAATCTGCTATCGGAGTTGGATTGATTCCAACTGAAACGGAGTCCCATGCTTTGCAACCATTTGCATCTGTAACCTGAACGGCATACACAGTAGGTAATGTTGGATTAACATAAATGGAGGCAGCTGATGAACCGGTTGGAGTCCATTGATAACTTACACCACCGGTTGCAGTAATCGTTGCAGTTGTTCCTTCGCATATCATTTGATCGGGACCTGCATTTGCCAAAGGTAATGGGTTAACATTTACTGTAACCGTATCGGTATTCGTACATCCATTCGAACTGGTTCCGGTAACAATGTAAGTTGTAGTCTGCATTGGTGAAAGAGTCACCGAATTACCGGTAATATTGCCTGGCATCCATACATTCGACAAGGCACCTGTTACATTTAATGTTACAGGACTTCCTGCACAAACAGTTCTATCGGGACCTGCAAAAACGTTTGGAAGGTTATTGATATATACTCTGACACTATCAGTAGCTGTACATCCATTGACATCTGTTACAGTAACATAGTATGTTGAATTTACCACTGGAGTGACTGAAGTTGATTGTGTTGCACTTCCATTGCTCCACAGGTATGATACTCCTCCTGTTGCATTCAATGTTGCGGAAGTTCCTCTGCACAATATTTGTGGTGAACCGGCATCAGGAACAGGAAGTGGATTAATTAGAACAGGTTGTGTAATGGTATCATTACAGCCATTAGAACTTGTTACTATTAATGATACATTGTAGGTTCCTGAGTTATTGTAAACAGCTGATGGATTTTGCAATGCTGAAGTAGTTCCATTTCCAAAATCCCAGAACCAGGATGAAAGAACACCGCCGGGAACAGCTGAAGTACTATTGAAAGCAACAGGAGATCCTTTGCAACTTTGTCCTGCCGTGAACGAAGCAACTGGCAACGGACTTATTGTAATTTGCTTCTGGATGCTATCGACACAACCACCTGCAGTTGTAATCAATAAATCAACAGGATAAATTCCCGGAGCGCTATACGTGTGTGCAGGGTTTTGTTGAGACGCAGTAGCTCCATCACCAAATGACCATTGCCATCCGGTAATGTTTCCGACAGAAGTCGTAGAGGTATTCGTAAAGCTAACTGCATTACCTTCACAACTGTTAAGGAAAGTGAAATTAGCTGCTGGTAATGGAAATACATTAAATGTTTTTATAAGACTATCAACGCATCCCATATTAGATGTCACCACCAAAGTAACGGCAAACGCACCAGATGAAGGGTAATAATGAGATGGATTTTGTTGCTGTGATACGTTTCCATCGCCAAAGCTCCACGACCAGGCAGTTATACTTCCAGAACCTATGGTTGATACATCCATGAATTGCATGGGTTCATTGATACAAACATCGTTTGGAGTGAATTGTGCATCTGGTAATGGATTTACATTTACCGTTGTTGAAAGTGTTCCTGAACATCCATTAGCATCAGTGATTGTTACACTATAGGCTCCGGCAGCATTAACTGTAATAGTTTGCGAAGTTGATCCATTTGACCACAAGAAACTATTTCCGGGATTGCCGGCATCCAGAACAGCACTTCCGCCAGCGCAAAATGCTACATTGGTTAAATTGTTAACTATAGTTCCTCCCTGACTAACAACACTCGAATCGCCACCGGTACATCCAAACTGATTGGTAACAGTGACTGAATATACTCCTGGTGATGATACCGGAATTGATTGTGTTGTTTGTCCGTTCGACCATAAATAAGTGCTTCCGGGATTTCCTGCATTCAGTGAGGAACTAATTCCGGCACAAATAAATAAGTTAGAGAGGTTAACATTTGGTAAAGGATTCACAGTTACAGAAACGAAATTCGTAGCACTGCATCCATTGGCATTAGTTCCTGTTACAGCATAGGTTGTTGATGAACCCGGAGAAACTGTTATGGTACCGGTTGTATTTCCTGAAGGACTCCAGTTGTAAGAAACTCCTCCGGTAGCAGTGAGCGTAACAGATTGTCCAAGACAAATGGATTGTGCAGGAGAAACATTGATAACCGGAAGTGGATTTACATTCACATTTACAGTTGCCGTAGCAGTACATCCGTTAGCATCTGTAACAGTAACAGTATATGTGGTATTAGATGAAGGTGAAACATTAATTACATCGGTTGTATAACCTCCCGGACTCCAGGAATAGGTAACGCCACCCGAAGCAACCAGGGTTGCTGTACCACCTAAACAAATAACCTGATTGGCTCCGGCATTTGCTACCGGAGGCGGGTTAATTGCAATAGTTTGTAAGATAGAAGCCGTACACCCAAAACTATTCGTTACAACTAAGGTAACATCGTAATTTCCGGGATTAGGATAATTGATAACCGGATTTGAACCGTTTGAAGTTTGGCCGTTTCCAAATGTCCAGTTCCATCCCGTGATGGTTCCGCCATTGCCATTGGAGCTATCTACGAAAGTGATATTTCCACCCTGACATGCAACAGCAGAATAAGTGAACGCCGGAATTGGTAACGGATTTATCACAACCTGCTGTACTGTAGTATCGGCACAACCGGTAGTATCACCCGCAACTAATGTTACAGTGTAAGTTCCGGGATTTGCATAAATGACACCTGGATTTTGGGATGTTGAACCAGTTCCATTTCCAAAATTCCAGTTCCAATTGTAATTTCCCGGAGGTGTTGTAATATTATTAAATGTTAATGACGTGCCTACACAACCTTGTCCCACATTGAAAGCAGCAACCGGAGGTGGTGCAATAGTAACCGGTACAATAACGGTATCTATACATCCGAAAGAAGTCTCAATTATTAAAGAAACATTGTATGTTCCGGGCCCCGGAAACTGATGAATTGGATTTTGAATAGTTGAAGTTCCTCCATCACCAAAATTCCAGTTCCAGGAGATGATGGTACCACCGGGTAAAGTTGACTGATCAGTGAACTGAACAGGGGTGTTCGGACAAGTGCCCACTGCTGTAAAGGCCGCAGTTGGTTCAAAAGCATTTGCGACAACAACGGTGTCCTGATTCGAGCAAACTCCATCGTTAACAGTTACAATGTAGGTGCCTACTCCAACAGTTTGAATTGGCAATGTAACTCCGTTACTCCACAGGTAAGTATAATTTCCTGTACCACCTGAAGCAGTTACGCTGACAGTTGCAAGATCATTACAGGCAATAAACTGATCGGGGCCGGCATTCACGTTAATACCTATTACATTTATACAATAAGAATAAATCTGAGCACCAACCATTGGGCAGGCATCATCATTTACCCGCACTGTAAAACAATAAGGATTTGATGAAATATCTGCCTGAGTCGGCGTCCAGCAAAAAGTTCCGGTTGGCCGTGGAGCACCATTTGAAGTAAAGGTACCAGCCGGTATAGAACCGTCCCAATTAATAAACACATTTTGACCGGCATCAGGGTCAGTTGAAAGAATATCAAAACATAATGGTTCACCTGCGCAAACGGTGATATCAAAATTATTCGTTCCGTTTATACCTGATAAGGTAGGTAAAGTATTATTACAATTTAATACAGTGATTTGGATATCACGTTCAACCGTTCCAATAAGTACTCCGTTTCTATATTCAGAAACAAGAACCGCCATCACAGTAACTTCCAGATTTTGCGGTGTCATGCAAATATCACCGGTGGCAGGATTAAATGTTACGGCAGGAGAAGAAGTAAGTGGATCAGTTGCATTAAATGGTGGAATATAATCAACCGTAGTGGTAGCATTCTGATAAGGGGTGATTAAGGAATAAACCAGTGAATCGCCATCTGCATCATAAGCACCGTGATTAAAACAATATTGCTGTCCCACACAAGCAAAAGGAACAGGCTTATTAGAGAATGTCGGTGAAGTATTACAAGGACTAATCGTATTATTTAAAGAAGCATAGATATAAAATGTACTCGTTCCGGGATTGGTAATCGTGGTGATTGCAGCATTCCGGCAACACAAATTATAACTGAATACCCAATCGGTGCATTGCATGGGTAAAGTAATCACTCCTTCATACACCCATTCCTGAATTCCGGTAAATATTCCACCGTTGCAGGAAGAAACTGCGGATGGACATAAAGGCGTTACTTCTTGTCCGGTGCCCGGAATCGGATTACAGGTAATACCAAGATTTTGACCACAGGTAACTGAACGGATATTTACAAAAACATTATTGGGTGCCGGAATACCAATACAATCGCGGTAAAAAGAAACTCTGATTTTGTAGGTATTACCACCGAGACACTCATACGTAAGGTCAGCACCCATTGCATGGCTTGCTTTGGCCTCTCTGAACTGTACCATCAGCAAGACTGCTGTGATTGTGATCAGTAAGATTTTTTGTAGCTGTTTACTCATGTCAGGAGGATTAATCGTGAATGATAGGTTTATCACTACCAAATTTATCCTATCCCTGATACGTCATTGAATCGAATGAGTTGACTGTACAATTTTGTAAGAAAAAGTGATGTTTGAACAGAAAACCCCACACTTCAGTATAAAAAACTAAAGCTATATGATTGATATTGACACAAATTCCAATGCAGTAAATCCTGAAGTAATGATGAAAGAAATTGGAATAAAAGATCGAAACTTGTCGAAAAAGTGACAATTCATCCTATAAAGAATGAAATCATACAACCTAAGATCTATTTAGGCTTTAATATTCATGTGAAAAACAAAGTAATTAAGCTGTTGAATAGTATGCAACAATAACAATGCCAAACGGATTAATCCGCATACATCTTAACTATCAGTCCCGGGTTATCTTTTCTATTAATGATATGAATTATTCGTTGAGAAATGAACTCCGGAGTAATCCATTTTGAAAAGTCTGCTTCAGGCATATTAGCTCTGTTAACAGGCGTATCAATTATAGATGGAATGATGACATGAACATGGATGTTTACATTGTCCGGAGCTAAACTATAAAGTTGAGCGAGATTTAGTAACGCAGATTTAGAAAGTGTGTAGGCCACTGCATTGCTTCCTTTTTCCGGTTCAATGGCTGGTCGTGCACCCACAAAAAACAAATATCCATCTGCGTTCAAAGCATTCATCTCATTGAACAGTGCTTGAGATAGATAAAATGCTGTATCAAAATTAACTTTAAACATCATGTTTATTTGATCTCTGGAAGTATTTTGAATGGTACCTTCAGCATAACCACCGGCGAGAAATAAGGCTGCATGAACAGCTATTTTAGATTGTTTTAACAAACTGATGAATTGTTCAACCTCAAGTTTATCTGTTAAATCTAATTTATGAATTGCTACAAATCCGGAACTTAAATCCCACACAGTTGTATCATTTTTGGAAACAAGTGCATGAACAAAATATCCGGCAGCTAAAAACTCGCGACAAACAACGCGTCCTAATTGTCCGGCAGCTCCGGAAATAACAACATGCTTCACCATATCATCTTTTAGTTTCTCAAAGGTAGTATAAAATCATAAAACATAAAAAAACCCGGAAGCGAGGACTTCCGGGTCACCAAAACACATTACAATCATCTGAATCACACCATCCAGATTGATCGGGTATAGAACGCGACACGTTCTATTTCTTTTTACCGCTATCCAGGGTAAATACTCTTGATATATTGAAGCCGAAGTGAATATCACCTTTCGACCAATCACCTTTATTCTCAGTAATAAATGTTTTCTCGTTCATGGCAGGAGCATTGGTGAAATGCAACTGGAACACGTGACCACCGGTTTCTATGTCAAATCCAATCGATAATGGATGCGTATTTTCATCGGGGAGCTGATCAGGTAAAATGTAGAAGTAATCGGCAGTTAATGCCAATCGTCTGGTTAGTTTAACCCGGGCACCGATTTCAGCAGCATAGATATCATGTTTATCATCCTTGGTTTTTACAAGATTGCGATGTACCATCATAGGTGCAATCTGCAAGGAAAACGCATCTGAGAATTTCCGTCCAAAAATTATCTGATGGTAGAAGCCCATTCTGGATGTGAAATAATTTTTTCTGTCAGGGTCGCTCCATTTCAACATATTGGCAGTTGTTCCGCTAACCAGGATAATAGACAATGGAATTGATTTTTTTCCTGTAGATTGCCACAGTAAACGATACTTTACAAATCCATCGAGTTCCTTATACAAGGAGCTTCTGCCAAAACCAACAGTGATGCGATCTGTAACTCCGTAATCGAGTCCCAACCTTATTGTTGCCTGATCCAAACCAAACAACTCATATCCTCCACCATTGATATTTCCAAATCGGTGCATGATTCTGAAATCGAGTACACCACCGGCAACATGTTCCAGCGAATGTGATCCAATTACCCGCGTCGATTTAAATGCATTCGTTACACGTTCCCGTACGGGTTCATCATCTTCGTCTGAAATCATATCAAGCAGATCGTTCTGCGACCATGCCGGAACCGATATAAATAAAAGTAAGAATGATGCTAAAACTCTCAGACTATTCTTCATAAATACCAATTTAATTACTTAGCCTGAAAGGGTTCATAACTGATATCTACTACTACTTTTACAGATTCTGCAACCTTGTCTTTTACCACTTTCGGAATTTCAATGTTGTAATCTTTAATCAATAAATTGAAAGTTGAAGAAGCATGAGGCTTTCCTCCTTTAATAGTGATAGTTCCATCTGCATTCATATCTTTAGTAACTCCATGCAAGGTCATTTTGCCGGCTACTTTTACAGGATATGTACCATCAACAGTCCACTTAACATCACTGTTATTGGAAATAACACCTTTAAAAACAGATTTTGGAAACTTATCTGATTCCACATAATTTTCATTGAAGTGTTCCATCATTAAGGCTTTGTCAAATTCAAAAGCTTTCATCAGAATAGAAAATTCAATTTGTCCTGTTTGGGTGTCGATAATACTGGTTGCTTTCTTATTTACTCCATCTATTTCTTCCATAGGTGCTTTACTGAAGAAGTGCACCTTCCCTTCTCTGGTTAAAAATTTTTGTGCTGATACATCTGCAAAGTGCAATAGCATCAATGCAACAATAAATAAACTGATCTTTTTCATGTTTTGATTTTTTTGGTTAAAATTGGTAAAGTAATCCTCGATACAATAAATAATTAGGTGTGAATAATTTATTAAATTTTATAAATATTATTTGACAATTACACAACGGGTTAATACTACATCCATGGAGATACCGGTGCACTCTCCTTTGACAGTTACAGAATCGCCAGGCTTGAATGAATCCAGGGTGCCACCTTCGCCAAGACTGATTCCGCAATTGACTCCAAACATATCAGATGATGACTCTAAAACCATGTTAAGTTCACCGTTATCACCTACACTTAGATCACGGACTTTCCCTTTTACTTCGAGAATTTTGCCTAAGTATAGCTGATTCGCTTCTTCCTCATTATTTTCGAACTTTGCAAACAGTTCATTAGCACTAAGGGAATAAGCGGCATTCAGGTCATTGGTACTGGCAACAGGTTTATTATACATGTAATATGCATAACCGGCACCTATCAAAATTAAAATTCCTGCAATTTTTAAATATTTCATTTTCTCAAAATTTAATTGTTTGGTGCGCCTGCAGCGATCCAGGTTTGAATTTGTGATATTTTACAGTCCGATAATTTATTGCCTCCTTTAGGCATTGGCGAATAACCCGAGCCATGCGAAACAGCACCAAGAAACGAACCATCATCAACATATACTTTTAATAAATTGAATCCTTCCAAAACTACATTTCCCTGGGCTGAAGCAGCACTGTGACACGAATTACAACTTTCATTCAAAATCGTCTGTATAGTTCCGGAATAAGTTACAGCTGCAGTGTCACAATTTCCTCCATTCGTTGGATACAATTCCTCTTCGATATCATAATAACAACCCTGTAATGCGGAAAGGATTGCAAAAACGCCAATAATATATAAATATTTTTTATTCATAACGTTATCAATTGTTGAGTGTACCTTCACTCACCCAATTTTTAATTTTAGCAATTTCACATGCATTTAATTTCGGCCCTCCATCGGGCATTGCAACATAAGAAGGATCATGAGTAATAGCACCTACCAATTGTCCTGTACCAGCAACCACTTCAACATCGGTAAAACCCGATAACGATACAAAACCATTTGTAGATGTGGCTGTAGTATGACAGCCGACACATTTGTTTTGAAGTATTGGAACCACATCACCTGCAAATGATACACTTACAGAGTCACATGGACCACTAGCATCATCACATATCAAATTTTGAGCTCCCTGATTAATCCATAATGCAAGCAAGTTAATCTGCGCTTGTGTTAATTGGGTTTCACCCGGGGGTGGCATAACCTTATCCGGATCACTTTCGTTGATCACTTCCCAAATTTCGCTATCACTCAAATCAAATGGTGTTACTTCTCCGGTATTCATCACATTAGCATATGAATCGAGTATAACACCATCTTCTGCAGTAGCAGCATTGTGGCATCCGCTCTTTGCACAACTCGAAACCAGAAATGGCAACACCTGCTGTTGAAAATATACAGTATTTGGATCGCATGGTTGATCAGAACCTCCGCCTCCACCGCCACCACCATTATCATCAACTGCCTTTATTGGCACCGGAATATCATGTTTACAGCCTGAGACCGAAAACCCCAATATTGCCAACAATACCAACCCAATAATTAACAAGGATTTTGCTTCCCACTTCAATTCTTCCACCGGATTCAAATCATTATTTTCCATACCCTTTAATTATAATACAAAAATAGAACCACAATCCGCCTAAAAAAAGCGAATCTTGCTGAATGGGAATAACGAGGTGTTGAACGGGCAGCAGGGTTAAATTTGACCGGAACCAGTGAGCCAGTTTTTGAAATTTGGACTTCTTTCGGTACTAACAACGGTTTCAATGTCGGTGTGGGGTTGGAGCTCAAGCTTAACCCTTGACTTTGAATACGATACCATCTTGGAAATGGCCTTCAAATTAACAATAAACTGGCGGTTAATCCTGAAAAAATGTTCCGGATCAATCATTGTTTCCAGTTGGTCGAGATTGAAATCGAGTGGATAAGTTTTCTTGTCGAATGTGCATAAGTAATTGATTTTGTTCTCAGTATAGAAATATGCTACATCAGAAACCTCCACAGCTTTGATAGTATCGCCGAAACGGATCAACAGTCTTTTATGAAGTTCAGGCTTAACCTTCAAAAGTCCTAACAATTTTTCATAGGGAATTGGATCATCACTGGAAGCTTTCGTTTTTCTGAATTTGGAAATAGCAGCTTCCAATTCCTCACTTTTGACCGGTTTGAGCAAGTAATCGATGCTGTTAACTTTAAATGCCTGAATGGCGTACTGATCGTAGGCAGTTGTAAAAATAACTGGACATTTTACAGCCACCTGATTGAAGATTTCAAAACTGATACCATCGGCCAACTGTATATCCATAAAAATCAGATCGGGATGTTCGTTCTCCTGTAGCCATTTGACAGCGGATCTGATACTCACAATATGATGTTGCAGGGAGAAATCGGGAGCAGTAGCTGTAATCAGTTTCTCGAGACGGGCAGCCGCCGGATCTTCATCTTCAATTATCAGGTACTTCATAATTACAGGAATTATTTAATAAGCGGCAATTTTACAATAAAAAATCCATTTTCGTTGGTGACTTTTATCACCTGTTGATTTAAAAGCTGAAAACGATTTTTAAGATTCTGCAATCCGATACCGGTGGAAGGATCCTTTATTACCTTCTCATTGATATTATTTTTAACTACCAAGTATTCATAATTTTCATGATAAATATCGACGACTAATGGAGTTTCGCGGGAAACGGCATTGTGCTTCAGACAATTTTCAAGTAAAATCTGAATTCCCATTGGAGGAATGGAATATTTCTCTAACACTAACGAGGGTAAATCAATATTCACTTTAAAATTGTTACCATAACGCTTTTGCTGAAGAAAGATGTAATTTTCTACCAATTCCATTTCTTCCTGAATCGAGATGATATCTTTTTCCTGATATGAAAGTAAATTTCTAAAAAAATCGGAAAGCTTATTCACATATTCAACGGCCGTTTTCTTATCATCTTCAATAACGGTGATCAGCGTATTAAAACTATTGAAAAGAAAATGTGGGTTTACCTGATTCTTCAAAATCTCATATTGCGATTCAATTTTCTCTTTTTGGATTGCCTGCAGTGACTTTATTCGTTTATCACGTGCCGTGAGGTACCAATAAAACAAAGAAATTAAAACTACTGCAGATAAAATAAGGAACCACGGCCTTTGCCATAGCGGAAAGCTGATCCGGAATGGGTAACTAATAGTTGGTGCATCTATAAAATTACCATTAATAGAGGTTCTAACCATAAATTCATAGTCGCCGGGGCGGAGATTCGGATAAGTGATAAACCGGTCTCTGGTGGTAATCCATTCATTATTGTATCCGTTCAACTTATACTGATAGCTCAATTTTTGAGGATCAGCATACCAAATTCCAGCAAAATCAAATGAAATGTGATTCCGATCGTAACTGAATTTATTTCCGGCAACAGAATCTACTTTTTCCAAAAAACAAAATACATCATTTAAAAGCAAAACAGGTTTTCTGGAACCCACTCTGGCATCAAGTGCAATTTTTATAATTCCCTTTTGTGTGCCAATCCATACTGTCCCTTTATTATCGACGGCAGCTGCATTAATATCAGGATCAATATTTGAAATGCCCATATCACTCGAGAAAGAAACAACCTGATAATTGGAAGGATCCATCACATCCACTCCCTTCTTGTGTACAACTACAATATTACCTTTTCTATCGGTGCGTATTGCGGCAACATTTATTTCACTCAATCCCTGAGCAACAGAAAAATTCCGGAATGTAGTTCCATCAAAACGATAAATAC
Organism: Bacteroidia bacterium; assembly: GCA_016788065.1. GTDB lineage: Bacteria > Bacteroidota > Bacteroidia > AKYH767-A > OLB10 > JADKJB01. The sequence continues at coordinate 86,703 of JAEUTI010000087.1, read as the reverse complement.
CATCTGTAGCACTACTAATCCAAATATTGCCATATGGATCTTCTGTGATAGAATAAATAATCCGGCTCTTCAGCCCTTCCCTCTCACTGTAATTAATGAACTTACCATTCTTCAAACAGCTCAATCCATGTCCATCGGTTCCAAACCAGACTCTTTTTTTAGAATCAATAAATACTTTATAAATAAAATTATTACCCAAACCATTCTCTTCACTAAAAGAAACAAAATTTCCCACATCACCAACCTCAGTTCCGGTAAATGAACATTTAGATACGCCTCCTAAAGTTGCAAACCACACTTCATCCGTATTCCCATCAATCGACAACACAGAAGTATTTATCAGTCCACTTGATTCATCGAAGAGTTTAACTTCCTTAGTTAAAGGATTAAACCGGATCGCTCCTTTATCGAAAGTCCCCATCCAAATAAAGCCCTTCTTATCTTCATAAAAAGAAATCACATTCAGCGATGAAAAGGGTGTGCCTTGCAACGGTTCATCTACTATACCTTTTTCCATGTAGGCATCGTAACAAAATACTCCATCATCCTTGCTGATCCAAACTTTTTCACGACTATCAGCCAGAATTGCGTGGATATTGGTAAGCTGCGCTCCGTTGAGTTCACGCTTGAACTCAATTTTCTCACCAAGTGACATGTACAGTTCACTACCTGAGCCAATCCATAGATTCCCTTCGTGATCCTTCAACATACAGTTTACAAAATTACCTTCAAATCCCAGATTCTTTGTAAACTGTCTGGTGCGTTTATAACCTTTAAATTCATAATCAATAATTCCTTCACGCTGAGTTCCTATCCAATACTCATTCTCAAGTTTCAGAATACTTGTAATAGAACCTTTGCTCCAATCCCGAAAAAATTCAGGAGTAAAAAAAGTATTTGTTTCCGGATAATAAATTGAAAATCCACCCTCTTCAGTTCCTATCCCTACACTATTTTCCGACGATGCATCAATTCTTCTGACAATATTATCCGGCAAACCATTCACAGTTGTAAAGTTCTGAAAGGCTTCTTTCGATGGCTTACCTGACCACTGTGTAAGTCCGCCATCACTACCAATCCAGATTGTCCCTTTCGGATCTATAGCCACATCATATAAATAGTTGTCGGGTAATCCATCATCGGTAGTAAAATTATCTATTTGATCACCGGCAATCTTTAAAAGGCCCTGACCTTGCAAGGCAATGAAAATTTCATTTTGCTGATTAACAGCCATTCCACCAACGGAACTCCGAACCACCAATGTACCGGTAGAAACCGATTTGATTGCACCCTTGATTAATTTAAATATCCCGCCTTTTCTGTTACCAAAAATAATTCCCCCACCAGGGAGCGCCGACACAGAACTTACATCTGGTGATTCAACCGTTTCTTTTAATAATACTTTTTCAAAACCACCACCTGAATACCGGTACAAACCATCGGTAGTTGCAAGCCAGATAAACTTATTGCTGTCCTGACAAATTCCATTTATCTTTAATGGCACACCTGTTTTAGAAACCTGAATTGATCTGAAAAAAGGAATTTGTGCAAGCGAAATTGTTTGTATTCCAAAGAGCAGAATAGCAATTAAAATAGTTAATCTGTTTAAAACTTGCATTGCTTAACGTGTTTCCGGAAGAAGTTCAGCCTGAATGGTAATTGTAATTTCGGGAGCAATTTTCTGATGCACTATTCGGGGGATTTTGATTTCATGATCCTCCAGAATCACTTTGAATTCCGAATTCAACAGGATTCCCGTTGGTGTGACTTCAACCTTTCCTTTTATAATCCTTTCCTGTTTAACACCATGAACATTCAGCACTCCTTTTGCTCTTACCTCATATATCCCATTCTTGGAAAAACTTACCGATTCAATAATTTTACCGGTGAAAGTAGCCACCGGATACAAATGAGATTCCATGTAGTTCTCCTGAAAATGTTCGCGCTGCAACGGACTGTTAAAACCTTTGAAACTGACCACAGCTACCGTAAAAGCAAAAGTATGATTGGAAGTATCTATAACTCCCCTCAGATCTTTCGAATTTGCTTTTATCAATTCCAATGGCGCATCCGACAACAAGGAAACATTGCCTTTGGTTGTCTTGAATACAACAGGACCGGAAGCCACTGATTGTGTGAAACCCGAAATAACCGGAATACAAAAAAGCATAAAAAGAATTCTGATCATAAGTTGGTTTGAGAAAGTTTCCAAATTTAGTGATAAATAAAAATTAAAATGATTTAACCTTTGAGCGACAATGCAACTAATTGAATATCAAAGCATATAGACATATAAGTCATTTCAAAACCGATTCGTTTTTTATCAAACGTTGAAATCATTGTGAACGTTTCATAGCAACTTTAATGCTCATCTATAATACTATTTTGAGAAAGGCGAACAAACTACTTACATTTACACCAGATTAAGCATTCTGCTGTTTATGTCGGCAACCGCAAGCATTCCGAAGCAACATTTCAAAATTTTAGATTTACTGCGAGGAATCGCTGCATTGTCGGTGGTATTTTTTCACTTTTCCGGATCAGCATTACCAACAATAAAGCCAAACTCGGTCACTGATTTCTTCTCCTATGGTAAATTAGGTGTTCAGGTCTTTTTTGTTATTTCCGGATTTATCATCCCATACTCCATGTATGCTTCCGGTTATAAGATATCAGGAGCCTGGAATTTTATAATCAAACGCTTAGCACGAATCGGCCCTCCGAGTTGGATTGCTTTAATATTTCTTTTTGTTATTTATTACGGAGCAATTGCTATGAATGGCAGACCGGTGGAAGGAATGCCCTGGCCGGGAGTGGATTTAAAAACCATTTTGGCAAACCTCACTTATTCATATTCGTTTTTAAATGCAGGTTTATACAATGAAGTTTACTGGACTTTAGAAATAGAATTTCAGTACTATGTAATCATCGCGTTTTTACTGCCGTTTATCATTCAATGTGCTTCCAATATGCTCTATTTGTCGGGTGTATTCCTCGCTTTAAATGCTACCTGGTTTGTGCATAATAATGAAGTTTTATTTTTCAGAGATAACATCTTTTTCTTAATCGGAGTATTGCTTTTTCTCTACAAAACAAAACATGTTTCCGGCGCCTATTTTCTGATAGCATCCCTGGTGATGGCAATAGTTTGCTATTGGCAACAAGGACTGGAAAACACAATTGCAGCTCTCATTGCATGGTTTGCGATAGCTTATATCACATTTCAAAACCCTGTTACTACTTTTTTGGGAACCATTTCATACAGTTTGTATATCACGCACCATGCTACCGGCATTTCAGCTGAATTTATATTAAGAAATTTAACCGGAATGTCGCCACCTGAACCTTTGCGGACTATAATGGTATTTGTGTATGCCGGTTGTGCAATTGCTTTTGCGTGGCTGTTTTATCTGGCTGTAGAAAAACCATTTATATCCTTTTCTCAGAAAATCAGCAGCAAAATCAAGAAATAATTCGAGTTTCTGCCGCAAGAGTTGTTTCAACTCTGAAATCAATATGGAGCACTCTTTCTCAAAAAGTGATTTCAATTAAATTGTTGGTTTGCATGTACCCGGGAACAGCGTTTTGTGACTATAATTGCCTTTTCTCATTTTCATGTTGGCATAAAATTAAACTTATTGGTATATTTAACCCGGTCAATAATTTATGGAACCAATAAAACCGGTACAAAGAGTCTACATTGAAGTAATTGAATCCTTGAGGGGAGTTGCGTCATTAGGCGTTGTTATGTACCATTTTGCGAATTCCACATTACCAACCATAAAGCCTAATCCCATTGGCGCCTATTTTGAATGGGCCAAGTTGGGTATTCCGATGTTCTTTATCATTTCCGCTTTTATTATCCCCTACTCCATGTATAGTTCGGGATATACATTAAAAGATGCCTGCAAGTTTATGGCAAAGAGGATGGCCCGGATTGGACCACCAGCCTATCTCGCTGTAATTCTAATGGCCATAGTATATTATGGCGCCATTATGATGAATGGTAAGCCGATTGAAGGAATGACATGGCCGGGCGCTGCATTAGGTACTATTCTGGCAAATCTGTTTTTTTCATATACTTTGTTTGGAACCGGAATGTATATTGAGGTGTACTGGACACTGGAGATAGAATTCCAGTTTTACCTCTTCATTGCGATGTTTTTACCTTTAATTCTTAAAAATGCAGCAAAACCTTTAGTGCTTTCAACTATTTTGGGATTGCTAAGTATGACCTACCTCATTCATAATGATACGGTATTGTTTTTCAGGGATAATTCCTTCTTCATCTTAGGCATATTGCTTTTTCTTTATAAGATGAAACTTATTGAACGAAATTATTTTGTGTATGCCATGTTGACCGGAATTCTGTTATGTTACCTCCAACAAGGTGTTTACGGAGCTGCAGGATCTCTCATTGCTCTGCTAGCCATTGCTTTTGTGCGTTTCAAAAATAAAATAACTGACTTTCTGGGAACGATTTCATTCAGCTTATACATCACACACCATTTCTCCGGTGTCGTTGCAGAGTACCTTTTGAGAAACATTACCGGTTATGATGTTTCTGATCCGCTCAAAGTAATCATGCTGATTATATATACGCTAATTTCCATCGTATTTGCCTATGCCTTTTATTTGATTATTGAAAAACCATTCATAAGAATCTCTCACAATTTGTATTCTCATAAACCCATTAAGACCAAAAATTAAACTAAGAAAATGAAAACTTTTACCGGAAAAAAAATCTGTAAACTCGTTGCACTGATTTTAGTTATCACTTTGATTTCTAATGGTAAAATTTGGGGTCAGGAAAAAACTGATAAGCTTTCCGGTAAAATTGTTCCCGAGTGGACAAAACAAGAATCTGCCTGGATTATCTGGCCCACTGACTCTTCATTACATGCCGTTTATCTCAAAGTTTTAAAAGAATTAATGAGTGAAGTGCGAATCACGGTACTTTTCGATAGCGAGCGTTCCCGTGACTTCTTCCTGCTTAAAATTCAAAAAGACAGTATCGACAGTACTCCGATAACTTTGTTAGTAAACGAAAATGCAAAAGGATTCAGCAGAGATACAGGACCTTTATTCAGTTCAGACCAAAATGGAAAACTACAATTAATCGATTTTAAATGGACAAATTTTGGGATTCAAACTGATTCGTTGAAACCTGTAATTAGCGGATCAGAAAAAACTGAGTTACAAAAATTCATTTCCAAAAAAGCAGGTATAAAGTACATAGCTACTGATTTGGTGCTGGAGCAGGGTATGATAGATGTAAATTCAAAAGGTGTTGCGATTTGTTTTATGGAATCCATACTTCAGCGAAACCCATCCATGGATCTGATTTCAATCACTTCGGAATTGAAAAAGCTTACAGGGATTAATAAAATAATCTGGCTTGCTGCGGCTCCTGTAATTGATAAAATAACTTCCGGGCCCAGGAACGCTAATATTTATGCTACAGGAAATAACGGACACATAGAAAGCTTTGTTCGGTTTGCAAATGATTCAACGATTTTATTTGCTACCATCGACAGCACAGAGCGAAAATTTGATCCGATATCGTCCGGTGATTTTTATATTCTTAATGAAAATCTTGTGAATCTAAAAAATGCAATTGATGGCTTTGACAGTCCTTATCAACTAATAGAACTGCCAACTCCGGTGATGCGCTTTCATTTGCTTTCAGATACTGTCACTACATCCAGGGAAGATAGTTTGCAATACAGTATGTTTGCTGCAGGAGATATAGTTTATCATGCCCCACAGGTTTCTTATCTAAATTACCTGGTATGTAATGATAAAGTTTTTGTACCTCAGTATTACAAAGAAAACCTGACTGATTCAGAAAAAAATAAAGATGGGATGGTGATGGAGCTGATGGCACAGTTTTATCCAGGTAAAAATATAATTCCGGTAAACCCATTACCATTAAATTACCTGGGAAAAGGTGTTCGAAGCATTGTTTCGCTGCAACCCAAACTATCTGTTTCAGGAAAATGATTTCTTAACGAATCAAAGTTACTGTTCCGGTCCTGACTTTTTTATCAGGATCATTGGTAACTTTCAATTGATATACGTACACACCTTCGGGTAGTGGCTTTCCATTTTCATCGAGACCATCCCACTGATCATAGGGACCTTCAGAAACAAAAATTGGTTGTCCCCACCTTCCCCAAATAGAAAGATCATATCCTTCAACGGAATATCCGGTAACACCAAAGTTATCATTGATACCATCTCCATTTGGAGTAAATGAATTAGGAATATAGAAGGTAACCACATTCTCCACAAATACTTCTCCAAAGGTACTATCGACACATCCCTCACTGCTTACTGCTGTCAGCTGCACAGGGAAAGTTCCGGGCACCAGATATGTATGAGACGGAAACTGTAGTGAAGAAGATGTGTTATCGCCAAATGTCCAGTACCAGGTAACGGTATTTAGCGAAGCATCTACAAAATCAAAAAACGGATTTAATATGGTTGCCTGCGTTGGAGAGATCGTGAATGCGGGTTCCGGTAAAGGATTTACAACAACTGTTATAGAATCGTACCGTGTTGTAGAGCACGAATCATTCATAGCGACAATGTAAGTTTCTGTTTGTGTTGGAACAAATGTGTATCCGGTGGCTGAACCTAAATTATTATTCCAAAGGTAATGGTACGGACCACCATTCCCCCCAGTACCAGTTACGGAGAAGGTAATTTCCTGCCCGTAACAAACTTCATCCGGTCCGGTAATTTCCGGTATTAAATCGGGATAACGTTCGATAATAATCAGATTGGATTGTACAGGATTCACTGCTAAACATCGTTCAGTTGAAGTATAAATGAGCGTCAGTGTATCGCCATTTAAAAACGAATCTGAAATAAGCGTATCGTTGTTGGTTCCAACAGGAGAATTGTTCAACAACCATTGGTAGGATGGATTCAATCCACCTAAAATACCTGTTGCACTATAAGTAATTTCTGTTCCATCACAAAACACTCCCGGGGGATTAGCAGTGATGGTAGCAACCGGAGTTAACAAAGGATCAATTTGAGCAACAATTATATTGGACGTATCAGTCAATGGTAAGGCACAAAAGGCTGATGAACCAATTACCAAATCAATCTGATCACCATTGTTGAGTTGAGTAGTAGTGAAAACCGGAGTAGTTGCAGCAGAAACACCATTCACCCGCCAATCAAATACAGGCGATGAACCGGCTCCAGTGTAGCTTGCAGAAAACGAAAGTGTATCACCATCACAAACCGAACCATTTGGAACTACAGAAATAGTTACATCAGGCGTAATATTTTGTGAAACCTGAACGGTAATAATATTTGAAAATGCACTTGTTGCTGTAACACAAACAATAGAAGAAGTAAGTTTCAACCGAACCTGATCGCCATTAACCAGTGATGATGATGCATACACCGGATTGTTGGATCCAACAGGATTTCCGTTCAATGTCCACTCATAGACAGGAGCACTTCCTTCATTGGTGGTATTGGCAGTAAATGTTAATAAATCTCCCGGACAAACGGCACCCAGAGGGTTGACTGATATACTTACAGTTGGAGTGACATTTGGGATAACCTGCGCAGTAAGCACGTTAGATGTATCAGTGTTGAAATTCCGGCACTGATAATTGCTGGTAAGTACTGCTTGCAGCAAATCTCCGTCAGCAAACTGAGCAGCATAAGTGTCCGTGTTATTTCCGGCTACGGGATTGCTATTCAGAAACCAGGTGTACACCGGATTTGTTCCTCCATTGGTTCCATTCGCAGAAAAAACAATGGTATCACCATCGCAAACAGGTGAAGCAGGTTGCATGCTAATAGAAACTGCGGGGTTCAAATAAGGCAACATCTCAACTTCAATTGTATTCGATACAACAACAGTTGGAGCTGCACACAAGGCATTACTGACTAATCTGATGTTTATGGTATCGCCATCTGTCAATGTGGAAAGCGTAATTGAAGATGCACTTGCACCGGTTGGAACTCCATTCACCAGCCATTGATATACCGGGGCGTTTCCAGGATTAACTGTCGTAGCATTGAAAGTTAATGGTGTGCCGTCGCAAACCGGACCGGCAGGCAAAACAGAGATCGTAGCATCCGGAACCAAAACAGGATCTACCTGCATCACAATTGCATTTGAATTTGCAGTTGCCGGCACAGCGCAACTGTTGGAAGAGGTCATTCGAACTCGTACAATATCATTGTCGGCGAGTGTAGCTGAAGAAAATACTGAAGAATTATTTCCGGTTACCACCCCATTTACCAGCCATTCATAAGTTGGTGATGGCCCTTGAAAAGATGGAGAAGCCGTAAACTGTACAATTGTTCCTGCGCATATGGGACCTGAGGGGTTCGCAACAATACTTACTGCGGGTACCACTACAGGAAGCACTGTAACAGTTATTGCGTTAGAGGTAGCATTCACCGGCGAAACACAAGTGCCATTCGAGGAGACATTCACGCGAACTACATCACCGGATACTAAAGTCGAAGTACTGAATGTAGTACTGTTGGTACCGCTATTAACACCATTCACTTGCCACTGATACGCAGGATTTGTTCCTCCATTTACAGAGCTAGCAGTAAAAGTGACATTGGTTCCGGCACAAAAGGATGCCGCTGGCGAAATGGTTATTGTTGCAGAAACAGGTACTACAGGATTTATAGTAACGGTGATTATATTGCTGGTATCAACAGCTGTCACGAGGCAAGTCAAACTGGATGTCATTACAACAGAAATCTGATCGCCATTATTTAAAACATCTGATGCATAAGTCAAGCCACCGGTGCCGGTATTTACACCATTTATTTTCCAAAGAAAAGATGGGGTTGCGCCGCCATTAGTAGCGGTAGCAGTAAAAATAATATTGTCACCATCACAAACCGGTCCCGCCGGATTAGCTGATATGGTTACAGAAGGGAAGGTAGGTGCCGTAACGTTGATTACAATGATGTTGGATGTAGCTGTTGCGGCAGTGACACATGTTTCGTTTGAAGTAAGAATCACCTTTACGATATCACCATTGGTGAGCGTGGTAGTTGTAAAAATATTGGAATTCGTACCTACATTGACTCCATTTATCTGCCATTGATACGAAGGTGCAGTACCTCCATAGGTTGGAAATGCACGGAAAATGACTTGCTCGCCGGGACAGATTGCACCCACATTATCGCTTGTGATGGTAACTGACGGTGTGAGCACGGGATCAATCACCGGATTCAGCACATTAGAAGTTGCTGCCGGACAACCTGCATTTGCAGTCAATGAAACAGCAACCTGACTTCCAATGGTGAGTGCTGAAGAACTAAAGGTTGGACTATTGGTTCCTGTATTGGTTCCGTTCACAGTCCACTGATAAACCGGAGTAGCACCGGGATTGACAGGTGTAGCTGTGAAAGTCAGATTGTCTCCTTCACACACCACTCCTAAGGGAGACTGAGCAATAGAAACTGATGGTGCAGCGAACGGATTTACAACCATCACATACGGTGGAGAAACTGCATTAAATGACGTTACACAAATGGAATTGGAAACCATAGATACCGTTATCACATCGCCATTATTCAAAGTTGATGATGACCAGGTCGATGAGTTCGTTCCCACATTCACTCCATTTAACTGCCATTGGAATGATGGATTGGTACCACCAAATGTTGGGAGTGCGGTAAACGTTACAAGGGTACCAATACACACCGGTCCCGAGGGATTGGCAAGAATAGAAATGGAAGGAATCGGATTGGCAGGACCGGGATTTACTTTAATCGAGTAAATCTGATTGGTAATTTTTGGAGGGCAACCGTTATCAGTTACACTGGCGACAAATTGATAAGGAGTTGCACGCGCCATTCCACATTCTGTGCTCCAGCAAAATTGAGAAGATACAATTCCATCACCTGATGCATTTGCCAGTGATGCAGCAGGATTAAATAATGCTGAATTAAAAATATTTCCGGATGATGTCAGATAAAGACTGTCACCATTCGGATCGGTGAATGTAACAGGAAAGCAAATGGTTTGGCCTTCGGTAATTGTGTAACTGGCCTGACCGCTTCCATTAGCATTTGATAAGGTAGGAACACCATTTGGTGGACAAACAATTGCAATCAACTGCAAATCCCTTCGGATCATAGCCACTAAAACACCATTACGATATTCTTTAATTTCAATTGCCACTACAAAGAACCCCTGGTTGGGGATGCTGTAATTGGTCAACCCAGTTTGCGGGTCAATAGTGGAAGTACCACCTGCTCCAAAAGGTATTCCAACCGAATATCCCGGATTGTACATTACCGGTGGAATTGGAAATGCATAAGGATTGTTGTCAAACTGGGGATCAGGGATTGCTATTCCGGAGGATGAATATCCACCATAAGGAACTTCAAAAGAATAGACCAGACTGTCGCCATCAGGATCAGTAGCGTTGTTAATGATAGAAGCTAAATCGCCTGCACAAATGAAAGGAACGGGAATATCGCTGAATTGGGGAGATGAATTGATGATTGGTGCAGGAGGAATGAAGCAATAGTAAGTTTGTCCGATACTTCCCGGCGTTGATAGATTGACAATATTTCCGTTACGGCAACATCTTTCTACTATCAGATGATATCCGCCCGGATCTGGTGGCACCAAAATAATTGCTTCAAAAATTCCTTCTTCGACACAAACAGTAGTGGTAAATGAGCAATTAGAACCAATACTTGGAGGTGTAACAAAACTACTGCTGACCAATGGAAGATTTTCAGTTCTGAACCAGTTTTTATCGGCATTCGGATTTAATACATCCTGATTATAAATTCCCAAAAACATGGATGCGTCCAATGGAGCAGTTCCACCTGCAGAAGCATCACAGTACCTGTAAATTTTCAAAGTCACCAGATAACTTTGATCGGCACCCACCATGCCCATGTACTCGTAAGTCATGCTGCCACCCATGAGATGTGTCGCGTAACTTTTTAAAGGAATGAAAAATGCAAGGATGGCATTTAAAAACAAAGCAAGGATAATCCGCTTCATGATAGGGTATTTCAGGTTGTTTCGATTTCAAAGATACCTAAATATCTTCATAATTAATGACTGATAAAAATTCTGTTTAGCTGCTTGGAAATATTAAAAATGACAAATATTTTTGCTTTTGTACTGTAAAACAATCTTAACAATTATGGGAAAAGGAGACGTAAAATCGAAAAAAGGCAAGCTTTGGAGAGGCTCATTTGGGAAACGCCGTCCGGCAAAAAAGAAAAAGGCTTCAGTTGGCCGCAAGTAAACGAAACAGCCCTCTCATCCGGAGGGCTGCTTTATTTTCAGACAATAATTCTATTATATTGATTTTCTGTCCATTAACAATAGTTCCGACATTTAAAGCGATACCGCAAACGGAAACAAAACGTTATTTTCGAGATGTACGTGTCGGTGTAAATCCTTTTCAAAATCATCAATGTGACGGTACAAATTTTGCCATGTAATACAACTATCTTCTGGCAACCTATAGTTATCCGATACTCTTCTCATTTCCTCCATCAATCTCCCCGCCCGATCATGTTCCAGCTCCATATTACTAACCGGAAAATCAAGCTTCATGCCTTCCGGAATTTTCATTTCATCCGGCTTACCGGCTCCCATTAATTGCCGGATAGCCGGAAACAGCACCTTTTCTTCCTTAAGCATGTGTTGCAACAAATCAACATGCAACTCATAAAATAAGGTAGATAGATCCGTCAGATATGGATATTCCCCACCATGCTTTTCAACCACTTTGTTAAACATTCCCATAATTACCGGCCCTTCGGTGCGGATGTATTCATGGTGCTTGTCTTGTATGTACTCAATCAATTCCAATGGTGGTAAATGAACCGGATCACCTTCTCTTATTTTCTCATTATCAATGCTTTGTAATTCATTTAGCATCTTTTCTACCGGAATATTCAGCACTTCACAGGCAGCTTCCAGGGTTTGTTTCCCACCACAACAATAATCAATGCGGTACTTCTCAAATATAGCCTGGGATTCAGGTCGTTGTGCTGCAATTTCTCCTATAGTCAATGTTTTAGTTGTTTTCATTTTATTTAAATTTTTTAGCAAATAACAAAACAAATAGATTACCTTTATCTGATTTATATCATATTTATTTATGTGTCTTATCATATTATTATGCTATCAACCACACTTACTTTTGCCCTGTTGATTCCAAACTAATGATTTGAACACTCAGGTAATTTATCCTCGAAAGGAACTAAAACAATGAATTTCAAACACAAACACTCAAATAATCCAACCAAACCCATGCGACAAATCTTACTCACAGCAGCACTGGCAATCATGATTGCCTCCTGCGGAAATCAGAATCAACAAACAGAAGAAAAAACAACACAGGCTCCACTGGGCGACAATACAGCGGCAACCAATGAAAATCCTAGTTATGATCCGAACCGCGGGGAAGGAAAATTCACAACCGTAGACTTGGGTGATGGCTTGAACAAAACAATGGCGGATGCCGGAAATGCAATTCAGGGGGTAAAATGTGCATCCTGCCACAAAACTTCGGATGAGCGTTTGGTGGGACCAGGATGGAAAGGGGTGACTGAACGAAGAACACCTGCATGGATCATGAATTTTATAACCAATCCCGACCCAATGATTGATAAAGATCCTGAAGTGCAGGCGCAACTGGAGATTTGTCTGGTTAGAATGCCTAATCAGGGACTAACCGATGATGAAGCACGGAATATTCTTGAATTTATGAGACAAAATGATGGAGTTAAATAATATCACAACAAACCTGACACATTTATGAAAACAAACCAATTTTTACTTGCTTACGTGTTTGCAGCAACCATAGTACTTGCTGTTGCCTGCAAACCAAAAAACACCAGCAATGCTGTTTCCGGAGACACCGCAGCCAAAGCTTATGTGGCTCCCGGTCAATACGATTCCTACTACAACTTTGTAAGTGGGGGATTTAGCGGACAGATCAGTACCTACGGATTACCCAGCGGACGTTTACTACGTGTAATTCCCGTTTTTTCAGTTGACCCTGAAAAAGGATGGGGTTACAGTGAAGAAACAAAACCCATGCTTAACACCTCTCATGGTTTTGTGCCATGGGACGATTTACATCATACTGAAATGTCTCAGACGAATGGAGAAATTGATGGCAGATGGGTTTTTGGAAATGCCAACAACACACCAAGAGTTGCACGGATTGATCTGAAAACATTCCGTACAGCAGAAATTATTGAATTACCAAACAGTGCGGGTAATCACTCTTCCCCATTTATAACTGAAAATACAGAGTATGTAATTGCAGGAACCAGGTTTAGTGTTCCACCTGACAATGCGAATGGTGATGTTGCAATTAATACTTACAAACAGAATTTTAAGGGCTACATAAGTTTCATAAGTGTCGATAAAGAAAAAGGAAATATGGACATCGCATTCCAGATTGAATGTCCGGGAGTGAATTTCGATTTGAGTCATGCCGGAAAAGGTAAATCTCATGGCTGGTTCTTTTTCTCTTGCTACAATACAGAACAGGCAAGCACTTTGTTAGAGGTAAATGCTTCTCAAAAAGATAAGGATTTTATCATGGCCGTAAACTGGAAAAAAGCTGAAGAATATATCAAAGCAGGAAAAGGAAAAAAAGTAGCCGTAAAATATGCACACAATAGTTACAGTGATGAAACGCATTCAGCAACATCAACCATCAGAACCGAAGTTTTAGTTCTCGATTCGAAAGAACTAACCGATATATGCTATATGATACCTTGTCCGAAATCACCCCACGGTTGTGATGTAGATCCAACAGGAGAATATATTGTTGGTAGCGGCAAACTGGCTGCAATAATTCCTGTGTTCAGCTTTGATAAATTACAGAGTGCCATTGCCAATAAACAATATGATGGAATGTATGAAGGAATTCCAGTAGTGAAGTATGAAGCTGCATTATATGGCGAAGTAAAAAAACCGGGACTTGGACCATTGCATACAGAATTTGATGGCAAAGGAAATGCCTACACATCATTCTTTGTTTCATCAGAAGTTGTAAAGTGGAATATTAAAGACCTGAAAGTTTTAGATCGTGTGCCAACATTTTATTCAGTGGGTCACCTTTGTATCCCTGGCGGTGACAGCAAAAAGCCTTCACCGAAATATCTGATTGCGTACAATAAAATTACCAAAGACAGATATCTTCCCACAGGACCTGAATTGGCACAAAGTGCACAGCTGTTCGATATTAGCGGCGACAAAATGCAAATGATACTTGATTTTCCAACCATTGGCGAACCACATTATGCACAAGCAGTTGAGGCAGATAAAATCAAGGAAAAACAGGTTAAGATTTTCAAAATTGATGATAACAAACATGCTTATGTAACTAAAGGAGAAAAAGATGCTAAAGTAGTACGGGAAGGGAACAAAGTTCATGTGTATATGACTTCGATAAGATCACACTTTGCACCTGATAATATTGAAGGAGTAAAAGTTGGCGATGAGATATACTTCCACGTTACAAATCTGGAACAGGATTGGGACGTTCCACATGGATTCGCTGTTAAGGGAGCTAATAATGCAGAACTTCTGATTATGCCGGGTGAAACCTGCACCTTAAAATGGGTTCCTGAAAAAGCCGGTATGTATCCAATGTATTGCACCGACTTCTGCAGCGCTTTACATCAGGAGATGCAGGGTTACATCAGGGTATCACCAGCGGGAAGTAATAACGCTATTAAATTTAGTCTCGGAGAAAGTGTGCCGGAAGCTTCGAAATAAGGTTTGAAATTAAAGCCGGTTCAAATGGGAGTGGCAGCACAACTACCGCTGCTACTCCCCTCTTTTAAACATTTGAAACTAAATCCATGAAAAAATTAAATTCACTTGCCAGATTACTGCTGTTTATAGCAGGTGTATTTCTGATTATTTCTCTTTTCGTTCCCATCTGGAGAATAGAACTCGATGCACCGCAGTATCCGGAAGGACTGATGTTGCAGATTTTTGCAAATAAATTAGGAGGTAATGTCGATATTATAAATGGACTAAACCATTACATTGGCATGAAGACTTTGCATACCGATGACTTTATGGAATTTATACTTCTTCCATATATCATAGGGATTTTCGCCTTAATGTCATTATTGATTTCATTTACTGGCCAAAAAATTCATCTTAAAATATTGCTATTCTCATTCATTGCTTTCGGGGTCCTGGCTATGGTAGATTTCTGGCGCTGGGAATATAATTACGGTCACGATTTGGATCCAAATGCTGCAATTATAGTACCCGGTATGGCCTATCAGCCACCTCTGATTGGCTTCAAACAACTCTTGAATTTTGGTGCTTACTCCATCCCCGACATCGGTGGCTGGCTTTTTATTTCCAGTGGCATTTTGATGCTAGTAGCATTTATGAAAGAATTCGGAATAATATTTAAAAAAACCATAGTTGAATCCTTCATCCTTCCTGCAGCACTTGCTATCACCATAACATCATGCTCCGGTTCAGGAAAGGAACCTATCATCATCAACAAGGAAAACTGCAATTATTGCAAAATGATAATTTCGGATTTAAAATATGCTTCGGAAATAATTACGAAGAAAGGACGAGCCTATAAATTTGATGATTTAATATGCCTCAATGCATTTCTGAAAGAAGAACCGGCATTTCAGGTTAAAGATATATATGTAAGCGATTTCCTTCCTCCACATGAATTATACCATACTTCAGAATTGAACTTCTATGTTACAAGTGAACAAAAAGGTCCCATGGGAGGAAATATCATTGCCATAAATAAATCGAGCGATGACTCATTATTCAGAAAAAACACCAATGCAACTCCTGTAATTTGGAATGTTATTATAAAATGAAATATATTTTTTTTGTTTGCTTGTTAATTTTGATGGGCCTGTCGGCTATTGGTCTGGGCAGACAGTTGTTGACAGGCCCTTTTAAACAATACCCGACCATAAAACAAGCGATAAGTAAATCACAAGCTGGTGATACTGTTCTGGTATTCGCCGGAACATACAAAGAAGGAAATATTATAATTGACAAACCTATTTATTTCAAAGGAACAGGAGATCCTGTAATTGATGGCGAACTAAAGTATGAAGTGCTTTCAGTTAAATCACCCAATGTAACCATTGAAGGATTTACAATCAGAAATTCCGGACATGGAAGTCTTGATGATCCCGGAGGAATAAAAGTATACGCCTCCAACAATGTCATCATTCAAAATAACAAAATTGAAAATAATTTTTTTGGAATATATATCCAATATAGTAAGCATTGCTTGATAAGAAACAACTACATCATTTCCAATGCTACCGATGAGCAACTAATCGGAAATGGTATTCATTGCTGGAAGAGCGACAGTCTGCAAATAACATCAAACGAAATTCAAGGCCACCGGGATGGAATTTACTTTGAATTCGTAACAAACTCAGGCATTTTCCTGAACCACTCAAAAAATAATATACGATATGGTTTACATTTCATGTTCTCCAACAACGATTCTTATGTACTAAACACCTTCACAGGAAACGGAGCTGGTGTGGCAGTTATGTTTACTAAAAATGTGAAGATGTTTCATAACGTTTTTGAACAAAACTGGGGAGATGCTGCTTACGGTTTACTATTAAAAGAAATATCCGACAGTCAGATTGCAGGAAATAAATTTATCAGCAATACTTCAGGCATTTATATGGAAGGAACAAACCGAATTATTGTTACCAAAAATAGTTTCCATCAAAATGGCTGGGGTATGCGTATTCAGGCAAGTTGTATGGATAATATCATAACTAAAAATAATTTTACCGCCAACACATTCGATATTACAACCAACGGAACTCTGGTCCTGAATAATTTTGATGGAAATTACTGGGATAAGTATGAAGGCTATGATTTGAACAAGGATAAAAAAGGAGATGTCCCCTACCACCCTATCAGTTTGTTTTCAGTGATAGTAGAAATGAATCCGCCGGCAATGCTCTTGTATCGTAGTATCATTGTCTCCTTACTCGACAAATCCGAAAAACTAATTCCCAGCCTGACACCTGATTTATTCAGAGATAATACTCCTTTAATGCGTGCAATTGAGTTATGATAGCTTTCAAAAACGTCAATAAGTCTTTCGGAAAATTAAAGGCACTCAACGATGTAACTCTCGATTGCAATTCAGGCTCGACTTTTGCTTTAATTGGTCCGAATGGATGTGGCAAAACAACACTGATAAAAAGTTTACTCGGCATGGTAGTTCCCGATTCCGGCCAAATATTGTTCAATGGCAAATCGATTTACAACGAACATCTATACCGAAACTCGATAGGTTATATGCCACAAATCGGTCGCTATCCCGATAATATGACCATTGGTCAAATTATCGATATGATACAGGAAATCCGGCAACCTTCAAAGCCAATTGATGATCAATTGTACAAACAGTTTGATCTGAAAAATATGGCTGCTAAAAAAATGAGGACACTTTCCGGAGGAACCACTCAAAAAGTAAGTGCCACTCTGGCATTTATGTTCAATCCGGATGTCTTGATCCTTGATGAACCTACTGCCGGACTCGATCCTCTTGCATCCGAAATACTGAAAGAAAAAATTATCCAGGAGAAAAAAGCCGGAAAGCTTATTTTGATAACATCCCACCTCCTGAGTGAACTCGATGAAATGGTGAACGGTATCATTTTTATGCAGGATGGTAAAATAGTATTTAAAAAAGAAGTTGAACTCATAAAATCAGAAACCGGAGAAGGTCGACTCTCTAAAGCAATTGCTAAAATTTTAAAATCAGCAAATCATGTATAGAATTATAAAATATGTGATGCTTGATATCCTGAAAAACAAAATACTGCTTTTCTATACCTTGCTGCTTGCTGTTTTGAGCTGGAGTGTTTTTAGTCTCGAAGATAATGCTACCAAAGGAGTGCTGACTCTATTGAATATGGTATTGCTGACAGTTCCATTGATTGCTGTAATCTTTTCAGCAATTTATGTTTACAACTGTGGTGAATTTATAGAGCTGCTGGTAAGTCAGCCAATCAAAAGAACAAAGATTTACATCAGCATATTTACCGGACTGTCAATTTCATTGTTGCTGGCATTCATGGTTGGTGCAGGTTTACCTATTCTGATTTTTTCGTTCAATTTATCAGGATTGCATCTTATAATGGCAGGAATTTTCAGTACGCTTGTATTCACAGCTCTGGCTTTTCTGAGTGCTTCCTTAACCCGTGACAAAGCCAAAGGTCTTGGAATTGCCATACTCACCTGGCTGTTCTTTGCCCTGCTCTTTGACGGCATCATACTATTTCTGGTATTTCAATTTGCCGAATATCCGATCGAAAAAATGATGATTGGCATCAGTGTTTTAAGTCCGATCGATTTATCCAGAATACTGGTATTACTGGAGCTTGATGTTTCAGCTATGATGGGTTACACAGGAGCCATATTCAAAGAATTCTTTGGTACACTTACCGGTCGTTTATTTACCATACTTTTGTTGTTACTCTGGACCATTATTCCGTTCTTAATTGCAATGTTTCGCTTTCGAAAAAAAGACTTATAACAGACCACATGAAACCAGATATTCAGAACCGTCAAGATATTTCAGAAATTGTTCATACATTTTATGATCAGGTAAAAATTGATAAAGAAATTGGATTTTTCTTTTCTGAAATTATTCCCGTTGACTGGGATCATCATCTTCCCATCATGATCGATTTCTGGGAAAATATAGTTTTCAATACCGGGAATTACAAAGGAAATCCAATGCCTGCTCACATTGCCCTTCATCAAAAAAGTGCCATGAAACCGGAACATTTTAACCGATGGATTGAATTGTTTACAAAAACAGTGGACGATTTATTTGAAGGTAAAAATGCTACCACTATTAAACAACGTGCTATGAGTATTGCAACTGTAATGCAAATAAAAATTGCAAATGCTGCTGAGGTGAAATAATGCAACTCCAATCAAAATACAGGTCACTTACAACCATTGCTATAATCAATCTGGCCATCATTGCATTGCTGGGTATTATAATGCGTTACAAAATTGGCTTCGATTTTCCATTCCTGAATCAGAAAAATTTGTTGCATGCACATTCGCATTTTGCTTTCGCCGGCTGGGTTAGTCACCTCTTAATGACATTGTTGGTATACAGACTAAATAAGTCATTCACTGAATCCCGATCAGGTGTCAACTTGATTTTTGCCAATTTGATTTGTGCCTATGGCATGTTGGTGTTTTTTAACATTCAGGGCTATGGACCTGTATCTTTGTTTTTTTCAACAGCCACCATTATTGTTTCATGGCTGTTTGCCCTATTTTATTTCCGCCAAAAGGACCAATCTGCCGGAGCACCATGGATAAAAGCAGCATTGATATTTAATATCATTTCAGCAGCAGGAACTTTTTACCTGGCTTACATGATGTCGAGTAAAAATATTACTCAACATCACTATTTAGGTTCTGTTTACTACTATCTGCATTTTCAATACAACGGCTGGTTTTTCTTTGCGTGTATGGGTCTTTTTACCGATTGGTTATCCAAAATACTTCCTGACAAGAAACTTCCGAAGGCTGCATTTCTGATCTTTGCATTTGCTTGTATTCCCGCTTATTTTTTGTCAGTCTTGTGGATACCCATCTCCAATTGGATCTATGTTTTAGTAGTCATAGCCTCTTTATCACAGCTTGTAGCTTGGTATCTGATCCTACGATTTTTACATCAAAACAAAACAGAAATCGGGAAACACCTGAACTCTTTGTCAAGAATATTAATTCTATTTGCCGGAACAGCACTCACCATTAAACTGTTGCTGCAGGCAGGATCTGTGATTCCTGAATTGAGTAAACTTGCTTTTGGCTTCCGGACTATTGTAATTGCCTATTTACATTTGGTCCTCCTGGGCGTGATATCGGTTTTTCTGCTGTGGTTCATCTATACCAACAACTTAATCCAAAATAATAAACTCGTATTGAAGGGCATCATCATTTTTATATCTGGAATTTTTCTCAATGAAATGGTGTTGCTTATACAGGGATTGGCATCATTTTCTTACACAATGATTCCTTATGCAGATGTTTCGCTTATTTTCATTTCCGCACTAATGTTTAGTGGGTTGGTATTGATCCTCATTGGAAATGTTAAATCAGACTAAAGTAATTGCTTCTACATTTAGGTTTCAACTCTAAAAAACGTTTAATCTACTCGTATATCCTTGATTTTCAGGTTTATGTATCACTTTTGCATAACTCCATTACAAATTTGTACCTTTGAAATGACAGTCAAGACTACTTATGATCCTTCCCCATTGCAAAACCTGCGATTCCCAAAATTGCTTTATTAACCGATTTACAACACCCGAATGGAAAGCCACCATCGATAAAAAAAGGGTTGCACTAAGAATTAAAAAGAATGATGATCTCTTTCGCGAAGGAGATCCGGTTAATGGAATTTATTTTATTTATGAAGGAAAATTCAAGGTTTTTAATTCGGGATATAAAAACAAAACTCAAATTGTAAGATTAGCAAAATCCGGCAATATTATCGGGCATCGCGGTTTCGGCAGTTTAAAAATTTATCCAATAGGAGCTACAGCCTTATCTCAATCCACAGTTTGTTTTATTCCTGAGAAAACTTTTAAGGAAGCATTAAAAAATAATGGGGAATTAGTTTTTGAATTATTGAATTTTTATGCAGATGAACTTCGTCGGGCAGAATATAAATTGCGTTCCTTATCGCAAATGTCGGCTCGGCAAAAACTAGCTGAAGCATTGCTCACAATCAACGAAATTTTTGATTCAGAGGTTTTCGAAGGTGAGGAATACCTGGGGTTGCAGCTTCCCAGACAAGATTACGCCGACATAACCGGCAGTTCACTGGAAGAAGTAATCAGAACCTTATCGGCGTTTAATAAGGAAGGGATAATTTCACTCGTAGGCAAGAGAATAAAAATTCTTAAACTGAATGCATTGAAAGAAATGATCAGTTCCTTCGGGCCTTTGAAAATTCCTTAGGCTTAAATGGTTTTAATGCCATTCAATTTGCACAACCAGCCAAGATGTCCCGAATGTGTTCCTTCATGACGGATTGCATGAATTATTACCGATCTTGTTGAATTCTCACCGGCAAACTCAAATCCTGTTGCATTCACTAATTCCAGTTTATCATCGGCAATGGAACTTACATGAGCAATTGCTTTCTGATGGACTTCCTTAAAAACAGCATCAATTTCATCCTGAGCCGGATACTCTTCTTTAGCAGGGACAACAGACCCGATTCCGAATTGTTTTGCCCAGGGAATGCGAACTGCTTCACCACCTGTGCTTCTGAGCAACAACCAATTTTCTGTTACAGACAGATGTGCTTTTATCCAAAGGATACTATTTAATTTTTTACCATCCACTTCATGAACATGATAAGGATCGGCGTTTCTCAGTAAATTTAAATAAAGCTCGGTCAGTTGACGGGTTTTATTCATCACATCGGCAAGCACAATTGATTCTGTTCTCATAACTTTTTATCTAGTCAGCTACAAACATAAAGTTAATCTGATAAAAAACAAAAAAAGGGCCTGCAATTGCAAGCCCCTTTCCGGTTTATTGAGGTATTATTTTATTCTACTGCCAAACGAAGCACTTCAGTACTTCCGGAGGCTGTTGTAATGCGAATCATGTAAATTCCGGCTTCAATACCGTTTAATGGTAATTCTAATGTTTCTTCAGTTCCTTCCAGACTTAAAACTTCCTTACCGGTTACATCATACATATCAACTACATAAGCTCCTGAATTTCCTTCCAACTGAAGTGTAGTACTCGTGCGGGCTGGATTTGGGAATAAAGTTGCTTTGAAATCTGTACTTGAAGTTACTCTGCAATTAATAGCTACAGCAAGTGTTCTGGTGAGTGTATTTCCACAGGCATTGGAACCAAATACAATTACATTACCTGAGGATGCGCCCCAATTCACTACAACGGAATTGGTACCCTGACCGCTAACAATTGTAGCACCGGCAGGAACAGTCCATGTAAAGGATACACCTGACTGATTAGCTACCGAATAATTAACATTTTGCTGACCGGCACAAACACTTGTAGTTCCTGTAATCGATACCGGTCTTGTTGGAAGTGTTGAAACACCAGTCAGGCAACGTGCAAGACTTGGACCACATGCATTTTCTGCAGAAACACAAATTGTAGAAGCTGATCCTGCAACAGAGCCATAATTAACCGTGATTGAATTGGTGCCTTGTCCTGAAACTATTGTCGCAAATGATGGAACAGTCCATACATAATTGGTAGTGTTAGGAACTGCAGGTACGCTGTAAACTACATTGGTTAAGTTGCACATATTAATTGCAGGCCCTGTAATTGTAGATGGTCTGGCAGGAGATCCGGTAAGCGTAATTGAACGTATATTAGAACTTCCGCACAGGTTGTAAGAGTTAACATTGATCTTGCCTCCACTGAATCCGGGATTGAACTGAACAGTGATGGTGTTCGTTGATTGTCCTGATATAATGGTTGAATTTGCAGGAACCACCCAGTTATAACCGGTAGCACCAATTACAGCAGGTACCGAGTAAATGCCGGTTGTTCCCGGACAAACCTGGCCTGTTTGGCCTAAAATAGATCCGGGTATAGAAGGTATTCCTGAAACATTTAAAAGTCTGCTTGGTGACGATCCGCATGAATTAATTGCTGTAACACTTATTTGAGAACCGAAGCTCGAAGCGAAATTTATTACAATGGAATTAGTGCCCTGTCCGCTAACAATTGTTGTTTGACCGGCAGCAGTCCATACATAACTCGTTGCAGCAACCACATTGGCAACAGAATAGGTGCCTGTTGAATTTGCACAATTACCGGTTGTGTTTCCTGAAATTACTCCCGGAATTGGTGGGGTGTTGTACACACGTAACTTGCGAACACCACTGACTCCAATACAGTTTCCTCCGGCTACAGCAATATCACCGCTTACAAAATTCGATGCAAAGGCAATAGTTGCAGTTGCTGTTCCCTGGCCGCTAACAACGGTCGCGTTGGCAGGTGCAGTCCAGTTATAGAATGTTGCACGTAATGCCGGAGATGCCGTATAGGTTTGTGTTGTTCCGGCACATGCCTGCAAGGTTCCGGTTATCGAAGCCGGCATTGCTGCTGCTTGCATCAGATAAGGAACCTGAAAACAGGTTGATGAACTTTGTCCGCAAGTGTTTGTCACACTCACACAAATATTTCCGGTTACATAAGTTGATCCGAAGGCAACAGTAATCGTGTTTGTGGTAGATGATCCGGTCGCTCCTGCTGGTAAAGTCCAGTTATAAGATATTGCACCGGGAATTGGATCTACTGAATAGGTGACGTTGCTCTGATTCCGGCAAGCTCCCGCAGGTCCTGAAACCGCTGCAGGAGGATTTGGAGCCTGTCCATTTGTCTCGATCAGCTGATCTACGGTTGTTGTACATCCGTTTGCATCAGTGATTGTACAAGTATATGTTCCTTCTGCTAAGTTTGAAATTGCAGATGTTGTTGCACCATTATTCCAGGAGTATGTGTAAGGAGCTGTTCCTCCAACAACTGATAATGTTATGCTTCCGTCAGTATTTCCACAGTTGGCATCAGCAGCTGAAATTCCAACGCTGAATGCAGCAGGTGCTGTGAGTTGTCTCACAAATGTTACAGAACATCCAGCAGCATCTGTAACAATGACTGTGTAAAATCCGGGAGTAGTGCTTTGAAGATCCTGATTGGTGCTGCCATCACTCCAACTGTATGAATAAGGAGCACTGCCACCGGCGAGAGTGATGTCAATTGTTCCATTACCACCTGCACAAACCGGATTAGTTACAATTCCTGTAATCTCTATGTTCGAAACATTTACTGCTGCATTTGCAGATGCGGTACATCCTAATACATCAGTAGCAATTACAGTATAGGTAGTTGAAGATGTAGGTGATGCAGTTGTAGTTGCACCTGTTGTTGATGTAAGTCCCGTTGATGGCGACCAGTTATAAGAGATAATGGTATTTGGAGAAAGCGCAATCGACCATTTCGAAAGCGTTCCTAAATCTTGACCGAAACCATCTATAACATTCAAGGTCCAGGTTCCATTTGCTGATCCGGTAAGATTGCTGAATGGTGATTGTGGAAGGAAATTTCCTGTGAATGGTGCTACACCCGATGCAATAGCAGTTGTTGCTGTTGATGTAAATACCGTTCCGTAAAAATTGTCCCCTGCCCCTCCTACTCCTGAAGCAAGATTTATAAATGATCCGTTTGGAGCAATCAGACGCAGCGTGAGATCAGCTACGTAAGGGTGAATCAAACTGTCGATGGTAACAGAAATAATTGAAGAAGCACTGGTTGATTGTCCGATGGCAATTGTTGATGATATACCTGTTTGATTGGCATCCGGAATTGCAATATCTGTGCTGTTTGAACCACTGCTGCTTCCTGAACCTGAAACTGCTGCTGTAGCAGAAAGATTCACAGATGCGCCTGAACAAATTGGTGCTGCTCCGCTAACACTAACTGATGGAGACTGATTGGCAGTGATAGTAACCGATTTGCTGCCAACACATCCGTTTGCATCTGTAACAGTACAGGTATAAACTCCATTGGTTCCTGTAGTTGCAACCGGAATTACAGGTGTTGCAGAAGTTGATGTAAATCCTCCCGGACCTGTCCATGAATAAGTAACACCACCTGCTGCATTCAGTTGAATAGGACCGCCTAAACAAACAGGACTTGCAGATACCACAAGATTAGCATTGATCTGTAAACCCATTACGTTAACAGCATCCCAGGCATTCTTTACGGATACTGCCTCTGGTGAACAGTTGCCATACAAATCGGTAGCCGACTGTAATGAATAAAAGGCTGCATCACTGTATTGTGATGAAGAAGTCAGGTAGAAGGTATTATTACGGTAGGCAATCATGCGTGCTTTTGCCATAGTAATTCCTGTAACATTGAAGTTGAAACCAACATCATTAGTTCCTGAACCTCCAACACATAACAGGTAATACCAGTAATTCTGTACACCACTGTTAATGTGCACTCCACCATTATCTCCGGTTCCGGTGTACCAGTTGGTTCCCAAATAAGTATCGGGATCGCCGGCTGAATTCGGATTGCTCATGGAACGCAATGCATCACCAGGAGTTCCCGGAGTGTAACACTGATCTCCTAATAACCAGTTTGCTACACCGGGGCGCGCAAAGAAATCAACTGTGATTCCGAAGATGTCACTGAACGATTCATTCAGTGCACCTGACTGATAAGAATAAACTAAGTTAGATGAGAAGTTTGTTACACCATGTGTTAATTCGTGTGCAACTACATCGAGTTCGGTAAGTGGTGAAAAGGTTGATCCGTTTCCATCACCATAGGTCATTTGTGAACCATTCCAGAAGGCATTGTTATAGTTGGAACTGTAATGTACATAAGAACGAAGTACTGCACCGGCATTGTTGTAACTGTTTCTGCCGTGTGTAAGGAAATAGTAATCGTAAGTCATTTGGGTTCCCCAATGTGCATCCAATGCTGCATCATCCTGATTGGTAGTTGTATTCCAGAAGTTATCGGCATCTGTAAAATCAACCGCTGCACCATAATTGGTACCATTATTCAAATCATATGTTTCAACACCACCACCTCTGGTAACATCCCGTAAACGGTAACTTCCCGGTGCTATTGAATCGGTTTTAAATGATTGTAATCCACTGTATCGTGTATTTCCCGAACCATTAGCTACAAAAGTGCAAATGCGGTTTTCTTTAAACATCACTTTACCATTCTCAGCATTGATGTAAATGTGGTAACGCTGGTGTGGCTCATGTGCATAAATATCGAACTTCCAGCAAAGCGAAGTTGTTTGACCTTTTTCAAATCCTAGAGAAGGTAAAATAACCAATTCTCCTTTCGGACGATCTTTGCCATGTGAATGCCCAACCAAAGCAATTTGCTCTGCATCCGGAGTCTCCCACAAATAAACCGATGCTCCGATATCTTCCAAAGCACGATCCAAAGCTTCCGTTTCGCCAATCACCGGATTGGTTGCTGCAGGAAGGCTCTTGTAAAAGATACCATTCATGGATTTAATCACACCTTGTTTTTCATGCACAATATACTCTCCGGTTTGTACAGGAATGCCTTTGTAATATTGCTGATAACGGTGATGCTGCATACCCAGTTCATCGTGATCGGTACGGATTAATTGCCAAGTGTCGTTACCGGATTGTTGCAATACTTCCTTCATTATGGAAGCAGTTGCCGAAGCAGGTACATAACTGTTGTCGCGGAACGACACAAATAAAGGTGCCGTTGATCTGTCATCAAATCGCACGAATTGTGCTGACGGATGAAATTTTTCGGCTTCACGGCCAACAAGATTTTGGGCCATCATGGAACCTGAAAGGAAGGTCATTCCCAGGCCAAGTAGTAATTTACGCATAGGTGATTTTGGTTAGATATGTTTTAAAAAGCAAAACCGGACAATGGGGTTGTCCGCTTTCGATATGCTAAAATACCACTAATACTTACACAGCGCAAGTAGCCGCTATGTAGAATGTATTCGACACCATTTTTGGTTGAAAAGTTTTTATCAATTACCTGATATTAAACACTTTAAATTTTAACACCCAAAATTCTGTTAATAAAATCAAATAAAAATGCCGCCGAAAATCATTCCGGCGGCATTTGCAAATTGTGTTTTAAAGTATCAGTAGTTGGCAATGGCGTAATTCACCGCAGAACCTGCGTTAAGATTGCCGTATCCTTTGGTACTGTTGCGACTTGGATAAAATTGCGCAGTGTTGGTCAGACAGGTTTGCAACTGCGCTCTGGTCATGTTTGGTTTTGTGCTCCACACCAGCGCAGCAATTCCGGCAGCAGTGGCCGTTGCACTCGAGCTACCTCCAATATAAGATGGTGTTACACCCGAAAATGGCAAGGTGAGTGAATTGCGGTTGCTGTTGGCTGTTCTTTCCATAGTAATGGTATACAATACAGCGCCGCCATCGTGGCAGGAGCTGCATTTAGAACCGTTTTCTTTTACTCCGGTTACTGCAACACAAGAGCTGTAAGCAGCTGGATAAATTACACCCCACCAGCTGGTCCAGCTAAAGGATGTTCCTGCAGCTGCCAGAATAAATTTACCTAAGCCATAAGCATAATCCACTCCGTCTTTCAAAACACCACTCGAAAATGGCGTTCCAATGCTCATGCTGATTATTTTCACATCTCCTCTGTTTCCCATTCTGATGAGTGCATTTTTCACAGCAGTTTTTTCAGATGAGGCATCCAAGACTACATCGTTGCAGGCACGGATGAAATGCAGATTACTCTTATACGCAACACCGGTTGTTGCATTCTGATTGTTTCGTGGCCCCGCAGCTTGTCCGCACATGCTATTGCCATGTGTACAACTGTTATATGGACCATTTCCAAGGGTGTAATCGGTGCTGATAGCACGTCCCACATTGGAGTCACCATTGTTAAAGGATGCACCCAACAATGGTTGTGATGAGCTGATTCCTGCATCTATCACACCAATGGTGATGCCTTGTCCCTGACTCACATTCCAGGCTGCCGGAACATTCTGATTGTTATAGTTCCAGGGTAAAATTGCTCCCGGAGTAATGGTAGTATAATCGGCAGCTGTCAATGCCTGAGTCGATGCATCACAACCCGATGAAGAACTGATGCGACTTCTGTCAGCAGGCCAGTAATCGAGTGGTTCGATGTAACGGACGTTTTCCAGATTATATAACGCCGTCAGCACATTCTTATCTGTTAAACGGACAGTCAAAATGGGTAACACCTGATCATCTTCAACTAATATATCATTCAACGAAACCGGATTTTCAGATACCGCATTCAGCTCTTTCAGAATAAAAGCTATCATAGCATCATGCACTTCTTTATAGGCACCAGACTTAACATTGATTTCATGCAGTTTGCCGCTGATATCTCCGGCTCCCAATGGCTTGTACCCTATTGCCACCGAATGATCATTGTACTGAACGGCACTCCACAGTGTTTTGACATCCACCCATTCCCACTGAAAATCGTTGCGTGATTCCAGTAAACCAATGACCGTTTTGTCAAGGTCTTGCTGCGACAACGGATCACCTGCCGGTACTGCTACCGGATTCGCTTTCTGTTTCAGCACACCCGCCTGCGGTTCCGGGAGATTATCCTCGGGCTTGTTACAGGCAAAAATACCGGCCATAACGACCAGAAATACATAGATAAGATTTTTCTTCATAAGGTTAGTTTTTTTAGGTTTGAAAAATTAGTGTTGAGGAATTAACAAATGTATAAAAAGATCTGACATTTACAAAAACCTCCAAATTTATATCGCCGGCAAAAATAAACCCTCCAGGAATCAGGTGCAAGTGTAAACGAATATACCCGTTTATTTCAATGGAAGCAGTATCCTAAACAGAAATCAACTACAGCTTAACCGAATGCTCAAAAGTCTAGATAAGCCACATGGTGATATAAAATAAGGCTATCCGGTAATAATGAATGGTGCTAAACATAAGAAATATAAGCAAAGGTGTTTTGAAAGCCGACCAGTACCATTTACTTCCATAGAAATTTATTTGCCCCCTAAATAGAAAGTAACAAATTGTAATGGTGCTTAGAATACTAAATATGTTACCCGAAAATAAAAATTGCCAATCTATTCCAAAATAAGCTGCACCCTGAATCACCCAATAAAAGATATTTGCAAGAACTACCAGATTCACGAGTAACTGAAAACTATAAAATTCCAAAGCAAATAGTAAATGATCATAAAAATACTTTTTCCCTTGGTAATGAACCACCATCAATATCACCGATAACATCAAAACCAAAAGCACTATCAACATCTTCGATAAATTCGTCGACTTATCCTGATACCTCTCCTGAAATTCCTGGATCGTCATTGTATGATTCTTTAAATGCTCATCCACAATTTCTGTTGCCCGCCGACTGTGAGCCCCCAAATCATTCATTTGGGTTTTTAAAGTGGAGTTATAGGTATCGTATACTGGAAATAAAAAATAAAAGAAGTTGGCCACAAAAAATAACGATATCATTTTCATATAAGGAACCCGGATGCCTTCCGCTATATTCCATGACAATTGTCCCGGCTTAGTTAGTAACAGCTTCAGACTCTTTATAAACTTCCCGTCCAGAAAGGTAAAGGCATTCAGCAGATGATCCAGGAAATTCAAAATCGATCGCTCCTCCGGCTCCGTAACTTTCTCACCACACACATTGCAATAACGTCCACTGAAAGTGTTCGCGCAGACTTTACAGGTACGGGTCAATTTCATGTCGAAAAACGGTTCTTTGTTACTTCGTAAACTAAACTTCATCCGGTAATTTTAAGTATTTGATGGGATCTTGTTTCAACTTTTAAGTATACTTATATGGCCAAATGACATTACAAATATAACCGTATTGGTGTTTAAAAATAATTCATTGTATGAGCACTTTTTCCCCTTCAAACTTGGGTTTTGTATTAATCGCAAAATCAATCATAACTTTTACTCTGGCAAATTTTTCTCTTAATTGAGTTTTAAATCCATTGTATGCATCTACATCTGCTGCATTAAAACCCAACGCATCCATAGTCAATGATTCTGCTATATATACAGCCCGTTCATTATGGAACTTTTGTGAAATTACAGTAAATCGCTCCTGACCAAAAATTGCTTTCATTCTGTAAACCGAATCAAATGTCCGGAAACCTGCATAATCCAAATAAATATTTTCCTCAGGAACTCCCCTTTTCATGAGCTCATCTTTCATATCCTGCGGCTCATTGTAATCAACCCTGCTATTATCACCGCTGATCACAATGTTGCTTATTTTCCTTGATTTAAACAACTTCTCAGCCGCTAAAATCCGGTATTCAAAATATTGGTTTAATTTCCCCGACTTTAAATACTTCGACGTTCCCAACAATAAACCAGCCTTGTTTTCCGGTATGGAATCAACGTTTGTGAATAGTTTAAGTCCCGCTTGATCACAGATTTTTTGATCCGATGTCCATACAACAACTGACATTAAAAATAGACTAACTAAAACAATTAAGAATACATTACGTTTATTCATGAATCTAATCGAGCCATTTTATTATATAAACTTGCTGATGCAATAACTATTACTATTCCCCATTCGCCATTTTCCGGCGACTAATAATTTTTCCATCTCTCTTCTTCACAACCGTAACCGAATCTGCTTCATACTGCTCTTCAATAATATAATCGATCTGCTTTTTATCTGCCTTCAAATAGGTATAGGTCATCACATAATCATCAACACTCATCTTCCAGAATGTTTTAATCATGTTCTTATCTTTGTCATATTCCATGTTCGTACCGCTGAACAATTGCGAATACTCAAATTTACCACTCTTCGGATCAAATAAAAATACATTGGTTGATGTATTTGCACCAGCTGCTGCACGCTCAAACAAGATCTCATAATCACACCACGAATCTGCATTTTTATCTTCGCAGCTGATAACATAATCACCATTATTTTCTAAATCAGTCAATCCATAAAACGAACTTGACAAATCAGGTGAATTCTCCGGTGCAAATAACAAACGATCTTTTCCTGCCTCCTTCAATTGCATTTGTATTATCCGCAAATTATGTTCCTGATCCGATGGTCGAATCAACCGCTGAGCCGTGTATTCCCAATAACATTGCAGCTTATTGACTTCAAACGCTTTGCTTTTAACGATAAGGGTATCTTGTACCTGCAAAGCTTTTTGGCCCGATTCAGAATCACTCACCGTAGCATTCATACCCCATGCAGCTGAATCAATCACCACCACATTCGAACTCGCAGTTGGGTCCGATTCGTTTGCAACTTCTTCCTTAGTTACCGGTGCCTGACAACCGCCGACAATCACCATCAAAAAAAATATAAAAATAAGTTTGTATCGAGCCATGCTAATTAACTTCAATAAAATCTATCACGGCATCAGGTCGCCTCAATCCTTTGTATTCCTCATCATCATACTTCCCTACCCTGTTCGATTCCGTTGTTTTAAAAACGACTTTAATTTGTAAATCTTCCAGATAAACATACTCATCATCACTCAGCAAATCTGCACGCAATTTCGCTTTCGGATATAACTGAAAAAGCTCTTTCGCAGTTAATCCCTTATGCACTTTAGCAAAAGGAATCTTATCCGACAGGACAATTATGGTCCGCACCAGTTGTAAATCATCGGTATTTAATAACACAACCGCCAGAGTATCATTTCCCCAGGTTATCTGATGAGCAACCACTTCACCGGCTGCACAATTGCTGTAGCTGTCGGTTACTGCATCTACTGTTGCATAACCATAGGCAGTTTTAACTTCATCCAGATTCATGTAAGTTGCTATTTTACCCGCCCATCGCACATCAACCATAGCATACCGCGATTCATCCAAATGTTTAATCTTCTTCAATTCCCGATCCTCAATTTTATAAACACCACTCTGAATGCAATCGCTGTTACCGGAACTAAAACTTACCACATGCAATTCGCTATTTTGCAAAATGACCTTCGAGCGACATGATGTTGCTTCTCCTCGTGTATCTTCTGAATCGGTATTATAAGTTTCTAAATTAACAGTAATAGGTACTTCCACCATTGTTTTTTTTACGGGATCAATTAAATTAAAAGTGCTGTTCGAGCCCGTTATCCCTCTCGATGCATGTGTCGAAAAGGTTTCATAATAAATATATCTTCCGTTGTACTGAAGCGTTTTGTCCTCCATCGAATTGTCAGCGGGCAGACTCACAGCCAGCCAGTGATTCCCTTCACGTGCAATCAAACACAGTCCCCCGCTTTTCTTATACACACCAACCGTAAAATAATCAGGTGAAAGGTAATGAAGTTGCTCCTGCCTGAGCTTTTCAATTGCCGCCTTTTCATAAATAGTATCCAATACTTCCAGAGGGATCATTTCATAGGTAAACTGAGCCTTTACCGGATAAAAGGTCATCATCAAAATCACGATGCACACCACTCTTCTTACCATATTCGAAATCATCCTTTAAACCCGGCTTAAACTTTCAATACCTATATATCTCATTGAATAACAATCAAATACCGCATTCATTGACAGATGCAAGGTAATGTATATTGCATCAAATGTAGTACAAAAAAGTAAAATCCTTAATCAATGCATAACAGGTTTTCAGCCGGCCATAATATTTTCATGGCATGGATGCTTTGGGCGTTCCCCTTCGGGGCGGGCTTTCACCGGTACACGGTACCTGGCTCAATCCCTAACGCTAAATTTGGAGATAAAAAATATTATTTACTTTTTACGAAAGTACCCGTGACTATAACGATTCCCGTACAAAACATGAACTTTTTCAGGTTTCCGATCAAAGAAAATATCACAAGCAGCCTTTACTCCAGGGTTAGAATCAGTGCCACCTTTCGTTCTGCTATGATCATGATAGTCCATTAACAGGCATACTGAATTGGGTGTCATTCTGGAATATATACTATCTAACAAGAAGAGCATAACATCTCTGTATTCATCTATTGGGGCCCCATGTCCTGCATCTATATGAGCGAATGCAATTTTTTCCGGTAATTGCCCAGGGATGGTATCGGAAAACATCCCTTCATGGATTTGAGGAACTTTTAAATTTTCCTTTTCAAAATTGGCAATGAATTTTTGCCTAATATCTGCATAGGGATTATCAATAAGATTAAAGCGATCGTAAACGTGAAATTTCTTGAAAGAATTAGCTACTTCAATAATTGATTGAATTTGCATAGCACTATTCCCAACATGACAACCTAATTCGACAACATCCCCTTCAACATTATTTATTAACACTCCATTTAACAAATGGTAGAGGTTTATGCGCTGTTCAATGGTTATCATTTCATCTCCATTGATTCCTTGCGGGACCAACTTTACATTCGAATTCAAAGCACTCAGCACTTTGTTAACTGGAATCAAAATACTTGCAAGTATCGACTGTCCTTTGGTAGGTTGATTGAAATACGAATAGTCCATTTAACTTAAGAATTGACTTTTGAATGTAATTCTAATTTAATACTGCTTAAACAAGACTTAAATCAATAAAGTTACATTATTATCACATATTTAGAAAATATTTTAATTCATGAACCATACTGATTTTCTATAAATTATTGATTTTAAATGGAATTAAAACAAGGTACAACTGAATTAGTAGAAACTTGTCATAAAGACCACAATTCTGCCGAAGTGAACCAATTTTACCAATTAATAAAAAAAAGTTTAAGCCAATAAATTTTGAATCTCAACTTGAATAACGAAATCCTCCTTAAAGTATCGAATTTATATTTTAACATTGAATTGCAAATCCGTGTGACTTAAAACCTGCAAAATGGTTTCAGTCTGCTGCCTGTTTAAATTTACCGGCATTTTTCTTAACTGGTGAAAATGCAGCTCAGCCGACTCCGGTTTTTCCAATGGAAACTGAATGCCTTCCTTAAATTCCAAGGCGCAATCAGCTGCATAATTTTCTTTCATGGTCATTTTATCATAGGTGAAACGCTGTGCTATTGCTGCTTTGCACTTCTCAG
Source organism: Bacteroidia bacterium (assembly GCA_016788065.1). Classification (GTDB taxonomy): domain Bacteria; phylum Bacteroidota; class Bacteroidia; order AKYH767-A; family OLB10; genus JADKJB01. The sequence continues at coordinate 53,089 of JAEUTI010000087.1, read as the reverse complement.
CATGATGGTAAGCATTCACAATCATAATCGATACTATTGCAAGCAACAAAATCAACGAAACAACAACCAAATTTTTAGTTTTCATCTCACAAATGAAATTAATTGAACGCTATTTCCTCCAACAATTCGCTCTCAAATATAGCAGCCGGTGAAATGACTAATTCATTTAAGGGGATTTTATTTCCATAGCGTTCTTTCATTTTATGTTTGACTGCATCAGATGAAAGATCAAAATCACCCAATTTTTGAAGATCTCCTATTTCGATTCCTGCAGCCCTTTCATAAATTTTCCATATCAATTCAGAACAATAAATTTTATCATCACTCCATTCAAATGTCAAATCATAATTTTTGCCAGCAAACTTATCCCCTTCTTCCTTCATTTTCGCGATTATCTGAGGTGTTAAAATGGCTTCGGCATTTTTGAGACGTTTAATGACAAAATGACCACCATCGCCACGGGCAATCCATTCATCCAACGGAGTGGACTTTACCGGTTGAATTGCTTCAAAAACATAGAACTTCCCTTTGTTACTGTAAATTATTCCACAGTGAGAATATTTGGAGCCGGTTGCATGCTGTATTGCCAGACTTTGACCGGAGCGCGAAGTCTGAAAAATCAGATCACCATTTCTGATCGATTTCGCAGTTGCCAGTTGATCGACTTTTGCTGAAGCTGATTTAATATCACCGTTGGACTTAAAAAAACCGGTATAATTGACAACAAAGCCCAAAATCAAAATTCCGGCTATTCCCAAAATCAAAAACAACTTTTTCATAGTATCCTGATTGATAAATTCCACTAACAACACTACCTGACATAAAATCAACCTCCACCAGACTGCTTTAGCTGTTTAATCTTACCTGCTATCGTTGCATCAATAACCTGCCATTCGTGCACATTATCGAGTCGAAACTCCTTATAAACTTCCAGAAAACGCAAGGTTTATGTTTCTATTGTTTCCACCGTTCCAAAAGTACCGGAAGTTACCAACGCATAGCCATCATCAAGTGGTAACATAAACCGTTGTTCCTCTTCCGACAATCCCGCAGTCCGGATAAGTCTGTCAATTGCGCTAACCGCATTTTTCAGCGACATCTTCCCATCCACAAACCTCCGGTAAATGAATCCCAGCACCACCCTACCCGCAACCGGCGTCATTTCAGGTCCTATAAAGCATTTTAAAAGCGTTATAACATCATTCCTATCCTTGCTCCCTTCCAACGATAGCTCAACCACAAAACTGTCCGGTGCCTCTTCCTTCAAAATAACCCCATCAGCCCAGGCTACAATCTCATTTTGAGTAATTACATTGGTAGCAAGGCCCAGACTGAAAACGCGGTAAAGATCTTGGTTAGTTTGATGGGTTGGGGACATGGAGTGAAATTAACCATAAAAAACTTGTCTCCTAAGTTCGCTTAAGCAGGTTATTTCCTATAATAAGTGCCAGAATTTCTTCTTTATGGTCGCGGCTGATAGGTATTCTTGTTCCTGCAATGGTAACTCCATCCTGATCAACCGAATCGATTTTAGGAATGGAAACGATATATGACTTTTGTACTTTAATAAACATAGCAGCAGGAAGATACTCTGCAACCATGCTCAGAGACAAATAACAAATGTGTTGTTTTGATTCAGTTTGAATGACCACATAATTCTGCATGGCTTGCACATACAACAAATCTCGATAAAGTATTTTTTGATAGGCATTGTTGCACTTGACAAAAAAATAATCCGGATGTGTAAGTCTGTTACTGGCTGAATGATTTCGAAGCTCAATAAATTCTTTAGCCTTATTTACCGCCTTGGCAAATCTATCAAACCTGAATGGTTTTAGCACGTAATCAATTACATCTAACTCAAAACTCTCCAATGCAAAATTATGATGTGCCGAAATAATAATAGAAGGCGGGAGATTTTTCTGTGATTTCAAAAATTCGATACCACTTAGTTTCGGCATCTGAATATCCAGAAACATAAGATCAATTTTTTGAGTACTTAATAACTCAATTGCCTCCGTTGGGTTTGAAAATTCACCAATCAGATTTAAATATGGTATATCCTTTATAGCCCGCGTGATTCCCTTACGTGCTAATGGCTCATCGTCAATGACTATGCAATCAATTTTCATTCAAATCTATTTTAAGTTTAACTCCAAAAGTTTCATTGTTGGTATGAAAAGTCAATTGATGTTTTTGCGGATACAACAAAGATAATCTCCGCTTTACATTTTCCAAACCAATGCCCTTATGCTGGTTGAATCCCTGATTGCCGGCATCATAACTGTTTTCAACCTCCAATGTTATAGTTCCCGATGAATCTGCCAGTTGAATCTTGATGTGATTCTTTTGATGACTATGGTGAGAGACATGTTTAAAGGCATTTTCGATGAAGGGTATCAATACAAAAGGAGCAATTTCACGGTATTTGACTTCATCCGGATATGAAAATTCCACCTCCAATTCATTACCATACCGTAATTTCTCTAATTCAATAAAATTAGATATAAATCCTATTTCTTTACCCAGAGTAGTGGTTGGCTTGTCACATTCATAAAGTTGGTAGCGCAATAGTCCGGAAAATTCCAATAAGGTCTTTTCAGCCAGTTTGGTATCTTCACGCATAATAACATGCAGACTATTTAAAGCATTAAACAGGAAATGTGGATTAATCTGGGATTTCAGAAAATCGAGTTCCGTTTGCAAATGCTGTTTCTCCAGAATGGCGTTCCTCTGATCTTTTAGAAAATAGTATTCTGCCAGATACAGGATAATAAAAACCGCAGATAATTTAACCCCGTCAATTAAATTACCCATGAGTACAAATGCATGATTTAATTTATACGCGGGATTATAGAATAACCGAATGGAAAGCTCTTTTAGAAATAACTCCAGTACACAGGCCGCAAATATTGTTGCAAGCGTTGAGACCACAAACAACACATATTTTTTGCGGTAAAAAAAACGTGGCAGTAATAAATAGACAATGGTATAAACCATCACCATTTGCATGACTATGGTAAAAGTGGTATTATGGTAAATAATAAAAGGCGATTTTTCCCTGCTAAATTGCATTAATGTATGCGACAAGGAATACCATGCCTGAATCCAGAATATTATATGCAGGATTTTGTATTTGCGTATGAATTGAAAAACAATCATGTTCCATTATTATATGGCAAATATAATTATAGTTGCCATTCCATAAATAGTTCCTATAGTGCATTTCATCAAGTTTTTCCTTCAATTGGTATAAAATAAATTCGTAATGGTATGGATTCTATAATTTTGAAGGACAAATTATGTTGCTAACCCCTTAATAAATCATACATGAGAGCTAATTTATCCTCTTACAGAAATGTAATTGCATATTTCATTATTAGTTTAATTTCATTAAGTACCTCTACGCAGGCTCAGACCATCCCCCTGGCTTGGAAACAGCAAATAGACGCCGAGAATGCCAGTGTGTTGGCAAAGAGTATGGTCGTTGATTCAGATGGAAATATTTATTTAGGAGGATCATTTGGAGATAAGTTGTATGCCGATTCCCTTTCTCTTAGCAGTATAACACCACCAACAACCGATATTTATGTAACTAAACTCGATTCAGCCGGGAATTTTTTATGGGCAAAGTCGTTTGCTTCCAATGGCTCCGATTACCTGGAAGGCATGACCATTGACCCGAATAATAATCTGGTCATTTGCGGAAATACCAATGGGGATTCACTGACTTTTGATTCGCTGACCATTCACCGCGGTAATGCCGGATACTATGGTTATGTCGCGAAACTAGATCCAAATGGCAATTGTATTTTTGTCACCAAACTTCACTCTGTAGCCACTGTTAGTATTTTGTCTAAAACAACTGTAAATGCGGTAACAACAGATAATGCAAGCAACATTTTTGTCACTGGTGGCTTCAGAGGAGATACGCTTCTGGCAGATAATTTATCCCTGATCAACCAGCGCCCTGCATCTCAAATTGTAGGATCTAACATTTACCTGGCTATGCTTTCTGCTTCAGGCGCTGTTCAATGGATGGTTGGCAATGAACCTGGCACTATTCCCGGAGCAAATGATGCAGGCCTGGCTGTTAGTATTGATGATGCGGGAAAAGTTTTTATATCCGGATTATTTTCAGGAAATCAGTCAGTTTTGGGAACTGAAATAATGGGGACGTATGATCTGGAAGAAGGATTTTTTGCCAGTTACAATGTGAATGGCACTTTTAACTGGGCTCGGGCTATCAGAGGATCAAATCCGCTTAGTAACACCTATGATTTGGTAAATCAAATTATAACCGATAATAGCGGACATCTGTACATCGGTGGAAACTATTCCGGAAATGAATTAAACTTCGATAGCCTTGCTATATTTAGCTCACCAAATAATCCGAATGGATTAAAATGCTTCCTGTTTAAAATAAACGCCGTTGATGGCTCCATTATTTGGAGCAAAATTTATGGAGAAGGTACCAGTGCAGGATTGGCTTCACTGGCGCTAAATGCCACAAAAAATCAGTTGGCAGCCTGTATAAATTATGTGGGTACAGTTGATTTTGATGGACTAAATGCACCTTCTTCAACCGATTTAAACGGAACCTTACTCCTGGCTGATACCAATGGCGTATTTCATCACCTCCTGCTATTTGATGGCGCCAACCTAGAATCGATGAATAACTGCACTTTTGACAATTTTGGCTTCGCAATAGCAAGCGGACAGTATAACGGCGCATTTAGCAACCTGGGCACTCAGTTCACCATTCAAAACCAGCATGTCGTAAACAGCTTCTATAGCCCTGTGATTTGCAAAGCAGCCCAACAACTTACTGCCCTTTCAAATACAGAACAACTTGAAGGCATCAACATCTATCCCAATCCCACCACCGACCTGATCCAGCTCGCTGGCGAATTTGAAACAGCAACCATAGAAATCTACGCCCCCGACGGAAAACTACTGATGCACCACCAGACTAATCCCCACCAAACCATCTCACTCAAACACCTTCCCTCCGGAAACTACTTATTGGTGGTAAATGTGGCTAATAAACAAGGTGTTTTTAGAGTGGTGAAATGGTGAAAAATGAGTGCTAGATAGGTAGATTTAATACTTTTTGATGTCAATCAATTCTATTAGTCTGGTTTGAAGTTTGCGATATGAAACTGCTTATACCTTGAAACTTTTGTGCCTTCAAATTGTGGTTTAATCGCTGATCCCGAAGTTGAAATCCTACATTCAATTGATGGTAATTACTACCCTTTCAGCTACTACCAAGTCGGTTTGGGAATTCACAAATATACTATTAACTTTGACGATGAAACAGGAGACATAAAAGGCTTTTACCCACGATTACAACGTGATCAGGCTTTTTTCACTGCCGACTGGTTAAAAAACATCAAAAAGCAACAGGAGCTTTAAAAATTAATCTTGATAAGTCTGATAAAGCCTACCCTGGAGGGCTATATCGGCATGAAAATTCTAAATTTCTTAGAAAAGAAAATTAGCAAAAGAGAAGACATGGACTGGACCGCACAACAAGATCACGCAATAAAAAATATTTTTCCTTTAATATTTCCTGGGAGCGGAGAATTTATTTCATATAGTGCCGGACCTGCAAGTGATTCCGATCCTTTCCCGATGTCTTTAGACGAAAGTACACTACGATTTTCAGGATGGAAAAAACCAGCAAATAATTATATAATTCATTTTACTAGTACTCAAAATGCGTTTAAAATTCTACATGAAAAAAGAATACGGTTATACAACTTTTTTAAACAAGAAGATCCTTTAGAATTTGATTACTACCTATCTGGATTCAAGCATTATATCAAGGATTACTCTGATTATCGCGAAAGGCAATTTATATTGTGTGGAGTAGATCCTCAAATTATTGGTTCTCCATTTGAAATACATGCATGGAGAGCTTTTGGTGATAGAGGAAACGGATGTGCATTACAATTTGAATTAATTGAAAACCCATCCGCAGATTATCGTTTTGCTGCAATTCAATATGAACAACCTGATTATGATGCAATCAACCGAGCATTTGAAAATTTTCAAAAGACATTTGGGGTACCATTTGAACCTACAAAACTGCTTTCTTTGGCTGCAGGACTTTACAAACATCCTGCTTATTCTATAGAACAAGAAAAAAGAATAATTTTAAATCGCCGATACCATCGCGGCACGAATATTCCGAATGACCCATTTAATATTGGGGAAATACATACAGAAATACACTCAGGGGAGCGTCATCCTTATATAAATCTTTCAATAGATCCATTGTTTAATCCTATAAACCTACCAAAATTAAAATTAAGAAAGTTGTTTTTCGGTCCAAGAGTTTCAGATGAAAATTTACGGTTTTGGAATGATGAATTACAATTATTCTATTTGAGATCCTTATCAGAATCTTATAATGAAATTGAAATTGTCAAAAGTTCTATAACCTGGAAAAGATAATCACTATTTCCACTTAATCTCATGCAATAAACTAAACCCACCTTTTTCTAAAGGTTCCAACATTATATCGATAGCTGAATATTGCCATGCTCTTTTAACTGATTCCAGCAAAATCTAATAATGAATGTGCGGCTATTATTGCTATGCAGTTAAAATCCCCCCCCTTAATCCCCACCATCTCCACCACCACCTGAGTCCCCACCTCCACCGGAGTCGTGGCCATGGCTGTCGCAGTCATCTGAATCGGAGCCGGAGAAACCTCCATCAAATCCACTTCCGGTTCCTTGGAAAAACGATTTTCTTCCAATTGGTCTGTCAATGGTTTTTAAGAGCAGAATCCAAAGAAAAGGAACCAGCCAAATCATAAGATTATGGACAAGCTTTTGTTTGCCTGCATAGTAAATGTTGGACCTATTGAATTTCAAAGCATACGAAAGTGTATACAAAAAGTAAAAAAGGACTAACAGATAAAGTAAATACTGCATAGTTCGTGCTAATCAATCGCTTCCCAAAGTTGCACTTTATTGCCTTCGCCATCGAGGATGTGGACAAACTTGCCATAGTCGTACGATTCAATTTTGTCTACTATGGTAACGCCTTCTTTTTTTAGTTCTTCTACCAGTGCTTCGAGATTTTCAACGCGGTAGTTGATCATGAAATTCTGGTTCGGGTTCCCAAAATAGTTGGTGGTCTCCGGAAAGGGTGTCCATTGGGTTTGGGCTTTGGTGGTACAGTCTGGTCCTTCGTACCATTCAAAGGTTGCACCATACGGGTTGGTATCTAATCCCAGGTGTTTTTTATACCATTCTGTTGTTTCCTTCGGGTTTTTACATTTAAAGAAAACTCCGCCGATTCCTGTTACTTTTTTCATGTTGTTAGGGTTTGTATAGGTTGTAGTAAGTGATTTAAATGCGAAGCCCAGCGAAAAAGTTGCTGCAAGGACAAGCGTTACTAAAATTGGTTTTTTCATGGTGGGTTGTTTAGTGTCTGGTCAAGTTAAGGGCATGGCAGTTTGCGTGGCTATAGCAAAGGTGACAAAAAAATTTGTAAGAGCCCTATTTCCAATTTATCCTTAACAATATTTTCAGGCAACTTATGATATGAACCCTTTAAACACATAAAACTGAAGACAAATTGGTAATTCACTTAATATTCTTCACTCCAAAACAGACCAAATTTCAGATGAAACATAGCGGAAAACAAGGGGGAATTATCAGTAAATGTATTGTTTGCAGAAATTCCAATTCCAAAGTAAGGTGATAATAAATAGTCAATCTCTAATTTCAATGGAATACATTGGCTAGTGTTTTCATCAATGTCATAACAATTGCCATTAATTCCACTTGTACATTTATATTTTAGGATGCCTATTCCTGCACCAATTGAACTCATTATTTTTTTAGTACGATATTGATACCCAAAATAAAAAGAATTTTCAGTTGCTTGTTTGTGTTCTTTAGGCAACAAAATACCATGTTGAATCAACTTATATCCAATTAAAATATGATAGACATCTAGATCTACAATCAGTCCACTTGTAGCACCTTGGCTACCAGCACCAATGCCACCTCCAATAGAAAGCGACCAGATATTTTCATCTTTTGAATTTGCAAAGAAGGACTTTTTGAAATCAACTTCTGCTTGCTGCGCATAAAGAGAGTTTGTTGTTACAGCAAGTAAAATAAAAATCCAGTAAAATTGTTTCATAAGATAAATTTAACCAAATGACTTCATTAGGGTTATCTGCTTAAAAATACAGGAAATAAGTCTGAATTCACGTATCCGGCGTGAAAATTTCATCCTTACCAGTTCAGAAGATTATGTCTGACAGGGATACTGGCCTAGGTGATGTGACATCAACAAAAAATCAAGCTTGGCTGGTTTGAGGTAGGGATTAGCTTCGCTGATCCCGTTTGGGGGTGGCTTCAACAAAAAACAACCAACTAAAGTTGGTTGATATTGGTCTGCGATTGGTGGTAGGGATTAGCTGCGCTGATCCCTTTTGGGGGTGGCATCAACAAAAAATCGCTTCCAACTTCGTTGGCCATTAAGCAAAATAGAAAAACCGGCTTCAAACAAGTTTGGCCGGTTTTTCCCAAAAGGGATTAGCTTCGCTGATCCCTTTTGGGGGTGGCTTCAACAAAAAAGCAATGCGGCACTTTGTGCCGTCATTTTTTATTTCTGCCTTTTGCTCAAGCAAGCTTGGCTGGTCTGAAGTAGGGATTAGCTTCGCTGATCCCGTTTAGGGTGGCATCAACAAAAAACCCACCAACCAGGGTTGGTTGCTCCAGGTTCTGATTTGTGTTAGGGATTAGCTTCGCTGATCCCGTTTGGGGGAGGCATCAACAAAAAATCGCTTCCAACTTCGTTGGCCATTAAGCAAAATAGAAAAACCGGCTTCAAACAAGTTTGGCCGGTTTTTCCTTTGCTTAATGCGCGCAAGCGCGAAGCGATTTTTTGTTGGCGGAGAGTTAGGGATTCGAACCCCAGGAGGCTTTAACACCTCAACAGTTTTCAAGACTGCCGCAATCGACCGCTCTGCCAACTCTCCGGGGGCAAAAGTAGAACATTTAGGTTTATGTCAGCCAAATGTGAAGAGAAAAAAATTTGAGGTTGTTGGCGTTTTAAACTCGCTGAAAATGAACAGATTTTATGTTCGGTTGAGCTGTTTTCTTTTCAGAAAATCAAGGCACTGACTTTTGGAAAATGGTTTTTTACGGCATTTTTTATGGACTGGTGTCTCCGCTTCGAATGGTTTTTAAATGAAGTTACAAATTAAAAAAGTTTCAAACTTGTCGTAAATAGCAACAACTTAGAAGCTTTCTGAAAAAACGCACCTAAAAATGCGTAATAAATTATTAATCAATTAATACCACAAAAAAAACCGACCATTTCCGAGTACAGGTGGAAATGATCGGCTTTATATGACAGAAACTACTGATTTATAATGTTGCGGGGCAGTACAACCTATACTCGCAATTACTGTTCCTGGTAGTTCAAAAATACAAAAGTTAAGGTATAAAACAAAATTTGGGGGTTTATTTTATGAACAGGCAGTTGATAAGGTTTTGCCCCTTAAATGTATCTTTTGGGTAATAATTGTTCAAAACTACAAATCCAAATTCCTCATTTTACTTTCAGTTAACATACCGCTGCTATTTTGTGCCGCGACAAACCCGCACCGGTTTGAATCAACACATGAACTATAAAACGCGACAAAAGTTAGTTCGTATCAGAAGGATATTGCCGTCCCGGAAAGCCAATTACTTTAAATCGACAGCCATCCTGATATCCATCCTGTTGCCACTGGGATTTATTTTGCCTACTGCCAACCCTTCGGCTCTGCTCAGGGCGACGCTGCGACTGCCAACTGCCAACCCTTCGGCTCTGCTCAGGGCGACGCTGCGACTGCCTACTGCCAACTGCCTACTGCAACTGCCTACTGCCAACTGCAACTGCCAACTAGTACCAACTTAATCCTTTACCACTACCAATTTTTCTGTGGTAATCAAGGTGCCTTTTTCATAGAGTTGAATTACATAAAAACCTGCACTCAAATCTTTACAATCAATCTTAAATTCCGAACCTGTGAGACGGTCTAATTGCTGCACTAACTTGCCGGTAGCATTGCTGATTGAAATGCTTGCATGAGTCACCTCGGTATTCAATTTCAGTTGTGCAACTGAATTCACCGGATTCGGATACAATTTCGGACTTGCATACCCATCAATTTCATTAATTGCTACCGTATTATCGCAGTAATTGCGGTATTCAATGTAATTGTTCAGGCCGAATTTGGAAGTTCTCCCTCCAAGGTGAAAATCGTATGCCACATAATCACATCCGCTACCCGCTACATTTGGCAAACGAATTACATCGAGAAAATCAGAGTTATTTCGGGCAATATAAATTCTGCCATCGGGTCCTAATTTCATATCGCCAAAAGACTGGGGAAGAGGAATAGAATCTAGTATTACTTTGGAATTAATAATTGTTGCAGGTACACCACTCGATAAATCGAACTGATAAAGAATATTATAATCGCTTATAGTAAAATTAAATGCCTTCCAGGTAGCACCATATAATTTGGTGTTATCGGGTGAAAACGAAAGTGAAAAATCGCCACGGCTGAATGGCAAATCTATGGGATTCGAGACCACACCTGTATTAATATCGAAATCGTAAAGTGAAAGAAGATTTGAAAGGTTATCATTTCCAACACCATTACCATTAATGGCAAGTTTGCTTCCATCGGGAGAAAATTTAATTTGTCCGCGAGCATTCATATTACTCGAACAAGGGAGAAGACCGGTACCAACCGGATAATATTGCGGGAATGCAGGTATGCCTGCGGGGGTGACATGAAAGACGAGAAAATTATTCGTCAGGTATTCGTGTAACACCAACCAGATTTCGGTGCCATTCGCATGATAGGTAGCTGCAACTTGTTCAGTAGGAACGGCAGTGGTGAGCTGATTATTTTTACTTGAAACATCGCCATATCCATTATTCAGACTCATATCGACAATATGATATTCAGCGACCGACGCAGGTTGTCCCTGAATACAGGTAGTGATAATGTAGTAGAGTGAATCGGAGCCCGGAAAAGGAATGATGATCGTCTGACTTTTAGTACTTCCGCTTGGCGAAATCAGTCCGTTTGCCATCACATTATTCAGACGATTCCACACCTTCTCACCATTCGTGTAAAACAAAACCTGGCCGGAAGTGTCGCTGTAAGTGGCGCATCCTTCGAATCCATCAATGTCGCTGGAAGTAACAGCTACGGGATTACAATTATTGAAATGCATTCCGGCTTTATCGCCAAAATACCAGGTATTACCATACTTCTGTGCGTTGGTTGAAAAAGAGATCAGAATTAATAAGAACGGGAGTAAATTTTTTGCAGTCATGATTCAGTTTTAAGATGTGCGACTTGAGATCGATAGTTAAATGTATGCAAAAAAACAATCAGGAATTTAAAAACTCACAAAATCATTCCTGAAAGTTCCATAAAAACAAAAATCCCGGTCTGTTGGACCGGGATCGGGCAGAAAATTAGGAAGGTTTGCACCTATCCAGGGGAGTTATTTCGGGTCAGATTATAGGAAACCGGAGGTGGAACAAAAGTCCCACTCCCCGGCATGTACTCAGCCACTCTGCCCAAATGGCCGGTAACAAAATTACATGGTTTTTGTTAGTTTACACCGTTTGATTAGAAAAAATATTAACAATTTTTAAAACACACCCCGATTTCATCGAAAATTAAGGTCGAAACCCCTCTGAAACCCTTGACAACACTGCATTTTACCGTTTAAACACCTTCTCAGGGAAAACCCTTAGAGAAAATCAAAAAATGACATTATTATGTCAATAAAAGTGGGTTAAAATGCTTAATTTAGCAATCTAATTTAAACCACATGAAGCGCATTTTATTATTAGCAGCCCTTATTTCTCTCAATTTAACAATTGGGAGTGCAAAAAATCTACAGGCATTATTTTCATTCAAGACTTTTTATTCGCCCGAAAATGGTCCATACATTGAGACTTATCTTTCCGTAAATGGCAAAAGTGTTGTCTATTCGAAAAATGCCAATGGCATGTATCAGGGTGCTATTGAAATAACTGCTACCTATAAAGATGCAGAGGGCATTCGTCATTCCGACAAATACAATTTATTGAGTCCCGAAGTGAAAGACACCAACAATCTTGATTTTAGTTTTCTGGATCAGCAACGCGTACAACTTCCCAATGGAAAATATGTATTGGAATTGGTAATCCGCGATAAAAACATTCCTGAGAAACCATACAATGTAACGCAGCCGGTAAAAATTGAATACTACAATAACATCGTTGCTATATCAGATATTGAACTACTGGAATCATACACTAAAACGGTATCTCCCACAGTGCTTTCGAAAAGTGGATTTGATTTGATCCCTTTTGCAGATAATTTTTATGGTAACTCATTAAAGTCGCTTAAATTTTATGCTGAAGTATATAACACCGACAAAGTAATGAGCGGATCGCCATATCTGTTGAGTTACTTTATTGAGACCGCTGAATCAAAGCGCGTAATTGAAGCCATGAGAGGTTTCATCAAGCAAAATCCGGAAAAAGTAAATGTCTTGTTGCGTGAAATTCCCATTACAGATTTGCCATCGGGCAACTACAACCTCGTGCTTGAAGTGCGCAATCAGCAAAATGAATTAATTGCCACCAACACCACATTTTTCCAGCGCAGCAACATCGTAACGCTTCCGGTTAGCGGCGATTTTCAACAACGTGATGTGTCAAACACCTTTGCTTCTGCAATCACCAATAAAGATTCTTTAATTGAATACATTCATTCCCTGACTCCGATTGCCAATCAGCTGGAACAAACTTTCCTTACCAATCAGATGAAGCTGGCGGATGTAAAAATCATGCAGCAGTTTTTCTATGATTTCTGGTCGAAACGTAGCCCTGTAAATCCCGAAAAAGCCTGGATGGACTACCGCATTGAGGTGATGCGTGTCAACAACGATTTCAGCACCCGTATTGCCAAAGGATATACTACCGAAAGAGGACGGGTTTACCTGAAATACGGACCTCCGAATACTATTTCAAAAAACTACAGTGAGCCAAGTGCTTACCCTTATGAAATTTGGCACTATTACAAAATCGAACAACAATCGAATCGCAAATTTGTGTTCTATAATCCGGATCTGGTAACAAACGATTTTATCCTGTTACACTCTGATGCTCAGGGAGAGCCGAACAACGACCGTTGGGAACTCGAAATCTATAAAAGAGATACCCAAAGCCGCGATTATGATGAAAAAAATAAAGGCGCCGACTACTTCGGAAATAAAGCAGGAGAAAATTTCAGCAATCCGCGGTAATTTCTTTACAGAATTACTTAATGATTCAAATCAATATTTCTCTTATTTTTCTTCCCACTGAGAATGATAAAGCAATTCATATATTTAATATATTTGTCAGGTGGATAAGTTAGGATTTATAGAAATAAGAATCACTGGGTCTAAGGGTAATCTTGACCTAACACCTGATAATTATGACATCAGTGAAGTAATTTCTATTCTGGAAAATGCCGAAAACTTACTTTATTCATCAGATAAAAAAGACCGCCCTACCATAAGTTATAAAATCGAAGAAGGGTCAGTAAGACATATTTTTAAAACATCCATACAAACAATTATTGGTTTCAATGCCATTTTAGGACAAGTAAAAGCAAATTCGAATATTGATTTTCTTGATTTTCCAACAGCCACATCTTTGGAAAACATTCAGAATATTGCAACCAAGCGTAATTACCAATTTAGCATCAAAACTTCACTTTCGGACACTAACGAGTTAACGATAAACAGTAAAACAAAATATTATCGAACTGAGTCTATTTGGGCGGATGCTGAGTTATATTTGTATGGAAAGGTTACAAATGCTGGAGGAAAAGATAAAGCAAATATCCACATTTACACTGAACAAAGAGGATCGTTGAGAATTCAGACTCCGATCAGCTTTTTGGAAGAGTATGATGAAAATATATTATACAGAAATTTTGGTGTTCGTGCCATTGGGAAACAACATTTAGAAACGGGTGAAATTGATACTTCAAATCTTAAATTTGTTGAGTTAGTAGACTACCACCCAAAATATGATCCGGAATATTTAAAAGGACTTCGAGATAAAGCAAGAAAATCATGGCTTGGCAAAATCAATCCTGACAATTGGTTAAATGAATTAAGAGGAAATTATGACACATAAAGCAGTTTTGCTTGATACAAGTTTTTTTCTTCGCTTTTTAAACGAAGAAGATCCACTTTTTAAAAATGCAGATGGCTACTTTCAATACTTCATCAGGCAAGAAATTGCGATGATGATTTCCACCATATCAATTGCTGAATATTGTGCAGGAGGCGATGTACTTGAATTGCCCCTGAGGAATTTACAAATAATTCCTTTTAATTTAGATCATGCTAAAAAAGCAGGAGAATTTGCAAAAATCACCTTTCGAAATAAAAACACATTGAATCTCAAAGACAGAAACATAATCCCAAACGACACAAAATTATTTGCTCAATGTGATTGTGAAAAATCAGTTGAGTTTTACCTTTCTTCAGATACCCAAAGCCAAAAAGTTTACAATTTACTTAAACAAAATAGTGCTCCAAAGTTCCAATTTATCGACTTACATACTCCATTCAATGAAACTTTTGGAATTTTAGATATTGAAATCGATTGAAAACAAATAACTTACGCTAGAACTTAGGCTTTGGTAATTTGTTAAACTATCATGATTTTCGGTCTACTCACACTAAATTCTTTTAATGTCTTAAATCGTTTATTAAGCTTAACAATCAGGCAGGGATTGTTAATTTTGCGCTTCAATATTTTTAACAATACATTCTGCATTTGAAAACCGCTGTTGTTATTCTTAACTGGAATGGGAAAAAGCTGATGGAACAGTTTCTTCCCGGAGTAATAGCACATAGCAGGAATTCCGCAACTGTAATTGTAGCCGATAATGCCTCTACAGATGGATCTGTAGCATGGTTAAAATCCACCCATCCGGATGTGGTGATAGTTGAAAATCCGGTTAATGAAGGCTATGCAAAGGGTTATAATGATGCACTTAAAAAAGTGGATGCCGATTATTACCTGCTTCTCAACTCCGATGTTGAAGTCACCCCGGGTTGGCTCGAACCATTAATCCGTTATATGGACCAACATCCGGCCACAGCCGTTTGCCAGCCTAAACTAAGATGGCATAAACACCCGGAGCAGTTCGAATATGCAGGTGCTGCCGGTGGATTTATTGATGCATTCGGATACCCTTTTTGCAGAGGAAGAATGTTTGGTGATCTCGAAACCGATCATGGACAATACGATACTCCCCTACCCGTTTTCTGGGCCTCCGGTGCCTGCATGATGATTCGATCTTCCGTCTTCAATAAAGCCGGCGGATTCGATGATCACTTCTTTGCTCACATGGAAGAAATAGATTTGTGCTGGAGAATCCGCAATATGGGATATGAGATTTTTTGTGTTCCCGAATCAATCGTCTATCATGTTGGCGGTGCCACCCTGCCAAAGAACAATCCGAGGAAAACTTATCTGAATTTCCGGAATAACCTTTCCATGCTCTATAAAAACTTACCTGCAAATCGACTGCTTCCTATCATTGTAGTGCGTCTCCTGCTGGATGGTGTTGCAGGAGTTAAGTTTCTGTTCCAGGGTGGAATCGGTGATTGTCTGGCTGTGCTCAAAGCACATTTTCATTTCTACGAACGCGTTTTGAAAGGCACTTACAAACGTCGCGAAGGGGCTGTCAGAAATGAAGAACAAACCATTTACAAAGGAAATATTGCCTGGGAATATTTCATCCTCAAAAAGAAAAAATTTAGTGAATTGCATTTCGATCCATCAATAAAAAAGACATGAAAATAATTTGTGTTGGCAGGAATTATGCAGAGCATGCCAAAGAACTCAATAATCCGGTAAACGAATCACCGGTAATTTTTTTGAAACCCGAAACAGCGCAGAATCAGCAAAGGCAACCCTTTTTCCTGCCCGATTTCTCTTCTGATATTCACTACGAAACTGAAATTGTGGTTAAGATATGCAAACTGGGCAAAAATATTCAGGAGAAATTTGCTCACAAATACTATGAAGAAATTGGTATTGGCATCGACTTCACAGCTCGTGATCTGCAATCATCGTTAAAGGCAAAAGGATTGCCCTGGGAACTTGCTAAAGGCTTTGATGGCTCTGCTCCGGTTGGCAAATTCGTCGATAAATCGACCTTTGAGGATGTGCAAAACATAGATTTTTCACTCAAAAAGAATGGTCAGCTAGTTCAATCGGGAAATACTTCCGATATGATTTTTAAAATCGATACCATCATTGCTTTCGTATCACAATACTTTACCCTCAAAAAAGGGGATCTTATTTTTACCGGTACCCCAAAAGGAGTTGGTCCCGTGACTAAAGGAGATCAGCTGGAAGCATTTATAGGCGAAATGCACCTGTTGACAGTCAAAGTAAGGTGATTCTTCTTTTCAACAAAATAAAGTTGAAAGTTTTTACCTTTCATTCACTGCTATTTTATAATTTTAGGGTAATATTGAACAACCGCTCCCGACGCATTTATGGCCCGTAAATTAATTCTGTTTTTTATTCTTTTCCTATTTCAATTTCAACTTTTTGCCACGCATATTGTTGGAGGTGAGCTGTATTATAAATATTTAGGAAATAATTTATACCAGATAAATCTCACTGTTTACCGCGATTGCTACAATGGTGTGCCTCCATTCGATAACCCCGCATTTGTTGGAATCTGGGATGCTAACAATACTTTGGTGACTTATCTCTATCTGCCAATAAACGCTTCTGATACCATTCCTCCAATCATTAATTCACCCTGTTTCATACCTCCAACCGATGTATGCTACGAATTTGCGAGGTATTCCGGAACGGTAACACTTCCTCCGCGCCCGGGCGGATATCAGTTAGGTTATCAGCGGTGCTGCCGAAATCAAACTATCAACAACATTGTAAATCCACTGAATGTGGGAATAACTGCCTACACAACCATTCCCGGTTCACCGGCTGTAAATAGTAACCCGGTTTTTACGCAGTTACCTCCACCCTTTATTTGTGCAGGACTGCCTTTCGTCTTCGATCACTCTGCAACCGATCTAGAAGGTGATTCTCTGGTTTATGAAATTTGCAATCCCTATGATGGAGCCGATCAGAATATTCCTATTCTCGATCAAAACACCATTAACGGCTATGCTCCACCCTTTCAGAATGTAATCTTTCAACCTCCGTACAATTTGGGAAATCTGCTGGGAGGCGTACCACTTTCTATTGATCCGCAAACAGGATTGCTGACTGCTACACCAAATACAATCGGACAGTTTGTAATTGGTGTTTGTGTGAATGAATATCGTAACGGTGTATTGCTTTCCAAAACACGACGCGATTATCAGTTGAATGTGGAAGCATGTCCAACCCTCGTTGTAGCGGCATTGCAGACACCTGTTTTGACCTGCGGAAGTAATTCGGTTCAATTCACCAACAACAGTTTTGGGGCAGTATCCTATAACTGGAATTTTGGTGACCCAACAACATTGGCGGATACATCAATACAGGTGAATCCTGCCTATACTTATCCCGATACAGGAACCTATAACGTTACCCTTATTGCTTACTCTATTTTTAATCCGGCATGTGCCGATACCACTGTTGGTCAGGTAACTTTATTGCCAGCATATCAGGCAGGTTTTAGTTACAATTTAAATCCATGTTCATTCACCGTTACATTTGATGATACCAGCAACACTGCCAGTGGTCCAACCTCGCAATGGAGCTGGAACTTCAGTGATGGTTCTCCACTGGTCACAACAACCGACCCTACTCATACTTTCCCTGGTCCCGGCACCTACAATGTAATATTGCAGGTGCAATCGTCAAGGGGTTGCCGAAAGACTATCAATCAGACGATTGTTATTCCACCTAAAATTGCAGCAATTGCTTCGAACGGACAAGCAGGATGTGCAGGCGCTTGTACAGGTCAGACAACAGTGAATGTTACCAATGGAAATGGATTGCTAAGTTACTTATGGAGTGATCCTGCTTCACAAACTACTGCTACAGCAACAGGTTTATGTGCAGGAACCTATACCGTTACTGTTACTGATGCCGATGGTTGCAGTACAACTACCACTGCCGTCATCACCAATCCGTTGCCACTTGCAGCTACTATGAGTGCGACTGAAGCCTATTGCAATGGCCAATGTATTGGAAGTGCAAGCATCAACCTTTCAGGTGGCACCACTCCTTACACGGTTGTATGGAATGATCCGCAACTGCAAACCGGTACAACTGCCAGCGCATTATGTCCCGGTTGGTACACTGCTACCGTTACCGATGATAATGGATGCAGTTATGTCGATAGTGTTGAAGTGATATTCTCTTCATTTGTTCCTTCGCTCGATGCGACTATTTCCAACGACACCATTTTTGTGGGTGAATCAGTAATATTAAACGCGGTTACTTCCGGAAACTTCACCTATTCGTGGACACCGGTTGCGGGCCTTAGTAATCCGACTATCCAGAACCCAACAGTTACACCTGATGAAAATACTACCTGGTATGTGACTATTACCGATAACAACGGTTGTTCCAATACCGATTCGGTTTCGCTCGTGATTAAGCAAGTATTGTGTGAAGAACCGGAATTATTCATTCCAAATGCATTCACTCCAAATGGGGATCAGAATAATGATGTTCTGTTTGTCAGAGGTAATACCATCAAAGAACTGTTGTTCCGTGTTTATGATCGCTGGGGCGAGAAGGTTTTTGAAACTACCGATCCTAAAAAAGGATGGGACGGAAAATACAAAGGCAAACTTGCCACACCGGCTGTGTATGTTTATTATCTGGAAATTACCTGCTTCGGCGATGAAAAATTCTTTAAGAAGGGAAATGTAACGTTAATACGATAAATTTGAAATCAAATAACATATATCCACAGACCGTTAGCAACCGTTTTTTATTCCGGTTTGCGATGTGTTGTATGTTTTTATTCCTGTTTCATTCAGGGATAAAAGCTCAGGATATCCATTTTTCCCAATTTCAATCATCTCCTCTCAATTTAAACCCTGCATTAACCGGATTTTATAACGGCGATTATCGTTTCATAGCCAATCACCGCCGTCAATGGAAATCGGTTACTGTTCCTTACCGTACTTTTTCAGGCTCCTTCGATATGCCTGTAAATTTCTTTCCGGAATCGAAACAGCGGTATAGTCTGGGATTGCTAATTAATAATGATCGTGCCGGTGACTCCGAACTGGGACTTACCCAAGTTGGAATTTCTGCCGGTGCAATAAAAGCTCTTGGCCGCGACTCCATTCATTTCCTTTCGGGAGGAATACAATTCTCCTATGTGAGACGTTCCATCAATTATGCTGATCTGACTTTTGATGAACAATATACAGGCGACAATTTTGATCCGGCTTCAGGTAATACCGAGAATTTTAGTGGCGATAATCAGGGTTATTTCGATGTTGGTGCAGGACTCTCCTATCTCATTCGGGTTACTGATCGTTTTAAGGCCGGTGCGGGAATAAGTTTGCAGCATATCAATCGCCCGAATGATTCCTTTTTTGATGAAGGCGCTAAGATGTTTCCGCGCTTACAGACTGATCTGAAAGCAGATTTCGCCATTGCAACCCGTTTCGATCTGATACCTGCATTGATATTCATGAACCAGGGTTCTTTTAAAGAAATTACCGGAGGTACATCTGTACGATTCCGCTTGAGTGAATTACCGGGAAGAAATTATGCACTTTACCTGGGCTCCTGGCTTCGTGCTAAGGATGCCTTCATTGCCTCTGCAGGTTTCGATTATAACAATCTGAATGTAGGAGTATCGTATGATTTCAATACCTCCGATCTCGATCGTGCAAGTAATGGTAAAGGCGGTTACGAATTGTCACTTATTTATATCATCCGTAAAGTAAAACCATTGGGCATTAAACCACCCTGCCCACTCTATTAATTTATGAAAGCACTCCGAATAATTGCCTTTTTGTTTTTTCTTTCCTTGTCGGGATATTCCCAGACTTTGAAAGCTTGGCTGCAGGCAGGAGATAAAAGCATGGAAGAAATGCGCTTTGCGGAAGCCATTGAATATTACAATAACGCTTTAGCTTTTGAAACGGGCGACCTGACCATCATGTACAAAATGGCAGAGGCCAGCCGACTATATAAGGACTATGAAAGAGCTGCCACCTGGTATGGAAAAACTGTGATGGAAGATAAATCCAATCGTTTTCCACTTGCGGTATTTCGGTATGCTGAAATGAAAAAATATTTGGGGATGTACGAAGAGTCAGCACGATTGTTTGAACGTTATGCGGCACTCGATAAAAGCGACACTTCCTATTTTCAGACCAAAGCAAATTTTGAAATTGCTGCCATGCCGGAAGTGATGAAACTGGCAGCTAAACCAACTGATATCACCATCACCAATGCCGGATCTCCCGTAAATACCAATTATTCCGAATTCGGTGCTTCACTGATTGGTGATTCAACACTTTATTTTGCATCTCTGCGCTTTTTGTATGAATCAAAAGACAAGAAAACCGATGATTACTACGTATCGAGAATTTTGCAGTCATCAAAAAAGAATTCCAAGTTCGCCACTCCGGTGCCGATGAATATTTTGTTTAATGATGCCAAATCACACAACGGAAATCTTGCTTTTAGCCCCGATTTTAAAGTTGCTGTTTTCTCTCGCTGTCTCCCATCAGGCGAAAATAATCTTGATTGCGAATTGTATTACAGCCGCATGATTGATGGCAAATGGGCGAAGCCGGAACTCATTCCCGCAGGTGTAAATCTTGCAGGCTATACAGCAACACAACCTGCAATCGGAACGCGCGGTGCCGATGGATATGTATTGTATTTCGTTTCCGACAGACCCGGAGGTTCCGGCAAACTGGATATATGGACCAGTTTAATAGACGCATCTTTTGTGTTCAGCGCTCCTGTAAATCCCGGCCCACCGGTAAATACCTTTGATGATGAAATGACTCCATTTTTCGATTCACCAAATCAAACGCTCTATTTCAGCAGCTATGGGCATATAGGTTTGGGAGGAATGGATATCATGAAATCTGTTTTTACAAATGGCAATTTCAGTGCACCCGAAAATTTAGGTCCCGAAATAAACACCAGTGTAAATGATGTTTATTATACACTTAACAAGGACTACAAATCGGGAACATTGTCATCGAACCGCAAAGGTTCCATGTTCATTGGAAGCAAAACTTGCTGCTACGATATTTACCTGTTCAATATACCTGAAAAGGACACAACGCCGGTTGTTGCAGCTGTGGACTCCACCTTACTTCCTACAGGAGGAATTAAGCCTACTCCTGAAGCCATTGAAGCTGCTGCTATTGGTAACAGAGCTAACTATGAGGAATTCCTTCCTTTAGAACTGTACTTCGAAAATGATCAACCCGGAAGAAGAAGTTATGCATCCACCACAACCGAGAATTATGAGAAATTGTATCAGGAATATCTCGCTGCAGTCCCTGAATACAAACAAAAATATTCCGGTAAATTAACAGGCACACCTAAAGCAACTGCAGAGAGTGAAATTGATACTTTCTTTGTAGAAACAGTTACTAAGTCATATAACAGACTGAATACTTTTGCAGGAAAAATTCAAAAAGCGCTGGAAGCCGGTTATGCTATCGAGCTTGAAGTCAGAGGTCGTACCAGTCCACTTGCAAAAAGTGAATACAATGAATTGCTTTCGAGAAGAAGAATTGCCTCGCTGGTAAATTTCTTCAACATCTTCAACAACGGTGTGCTGAATGCTTATCTTAAAGATGGAAAATTAAAAGTTACAGAAGTTCCCGCAGGTGAAACACTAGTTGCTACCGGCGTGAGTGATCAGTTGAAAGATAAACGCAATTCCGTTTATCATCCGGCTGCAGCCAAAGAAAGAAAAATAGAAGTCATCAACATACAGCTTGTCCCCCCGCAACAATGAGAATTATTGCCTGCTGCCTACTGATTTTGGCACTAACCACATCGCTAAAAAGCCAGAATCTTTGCCCCAATCCCGGATTTGAACAACTCTCAGGCTGTCCCGCCGGCCCCAAAGAAATTACGCTTGCACAACCCTGGATTGCTACGGGTGATACCGCCGATTTATTCAGTTTTTGTCACGTAAATGGAGCAACTCCGGGTTGTAACGATGTTAGTGCACCGGTAAATTTTGCAGGTCATGCACCCGCGCATGGTGGTAGTTCTTATGCAGGAATTTACACCAAAAAATCGGGCGCCAATCAAAGAACATATATGCAGGCACCGTTAGCATCACCCATGGTAACGGGACAATTATACAAGACAGAAGCCTGGTTTCGCCGTTCTTCCAACTCCAAATATGCTACCAACCGCTTGGGCATGGTTTTTTCTACATCACAACTCTCACAATCAGGTAGCACCTACATCAATGTAACACCACAAGTAGAACTTACTACCGTAGTAGCCGACACCGGATCGTGGACAGCATTAACTTCTTATTATGTTGCTGCAGGTGGTGAAGCATTTATCACCATAGGTAATTTTCGTACCGATGCTGCAACAACCGCATTTAATTTTATCAATCCCTCCCCTGCTTGTGCTACAATGAATAGTTCAGCTTATTATTACGTAGATGATATTTTAGTGACTCCGATAGTAGAAACGATATCCGTTTCAGGGGATACTGTTATTTGTCCCGGACAAAATACCGCACTCACAGGAATTACCAACACTCAGGGATTTTGGTCACTTTTAGCAACACCAACTGATACGCTTACATCCGTAAACAACATCCTCACAGTTGCACCAACTGACACGACTACTTACCTGTGGCACGGACTGGGATCATCAGTTCCTGTGACGGTTTATGTAGTGAATCCTCCGGTGATTGCATTACCTGCAGACAGCATTATATGTGATGGCACTATTCTTATTTTGGATGCCACTTTTGCAGGAAGTACCTATTTATGGTCGACTGGTGAAACAACAGCACAAATTGCAGTTGCTGACAGCGGAACTTACATTGTTGCAGTCAATAATGGTGGTTGTGTGGCACGTGATACATTTGAACTTACCGTCCTTTCAAATCCTGATGTGGTGCTCACAGATGCCATTGTTTGTGGTAATAATGGAGAAATAGTTGTTGCTGATGCCGGCCCCGGAGCAAGTTACAACTGGTATCCGGGTGGTGAAACCACTCAGGAGCTGGTGATTATTGATCCCGGAATTTACAGTGTTATTGTTACACATGTTGATGGATGCACCAAAACTGATTCATTGATAGTGATAGAATCGTGCCCGGAAACGCTTTTTATACCCGGAGCCTTTACACCGAATGCCGATGGTAAGAATGATACTTACTATGCACAAGGAACTAATGTCACAAATTTTAAGATCATCATTTTTAACCGTTGGGGACAGGCTTTGCACACTACTACCAAACTTGGTTTTGATGGTAATTGGAATGGAACATTTGAAGGTAAGGATGCGCCAACAGGTGTTTATACTTACCTGATTACCTATGATGCCATCAAATCGGCCGGCAAGTTTACTAAGGAAACCAAAGCAGGTTATTTCGCTTTGATCCGATAGCTTTCTCCATCTTAAATTGCCGGATGCAGAATAGTTTTCACCGAATGCATCCTACAGGACCTGTTTTCCGTATAGTTATAAAAATTGCTGAATGCCTAATTTCAGTGATTAAAATGCCTGAATCTAGCCACTTACGGGGATTTGACGTATATTTGACCCTTTCAAAGACCAACGATTAAAAAATGCAGGGAAGTAATGACAAAATTGCTGTAAATGAGGCAATTAATGGGGAAGAAGTGATTTCTCACCTCATTGAGACCGCTCGCACTTTGCGGGATGCTGACCTCATGCAATCGGAGGAATTCTTTGAAAAGGCACTGAATCTTTCTAAAAACGCCCAATTTTCAACGGGTATCGGCGAATGTTTGCTGGAACTGGGAAATATCCAGTATGAAAAAGGAAATACCCGTCAGGCACTGGCACATCTGCACGAAGCAACTGCATTGTATGAGCGGCTGGCTGCACCTTCACGGGCTTGCGAATCGGAACAGGCAATCAGCGACATTTGCTTCCGGATAGGAAATTATCAAGAGGCACTTGAGGCTCAATTGAAGGCTCTTAATTTTTCTCGCCATTCTGAAAATGCAATCTTAAAAGGAACCATTTATAACCGTCTTGGTGAAATTTATAAAGCTTTAACCGATTACAATAAAGCCATCGAAAATCATGAATTAGCTTTGCGGATTTTTAGTGAAACCGGAAACGAAGCAATGGTTTCGATTACCAATTACTACATTGGTAATTGCTATAATTGGGCCGATGATCTCGATAAATCATACGAATATCTGGATCGTAGTTTAACGCAGGCCGACGGATTGAATAACCCGGAATTACAGGTAAAACCTACCGGTAGTCTGGCAATATTATTTACCAAACTCAAAGAATACGATAAGTCACTCGATTATTTTTTCAAGGCAATCGACTATGTAAATATTACCGGAAATTCTATTTTAAAAGCTGACCTACTGAAAAGTCTGGGCAACCTTTATATTGAAACCGGTGAATACACCAAAGCAATTTCTATTCTTAACGAATCGTTGCAGATTGCGGAAACATTAAAAGTAAAATACCCGAAAAATCTGATCCATCGCTTTCTTGCTGATGCTTTTGAGAAAGCCGGTGACTACAGAAATGCATTGATGCATTATAAAAACTTCAATTCACTATCAGGAGAATTGATGAATGAGGAAGTAGTGCTGAAAACCAAAGGTATTCAGTTGCGCTATGACCTGGAAGAAACACTGAAAGAGAAAGAACTTGCAGAGAAAACGGTTTTACTCAAAGATCAGTTCATCGCAAATATCAGTCACGAAATACGTACCCCACTGAATGGAGTGTTGGGAATGGCGAATTTACTTGCCGATACCAATCCAACTCCGGAGCAGCTGGAATACATCAATACGATTAAGCTTTCTGCGAATAACCTGATTGTTATTATCAATGACATTCTGGATTATTCGAAAATTCATTCCGGTGAAATCAGGTTTGAAAGCAGCGAATTCCGTATCAAGGAATTGTTGACCGGCATGGTGCAAGTATTGAAGGTGAAAGCAGAAGAGAAAAAAATCAAGCTTAACCTCACCATCGAC
Organism: Bacteroidia bacterium; assembly: GCA_016788065.1. Taxonomy (GTDB): domain Bacteria; phylum Bacteroidota; class Bacteroidia; order AKYH767-A; family OLB10; genus JADKJB01. Next base: position 27,833 of record JAEUTI010000087.1, on the reverse strand, counting down.
GAAAACCTTCCTGAATCACTTATTGGTGATGCGGTAAGGCTGAATCAGATTCTTTTAAATCTGTTGAATAATGGTGTGAAGTTTACCGACAAAGGTTCGGTGACACTCGATATGCAACTGGTAGAATCGCATGATCTGAGCATTAAAATTTTGTTCAAGGTAACAGATACCGGAATCGGTATTTCATCTGAAAAAATTCACTCCATATTCGATAGTTTCACACAGGCAAATTACGATACTAACCGTGTTTTTGGTGGTACCGGCCTGGGACTTACCATTGTGAAGCAATTGGTAGAATTACAGGGTGGTTCTATTTCGGTAAACAGTACTTTAGGAAGCGGATCTGTTTTCAAAGTGGAATTACCATTCAAGCTTTTAAAGAAATTAGAAAAGACTACCGGTGGGAAGAAAGCTAGTAACAAAATCCCACTGAATGATTTATCTGCTGTCACTATTTTGTTGGTAGAAGATAATAAAGTCAATCAGTTTCTTGCTCAGAAGCTGCTCAATAAAATGGGATTTCAGGTTGAAATCGCCAACAATGGAACCGAAGCAGTTGCCAGTTTACAGGAAGGGAAATTTGATGTCATTTTAATGGATGTCCAGATGCCTGTTATGAACGGTTATGAGCTCACTCAGGTGATCAGAACTACTTTACCTCATCCGGTGAATCAGATTCCAATCATAGCCCTTACTGCTTATGCCAGTAACCATGAAAAGGAAAAAGCTCTTGCTTTGGGAATGTCTGATTATATCACCAAACCATACAGTCCCCAGGAATTGCTGACCACCATTCTGAAACAGGTAAATGGTAAACCAAAAGTTACTGAAGCTGCTCCTGCACCAAATGAAAGCAGTATAACGGCTGAGGATATACGAAATTCATCGGAAAAATTGATTCAGTTATTCAGCGGAAGCACCGAAGATGTGATGAGTCTGCTGCACATGCTTATCGGACAAATTCCTCAGTTGCTTAGTGAATCAGAAGATCATATCCATCAGCAAAACTGGCCTGCCACATTTCAGGCGGTACACAAACTGAAATCGTCTGTAAATCTTTTAAAAATAAATATTCTGCGTAACCTGGTTGCTGAACTGGAAGAATTTTCGAGAGATCAGATCCATATCGAGCGCATTCCGGCAGTGTTCGAAGACTTTAAAAAAGCCTGCGAAATAACCGTGAAATTGCTAAAAGATGAAGTTATCAGATTAAAGAAACTCTGATTAACCGAGGTACGTTTTTAAGAGCTTGCTTCGCGAATTGTGTCGCAGTCTGCGAATAGCCTTTTCCTTTATTTGTCGAACCCTTTCTTTAGTCAGATCGAATTTAGCACCAATTTCTTCGAGTGTAAAACTGTGGTTGCAGCCGATTCCATAAAACAACTTCACCACATCACTCTCACGCTGGGTCAGCGTTGCGAGTGAACGATTAATTTCCTGACGCAACGACTCATTCATGAGCATGTTGTCGGCTAACGGAGAATCGGGATTTTCGAGTACATCCAGCAAACTATGTTCTTCACCGGCTACAAAAGGAGCATCAACACTCACATGTTTACCGGAAATCTTCATAGTGTTGGCAACACTTTCCTCCGGCACTTCCAGTTCAATAGAAAGTTCACTGTTGCTGGGTTCCCGTTCAAATTTCTGCTCGAGGATAGAAAATGCTTTCTTGATTTTATTGACAGAACCAAGCTGGTTGATGGGTAATCTCACGATTCTGGATTGCTCGGCAAGTGCCTGCATAATTGACTGACGAATCCACCATACAGCGTAGGAAATAAATTTGAATCCGCGTGTTTCATCGAATCGTTTAGCAGCCTTAATAAGACCTAAATTCCCTTCATTGATCAGATCGGGTAAACTGAGTCCCTGGTTCTGATATTGCTTCGCAACGGAAACTACGAAACGTAAATTTGCTTTGGTAAGTTTTTCAAGTGCAGCCTGATCGCCGGCACGAATCTTACGTGCTAACTTAACTTCTTCTTCTGCATTGATCAGATCCTCTCTTCCGATCTCTTGAAGGTACTTTTCCAGAGAGGCATTCTCCCTGTTGGTAATAGACTTGGTAATCTTTAGCTGTCGCATAGGCCCTGTGTTTGGTGTGGTTAATGAATTGCATATGGTTGTGTGTGTGTTTTAGCAAATTCAATATTCAGGCCGGCTCACTCTGCTTCCCTTGGTGTGATCAGGGGTTGCTGCCGAAATTATGTTGTATGAGTATCTGGTATCGTTATTTATTTTCCGATTTAAGTTTATTGATAAGTGAATTTATTCTTGCTTTTTGTGCTTCCGGTGCTTTTGATAGTGCTATCTGATAATTGGTGAGTGCTCCCTTTTTATCGTTCTTCATAAGCAATGCTTCAGCATAACTATCATATACATTCCAGGAATCAGGATTTCGTTTAATATTCAGTTTAAATATTTCCAATCCACCGGCTAAATCACCGTTCCCAATCAATTTATATCCATGTGTATTGAGTTGCGTCTCATCTGCTGATTCTATTGCTTTGGCATGAAGCTTCGCTGCTTCCTCTTTTTTGCCTGCCTTAGCCAGTAACAATGATTTCGTTTCCAAATTATGGAAATTCTGCTGTACGGCCAATGACTGATCTATCCATTGCATGGCATCCTCCGGATAAATATCGTGCTTCAAACAATAGTCTGCGGCCTGCCACGGGCCTTCCCAGGTGAAACCGGCAACACCACGTAATTCATTTCTCATACTTTCGACTACTGTTTTCTGAACTTTCACAGTAACAGGAAAGGTAATGGCAATTTTCTCCCAGTTCATAGTCACATTCACCGAAGCGGGTCTGGGGTCTGTAAAGCGGTAACTCAGCCACTCCTGAAAATCGCGTACCAATGGTGCTACTTCAAATCTCACCATGTCTTCTTCTTTGTTATAAAAATAGCTGCCCCAGGAAGTGGCATTCTTCGACAGAATAATAGTCCACATATCTTTCCGGGGAATCATGTGCAATCCATAAATTCCTGCAGGCACCTGTACATTTCCAACTATTACATCCGTTGAAAAACTAATGGTAGTATTTTCATTTGCACCTGCACGCCAAACCTCACCAAAGGGCACTAAATCGCCCCAAATACCTCTAGCCTGTACCAATGGACTGCTGTAACGAATTTCGATATCCGTTAATCCGATTCGCTGCGAAACACTGGCCTTCTGACTTTGATCAGGAACGGTTAAATTTCCCTGAGCATAGATTTTACCCATGCAGCAGGTTAACAGAAGAATGATAAAACTTACTTTTTTCATTGGACAGAATCGACTTTAAAACGACAAAGAAGTGGTTACTATTTAACTCTGATTAATTGAACAGTACCCTGATAGTTATAAGGCTTATCATCAATTCCTCTAGCTTTTATCACATAGAAATAAACACCATCAGGAGCTTCAGAACCATCTTTTGACTTTCCATTCCATCCTTTTTCTTTTTCATTCCAGGAATAGATTTCATTTCCCCAACGGTTGAAGATGCTTACACTAATTGATGAGATACCGGTTTCAATGAAACTGAATTCATCATTTTTACCATCACCATTAGGAGTGAAAACATTGGGCACAACGAGTGCAGCATATTCGTTTACTACGATGAAAGTATAACGTAAGGTATCGGTACAACCAAGAGTGTTGGTTGCAACCATGGTAACAGTATAGCTGCCTTGTTCGGTGTAAGTATTTGTGGGAGAAACAGCATTGCTGATGTTGCCATCACCAAAATCCCACAGGTAACTGGCAGCACCGGTTGTATTGTTGGTGAATGTTACTTCAAGTGGAGCTTCACCCTGTGTAGTGTCAGGAGTAAATGCTGTTTGTATTTCAGGTTCAACCGTAACAATTACATTGCCTGTGCTTGAACATAGTCCGTTGCTTACAGTAACTGTATATGGAGTTGTTGTTAGTGGAGATGCTACAGGATTTGAAATAGCAGGATCACTTAAACCATCTGCAGGAGACCAGCTGAATGAGCTTCCACCGGAAGCAGTGAGTTGTGTGGAAGCACCATAACATATGGATGCATTTGAACTGACCGATACAACAGGATATTGCTCCACATTAACTGTTACACTTGAAGAAGCCGTACACGAATTCGCATCAATTACAGTTACCGTATAGGTAGATGTTGCAGTAGGATTTACTGTTTGCGTATCTGTCGTTGGGCCATTGTCCCAGGTATATCCGAAAGGAGCGGTTCCACCGGTTGCGCTTGCTGTTATTGTAGCAGGTTGACCGGCACAAACGGTTTGTGCTGAGCCAGCATTGACAAATACATCAGGAATTACATTCACCAATGAAGTTGCTTCAGATGTACATCCATTGGCATCCGTTACAGTAACTGTGTACAATCCGCCAGGCAAGCCGGTTACTGATGAAGTTGTGGAACCATCAGACCACAAATAAGTGTAAGGTGCAATACCACCGGCAGCAGTAACAATCACTGATCCTGAATTCGGAACATTACACTGAACAGAAGTTGCACTGGTGTTTAATGAAACTGGAATTACACCAGGAATAACAATGGTATTTGAATCGACACAGCTATTGGCATCGGTAACATAAACAACATAAGTTCCGGAGGTGAGTCCTGTTGCTGTTGCTGCAGTGCCTCCTGTTGGAGTCCACTGATAAGTATAGGGTGCCGTTCCACCGGTTACTGTTACAGTAGCTGAAGTAGTTCCTTGCGGATCACAGGCAAGTGGTACAAATGTAGAAGCTAAGGTGAAAGAACCAATTGCCTGAACTGTGGTCTGCGCTGAAGAGGTACATCCATTAGCATCGGTAATCACAACCGTGTATGTTCCGGGCCCAAGGTTTGAAGCAATTGCACCGTTACCACCGGAAGGACTCCAGTTATATACAAACGGAGCTGTCCCGCCCGATACCGTTGCAGTTGCTGAACCGTTATTTCCGGTACACGTTGAATTCGTACTGGTTGCAGTCACTGAAACCGGAGCGACCGAGGTTATGGTAAATGTTTGTGTTTCGGTGCATGAATTTGCATCTGTCACCGTAACGGTATAAGTACCACCTGTCAGATTAGTCAATGCATTTGAAGCAGAACCATCACTCCACAAATAGGTGTATGATCCACCTGTTCCACCTGTTGGTGCCAGTGTAACCGAGCCACCACCGGGTACACATCCATCCTGTACTACGGTTGCATTCAAATTAATGGGTTGTGGACCTGTAACTGGGAATGTTACTACCTTCTGACAATTTGCAGAATCGGTAACAGTCAATGTATAAATTCCGGGAGGTACATTGTTAAGAGAACCTGTTGTAGCACCATTGCTCCAAAGGAAAGTGTATGGAGGTAATCCGGAAGGAGTAACTACGATAGAACCATCATTGGTATTAGAGCAGCTGGCATTTGTGATAACAGCAGAAGGAATAATAAGTGTACAAACCTGAACGAATGCTTCAATAGATTCACAGGCATCAAAACATCCATCATTTCCCCACGAACCCGCCTGATAATCGGATAGTGATTGCACACAAACAGTAAGATCTTCTAATTGTGGTGCGTTTGCCGCAACAGTCACCTGAAAGCAGAAGTTCCACGTAAATACAGGACAGTTATCACCGAAATTATTTCCGGGAATACCATCCAATGCACCACCTGGAGCACCTGCCGGAGTATCATAATAAAATCCGGGACCATAAGTGATACCGGATGCAGTTCCGGTACAGGAAGTATACCATGCCCAGTTTCCTTGTCCATCACAACTTGGCGAAGCAGAAATTGGAATTAATGTCGACAAATCCCAACCCGGCCCGAATGTCGGATGAATACCCGCAATCCAGTCAGCTACACTCTGTGCATAATCGGTTACCGAATAGCAAAAAGTTACCGTTGTACCGGGAGCATAAGCACCGGCAGCATTTGGAGGTGGGGTGGCCGTCAAGGTCTGCGATCCAATACAGGATACAGTTTGAGAAAATGATGCCTGACTAATCAGGAACAGGACCGCTAATAGGCGTAATGATTTGGTCATAAATAGGTTGGTTAATACTCAATCAAAGTAAAGAATTAAAATTGGATAATCAAAAGAATTTTATTACCTATTTTAACAGACGATAAAAATTGGCTGAAAGTTGCCTCCTAAATGACGAAAGCACCAGCCGTTTGGCTGATGCTTTCATAAGTATTTTCGATAGATAATTAGTTAGGATGGAATTCCCAATTACCGGATCTGGTATAGGCCGCGAGTCGTTTCATACTGATGATCTCCATATTCTCGGCTTCTGCGAACAGCGGCCTGATATTGAGGTCAAAATAGATAATGGCATCATCGCCAATTATATGTTGTGTTAATTGAATATTTTGTTCAATTAACTGAAGGCACTGCCTGTCTTGGGCAGATAAGCCTATGTTGTTGTCTTTATTCATGGGGGGAATGAATAAAATTAGTAAGTAAATGTAAATGTAGTAATAAAATTCCGGATTGCGAAATTTTATGGAGTTTTCTTCAACAGGTTTATTAACTTTTAATGGTCACTGTTCCGGTGGTTGTTGTAATCATCTTCCTCCATCCGGGTCTTTTCTAGCACCATATCAGGGTATTGGCTCTTGATATAGTCAATGGATTGCTGCAAACCATTCACAAATTTTTCGAGATCTTCTTTGTAAAGGAATATCTGTGATCTCATGTACATAGGGCGTTCGGATCCCATGGACAGCTTCTTCTTACTCTCTGTAATCACCAGATAATGGTCGTTGTAATTGGTACATTTTATATCGAAAAAGTAGGTTCTTTTGCCTGCCTTCACCCGTGTACTCTTAACCCCTTTGGAAGCATCCTGCTGATTAAAATCCGACATTTGTAGTTGTTTGAATGACAAAAATAGAAAAATTAACTACAATTGAAAAAAATGATAAAAATAATACGAATATTTTGCCGGTGAGCTAAATCAGCTCTTCAAGTGACTGTTTTTCATTCATTTCGTAATAAACCCCTTTGGCATTGAGCAATTCTTCATGGGTCCCCTGCTCTGCTATGACCCCATTTTCCAATACCAGTATGTTATCGGCTTGCCGTACCGATGAAATGCGGTGACCGATGATGATGGAGGTTCTGCCTTTCATCACCCGCTTTAAATTGGATAATATTTCCTCCTCGGTTCTGGTATCGACTGCCGACAAACAATCGTCGAATATCAACAATGCCGGCTCTCTGATAATCGCCCGCGCAATCGATACCCGTTGTTTCTGACCTCCGGACAAGGTAATGCCCCGCTCCCCTACCAGTGTCTCGAATTTTGATGGCAACTCATTGATATTGTTCAATATAGCTGCATCTGAAGCCGCTTTTTGAATGCGCTCCTGCAACTCTACAGGTTGATTTTTGTCGGTTATCCCGAAGGCAATGTTATTGGCAATGGTATCACTGAAAAGGAATACCTCCTGTGGAACATATCCTGTTTGAGAACGATACTGAGATAAATTCACAGAGCGGAGATCTTTTCCATCAACAAGTACCCTACCCTTTTCCGGATCATACATTCTTAAAATCAAAGCAGCTAATGTTGATTTCCCGGAGCCCGTCCGGCCGGTGATTGCCAGTGAGGAGCCCGCCGGAATCTCAAAATTAAGATTACTCAATGCGGGTTGTCCTGCTCCTTTGTAAGTAAAGGTAACATCTTCAAAACGGATGTTGCCTTTGAAGGCTGTAAACGATTCTGCACCCGACTGAATTCCCGGCTCTGTTCTTAAAAATTCATTTATTCTTTGTTGAGATGCAGCAGCTCTTTGCACCAGCGAAACCACCCATCCCAAAGAGGCAACCGGCCACGTAAGCATGTTCACATAAATGATGAATTCCGCAATGTTACCTATGGTAATGGTGCCGGCAATTACCTGCAATCCCCCAATGTAAATGGTGATGATGGAACTCAATCCTACCAGTATAAGCAATGCGGGATAAAACAACGCATTTACCCGAACCAGATCCATCGAATCGCTCTTGTATTCATCCGATAAACGGGAGAATTTTTCACTCACAGAATCTTCCCTGGCAAAGGCCTTTAATACCCGAATACCGGAAAAAGATTCCTGTACAAATACGGTCAGTTTCGATAGCTTTTCCTGCACTTTTTCACTACGGCGGTTGATGACTTCATGCACGTAGTAAATGATCGCCGACAACACCGGAAGTGGCAACAATGTGTATAAGGTTAGCTTGACATTTACCTGCGCCATTGCCCATATTACCAGAATAAACATAACCACCAGATTCACGGTGTACATAATTGCAGGTCCCACATACATCCGCACCCTGCTGACATCCTCACTGATGCGGTTCATTAAATCGCCGGTACTGTTGGCATTGTAAAAGGAAGCATCGAGCTTCTGATAGTGATTATAGATTTCATTCTTCAAGTCATATTCAATGTACCGAGAAACCACAATGATGGTCTGACGCATGAAAAACATGAAAATGCCTTTCAGCAATGCCATCACCAAAACCAGCAAAACGAATATGAGCAGGTTGAATGAAATGGCTGTCAGAAACTCGTTTCCAATCTGAAATGATTTGGTGAGCTGGTACCACGAAATTTGTGCTGCCGCCTGATCAAGAGCATACCTGATGAGTTTCGCTGGCATGATTCCAAACAGGTTTGAAATAGTGACAAATAAAATTCCGGCAACCATCCGTCCCCGGTATTTGTAAAAATATTTATTCAGATATGCCAGTGCATGCATAAATCAAAGCTGCTGATTTTCGGTTTTGAGGAACTGCAAATTTGAACAAAAAGGCTGATAAAAATGCCGCTCATCTGCATCTTCACTGAAATCCGTCAAACTAATTTCATTTTACTACCTTTAGGGAATGATAAGAACCCTTTCTTTTTTATTGCTGTTTTCTTTCCTGACCTCAGGATGTAAAAGTCGCCTGAAGAGTTTTGAATCCTATAAAAATAGCCCGGGAAGTGTTGAATCGCTCAATTTAACTGCATCCGGACTCACTACCTTTCCACCTGAAATCGGCAATATGGTTCACCTGACCGAGCTGAATATGTTCCGCAACAAATTGCAGCGAATTCCACCCGAAATAGGAAATTTGACAGTATTGGAACGCCTTTCTTTTCAATCGAATCAGATAGATTCTTTTCCTGAGGAAATTGGAAATTTGAAGAAATTGAAAAAGCTGAATCTCAGATTCAATAAATTGAAACAGATCCCCGAGTCGATTGGAAATCTGATAGCTCTTGAAGAATTAGATCTGCGGAATAATCAACTAAAATCTTTGCCTGAAGATATCGGCTATTTGAAAAACCTGGAAGTGCTGTATCTGAACGATAATCACCTCACCGCTTTGCCTGAAGGGTTATCGAAATTAAGAAATCTGGAGGTTCTCGAAATTGGTCGGAATCAATTGGAAACTCCTTTACCTGAATGGTTGGGGGAACTGGAAAATCTGCGAGAACTGAATATTGCCGGTTGTGGCGGTTACTCCAATGTTCCTTCAGGAATTGCTAATTTAAGAAAACTCGAGATTCTGATTATTGATGCCTCACAGGTTTTGCCCTATGAAATTGGCAGAGGCAATTCCAGACTTCAGGTAATTATCAGGTAACGGGCAACTTTTCTCTGTTTCGGGCTGCCGACTGCGCATCATATTTCACAAAAAAGTTGATCCATATTAAACGCGCCCAGCGAAAACTAACCGGCATAAGAGCTAAACCTGCAATGATGCTCGCCAATACCAACCACCAAACTCCCAAACCATCTCTGAATAACACATTGGTTGCAACCCAAACAGTCACAAAAATGGCAACGTTTATCCCATAACTCACATACATCGCACCATAGTAAAAGCCCGGTTCCGGCATGTAGGTTTGTCCGCAAACGGGACATTCATCCGGCATTTCAGAAAAATGCTGCAGGTCATAGGAAGAATTGGTATTAAAAAACTGACCTTCATGACATTTAGGACACTTGTTATTTACAATGCTGTACAATTTGGTTCCCTTGTTCATTATTTCCCGGTATTTAGTGACTGCAAAATTAGTTCTTAAATACAACTCAATCAGTGACAATAATCACACTTGTCCAATTAAATATCCAACATCCTCATTTTCTGTTAATTAACTTAAAGATAGCTTCTTAAACACTTTTTCAACATCTTTTGCGCAGTTCCACAAACTCCTTTACATTTGCGCCCTTAAGTTTCGCTTAACATAACTACACTACTCATTTAACACATCAAATTATGGCTCTTCCCTTCCTCAAATACTTCATACCACAGGACAGACTCTTCTTTCCATTATTTGATAAAGCTGCAGCGAATCTTGCTGAAGGTGGCAAAGCCATAGTTCAGCTGGTATTGGCTACTACTCCTGAGGAAAAGACCAAATGGTTCCGGGAAATTGAGCGAATTGAGCATGTTGGTGATGAAATCACCCATGAAATATTCAAAGAACTCAGTAAAAATTTCATCACCCCATACGACCGGGAAGATATTCACCGACTGGTTTCTTCTATCGATGATGTACTTGATTATATCCATGGATCATCAAAGCGAATGGAGCTTTATAAACTTACCGTGGTTACGAATGATGTGGTGAAGCTGGCCGAGTTAATCCAGACCGGAACAGAAGAATTGCGCAGGGCAATTTTCGAATTGAAAAACATGCGTAAAATGCGCGATATCACCGATTCGCTGGTACGTATTAATAGTATCGAAAATCATGCGGACGATATTTTCGATAATGCCGTAGCCAAACTTTTCGAAAACGAAAAAGATGCCATTCAGATCATCAAACTGAAAGAGGTTTTGTCGGCTCTGGAAACAGCAACCGATAAATGCGAAGATGCCGCTAATGTCATCGAATCCATCATCGTTAAAATGGCCTGATCCCCTTCCGGAATATGGAAACGCTACTCATTGTTGTTATTGTCCTTGCCTTAGTATTTGATTTCATCAATGGTTTTCATGATGCAGCAAATTCCATTGCCACTGTTGTCTCCACTAAAGTATTATCGCCACTCACCGCAGTGCTGTGGGCAGCGATGTTTAACTTTCTCGCCTATTGGATTTTCGAACTCAAAGTTGCCGATACCGTTGCCAAAACTGTTCATGCAGATAATATCACCCTGGTAGTTGTAATTGCCGGTCTGGTAGCAGCCATTATTTGGAATTTATTGACCTGGTGGTTAGGTATCCCTTCCAGTTCATCGCATACACTAATTGGAGGATTCGCCGGAGCAGGAATTGCGCATGCCGGTGGATTTGATGCAATTCAGATTGATAAAATTATGCCTACGGTTTATTTTATCGTTTTGGCTCCTGTCATAGGGATGATTTTGTCCTATATCGTTGCGGCCATTACCATGCAGATTTGCAGGCGGTCGAACCCTTCGAAAATCGACTCATCCTTCCGCAAATTACAGCTCCTGTCATCTGCATTATACAGTCTGGGACATGGTGGAAACGATGCTCAGAAAGTAATCGGAATTATTGCTGCGGCGATGTTGTCGCATGGCGTGATAGCCGATATTCACCACATTCCAAGTTGGGTGCCTTTGGCATGTTATTCGGCTATTGCGGCAGGTACCATGTTTGGAGGCTGGAAAATTGTGAAAACGATGGGCCAGAAAGTGACCAAACTTACTCCCTTTGAAGGCTTCAGTGCTGAAACCGCTGGTGCCATTACCTTATTCGTGACGCAATACTTCAAAATTCCTGTCAGTACCACGCATACCATCACCGGATCAATCATTGGTGTGGGATTAACCAAGCGGATTTCAGCAGTGAGATGGGGTGTCACTATAAAACTTATTTGGGCCTGGGTACTTACAATTCCTATTTCCGGACTTCTGGCGGCACTTTTTTACAAGATTCTGGAGGCTCTGATCGGTCAAAGTTGATGGTTTTCATGCAACCAGCTTAAAACCGTCAGAAATCGTGCTTTTCTATCTGAAAAAATCCTTACCTTTGCACCGCTTCAGGAGCCTATCCTGGCATTAATAAACTAAAAATCACCACATTAAAAAGCAACTGATGATTGAAGTTAAAGAAATAAAACAAGCTGCTGCAGCCTCCAATTACCTTTTCGACCCAATGTCGACCTTTGGACATGAGCAAGTGGTGTTCTGTCATGATCATGAAACCGGACTAAAAGCAATTATTGCCATTCATAATACCGTTCTGGGGCCTGCATTAGGAGGTACCCGTTTTTGGAAATATGACAATGAAAGTGAAGCATTGCATGATGTACTTCGTTTATCGCGTGGTATGTCATTTAAAGCTTCTATCAGCGGCTTAAATTTAGGTGGTGGAAAAGCAGTTATCATTGGTGATTCCAAGAAAGATAAATCAGAGCCTTTATTCCGTCGTTTTGGAAAGTTCGTCAATAGCTTAAGCGGTAAATATATCACAGCTGAAGATGTTGGAACAAGCACCAAAGACATGGAGTACGTGAAAATGGAAACTAATCACGTTACCGGTCTACCTGAATCTATGGGCGGTGGTGGCGATCCTTCTCCTGTAACTGCCTATGGCGTTTATATGGGTATGAAAGCAGCTGCTAAGCAAGCATACGGAAACGATAATCTGAAAGGTAAAAAAATCATCGTTCAGGGAATTGGCCATGTGGGTGAAAATCTGGTTAAACACTTGGTTAAAGAAGGAGCTGTAGTTTCTATCATTGACCTGAATCAGGATACCCTTAAGAGAGTTGCTTCTGAAAATGGAGTAACCGTATTAACCGACCTCGACTTTTATGGCAACGACATGGATATTTATGCTCCATGTGCTTTAGGTGCCACCTTAAATACTGAAAATATCAGCCGTCTGAAATGTCAGGTTATTGCCGGTGCTGCTAACAATCAGCTCGCCGACGAAACTGTGCATGGTAAGATGATTACGGACAAAGGGATTGTTTACGCTCCCGATTTCCTGATCAATGCCGGCGGACTTATCAATGTTTATTCAGAACTTACCGGATACAACAGGGAACGTGCTTTGCAGCATACCGAGAAAATATATGATTATACACTCGGTATCTTTAAAAAGGCTGCAGATGAAAGCATCCCGACTTACCTGGCAGCAAACCGTATGGCTGAGAAAAGAATCAGCGATATCGGCAAAGTAAAGCTGGGTTTTTAATTCCGGAATCTGTTCAATTTGTGATGCAGACCTTTTAAAGGTCGCGTTACCTCAATGTTTTAAAGTTCTTAACACCGATGCTCAGCAGAAGACATTTACGAATCAGAGTGATGCAGGCACTTTATACCTGGTATCAGTCCGAAGACAAGAATATTGGCACATCTGTGAATGAGATTTTCAGAGGGACCGAACGCACTTACGATCTTTACCTTTCGCTTTTACAAATTCTTCCTGAATTAGCTGAAGAAGAACGGAAATACTATGCCGATCTGCAACCCAGATTTATCCCTAAAGATGAGCCTGTTTTGTCGTCAATGGCAAACAATCACTTTGTGATCTGGCTAAGTACGTTCAGCGATTTTAATGATGCCCTGAAAAAAAGAAAGATCAGCTGGCAAAAGGATGCGGAGCTGGTAGCTAAAGTTTTTTATCAACTCAGAAACTCCCCCGAATACAAGAAGTATGTTTCCGTTGCTACCCACTCTATCGAAGAAGATGTGGAATTCTGCACCTGGGTCTACAAGCACATTGTGGTTGCTTCCGAAGCATTGCAAAATGTGATGGAAGAACAGAATATCTGGTGGGCCGAAGCACTCGACCTCATCAATAGCATGGTTCTGAAAACTATTAAAGTGGCTCATCCCGATAAAAAAGGACATTTTGAATTGCTTTCGTTGTTCCGTGATGAGGAAGATGACATGGAATTCATGGAGAAATTGTTTCGGAAGACCATTGAAAATGATGCCTATTTTGAAACCCTTATCGGGGAAAAGACTCAAAACTGGGATCTGGAACGCATTGCCCTCATCGATATCATTTTGTTGAAGATGGCACTCAGCGAAATCCTGCACTTCCCCGGAATACCGGTCAAAGTAAGTATCAATGAGTACATCGATATTTCTAAGGATTACAGCACGCCGAAAAGCAAAATATTCATCAATGGGGTAATCGATAATATTGTCGCCGACCTGAAAACAAAAGGCTCGATTGCCAAAACCGGTCGCGGATTGCTTGAATAGCATCTTAACAAGATCTTCATCCATTTGTTATTAAATTTGCATTCCAAAAAATAAAAAGCATGAGAAAATCACTCCTATCCCTTCTTCCAATGGCCTTGTTTGTAGTGCTTGCAGCCTGCAACCAAAAGACTGAAAGCAGCGACGGTGAAGCTAAAATCTCACCTGAAGTCGTTAATAATCCGGCAACAGCCAATACCAATGCACCCGCTGATGCCAATGCAACTCCGGTGTTCGCTTTTGAAACCGACAACCATGAATTTGGAGTTATTGAACAAGGTGAAAAAGTAAGTTATGCCTTTAAATTCAAAAATACCGGGAATGCTCCTTTGGTAATTTCTTCTGCAAGTGCTTCCTGCGGTTGCACTGTTCCGGAATACACCAAGACTCCCGTTGCTCCGGGTGAAGAAGGATTTATCAATGTGACCTTCGACAGTGCCGGAAAATCTGGCATGACCAGCAAAACAGTGACTATCATTGCCAACACTATTCCTAATACCAAGGTACTCACTATCAGTGCCGATATCCAGGTACCAAAAGCTAACAGTTAATACACTCACACAACTATACTATGAACTTACTTACTATCCTTTTACAAGCCGCTCCTGCAGGAAATGGTGCTATGGGTCAATTACTGATGATTGTTCTGATCATTGTGATCTTTTATTTCTTCATGATTCGCCCTCAAATGAAAAAAGCTAAACTTGAAAAAGCTTTCAAGGAAAGTCTGCAGAAAGGCGATAAAGTAGTAACCATCGGTGGTGTACATGGCAAGATTGTGGAAGTGGCTGATACCACTTTCATGATTGAAATTGCTCATGAAGTAAGGGTAAAAGTTGAAAAATCTGCAATTTCTGCGGAAGCAACCAAACAATATACGCCTGCAACTGCGGAAGTAAAAAAATAAGATCGTACTTTTCGGTTCCGGCTGCAGGCATCATGTTGCCCGACAGTCCCCTTTACTCCTTCTAATTACAGGGTTGAATTGAAAAAAGGATCATTTTTTAAGCTGTTCGAACGATTAAAAGGTAACCAGAAAGCCTGGATCTTTTTCTCCTGCCTCCTCCTTTCTATTGTTTTCTGGGTCTTTACTTCATTGAGCCGGAATTATGAAACCTCAATTGTAATTCCCGTCAGCTACCGGAATATTCCGTTCAGCCACCACTCCGACAATAATCTTCCCAAGCGTTTAGAATTTCGGTTTTCCGGTTCCGGATTCGAATTGTTCCGGGTACATCTGCGCGATGAACCCGATTCTATTCTGATTGATGTAGGCAAATTGCTAAACGGCGCAAAGAACCTGGATTTTCCAACTATCAAACTTAGAAATCAATTTCCGGGAGAACATCAGGCCAACAAACTGATTCCTGAGATAATTAGTTTTTCATTCACACCCCGGAATCTGAAAAGAGTGCCGGTGAAGATCAATCATTCCGTCCATTTTCAAAAACAATTCGGGCAAGCCGGTGATATCATTCTTCGCCCCGACTCTGTTGATTTATCAGGACCGCAGCAGTTACTTGATAAAGTCGCAGTCATCGAGACCCAACCGGTTAATCTGAAAAATATCAAATCAAATACCTTCGGAAGTGCCTTTCTGATCAAAGATAATTTAAACGGAATCACTGTCTCGGCCGATTATGTCTATTATTATCTCCCCGTGGAACAATACACCGAAGGCATGATTGAACTTCCTGTGGAGCTGCCGGTTTCTCAAAGAAGTCGGATTACTTTATTTCCAAACAAAGTAAAAGTGAGTTTTCAGGTTTCTATTCAACGGTACCGCCAAATTTCAGAATCCGATTTTCAGGTGGTGGCTGAAGTGCCATTCCCGGATGTCCCGAATCATCTGACCTTAAAGTTAAAGCGGTATCCATATGGATTGCATCAAATCCGGCTGCAACCGGAAACGGTCGATTATCTTATAAGCGAATGAAAACGATTCAGTTAGGCATCACAGGAGGCATTGGATCAGGAAAATCTGTGGTCTGCAGAATTCTTGAAACTATGGGCTTCCCCGTTTATGATGCCGATACGGAAGCCAAGAAAATCCTGTTGGATGCAGAGGCATCTACCAAAATCAAAAAGCTGCTCGGTGAAAAAGCGTATTTGCCCGATGGTAGTCCGGACCGGAAATACATGGCAGATTGCATTTTCTCAGAACCTGCCTTGCGAAATGCCATCAATGAAATCATCCATCCTTTGGTCAGGAAACATTATCACAACTGGGTTGCGAAAAATTCCGAAGCCTCAATTGTGGTGAAAGAAGCAGCTATCATGTTTGAATCGGGTGCTTATGTCGATATGGATTTTATAGCTGCCGTTGTAGCTCCGCTGGAACTCCGAAAGAATCGAATCAGAAAACGGGATCAGAAGTCGGATGAAGCGATTGAAAGCATAATAGCTTCCCAATTACCTGAAAAAGAACTGATTGAGCGATCTGACTTTGTGATCCACAACGATGAAAAGCATTTGCTTCACACCCAGATTTTTCAAATGCTGGACAAAATTCAGCCGGAGAAGCGTCTCCGGTAATTTTTTCTTCATCTTTTCCGGTAAAAACCCGATAGTTTAACTTAATTTGCTCCAAACACAATTAAAACAACACATCTGCATTGAATAAATACCTTTTTAAACGGCCGGAGGGACTCTATTTCGAACCCGGCGATTTTTATCTGGATCCGAAAAGAGTGGTTCAGAAGGCAGTCATCACCCACGGTCATGCCGATCATGCCATTGCAGGAAACAAATCGGTCTGGTGCACCGCTGCGACCAAAAGCATCATGCGTTTGCGGTATCCCCGCATGGTATCGACCGAATTCACCGTGCCCGCTTATGGCGAACCTTTCTATTTTAATGAGGTGAAAGTTACGCTTTTGCCGGCCGGACATATCCTGGGATCAGCTCAAGTGATTATTGAATACGGCGGTGTAAAATATTGTTATACAGGCGATTTTAAATTACGGGAAGATGCTTCCTGCGAACGGTTTCAGGTGGAACCTTGTGATGTTCTGATAACGGAAACAACATTTGCCGATCCCTTGTATGCGCATCCACCCGAGCAGGATGAGTTGAGCAAACTGGAAGCTTATGAGAAGACCAACATTGTAATTGGTGCCTATAATCTGGGGAAATCGCAACGGATTACGAAACTCTTAACCGATCGTTTCCCTCATCGCAGGGTCATGGTTCATCCCGAAGCAACCGGTTTTCACAAGATTTATGAGCAAATGGGCATAAAACTGGGCAACTGGCAGCCTTATTCCTACCAATTGTTCCGCCGAACCACCGGAAATATACTTATTGCTCCACCCCGGGCTTTATCAACCTATTATCGCGAAGCCGGAGTTATCACAGCTTTTGCTACCGGTTGGAAGAAGTCACCATTCCGGGCACATTTCAATTTTCATTTGAGTGATCATGCCGATTGGCAGGAGATATTAGACCTCATCAGAGATACCGGTGCACGCACCATTGTGGCTGTTCATGGCGATGGCACCCTCCTCAAAAGTCATCTCTCCAAAGAGTTTCCTGATATTGAAGTAATTAATTAAGTATAATATCATATATTTCTGGTTATGAATTTTATATGTTCATCAAATAAAAGACAGAAATCATGAAAATACTAACTGCAACTCAGGTCCGGGAAGCCGATTTATACACCATCCAACACACTCCGGTAAGTTCAGTCGACCTGATGGAGCGGGCAGCCGGTAAATGTGTCGAATGGCTTCTGCAAAATATTAAGAGACAACGTGTTACCATTGTTTGCGGTCCCGGAAATAATGGTGGAGATGGATTGGCCATCTCCAGATTGTTAATAAGTGCCGGTTTCGAGGTCAAAACCTTCCTTTTGAACCCTTCCAATCGCCTGAGTGCCGATTGTGCAGAGCAACTAACCCGATTGCAAAACACTAATAATCATAATCTTACCACAGTTATTAACAATGACCAAAGCATTGACTTTACCGATGCCGACCTGGTTATTGATGCGATATTCGGAACCGGATTCAAGCTTCCGGTAACTCCTTTTTATGCAGAAATTATCCGCCAGCTAAACCGTTCCGGGCGACCTGTTGTGAGCATCGACCTACCTTCAGGTATTAGTTCAGATGAAATATCACTAATTACTGGTAATGAAATTATTAAATCCACCAAAACATTGACTTTTCAAGTCCTGAAAAAGGCCTTGTTGCTTCCTGAAAATGCTCCTTTTACCGGCTCCGTTGAAGTACTTGATATCGACTTGCATCCTGATTACATGGACAAGGTCGAGGCCTTATGGGAGACCATTGAACCGGAAATGCTGGCTCAAATTTATGTCCCAAAAAGAGAATTTTCCCATAAAGGGAATTACGGACATTCATTGTTAATAACCGGCAGTCATGGTAAGATGGGCGCTTCGGTACTAATGGCAAAGGGTTACCTGAAAGGTGGCGGCGGTTTGTTGACCACCATGGTTCCTGAAACGGAAAGTGTAATACTTCTAACAACCGTTCCGGAGTCGATGGTAGTTTCGAAGCAAACAGCCAGCGATCTGGATTGGTCAAAATTTCAGGTTATTGGCATTGGTCCCGGACTCAGCACCACCACTGAAATGTCCAATTTACTGGAATTGGTTATGACCAAACATACCTGCAAAATGGTTTTGGATGCAGATGCTTTAAATCTGTTGGCACAAAAACCTGAATTAATCGCCAAACTACCTGAAAATGCCATACTTACCCCACATCCCGGCGAATTTCGCAGGTTGGTTGGTGAGTGGCAAAACGATTTCCACAAAATGGAATTGCTGCAGCAATTCAGCACCAAGCACAAATTAGTAGTTATCCTGAAAGGTAAAAACACCGCTATTGCTACCCCATCCGGCAAAATCTGGTTTAACACCACCGGAAACGCCGGCTTGGCAAAAGGTGGTTCGGGTGATATCCTTACGGGATTAATAACATCTTTGCTTGCTTCGGGTTATGAATCATTACAGGCTGCACAGTTGGGTGTGTGGCTACATGGGCTGGCGGGAGATCTGGCAGCGGAGTCTTTGACACAGGAAGCAATGAATGCTTCAGACATTATCGACAACCTTCCCGGAGCCTGGCAAATACTGATTGATAATTACCGGGAACAACTCCATCAACAATCGACGTTCATAAATCACCCATCTTAGAAAAAAACTACCGATCAGATTCAGCCAATTAATGTAATTTTACAACCGCTACCATGGAAGGAAACCTCAGCATAAAAACCGCCTTACACTACGGATCACTCAGTGGGTTATCGGTTTTTGTATTCTTCGTGATTATCCATTTTATGGGTTACAACGTTTTTGGTGGCGCACCCTTTTTAGGATTTTGGATTCCGGTGGTATTTATAATCATGGCTTCCAAATTCCATCGAGATCACAACCTGCAGGGAGTAATGACCTATTGGCAAGGATTCACCATCGGCATCTTCACCACCTTCTTTTCAGCCGCCTTATTCGGTCTGGCATTTTACCTCTTCACACTTATGTACGCTCCGGAGTTACTCGATCAGTACAAAACGCAGGCGCTGACCAGCATGGAAGAAGGCAAGGCATTCATGTCGGATGCTGTATTTGAAAAGGCCATGGAAGGCATTGAACAGGTTACCATTGGTTCACTGGCTTTCAGTGAATCGTTCAATAAACTACTCGGCGGACTCATTATATCGTTCGTAACAGCAGCTATTTACCGACGCAAACCACAACAATTTGTATGACAAAGCCAGATATTTCGGTGGTAGTACCTCTTTTCAATGAGCAGGAATCGCTTCCTGAGTTAACGGCCTGGATTTCTAAAGTAATGGATGCCAATCTTTTTAGCTACGAAATCATTCTAGTTGACGATGGCAGTAAGGATAAAAGCTGGGATACTATCAAACAGCTTTCCGGTTCCAATTCTAACATCCGGGGTATTCGCTTTCGCAGAAATTATGGGAAGTCGGCTGCCCTGAATGAAGGATTTTCAATTGCAAACGGAACTGTGGTCATTACTATGGATGCCGATTTACAGGACAGCCCGGATGAAATTCCGGATCTGTATAAAATGATTGTACACGATGGCAATGACCTAATCAGCGGCTGGAAGAAGAAGCGCCATGATCCGTTGTCAAAGACCATCCCTACCCGATTATTCAATTGGGCCACCCGCAAAATGAGTGGCATTCATAACCTGCATGATTTTAATTGCGGACTGAAAGCTTATCGTTCCGATGTGGTCAAAAGCATCGAGGTATACGGCGAAATGCACCGTTACATTCCGGTGATTGCTAAATGGGCCGGATTCTCAAAAATAGAGGAAAAAGTAGTCGAGCACCGCGCCAGAAAATATGGCAACACCAAATTTGGCTGGGAACGATTCATCAACGGATTTCTCGATTTATTGTCGATTACCTTCGTTTCTAAGTTCGGGAAAAAGCCGATGCACCTCTTTGGTTTGTTGGGCACGTTAAGCTTCCTCGTAGGATTTGGGATTGCTTTGAAACTGGCAATCGACAAGTACTTTTTTGACATTTACAATATGACGGATCGTCCGTTGTTCTATTTCGGAATTTTGGCGATGATAATCGGAACACAGTTATTTGTCGCCGGTTTTCTGGGCGAACTCATTGCACGCACCTCACCGGATAAAAACCAATACCAGGTTTCTGAACGAATCTGACCCATGCCACCGGAGCAATCTCATGGCATCCTAAATTCCAACGCTACGATTGTCATCACAGCCTAAAAATATCATCATCATTGGTCCTGCCTATCCGCTGAAAGGCGGAATTGCCAATTTCAATGAGGTTTTATGTCGATCGCTGAATGAAGAAGGTCATCAATGTGAGATCATCTCCTTTTCCATGCAATACCCTTCGTTTTTATATCCGGGGAGCACCCAATTTGCTGAAAATGAAACCGCTCCCGGCGATATTAAAATCACCACCCTCATCAATTCCATCCAACCCTTTAGCTGGCTGAAGGCTGCATCCAAAATCAGGGCATTAAAACCCGACTACATCATCATCCGATTTTGGATACCTCTGATGGGTCCTTGTTTGGGAAGTATTGCCCGGCTTGTGAAACGTGGAACAAGTGGAATTAAGGTGATTGCCATTGCCGATAACATCATTCCACATGAAAAAAGGCCATTCGACAAACCCCTTACTAATTGGTTTATAAATAGTTGTGATGCTTTTTTAGTGATGAGCAAAAGTGTACGTAACGATTTGCTGGCATTCGACAAAACAAAACCGGTGGTACTTCAACCCCATCCGGTGTATAATATCTTTGGAGCAGTTGCCAGCCGGGAGCAATCTGTGAAAGAACTGAAACTGGATCCCTCCTGCGACTACCTACTCTTCTTCGGATTGATCCGAAAATATAAGGGACTCGATTTGCTGATTGATGCATTCGCAAAAGCTTCGCAATCCAACCCAAAACTGCGATTACTGATTGCCGGAGAATTTTACGATGACCGGGAAGCGTATGTGAATCAAATTCGCCAGGCAGGTATTGAAGATAAAGTAATCATTCACGGTCACTATATTCCTAAGGAACAAGTCAGGTTTTATTTTGGTGCCTCTTCACTGGTGGTTCAGCCTTATCGCGATGCCACACAAAGCGGAGTAACCCAGATTGCCTATCACTTTGGTGTGCCTATGATAGTGACCAATGTAGGCGGTTTGCCCGAAATAGTTCCCAACGGAATTGCCGGCTATGTGACGGAAGTCGATTCCGGCTCTATTGCATCGGCTATAACCGATTTCTTCCAAAATAAACGCGAAGATTCACTTCGTCAGGGCGTGGCTCAAACGTCAAAGACTTTTTCATGGACCGCCATGGTAAAAGCTCTGGATGATTTGTACCGGGGTTTAGGAAAAAAGTAAATTGATTTTCATTAAAACATTTGTTACTTTTCTAAATTTTGTCCACCGACCTGAAATTGCTTTGGGTCTATAATTGGAAGAACAGCACCATGTAATAATGTTCCTTTGAAGGTGGAGAACATAACACCTCTGGTGGTAGAAACAGAAATAATGTTGAGTGTTTCTATCAAGCGCGGAGGAATATTTACTTTACCGTCTGCTTCAACTTTTATTACATCTTCAAAGTTTAAAATTTCAAAAATGCAACTTACCGACAATGAACCAACTACAACATGGACGTCATTTTTGATTTCAACATGTACAATCACAAACACATACTTATTGACTGCATCTGCACGACTTTCAACACTTATGTTGAAACTAAAGTTGACTGCCGGTGTATTAGGATTGCCAGGCAAATTCAATGAGCTACTTAATAACTCGATTGCTACTATTTGTATTTCAAAATCGAAATCTATATTTTCAATTTTAGTCATTTTATGCTTGACGTTTTTGTGAATAAGATGACTTTGCTCCCTGACTTGTGAAGAAACAAGTCCCGAAAACATCTGTTCCTTGCTCATACGGTGTCGTTATTCTTATCGCAGTTGGAGTAGCAACCGATTTAACCACAATTTTTTTCCGGTAAATAACCTGAATCTGCTGTTTTCCTAACAAAGCTGTTAATTCAACTCCAAGTGTAAACGCTACCTCAGTTAACACATCAATCGTAAAATTCTGAGTTCCGCTCAGCCATTTAGTTATTTCAGATGGGTTCTTTCCAACTTTTTCTGCAAACTGCGACTTATTCCACCCTTTAGCTATCATAAGATCTTCAATACGGGCAGCAAGTTGCATTTTGTTCTTAGTTTGCTCCATTTCTAATGGAGTAACTTCATCTAACAACTCTTGCAGTTTTGAGCTGTTATATTTTCTTGCTTTGGTTACTTCACTCATTGTCGTAGTTTTTTAAGTTTCCTTCTAATTCTGTTCTGTCTGCCGACCAATATAAATCGCCATCATCCAACTGCTTTAGTATACTTTCAGCATAAGCCATTACTTTTCTTACTTCCTCAGACAACTTTTTGTCATCTTGCCACTTTCTAACAGACTTGTCCTTGTATCCTCCACCCCCAAGTATTATTGCCACATTTGCAAACCTGATACAGTACAATCTCAATTTTTTTTCTTTATCATCAAACAATGCCCAAACGTAATTCCCAAATTTTCTAAGAAACTCCTTATCTCCTTCGTGTTTAAAGAAACTGTCTCTTGCTCCGGTTGTATGACCGATTTGCATTAATCGTTTGAGTATGTCTTTTATCTCATCCTTGTATGCTACCTTATTTTCATCTACAAACTTATTAAACAGCGTTTCTTCTTCACCCTGAGGAATGATAGAGTAAACTTTTGCTTCGCTGCCGCTGAATGGTTCCATTTCGACAATTTCGTAGTTCACTTTGCTTATTCCAGGTTAAAATAGACGAAAATTCTTGAAAAACGTTTCACTTATAAGTGAATTTTATGTCGCAAATATATAAATAAATAGCACTAAATGCAAATAATTTAACCAATAATTTTACTTTTGAGTGAATTGCTATTATAATAACCACAAAATCAATCACTTGACTATAAAAGGAAACACTGACACGCAACATCGGCTATTAGAATGAGTTGTAGTCTGAAAATCCCAGCAAAACCATGAAGAAGAATAATAACCTGCTTCTCTCCATCATTCCCACGAAATTGTAAATTTGCCTTATGAAAAAAGTAATGCTTCTGGCCGGACTGATGATAGCTTTCCATGTTATTTCAGTGGAGGCTCAAACCTATAAAATCTTCAAAGGTGATACCATTAACCGGACCGATGCCAAAGGGTTGAAACAGGGACCATGGAGGCGTTATTACGATAACGATCAACTCTTTTCGGAGACTATTTTCAAGAATGGAAAACCTCAGGGCAATACGAATACCTTTTACAAATCGGGGAAAAAACAGGCAGTTTTGGTGAACAGTGCCGATGGTAAAACTGCCCGAATGACCAGCTACTGGGAGAATGGTAAGATTAAGGCTGTCGGGAAGTATATCAACCAGGAAAAAGACAGCACCTGGAACTATTACAGTGAAAACGATACCCTGCTGACAGCCATTGAAAACTACAAACTGGGCAAAGCTCATGGTGTTTGGAAAACCTTTTATCCCACCGGCAAAATTTCGGATGAAATCACCTATGTAAACGGACTAAAAGAAGGACCAATCAAGCGTTATTTTACCAATGGAAGCATAAAAGTGGATGGCAGGTACAAAGCCGATACTTTTGAAGGAACCATTGTGCATTTCCATATGAACGGCAAACCCTACATTAAAGGGCAGTACAAAAATGGTCTGAAAGAAGGTGAATGGCTCTACCTCAATGAGAACGGTGTCAGGGATTCGTCAGAAACATACCGTTACGGCGCGCTTCAACAGCAATAAGGGGTAGCTTTTTATGCTGAAAATGCTTACCTTTGTTGGTTGGCAATAGCCCTGACAAATTGAGTAAACACGGAAAAATATTAGTAGCCATGAGTGGCGGCATCGATAGTTCGGTGGCTGCTATGCTTTTGCATGAAGAAGGCTATGAAGTGGTTGGAATAACCATGAAAACATGGGATTATGCTTCATCTGGTACCTCCAAAAAAGAAACCGGCTGTTGCAGTCTGGATTCTATTAACGATGCCCGTTCTATTGCTGTCGACAGGGGTTTTCATCATTATATCCTCGACATTCGAAGTGAATTTGGCGATGCAGTAATCGACAATTTTGTGGATGAATATCTGGCCGGTCGCACCCCAAACCCTTGTGTCTTGTGCAATACGCACATCAAATGGGAAGCACTTTACAAACGCGCCGAAATGCTCGATTGTGAGTTTATTGCTACCGGACATTATGCGCAAATCCGCAAGGAAAACAACCGGTATGTGGTTTCCAAGGGTGTCGATAATAACAAAGATCAAAGCTATGTGCTTTGGGGACTTTCACAGGATCTGCTTGCTAAAACCCGTTTCCCTATTGGTGGATTTGAAAAAACGGCTATCCGTAAAATGGCTGCCGACTGGGGATTTCATGAACTCGCCAATAAGAGTGAAAGCTATGAAATTTGCTTTGTACCCGACAACGATTACAGGGCTTTCCTGAAACATCGGGTAAACGGTTTGGAAGAACAGGTTGCAGGAGGTAATTTTACTACATCTGAAGGCAAAGTATTGGGGAAACATAAAGGTTATCCATTCTATACCATTGGCCAACGTAAAGGCCTGGAAGTTGCATTCGGAGAACCGATGTATGTTACCAAAATAGTTCCTGAAACCAACACGGTAATATTGGGTAGTTTTGAAGAACTGGAAAAGAAAGAAATGTGGGTTCGCAATTTAAATCTGATTAAATACGGACATATTGATGGCGAAATGGAAGCCCTCACCAAAATCAGATATAAAGACCCCGGCACTAACTCAACTATCAGTTTGCACGATAATCTCGCGAGAGTCGTATTTCATAAAAATGTGACTGCGGTTGCTCCCGGGCAAAGTGCGGTTTTCTATGAAGATCAGGATGTGATCGGAGGTGGATTTATTTTAAAATAAAACTTATGAAAAAATCGGTCTGGATACTTTTACTTGCTGCTGCTTCCATCTTTCAGGGTTGTAAAGATGATGATTCCGATAAAACACCTTCGGGACTCATCTATAGCTACTTTCCTGTGAATGTTGGTCACGAACAAATTTATGATGCCTTACTCATCACCAAAGATGATTTTTCCGGTGCCGAGGATACCACCTACTACCAAATCAAGGAAGTAGTTGAATCTGTTTTTAACGATAATCAGGGTCGTCCAACCCAGCGCCTGGAAAGGTATACCCGCCTCGATGCAAATGACCCATGGGTGATTGCCGATGTGTGGACTTCCAACTTAACTACCACCAGAGTTGAAAAGAAAGAAGAAAACGTTCCCTATGTGAAAATGGTTTTCCCTTTAGGATTTGGTGCTACCTGGGATGGAAACTCCCTGAATGTGCTGGAATCTCAAACCTATGAAATAACCGGTTTAAACAGTACGGAAGTGATAAACGGCATTACATTCGACTCCACACTGACGGTTTTGCAGCGTGATGAGGATACTTTTATCGGAAAAGATTATGAAATTGAACAATATGCAACCGGTGTTGGTTTGGTATATAAGCAACAAATTCACATCGAAAAAGACTATACCAACCCTAATAATCCCGGTGTAAAAGCACAAAGGCTGTTTACACAAACCATAGTTTCCTGGACAAACTGATAAATCATGAAAAAACAAGTACTCCTGCTCCTGTGTATGTTCACTGTTGCCACCGGTTTTGCACAAGACCGTTATGTGGTATTTTTCACCGATAAAAACAACTCACCCTACTCAGTAGGTAATCCTTCGGCTTATTTGTCTGCAAAGGCTATTCAGCGCCGACAGGCTCAAAATATTGCAGTGACGCAACAAGACTTCCCTGTTAACCCTGCATACCTCACAGGAGTTGCCGGAACGGGAGCAACTATTCTGAATACTTCCCGCTGGTTTAATTCCGTTACGGTTGAGGTTGCAAATCCGGGAGTGCTTACTGCAATCAATGCGCTGCCTTATGTGGCTTCATCCACTGAAGTAGGTCGTATCGGAGCGCCGGTAACCACAGAGCCCAAATTTGATCTCGAAAAGATACGTTATAAAGGTCCTGCACCTGTTGCCAATGAAAGAGTTTCATCACTCAATTATGGTACTGCTTTCAATCAGGTAAATATGTTGAAAGGTGATCAGATGCATGACAATGGATACACCGGTGCAGGTAAAATTATTGCTGTTTTAGATGCAGGATTTTTAAATGCCGATGCGATGCCGGTATTCGATAGCTTGTTCAATTCGAACCGAATTCTTGCTACCTGGGATTTTGTTGATGGAAATGCAAGTGTCTTTGAAGATGACTGGCATGGAAGCATGGTTTTATCCGTTATGGGAGGCTATCAGCCGGGCACTATCATTGGAACCGCTCCGGGAGCCTCTTACCTCCTGCTCCGCTCTGAAAATGCACCTGCAGAAGCAATCATTGAAGAATACAACTGGGCTGCTGCTGCAGAATATGCCGACAGTGCCGGTGCCGATATCATAAACTCTTCGTTGGGTTATACCCGTTTCGATGATCCTACGCAAGATCACAGCTATGCCGATTTAGATGGAAACACCACTCCTATTTCAAGAGCAGCAGATATTGCAGCTTCCAAAGGAATTGTAGTTTGTAACAGTGCCGGCAATGAAGGAAACGGTTCGTGGTTTAGAATCAGTGCCCCTTCCGATGCCGATAGCATCCTTTGTGTCGGTGCAGTTGATGCAACCTCATTGTATGCAAGCTTCAGTGGCAAAGGCCCGGCTTCTGATGGCGATATAAAACCAAACGTTGCAGCTCAGGGCGCGCAGACCATTGTCTCGGATCCCTTCAATGGCACCGGAACCTTCCCTGCGAATGGAACCTCCTTCTCCTCGCCCCTAATGGCAGGAATGGTTGCAACCCTGTGGCAATGCCACCCGAATGCCACCAACATGGAAATCATAAACGCCATTCAACAAAGCGCCAGCCAGTTTACCAGCCCCGATTCCTTGTTAGGGTACGGAATCCCTGATTTCCCACTAGCCTGTCTCATTCTTGGCGGCATTGACCCTGGTGTAGGCTTAAATGGCGATAACCTGATCATCAGAAACAATCCATTCAACAGCACCCTCCAACTCTCCTTCTACTCCGATTACGGCCAAAAAATCGA
>JAEUTI010000006.1 GCA_016788065.1 Bacteroidia bacterium | reverse complement strand
AACATTAACAGTTGATTGGGGAATGAACAGTGGTGCAGTTGGCGTAACAGCATCTAATGCATGTGGTAACTCAGGTACGAAAACACGACTTGTGAATGTTACCTGCCGTAACTCATCCAGCATTCTTCCTACAGCTGAAGTCGTTGCTTATCCAAACCCAGTTAGCACAGAGCTTACAGTTGAGATGAATACCCTGAGTGCAGGAAACTATTCATTAACGATGACAGATCTTACCGGACGCGTAATGCTTCAACAAGCAATTGCTGCAACTGAAGGTAGAAATGATTCGAAACTGGATGTAAGCACCTATGCAAAAGGTGTATATCTGTTAACTGTAAAATCAGAAACCGGATTCACAAAACAAATTCGCGTTACTGTTCAGTAAAGTAAAAATGGTTAACTAAAAAGGCGGCAGATTTTTCTGCCGCCTTTTTTTTATTGGCCTTTTGGGTACACTTTTTGAATGGCTTCCATTCGTGTAGTTACCTGCAGTTTTTCGTATATGTTTCTTGCATGTTTACGCACAGTTTCCACACTAATGTTCTTTCTGGCAGCAATTTCTTTGTACATTAATCCTCCGGCAAGTAAATCCAGAATTTCTTTTTCCCGTGTAGTAAGCTGACCATCATGTACTCCTCCCGTAGGCTTAGCTGTAAATGAACTTACTACCAATCGCGCAATTTGCGTACTCATGGGCGAACCACCATTCATAACTTCACGGATGGCCGCAACCAAATGATCACCGGTAGTATTTTTTATAAGGTAGCCGGTTGCTCCACTGCATAAAGCGTTAAAAATATATTGGGGGTTTTCAAAAACAGTACTTATTAAAAACTGTACTTCAGGTCGTTTGGGTTTAGCTTCTGCAATAACTTCAATGCCATTTTTACCCGGCATATTTATATCCATTAATACAACATCACATGTTATGTCATTGAAAGCCTTAAGAAAATTCTCCCCATTACTATAGGATCTGACGAATTCTATATCGTCTTCATAAGACAAAATCTCCTCCACGAGTTTTCTTATCTCCTGGTCATCTTCTACTATAACTACTTTGATCTTTTTCATACTGCTAGTCAGAATAATTTTCCGTCAACTTTTATAGTACAACCTTTGTCAGGCTCAGATTCAATGGTATAGTTAAAACCTATTTGAGCCATTCGATGATTCATATTATTCAACCCATTGCCGGTTGAGGTAATTCCGGTATCCATACCAATTCCATTGTCTGAAATAATCAACTCCAGAATATTTCCTGTAATATTTAAATTTATGATAATTTCAGTTGCATTCGAATATTTTGCTGCATTGTTAAGCGATTCCTTGAGGATTAAGAATATATTTCTCCGCTTTTCCGGATCTAATGGAATCGATTCATATTTTTCGGGGAAATGCAACTGATAGGAAATTCCTATATCATCTAAATACTTTTGTGCATAGGTTTTCATATACGTCCCCAGACCTTCAATAGTATCACTTTGAGGGTTCACGGCCCAGACAATTTCATTTAAAGATGCACTAACCTGACGGGAGTACTGTGTAATTTTAGAAAGTGATTCATCTACTGCCTCCGGTTGACTGTGCAATTTTTTACGTGCTAATCCACTGAGCATGGTAATACGTGTTAAACCAGAACCAAGTTCATCATGAATATCTCTTGCTATATTTACTCTGACATGTTGTTCTGCACGTTGCTTTTCGGTCATTACCAGCGTCGCCTGCGTTTCATGTAACTTAGTATATGATATTCGAAGTTTTTTATTTAATCGGAATAAAATAACTGCCACAGCAATTACAAAAGCTAATCCTGCGATTGCTACATTTCGGATCAACGTCGTTCGCTTTACCTTTTCTTCAGCAACAGCAGCCTGCTTTGCAAATTCAGCCTTTTGGAATTCCTTTTCTTTCTCAAATTCAAATTTTAGTGAAATGGAATTTAGTTCTCTTGCTTTTTCAGTGTTAATATCATCTGAATAGTGATCAACACACTTATCAATCATTTTAATTGATTCTGCATATTGTCCCGAAGCAGCCATGCTCAGAGCAATATATTTTGAAGTGCCGAACATGTTATAAGCATTTTCTGATACTTTGGCGTAATCATACCCGGTTTGAAAATGTTTTGAAGCTGCTTTAATATTACCTTTTTCAAATTCTACCCTTCCTAAATAAGCGTAATACTGAGCTTGTTGCGCAGGATTTTCAAATTCATTGATATATTCGGATATACTCGCCAGCCATACGCTACAATCTTGCTGCTTGTTGGCCTTGAATTTTTGTTCGCATAAGCTTAAAACCCCATTCGTATAGTTATTATAGTCTCCAACTTCTTTATATATTTTCAAGCCCTCCTGTAAAAATTGCATGGCACTGTCGATGCTCAGATCTAAATCATAATATAGTGTACTTTTCCCGCAAAGGGCATTGGCATAACTGCCTCGGTAAGGAGTGTTTTGTAAAATCGATATTGCTTTTGAATTATACTGCAAGGCTGTTTTGTAATCCTCCATCTCCCGATGGGTGTAGGCGATGTAAGTATACGCAGCTCCAATGTCTTTAATGCTATTAATTTTTTCTGCCTGTTTCAAATACAGCTGCTGCTCTTTAAGAGATTCCGGATATTTGGACAATAATTGATATGAAATACCTCTTAATTTGTAAAAATGCATCAGGTATTTATTAATGTATTCCAGTGTTTTTTCATTTTTGAAAGCTTTTAAGTTTTTCGTCAGTTCTGTTACATTGCCATTGCAAATCATCAGACAACTGTCAAATTCCGACGCATTCACGAAATCCCCTGCTATTCGAATTTGATCTTTGTAATAAGCCGTATCAATTGCATCAGGATTGGTGTTTCCCGCTCCTGGCGATGGAATTTGCGCAACAGATAAGAATACAAAGTGACTTAAGACAAAAGTCAGCGTAACTATAGATAGAATAAATTTCTTCAGTCGATTCTGATGCATAATATTATGGTTTTAACCGAATGATATTTCCATTGTTTTCAAATCAACTAGCAGTCTTTTCTCAGTAAGTGCTGATGAAGCTATGCCAGTTATATCCTTGATAATTTCTAATGCTGCAATATTTGCCAGGATGGCATTCGTTGCTGCCATGCTTGGTGCAATATATGAATCGTTGTGTGATTTAAAATGTTTCGGTTGAGCTTCTATAACTGTTTTCCACGATTCAAATAATTCTTCGTAGCGTTTAGTTTGTGGCCCCAGCAACGGGCCAACCAATCCCTGAAAAGCCATGTAGCCACATTTTACATATTTAAATTGATGCTTTTGACACAAGGCAGAGGCCCATAATACCAGATGAGGTGGATGGTCTGCAGATAATACCAGGTAATTTACTGGCCCGTTATCATTAATCAGAATATCTAATTCTTCCTGAGAATGAACTTTGGTCTCAATACCTTTCAGTTCAATAGTGCTGTTTAATGAATTTAAGTGTGCTATTGCGGATGCTATTTTTGATTTTCCTATGTCAATTTCTCTGAAAAGAATTTGTCTGTTTAAATTTGATAATTCTACCACATCAAAGTCAACCAGTGTTATTTTTCCTACTCCGGCAGCAGCAAAGGCCATAGCCATATAGTTGCCTATTCCACCAATGCCAAGGATCATGATATGTGTATCTGATAGTTTATGTTGGTATGGATCAGTCGATGAATCTGCCACAGGAGCTATAGTGTCAAATAGTAGTTGCTGTCGGTGATAGCGACCAGGTTCATTTTGATTAACTGTATCAACCCATTCTAAAACTCCAAGTTCAATAAACTTACCAAGTAACAGCTCTGCTTCTTGAAGCGTTATGCTTAGGTGCTTACTTAGTTCATCGCAAACAGAATCATAGTTTGAGTTTTGCTGGATAACAGACACAATGGTGTCAATCATTTTTCCGGAAGGAATACGTATGGATTCATCCAATGTCTTAATGAATGATACAATACCATCTTTTTCAAGAATGTGTAAATAGGGTTTTATCCGAATGTTTTTCGACATAAAATCAATTGTAGTCCCAGCCGCCTCCCTTTTGATTATTAGTTATGGGATGATGTTGTTCGGAACGGGCTTTGCCATTTTGTTGTTGATTATTTTCCAGTTCTTTTTTACTCTTTTCGGGAATTGAATTCAAGCTCATCACCGATGTGAGAAAGATAATTAAAGTTTCAGATATCATAACAATTTGTTTTAAATATTAGAATTGATTCGTTGTAGTGATTTGACTTTTAGATCAGATTTTAGTTGTGATCCCAGCCACCGCGCATTCCGGTTGAATTTGAGGCAGTGCGTGTTTGAACAATTTCTATTTGTTTTTCAGGATGAATTACTTCCTTTTTTTCAGCCGTTGCTGGCTGGTTTAAACTGATTATTGAAGTAAGGAACAGTAATAGTGATTCTGTGATCATGGCTGCTATTTTTAGTATTAGTTACGGTCCCATCCTCCTCTGAGCAATGCAGGCGCTGTTTCGGTAATTGCTTGTTTAACTTCTGTTTGTTGTTTTACCGAGGATTTATTTATTTCTGCCGGTTGATTCATACTCATTACTGTTGTGAGGAAGATCATTAATGTTTCTGTTATCATGGTGTTGTTGTTTTTGATGAAGTAAAATTACGTAACCAGCGAAGGGACTTCCATACTACTTTGGTGGTATGTAACCGTAATACATGGAAAATCAAATAGATAAGACTTTGAATGTAGCCTTAAAAGACAATAATACAGTTAACTTTTCTATGATCTCCCTGTAAATGAGGATGGATTTTCTCCAATGCAGCTTTTCGGGCAGGTATAAATACGGGGGAAAAATACGGGGTAGGGGTTAACCGCACTATTCTAATTTTGAGGATATCAAAAAGAACTTTATTAAATCAATCAATCCTATGAAAAAACATCTTCTCATGTCAATCATGCTATTTTTAATAGCTGAAAACTTAAGTGCTCAGAAATATAATTTGGAAGAACTGAGGCAAAGCATTCCAAAGGTTTCAGCATTGGCGGATTCAATGGTAAGTTACATTGATACCGTAGAAGCAAAAACAAATAAAGCATTGGCTTCAGATAGATATCAGGATGGGAAGCGCCTGTTTTTATCTCCGCTTGTTAAGGATATTTACTATGGAAAACAGGTAGCCAAAATTAATACCGGAAAAGAACATATTTATGAAGGCACAGCGATAACTTTGAAGAATGCATCTAATGAGACGAAAACCAATCTGAATTTTACTCTTCGCACGGAAGATTGGCTATATTTAGGTTTTGGAATTGAAGCTGGCGCATCAGAAAGTGTTGCAGTTTTATTCAATAATGGAGATTTAAAGCCAGGAGTAACTTATATAGGTTCATTTTCCATAACTCCGTCCAAATTTTCAAGTATCAAATCTAAACGAACAAAAGAGGAAATAAGTAAATTGGAAACGAAAAGAAAATCGTACTTCAAAACTCAACAACTTTATTATAGTAAATATTATAAGTTGAAATACCTTGACCTTTATCAGAAGTTTAAAGAGGCTGATTCGATTGCAAAGTTCGATGAAACATATATTAAAGGGATTGATGAACAAACTAAACTTTCTTCTTTAATTGACGAATTTCAATTACGCGAAAAAAATCGGGAAATTAGAAATAAATTAAAAAATAAATTTGCTAATGATTTGTATGATTTAGAAATTAATCAGGAGGTAGTTTCATCTATACGACTCGGCTGGATAAGTGGTAATATTAAATATTCTAAAGTTAAATTTGCAACTTTTAATGATAATTATTATTTTTATGAAAAGCTAGGAACACGCATTTTCGAAAAATGGGAGTTTTCACTTGCTTATAATCAGGTGTATAAAAATCTTGACAGGAGTTTGTGTATACTAAATCGTTATTATTTTGCAATTGGTGCAAACCTCAGAAAGAAGAATGATTATGAAATTGCTGATAAAAAGGATTATACTTTAGCTATCAATGAAGGAGGATCAACAGATAGTACATTAGTTTATGAAGAGAAAAAAAATCTTATTGACATCACAAACAAACCTTTTAACAGTACTTGGGAGTTTCAACCTTACATTAGCTTTTTGACTCCAATCTCAAAATCTGAAGTAGTTTCATTAGGTTTTGGCATCACAGCTTATTATCGCCAGGAAAGCTTGCCAACATATGAACCTAAGGTAAGTCTTGTTTTTAATGTACAAGAAGAAGAAAGTTCTAAGTCTAAAGTTAATTTTGAATTATTTGTTAAAGTCGATGACGTTTTCAATGTGTATAAGGAAAGAAATCTGGCTCAAAACAGAGCAACATTTTCAAAACGTGCTGTTTTTGGCATAAATACAGTAATACCACTTTCGAAAGTATTTTTGAATTGAACACAGGTCCATTTTAGAAGTGCAGCCTGTCCACAGGCTGCACTTTTTTTGCACTCTGTTTCGTAAAGGATGCATTATCAAATATATAGATGGGTTATCAAAGCGTTTCCCGAATTCTGGGTTAATTGCGAAAAATTCTTTGTAGTGTTGTTTTTTAAGTAAAAATTTTCCTACTTTTAACATGATTTACAATTATTCTCTTCATTGACCTTTTTATCCGGTTAGTTTAAAGAGACATTTCTTACATTCATTTTAAAAATCATGCCTATGAAAAAAACGCTACTAACAATTTTATTGACTTCTTGTGTATTGACAGTTTTCTCACAAACGCATTCCCCCGATGTTAGAAAAGTGAAGCCACTTTCTGCTAATGTTCAGCATGTTGCCATACCACTAAGTCGACCGGTTACAGGTGAATTCAATAATTCATCTCAAAACCCGACAGTCAATCAACGTAATGGAACAACACCAGTGGTGCCTTTATCAACTATTATTGGCAGCACTACTCATGACCTTCAGTCAAATGGCTCAATGGGTAACAAGATTTATTTTTCGAATGATACAATTGGAGCAATTTGGAACCACAGCAGTTCACTAACCAATCCCAATACCTATCGCGAAACAGGCTATAATTACTATGACGGAACTATATGGACCGGAGGCACACAACCTTTAATCGATAGTATTGGCTATTCAACAATCGATGTTGGAAGTAATAATATGGAATATGTGGTTGGCCATTTAAAGAATATTATTCCCGGAACTAATGCTTTGATGCTGTATAAACGAAATGCTGCAATTGGCGGACCATGGCAGAAATCGAATTT
Organism: Bacteroidia bacterium; assembly: GCA_016788065.1. Lineage (GTDB taxonomy): Bacteria > Bacteroidota > Bacteroidia > AKYH767-A > OLB10 > JADKJB01. The sequence continues at coordinate 107,823 of JAEUTI010000006.1, read as the reverse complement.
GCCCCCTCACCCCCAGGGTGTAAGTTGTATGTGGGCTAAAATGGCTGTTGGAGGCGCAAATGGGCAAACTATTCATGTGATAGCTCTCACCTTGCCAACAGGTAGTGCTGGTACTCCGGTAAATGGGATAGATGGTGCAATGACTTATTCGCGATCTCCGGATGGTGGTGCTAGCTGGGACATTGTTCATGCGGTTTTACCAGGAATAGATTCACTGATTTATTACTCAATGGAACCTGAATCATATGCCATTGATGTGAACGGTAATTCTGTGGCTATTGTTCAGGGTACATTTTATAACGATTGGGCAATGTGGAAATCTACTGATAATGGAACAACATGGACCAAAAGCATTATCATGGAATTTCCATTAGCTCATTATAATCCGAATACTGATCTCACAGATGTTGATGGCGATGGGGTTGCTGACACACTAGAATTTATTGATCCAGGACTCGAAGTGTTGATTGATAATAATAATTTGGTTCATTGCTGGGCTGGCAGAATGCGGGTACTTGATACTGATCCCTTTGCCGCCTTTGGATATTTCCCGGACTCCGATGGCCTGTATTATTGGAATGAAAGTTTCCAGGGAGTTATGCCTGAAATTTTAACATCTGCAGTCGATCTCGATAACGATGGTGTTATTTCCATTCATCCATTCATTGCACCTTATGAAAAATCATTGTCCGGAATGCCATCTGCCGGTGTTGATGCTGCGAATAATATTTATCTGGTATATTCAAGTATTAAAGAAAATACTTCTTCCGGCAGCGTCCCCGATATGAGTTACCGCAATACTTATGCAATGGTTTCTCCTGATGGGGGAAATAGCTGGACTCCACCCGTGAATGTATTTGATTCTGATTTTGATGAAGTAGTTTATCCTGCTATTGCCGGAAATGTTAACTCTGATATGCACATCATCGTACAAATTGACGGTTACCCTGGCCATTCATTTAACGGGCCCCAACCTGTTATCCCTAATGATATTTACTATTTAAATAAAGATGTGAATAGTTATTTTGCCGGTCTGCCACTAATACCGGTTTTAAATTATGGTTTGGAAGGGAAAGTTTATTTCGATCAGAATCAGAATGGAAGTTTTGATAGCAGTGATTTCGGATTGTCATATTATCCGGTATCAGTTGCTCCTATTGGGCTTTTATCGTTAACCAATTCTTCCGGAATGTATTCTTACAATATTCCTCCGAATACTTATACAGTAAATGCAAATATCAATACAAACTGGATATTAACTTCTGACTCTGCAAGTTATACTGTTTCTTTATCTTCAAACCTGATTGATAGCCTCGACTTCGGATTATACCCTTCATTGGCGACTTATGAATTTAACACGGAATTAGTTGGTGGCGTACCAAGATGTAATAACACAATTGACTATTGGATTAATATCCACAATGAAGGGACTTCTTCTCTTTTTGGAAAAGTTCGGTTTATCATGGATTCACAATTAAGTTATAATTCATCTGCTCCTTTATATAACTCTTCAATTGGCGATACTTTTATTTGGAATTATTCCGGACTACTACCATTTGAACAGCGTGCGTTTAGAATTACTGTGAATAGTACCGGCTTGTTTCCAGGCGACACCATTGTGAATTCCTCTCAAGTATCTTATGATAATTTCGGATTACCAAACACGATTTACGATTCATTGAGTCAGGCTATCACCTGCTCATACGATCCTAATGATAAATTGGTTAGTCCTGAAGGGTTTGATGTTCCGCATTATACATTAAAAACTGATACGCTCCTCTATACAATCCGCTTCCAGAATACCGGAAATGATACGGCTTTCGTGGTGAAAATACGGGATACCCTTAGTACGCATCTCGATTATTCAACTTTCGGGTTTATTGGAAGCAGTCACCCGGTGAATGTTACCCGACAAGCAAATGGCGCTATGATTTTTACTTTTAACAATATTCTGCTTCCTGATAGCAATACCAATAACGCAGCAAGTATTGGATTTATTTCTTATTCAATTAAACCAAAAGCAAACGTTGTTCCCGGTACTGTTATTTATAACACCGCGCATATTTTCTTCGATTATAATCCCGCAATTGTTACAAACACTACATTCAATACCATGATTGACCTGCTGGGTGTTACTGATGAGGAAAATGAAAAGCCTTATTCTATCGCAATGCCTAATCCTTTTTCATCAGATGTAACAATTAAATTCTTAAATCCGGTTAGCGAATCACACACCATCAGAATTTGTGACGTTGCTGGCAGAACAATAAGCCGTATTGATAATTTCAAGGGATATCAAACTGAAATGAATCTCTCCCACATAACTTCCGGCATTTATTTTTGTGAAGTAATTGCGGAAAACGGGAATGTGATGGGGCGTGTGAAAATTGTAAAAAATTAGAATTAACATTGATGGTGTTTTAATTTTAAAATCTTAAAAATTGAGGGTAGCAAAATTATTGTTACCCTCAATTTTATTTTAAGGACTATTCTTTACCTTTGCGCAAACGCACACCTTATGTCTTCTGCATTAGCATCTCTGTTCCTTCTTAATCCCGATATAACATTTCTTAACTTCGGTTCTTTCGGCGCTTCTCCTAAGGTGGTGTTCGATGATTATCAGAAATGGCAAAGAGAACTGGAATGGGAACCGGTACAATTTTTCGCAGTAAATGGCCCTGAATACCTGAAAGCATCCCGAATCGCACTCGGAAATTATCTGAATGCAAATGCCGATGACCTGGTATATGTTCCTAATCCAACTTTTGCAGTTAACATAATTGCAAATACACTCCGACTTAAAGAAAATGATGAAGTTCTGACCACCAATATCGAATATGGCGCAATGGACAGAACCTGGAAATTTTATTGCAACAAAGTAAATGCAAAATTTATCCGGCAATCAATCTCGTTACCAATTTTGAGTAAGGAATCATTTCTTGAAGAATTTTGGAATGGATATACCGAAAAGACTAAAGTAGTTTTTATCAGTCACATTACCAGCGCAACCGGATTGGTGCTTCCCGTAAAGGAAATTATTGAGGAAGCTAAGAAGAGAGGCTTAATGACTATTATTGACGGCGCTCACGTTCCCGGTCATTTGAAATTAGACTTGAAAGAACTTGATGCCGATATTTACACCGGTGCCTGTCATAAATGGATGATGACACCAAAAGGAAGTACTTTTCTTTATGTGCGTAAATCATTGCAAATTAAAATTGAACCTTTGGTGGTGAGTTGGGGTTATGATAGCGACACTCCTTCTGATTCTCAGTTCCTCGATTACCATCAGTTTAATGGTACCCGCGATTTTTCTGCATACCTCACTATTCCCAAAGCAATTGAATTTATGCAGGAACATAAGTGGTGGGAGGTTTCCGATTCCTGTAAAAAAATGGTTCGCGAAAATGCACTCCGCTTTTGTGATCTAACCGGATTCGCCCCACTGGCACCATTGACTGAAGACTTCTTCGGACAATTATTTAGTATTCAGGTTTCCCTGGAAAATCCCCGTGAATTTCAAAAAATGCTGTTCGATAAGTACCAAATTGAAATTCCGGTGATGCAGCAAAACGATAAGGTGTACATCCGGTATTCGATTAATGGCTTTAATTCCCAAAAAGATCTGGATCGGTTATACGACGCCTTGAAAGTCGAGTTGATGTGATAATTATCAGATAATCAATATTATAAGAAAGGCCAATCCGGCCTTTTTTTATTCTTTTTCCCGGACAGCAAATTGCGGCTTTCGCCTGTCTTAAATAATACAGGGTGAAATCGGTCGTTTTTTACCCTGAAGTGACAGATGCATCCGATAAAGTTCCGTATATTAGCTGTTCAGATTCAATAAGTTAATGAAATTCAGCAGGTTCTTCTTTCTTTTTCTGAGCATAATTACCCTGATGGTTATTGCGAAGCCTGCAAAAGCAACGCACCTGATGGGAGGGGAGTTAACTTACACCTACAGCGGCCCGTTTCAGGGGGGGAGTTTTTATGATGTGAAACTTATCGTTTACAGGTATTGCGATTCAACCAACACGATACCTGCTGCACTCGACCCTGAAATGTTTTTGGGAATTTATATAACAGATAGTCTAAATCCATCACCATCCAAAATATGGTATGCAACCGAAATTCTGCCGCTCATTGGCTCAGATGTGGTTGCCTATTCGCCAAACAGTAACTGCTCCTTCGAAGCAAGTGCCTGCATTGAGCGTGGTGAATACAATGTTACCATTTTATTACCCGATAATATTGAAGGGTTTCATCTGGCTGTTGAACGTTGTTGCCGAAATGGAAATATTCTGAACATTGCACAACCAGGTGCTGCCGGAATGACTTTCTATGCGTACATTCCAAACACCATAATTAATTCGACTCCGCAAATTTCGGATGTTAGTGTTCCCTTTGTTTGTATCAATGATACTACCACAATTTTAAATAATGCAATTGATCCTGATGGGGACTCACTTGCATACTCTTTAGTTATTCCTTATGCAGGTTATTCGGGACAAAGTAATCCTGCCCCTGATCCTTTCATTGATAATAATCCCTACACATTACCAATTCCTGATGTTACTTATGCACCGGGGTTTTCTTCAACACAGATTTTTGGAACCGGAGGCTTTGCTTCTGTTGATCCCATTAATGGACTTTCGAAATTTTATTTTAGCAATCAGGGGTTTTATGTCGCTGCAATTGAAATACGGGAATACAGAAATGGTGTTTTGATTTCGATGATACGACGCGATCTGCAACTGATAACTATTGTTTGTACGCCAAATGCCGTTCCGGTACTTTCAAACACTACCGGCACTTCTACCTACACTATTTCTGAAGGACAAAATCTTTGCTTTTTTGCCACCTTTAATGATGCCGATGGCGATAGTTTATTTCTCACAGCTTCGGGACAACTACTCGATCCTGCACAAGTAAATCCGCCGGGTACTATGCCCGATGCATCGGGTGCTGGTACTGTTACATCACAGTTTTGCTGGACTCCTATTTGTGGTATGGCACGACCTACTCCCTATCAGTTTTTTGTGACCGTTGTTGATGATGGTTGCCCAAGTAAAGTTACTAATCAGATTTTTTCTGTTTATGTAACATCGGGACCTGCATCCTTAACACCAACAGTAAACATCACACGTTCTCCTTCCGGAATTGTTTGTCAGGGTTCACAAATAACACTTACAGCGAATCCATTTCTTGGAGGATCGGCACCGGTTTATGCATGGACAGTGAATGGTTCTCCTGTGGGAACTAACAGCCCTACTTACACCTCAACAAATTTTTCCAATGGTGATGTAGTAGTGGTGACAATGATTTCAAATGCATCTTGTGCCTTGGTAGATACTGTTCAATCGCCACCATTCACCATCACAATAAGTTCCATACCGGCACCAACGGTGAGTATTACTTCGAGTTTTGGAAGTGTATTGTGTCCGCAGCAAATATGTTTGTATTCCGCTGTTACTACCAACACGGGATCCAATCCGGTTTATCAATGGATGATAAATGGCTCTCCTGCCGGAACCAACATACCGCAGTTTACCGCAGCAAGCCCATCAGGCATTCTAGCGGTGTATCTTATAGTTACCCCTTCCACCGGTTGTCCGCCACAGGAATCCAATACTATTGTCTATAATATTCCGCCAACTATTGAGCCGGAGATTGAAATGTTTACCGATGTCACGGGTACAATTTGTCCCGGACAAGAAATTATGTTCACTGCTGATGCATTTGTAACTCCCGGATATCCTACAGTGTTTAACTGGCTCATTAACGGGGCGAATCAGTTTATAAATAATGATACCATTGTGTTAAGTAATTTGCAGGATGGTGATGAGGTTACTGTTACTGCAACATCCGGATACCCATGTTTATCTCCTACTTATGCTTACGCAGACCCGTTAATTTATAATATTTATGATTCGCTTGATGCTGATCTTACCGATGGGCCGTTTCAGGTTTGTGCAGGAACTGTAATTGATTTGAACATGAGCGCTACCGGTGGGAATCCTGCTACTTATACCTATGACTGGAGGGTTGGAAATAGTGTTTCAAATCAATTGACTTTTATTCCGGTTACAACAGGATATTATTATGCAGCCGTGGATGATGAATGTTACGATGCAATCACCGACTCTGTTTATATTGAAGTGTATCCCGTTCCGGAAGCTGCGTTTGAATACGCACCCGGCAAACCTACGTTACTCGACCCGAAAGTTACCTTCACCGATGCATCTCTGGATGCACTTAGCTGGAGTTGGAACTTTGGCGATACGCTTTTAATTTCAGATCAAAATCCCGTTTATAAATTCAATACCTATGGAACGTTTCCGGTTGAACTGGTGGTGACAAATTCTTATGGTTGCACCGATACCGCTTTGCGGGAAGTTATTATTGATGATTTTATTACTGCATATATTCCAAATTCTTTTACTCCAAATGATGATGGAATTAATGATCAGTTTGGTGTGACCGGCTTCTCCAATGACGGATTTAGTATGCGAATTTTTAACAGGTGGGGACAAACTGTTTTTGCTTCTGAAAACTCCTCACAGACATGGAATGGAAAAACCCTGTCTGGTACCAAAGCCCCACAGGGAATTTATACATATCTCATTACTATAGCAAAAGATAAGTCCCGTAAACCCCTTTATGGAACTATTTCTCTTATTCGTTAAAATATATCGGTTTTTTTCAGACATTTACCCCATATAATTTTATGGATAAGCATTACGAAAAGGAAAAACTGCAGTTTCAGGTCGAGCGAATTGCTTTTTTAAGCGATGCAGTTATTGCTATCGCGGTGACGCTTTTAATTTTTGAGATAAAGGCTCCGCAGATTGAGCCGGGCGCATCCTTTGATGCACAACTTGCTCAGTTGAAAAAATTGTTTCCTCAGTTTATAGCATTTGTGATCAGTTTTGTAATTATTCTTCTCCAATGGAAAAAACATCATAGTCTCTTTGGAAGAGTAACAAATTACGATAACAAACTTTTGGTATTGAACTCCGCATTTCTTTTTGTAACCACCTTCATTCCATTCTCGACTTCCTATTTCGCACAAAATTCAACAGCTGAATTTTATCTGCCTGTTTTGGTTTATGGAATTAGTTTGTTTTTATTATCGATCCTGAATTATTTTGTTTTTGATCATGTTACAAACGCTAAAAATAATCTCTTTGATAAAACACTTTCCAAACCTCAGCTTAAGCATACAAGAATTGAATATCTCATTTTCCCGATAGGTTTACTTGCCGGTTTAGCTGCAGGATTTATCAGTCCCGTGTTTGGTTTTATCGCTTATGCTTTAATTGTGGTTTTGGGTTCTGTGATCCATCGTAAAAATGCTGTTGCCTGAAAGTTTACTTGTAGCATGTGAATATAGTTGGTGCAATGTGGTGAGTGAATGAAATCGAATTAAGTTGTTATAATGGAACCTCTATCAGTCAAAAATCTCGGAATTGCTAAAACATGGCTAGCCTGTTTTAATGAACACAATCTGGAAAACTTACTTGCACTTTATGATGAGCAGGCAATTCATTTCAGTCCAAAATTAAAAGTGCACAGGCCTGAAACAAATGGATTAATAAAAGGTAAAACTTCGCTGCGTGACTGGTGGAAAGATGCTTTTCAACGACTCCCCGAATTGCAGTATCGGGAAGTTTCACTTACGGCAGATGAGCATCGCGTGTTTATGGAATACACCCGAATTGTTCCCGGTGAGCCGGAGATGAATGTTGCTGAGGTGCTTGAAATTGAAAATGGATTAATTGTTCGCTCACGGGTTTACCACGGTTAAGCTTTTCTTTTAGTTTCGTATTTCCAGTTTAGAGATTTGCCTTCTTCCAAAAGCTCTATAGTTTTATCAATTCGCTTTAATCTGGTTGCTTCCATTTTAGCACCAGTAATCCATTCAATGAATTCCCGTTTTTTAGCAGGAGTTAGTTTTGTAAAGAATTGCCTGGCTTCTTTATTTTTAAGAAGGAGTTTATCGAGTTCAGCCGGAACCGGCATTGGTTCTTTGGTAGTAATCGATTTCTTAGGAACTTTTAATCCCAACTCATTTACCTTAGCAGCCTGTTTAATAAGTTTAACAAAAGCTTTTTTGGGAGGTAGATCTTTCAAGGTTTTTATTTTACCTAAATTGCCCATTGAATTTCCGCCATCTTTGGAACGTGGTAACAGATGTTTTCCCGGATCTTCCAACAGTTGACTTTTCCAGAACGCCACAACGCAATGCTCTTTAAACCCTGCTATCGTAATCATTGGGCCGGCATGCTCAAAACAGGGCATCCCCCATTTTATGGACTCCGTTACGTCGGGACATGCTTCATGAATTAATTCCCTTACATAGTCCAGAATTGGTTGTGCAAACGGACGGGCGTTATCAATGTAAATACTGACCTTTTGATTTGGCGTTCCCATTTTTAAATTTCCTTAAATGATGCTGTAAATTTATGTATTTTTGAAGAATGGCGAAAAAAATCCCGACTTATGATATCCCCGAATCGGAAAGGAAAGTAACTCCTTTTCAGATTTTGCAACTTCATAACTATAAAGGGTACGCCAGCAACATTCCACACCGACATAATTATTTCGAGCTTTTTCTTTTTGAGAAAGGCTCGGGAGTACATGAAATTGATTTTATTGAAACTGAAATCAAACCGCTGTCGGTTCATGTGGTTTGTCCGGGACAAGTTCACTACCTGCGCCGGTCGCCCGATTCTGCCGGCATAGTGATCATCTTTACAAAAGACTTTTATTTTCTTCCACAGCAAATGAACCCTGTTGTTGATGAGTTCCCTTTCCTTACGGGGATTGGAAATACCACCATTGAGCCTGGTGAGGTGGTTTTTAATAGTCTGCTGGAAATTGTGCAGCTGATGAAGAAGGAGTTGAATGGGGAGGGTGTTGACAGCAGTCAGATTTTGCGGAATTATCTATCAATTATTTTGTTACAATTAAAACGAGCTTATTCTGTTTCTACAGATGTTATTTCAGATTCACGATCCAAGAATTATCAGGTCTTCGAACAATTTCGAAAATTGCTGGATGTCAATTATATTACTGTTCGCCTGGTAAAACAATATGCGGATATGTTACATGTTTCCCCCGAAAATTTAAATGCCCTGTCGAAACAAGTGGCAGGGAAAACCGCCAGTGCCTTAATTGATGAAAGGGTTATTCTGGAGGCTAAAAGATTGTTATTATTTTCAGAAAATTCTGTTAAAGAAGTGGCTTATTTTCTGGAATTTAACGATCCTTCCTACTTTAATAAGTATTTTAAAAAAATTACAGGGCTAACACCTGAAAGTTACCGGAAAAGCCGGTTAAATCCTGATCTGTAATTTTCGATTTTTACCATAGAATCGGTGAATTCTACCTTTCCCCCGGTTTGTACAGGTGTTACCTTTGACTAAAATATTGAAACTATGAAAAATCTAATACTCTCCGGATTGCTGTTAATGCTGAACCTTCAGCTTTCAGCTCAGACTTTAAATTGCAGTAACATTTGTGTAAACAATGTTACTTTTAATAACTTAACAGGACAAATTGATGTTACAATCGTTAATGCCGATACCAACCAGATCAATTATCCGATCATTCAGTTGGTTGATGTGAATGGCGATACCATTGGTAATCCATCTGGTCAGTTTTTTCTTTTTGCTCAGTTACCTGGACAGGCAGTTACGCATGAAGTGCCTTCAGTAGTGCCTGGATTGCCGTTCGGTTTTTTTGGCACCGTAATTTTAACGGATCCAGTTTTTAATAACACATGTACGTTTACTTATCCATCTACTTGTTTTACCGGCAATCCATGGCCCGATTGCAATGACATGACGGTTGAAAATTTAAATCTCAACCCTGTTGCCGGCACTTTAGATGTTACCCTTTATAATAATTGCCTCAATTGTGCAAGTGGTATGTCCGGACCGGTTTATTGTGAAATGACCGTCATTCATAATGTTGCACCATTCGACACCATTGCAAATTCTGCATGCTTTTGTTTCATTACACCCAATAATTTGGCTTCTGCAGTATATACACTTCCTACCAGTGTAACCAGTTTACCTCCATCCAACGAAATAATGGTGTTGATGTATTGCGGAAGCGGAGGCTGTGATACACTTTTAAATAATCCGCAATTAAGTATTCAGGAAGGTACTGTCACCAATGAATTTTTGATATTTCCCAATCCTGCAACAGAAACAGTATCGGTAGCATTTACAGGTATGCAATCGGATAATACCACAATTAAAATTATGGATATTAAAGGCAGAGTAGTAGTGGAAGAAAATGTTAGCGGGAATTTTGAACTTAATCTGAAGAAAATGGATGTTTCTGAATTAGCTCCAGGAACGTATGTTTTATCAATAACAAATAAGCTGTATCATCATCATGCCAAGCTTGTGGTTCAGTAATTTTTAAGAAGGGTAATAAGCGGAGATGGAATAAATTTTCTTCTCCGCTTATTTATTTGATACCAATGCGAGTGAGTAACATATCGAATGCTTCTGAAAAACTCCAGTTATCATCGCGCATTTCGCTGTAGCGGATTTGCCCATTTTCTTTGTAAAATTTCCAGTAAAACATAAATGCTTTCTGTGGATCGTTGCTGTCGAAACGTGTTCGTCCCCATTTAATATTGAAGAACAAAACTGTATCCTTTGCTGTTGGATAAATGAAATAGTTGCCATCACTGAACCAGGTGATTGTTCTTAGTGCGGGCGAATCGTATTCTTTTAATAGCTGCAGGTTTCTCGGGAATCCGGTCCATACAATTGGTTCAGAAGAACGCAGGAATGAATATTCGGATGTGTAAATGGAATCGTTGGAATAGGCGATGCCACTCCATAAAATTGCATTTAAAATAGTGGGGGTGGAATTCAGCTCGGTTGTTTGAATATTATTTTCTACCAGAGAGTTTGCAAATTTTTGATGCACACTGTATTTTAATCCAAATGTTAAAAGCATGTAAATACTGCTGACAACAATTCCGGCCATCATAAATTTACTTCTTGTTGCAGAATCCCTCTTAAAAAACATTCCCACAATAAGCAACAGCATAAATGGAATCGTGTACAAAGGGTCGATAACACTGATGTTGTTGAACCCTACCTGATAATTCGTGAATGGCAAGAGAAGTTGAGTTCCGTATGTTGTGCAACAATCGAGTAATGCATGGGTGAAAAGTGCCAAAAACCAAAACAAATACCATCGTGATTTTGAAATGCCTTTGTTGCTGCATTTAACACTCAGCCACATTAATGGTATTGCCAGCACCAGATGGGTAAACATGGAGTGACTGTATCCGCGATGAACTTCTAGTTGTCTGATTGGATCATCATTAAAAAAGTTATACAACACATCCATATCTGGAAGTGTACCACCAATTGCTCCCAGCAACAGTGCTTTATTTCCCAGTTTTTTTCCTAGTAGAACCTCCCCGACAGCAGCGCCGAGTACAATTTGTGTAAGTGAATCCATAGCAGAGACTGCAAAAGTACATTTATTCTTGTTTCGGGCAGCATTTCGCGGCAGGGATAGTAGCGGCTACCCCATTTACGGCTTTGCCGGAAATGGAGTAATAGCGGATAGCCCGGTTCAGCCGCCCAAAAAGGGCAATTGGTCATAAGTCATAAGGGAATAAGTCATAAGTCATAGGGGAATAGGTCATAGGGGAATAGGTCTTAAGTCATAAGGGGGAAAAGTCATAGGTCATAGGGACAAAAGTTATAAGTCATTTGGCTACAAGGTCACCGGACTTAGAAAAATGAGCAACAGGAATTAATTTATAGCAGTGAAAGCTGTTTGTTTGTGCTTTCGTGATCGAGTAGCCACTTTTTGCGCCAGATACCTCCACCATAACCGGTCATGCTTCCATCCGAACCAATTACGCGGTGGCAGGGAATAACGATGGCTATGCGGTTCATGCCGTTTGCAGTTGCAATGGCTCTAATGGCTTTTGGCTGTCCCAGTGCAGCGGCCTGCTCTTTATACGAACGGGTGGTGCCGTAGGGAATTGTCTGCAGCTGTTTCCAAACCTGTTGTTGAAAGTCAGAACCGGGTGCGACAAGAGGGATGTCGAATGTTTTGCGATTACCGGTAAAATATTCATGCAACTGTTTTTCTAACGTATCAAAATGTTTGTTACTACCTTGTATTACCGGACCATTAAAAAATTTACCAAGTTCTTTAAGTTCAGTTTCCAATTTAGGGCGATCGGAAAATTCGAGCAGACAAATTCCATCTGCCACTGCACAAATCAGGAGAGTACCTAGTGGACTTTCAATTCGTTTTAAATTAACCGGTTGCTGATCTTTCGATTTTGATGGTGCCATTCCAAAAATTGATTTGTAAGAATCGTGAAATCCGCTGACTGATTCATAACCGGAATCGTAAGCAGCCTGTATAACGGTGTGACCCTGTGTGATATTTTTAAATGCGTAATTGATACGAAACAATCGTTGGTAAGAAGTGAAGGTAATACCGTGATGTTTTTGAAACCAGCGCCGTACAGTTGCCGGATCGAGACCGCTTTGGCGGAGTTCGTAACTCTTAATCACATGAGATGGATCGGCTTCAATCTGGTTCAGTAATTTTTGAATCGCTTCGGGAGTCGATTTGATTATTTCGAGTGGCTTGCAAATTTTACAGGGCCGAAAACCCGCTTTCAATGCTAAGGATGCACTTTCAAAATAAATAACATTCTCCGGTTTTGGTTTTCGTGCAGTACAAGTTGGTCTGCAAAAAATTCCGGTACTGGTTACTGCAGCAATAAAAATACCTTCATACGAGGCATCTTTCGAAACCAGTGCCCGGTAAAATTCTTCCTGTTTTGTAGCCACATCAATTTGCATGGTGTAAAAGTAGCCAGAAGTTAATAACGGTTACAACCGAAAAAACGACAAGCATGTTATTTGGTGTAATATATTCATAATCAGATAGATAGTATTATTTTAGGGCTGTAAACTTCAGATGTGGGGGTAGATACCAGAATCTGATTTGCACACTTTTGGCCGATATCGACACACTTACAAAGCCAACCTGCACACTTATGAATTTTAACACCGGACTTTAAATTTATTAATGAATTTTGACAGACCCCCCGCCTACCAGTTTTATTTTAACCCATTACCAAAACCTTAATTCCATGAAAAGCAAACTAAAGATTTTGCTGCTCTGGGTGCTGATAGCACTTGGCAGTAATCGGGGAATTGCGCAAACTATTACGTTTAGCGAAAGTTTCCTGACCAATGAGACCCCACCTCCAACTTATCAGGGGTCGACACGCGTGTTGTATGCCTGTGCCTGGCAATATGCTATTGTTGTAAATGTGTCCTACACAGGAACATGCAGCACCTTCACACAAACATTACCGGCAGGAATGGATTTTAATATTGTGACTGATGCAGGCGTTTCTGTTGTTTCGCAAAATCAGAATGTGGTGGAGTATTTAATGAATGCTTCCTCCGGACAAATTACTTTACAGATTTTAGATCCGTGCAGCCTTCCACTTAATTTTCAACCAACACCAAATGCTTATGCATCACCTGGCTGTACAGTGAATGCTACTCCTGTTTCCTATATTATTAAAACACCTGAAGTAACATTCGATAATTTTGTTACGGTATTCGATGGTGTTAATTATGGAAGCGTAACTCCTTTGCAATTGTACAAACGAAACGACAACACCTTAATTGTTCGGGACTATGATATTGAGATAAATGAAGGACATTTAAATCAGCTGGATTTTGAATATACCCCAGACCTTGAGTTGGGTACCGTAACACTGCAACTCTCGGCAGGTGGAAATAATTTAGCTCCGGTAAACACAAGCGGCCCAACTACTGTTTCAATCACCGGAACATCGATTTCTACTTTGTTTCCGGGACGAACCTATTTGAAAATTGGAGATGTGATTCATGTTACGGAAACCTCTTTTATTGATAATTGTTCAGCAACTAATTCACTGGATAATACTACTTACAAACTAAAAAGTATTTGTACTGACTATTGTTCAGGTGCTGGATGCAACTGTAAAGTGAATGAAATGAATAAAGCTATAAATGTTAATTCGTTAAATAACCGACTTACTATTGGTCATAGAATTAACGGACAACCATCTAATAATTATTTAATTGATGTTTGTGGCATACAATCTTTTGACTTTGAATTTCGCATTACTAATCCTCAGGTTCCAATTACCAATGTTGCAAATACAGGAATTAAAAAGTTAGAGAAAATATATTTACCAATGGATCTGAATGCGTTTGATATCGTTACCGGAAATGTGGTGAATACTTCGAGGGTGTTGATTAGATTTAATGGTATTGCACGCTCAGTAGATTGGTTAATTAGTAATAATATTGTTAGTCCTACCTTCTTTAATTACAATTCAACCACTCGTTTAACAACTTTCGATTTTACCAACATGACAAATCCGGCAGCACTTAGTGCCTGGAATACTTTAAGTCCCTTTTTAAATTGGTACAATACTAACGAGTATAACGACTTCAATGAAAATACGATGTTTGAAATAGTATTTGATGATATGGTCTATATTTATGAAAATTTCCAAACTATTGGTAATCCAAGATTATCACTAAGTGATTGTCATGGTGAAGGCTATTACGGTTTATTTACAAGTACTTATTATAACGATTATTTTAAGTATTATAACATGTGTGATGTAGAAACTCAAACGCTCACCACAATATATTTAGGCGAATATTTGAATTTTAATAACGGTTATCCGGTTACAGGATTTGCTGAAGCAAGTGATCCCGATATTGAGATTGGTAAACCTGTTGATGTGGAATTTTATTTCTCTGGACCTACATCAGGTAATCCCTGGAATTTGGTTTATCCCGCAGCCGGGAACAATGCCATTCGATTTAGTTGCCCCGACAACTATTATCGTGTTGAAATTTCTATGCCCGATAACCTACTAATAGACCCTTATTCTGATATCTTTTATTATACGAACCCTAATATTCCCGGCACCGCTGCTCAATTAAATGTGCCTGTTCCCGTTAATTTAAATGGACAAAATATTTATACTTTCGATCTAGAAGATAGCATGGGCAATCAAATTCATACACCAAATGGATTGATTGAAGCAACCTTCATTATGGCACCTTGCGTATCAACAACCAGTGGAAGTTCAACCATTGAAATGAAAATTATGCAGGTGTGCAATGCAAACTGTGATGATAATGTTGCTACAGTTGCATGTTTCGAAACGGAATTATTCTGGAGATGTACCGGTCCTTGTTGCGGACCGCCTCAAAGTACTTCAAGTTTTAATTTTGACCGTACAACAGCCGGGTATACCGATAGCACATTGACTACTCAGGTGACTTTAAACAGTGCCGTTCAAAAAGTTAACAGAAGTTATGCTTGCGATCACATTGATGTTACTTCTGAAGGGCAGATTTTCATGCTGGGCGATACTTGTACGGTAGACTCCGTAACCTATTCAGTTATTCAGGTGGATGAATTTTATTTCCGAATTGCTTATACTTCGCCTGTGGCATTTCAATTCTATGATTTTGTAGATGCTTATTACACCACAACTATAAATGGTGTTACTTCAGCTCCTATAATTATTCCTGCTACAGACTTCAGTGTAGTTACATTGCCAGGTAATGAATATCATTTAAAATTTAAAATTGCTTCAGGTGCCGGTGCTTTGGCATTGCAAACTACCGGATATGTAGTTGATGTTGATTTTCATGCAACACTCAAAGTTAAAGAGATGTTGACTTCTCCTCCTGCAGGATATTACCTCATGCCACAGATCCGGGGACAATTTGTTGGTAAAATAAGTCCTACATATGAAGAATTATCATGCGACGATTGGGGTGATAATATGATGGTGCTAAATGTACTCACCTCAACAAGTTCTGAATTAGTTTCAGGAGGTTTCGCAGATGCTGCGTATGGATTTTATTCTGCTAATGTAATGTGTAATCGACGATTCTATATGTACACTGTTGCAACCGGAGGATTACCAGGAATCGATGAATTCCCAAATGAATTCAGACCTATTGCACTCTGGCCGGAACAAGCCGATCCGAATCAAATTACTATGACGCTCCCATCTGATATCGCACCAATAGTGCCTTTCGACCAAAATGCCATTCGCTTCGGAGCAAGAAACAGTCTGCCCGGTTGGAGTTGGACTTCCAATGCTGTTCCAGCGATATACAATCAATCGGGCCAGACTTTGACATTTACAGGTCAGGGGACAACAAATGATCCATGGCCTGTTATGGAACATAACGGTAATAAAGTTGAGTTGGTTATTTCAGGAGCACTCAGAAGTTTCTGTCCACCAGCAGGTCTCGATACGCCTCAGGTTTCATTTGCAATTCCTCACACTAAACGGGCTTTCGCAATCGATGAACCCGCCTGCCAGCAGGTTACGAATTATGTAAATAATCAGAATATCTTCAATGACGAACTCACAGTAACCATGTCTTACCCGCAAAATGTTATTGATATATCATCTTTAACAGGAACTATTTCAGGTATTTCGGTGGTATATGCCGATATTGATGGTGTAGCAACTAGCATTGAAAATTTCTGGATTCAAAATTCATCTTCGGGAATAATAATTAACAGCATAGAAATATGTGAGGCAATTCCAAACCCGGTTTGTACCACTGCCACCGATGTGAATGGGTATTTCCAGTTAGGAAATCTAGGTGAAAATAAGATTTACAATTTAACTGTCAACTACACACTCACGCAATGTAATACCGGAACGTACTTCCCATTGTCGCTTAATTATGGATTTGCCTGCTCCGGCTATCCCCCACCATCCGGAAATAATTGTTTGAACAATCAATTCCAGGTAAATCTGAATCCTTTACCCTCGGCACTAAGCATGAATACTACCAACAATAATGTGCCAGGCGATGCCTGTGGAAATTATACTTATACTTTTGATTTGAATAGCACCTCCACAGGTAATGTTGAAAATATTGAATTCAGTGCCACCATTCCTGCAGGATTAAGCGTGGTGAGTGCAACCTATGTCTATAATAACTTAAATGGTCCTCTCACCGTTTCAAATCAAGTCGGACAGGTAACAACATGGGTACTTAACAGCAATATTGCAGGAGGTGTCAGTCTCGATCAAAATGATAATTTATTGATCACCATTACACTTACCGGGACCTGTAGTTCTTATGGCAATAGTTATCAGTTAAATTTCATTGCTAATTCAACCGATATTTGCAGCGATCAGCTACCCAATTCAAACAGCACCTACCAAACTCAGCTTTCCTTCCCTGCTTTCAACCCTCAGTTAAATACCTGCACCGACTGCTTCAGTTGTGATTCGCTGGCTCTTGATGTATTCATGAATGATTGTGAAGTTACATTTGAAGCATTGATTCCTGCAAATAATTTCTGCGCCTCATCAACCATAAGTTGGTCATTTGGCGATGGAACATTTGATAATTCAAATAGTGCCAGTGTTCAACATGTTTATGGAAACTCCGGAATTTATAATGCATGTTATACCTATATATGTTTCGATAGTGCTGGAGCTGTAATTGATTCTTGTGTGATTTGTGAATCGATCAATGTTAATTGTGATCCTTGTACTGGTACTTTCATAGATGTTTCTATTCGAGACTGTTCTATTGAAGCAGCTGCCTTTGCTCCAAACATGACAGGTTGTGCAAATATGATGTATGCATGGGGTTATGGGGATGGTACTTATTCGCCTTCTTATTCAACTTCTAATCTAACAACACATACATATGCAGCCAGTGGTGAGTATTTGCTTTGTATGATGGCGTTCTGTTACGACGACCAATGGAATCAGCTTTATGGATGTAAAGTTTGTGATACCATTCGTGTTGAGTGTAAATCAGAACCATGGTGCCGTACTGTTCATAAAGAGAATGACCCCGATTTCGGTGCATCAGTTACAAACACCGACGATAATGGATTCGTTGTTGCAGGTACTGTATTCGAAAAAGGAACCGGTGGCGACCAGGATATGTATTTTGTTAAGTATCGCCCCGATCTTACTGAAGAATTCTATCTGCGTTTGGGTGATTTCCATGATGGTGATTATACGGAAGAAGGCTATTCTGTTGTTGTACGGTCAGATGGTTATTACATCGCCGGAACGGTGAAAATATCGGGCACTAATGAAGATATTTTTGTAGTCAAAGTAAATACAAATGGATCATTTGCTTGGGGATACCGATATGGTTTCAAAGGCGCTACCATAGATTTCGCCAGAAAAATGATTGACATGAACACTGCACCCAAAGATGCATTGCTTGTGATAGGTGGAACAAATGCGAATTTCGGAAATTTTGATATTTATGCTCTGAAAATTGATCCCGCAACAGGAGGAATTCTCGCACAAAATGCATATTATGCTGATTCCTATAGTACAGAGTATGGTAATGATGTCGTTGAAACAGGAATTGCCAATCCGAAAAAGGAATATGCAATCGTAGGATCATATAGTAATGATCCCGGCAACACCGCTAATATCTCTGCAATTAGAATCGATAGTGATCTGACTTTGCTTGCTCCCGGGTTGATATTATATTCAGCAGCAAAAGTTGAAGAGGCTTTTGGTGTGGAAGCATATGACTCTAAATTGTATGTAACCGGATTTACCACAACAATTTCCGGAGAAGAAAATCTGCTAGTCATGGAACTTGATGCTACTGATCTTTCATATCAGGATGCCAGGGAATATTCATATTCTGGCACTGCAATGAATGAAGTTGGTCGTGAAATAAAAATTGATGAAGACAGATTATTGGTAATAGTTGGTACAACACATGAAACAGCAGGTGGACCCAAAGATGGACTTGTACTTAAAGTTGATCCTCAGAATAGTTTGAATCAGGTGTGGTTGAATCCACAAACAACTGCCACTCCATTATTCAATGATCAGCTTATGGATGTGACCACCTCTGGCCCCGATTTTTATACAATTACCGGAAGCTACTATGGATCCGGTGCGAATGATGAAGAAATATTTATTGCACGGATTGGTAAAGATGGATCCAGTTGCTGCTTCACAGATTATGGGATGAAGGATAAAAAAATTATCTTCAATGATAAGGAATTACCAAAATCCAAAAATCCTAAACTCGAATCGAAGCCACATGGCATTGCTGAAGAATATTACGATTTCAAAATTATTTGTCCGGAAGAAGAAGGTAAAATAGCAGATGCTAATTCCTTATTGTCGGGTCAGATTATTGTAATGCCAAATCCAAATTCCGGAAAATTTGTATTGCAACTAATCGATGCTGCTCAAAATATCAAAGAAGTAAGGGTTCTTGATTTGTCAGGTCGAATTGTAATTCAACAGCAAATTTCTGGGACTCATAACGGACAGGTATCAATTGATGCATCCACTTGTTCCGACGGACTCTACATCGTGGAGGTAATCGGTGACCAGGGTAAATGGACGAGCAAGGTGTCTATTACTAAATAGTTAATTATACCTTAATAAGAAAAGCCTCCGGATTTCCGGGGGCTTTTCTTTTGGAAACACCGATTTTTATTTTTAATTTCACTTGCTACAACCTAAAACATATTATCTATGAAACCAATTTACTCATTTATTTTATTGATAATCACTTCATTAAGTCTGGGCCTTAATGTTGCCAATGCCTCCTTCTCAGGCTGTTCTGTGGCCGGAACGGCAGCCGCAGCCAACGATTCTATATGCGATGGTGGCCTTACTAATTTGTTACTTACCGGATATTCCGGCGATATCCAATGGCAGAGTTTCGATGGTACCAACTGGAACAATGAAACCGGAACCGGATTTAATACCGATACCTATCAGGTAACACCACTTGCTACCACCGATTACCGCGCTGTAGTTACTTTAACAGGATGCAATCCAGATACATCAAACAGTATTACTGTTGTTGTAGGCGTGCTTCCTCCGGTTACTACCGGTGATACACGTTGCGGTTATGGCACGGTAACGCTTAGTGCAAACAGCAGTGTGAAATGGTATGATGCACCAACAGGTGGTAATTTGCTCGGAAGTGGATCTACGTACACAACAAACGTTGGAGCAACAACAACTTTTTATGCGGCAGCTACAACAAATGGTGGTGGATCAGGAGTAACTCCAATGCCGGCTGAAAATGGAAGTATTTCGGGTAGCCTTTCACGTGGCTATTTCTTTACTGCACCATCTAATTTTACTATGACCGGCCTCCGTGTTCCTGCAACTGGAGGAAGTACTCAGAATATTGCTGTCATTAAATTTGTTCCTGCAGTTGCACCCCCTGTATACCCAACTGTAACTAATGACTTTGTTGTTCTCTTTGTGACTCAAAATAATCCATCCTTAGGTGTTATTCCTGTAAATATTCCAATTGCTGCCGGTGAAGTTATTGGAGTGCTTGGAACTTTGGGTACAACAGATTATAATTCCTATGCACCAAGTCCTGCAACTACTACAATTGATGGCCAAACAGTAACTATTTCTCGTATGGGTATGCAATTCGGATTGTCTGTTACATCACCAATAGATATCTGGCAGGAAATAGGTGGTTCCATTTCACGTGTTGAAATTACTTATGAAGTTGGTTGCGAAAGCGCACGTGTGCCTGCAGTCGCAACAATCAATGCATCGGATCCTGTAACGATTAATGCTACTCAATCTGCATTGTGTCAGGGTGAGACAGCAACACTTACCGCTGTATCTGTTAATGCAGGATATACCTACACCTGGTCACCTTCAACAGGATTAAGCGGAACAACTGGCACAACTGTTACAGCATCACCTACAACTTCCATTACTTATACTTTAGTTGCTACTGATGGAACATGTGGTGCTATTGATAGCATCTTCATGAATGTTGGCCCGGCCTCTGTTGCAGGTATAGCTACAATTTCAAGTGATACGATTTGTCTGGGGACAGATGCATTCCTATATCTGAATGGTTCAACAGGAACAATTCAATGGCAAAGTTTTGATGGTACCAACTGGGTCAACGAAACAGGACCCGGATTTAATACCGGTCTTTATACTGTTTCTCCTGCAACAAATACTTTGTACCGAGCAGTAGTAACAAGCGGTGGTTGTGATCCTGATACTTCTGTTTCTTTAAATCTCGATGTAATTTCTATTTCTGATCCTACAGTACAAAACGATACGTTGTGTGGAAATGGAACTGCTAATCTGACTGCTTCAGGACCCGGTCAACTCGATTGGTACACTACTGCATCTGGTGGAGTTTCTGTAAACACCGGAAGTACATACAATCCTGTCGTGACTTCAACAACCACCTATTATGTAGAAGCAACTGCAGGAAGCTCATTGAATGTTGGGCCTATTTCACCCGGAATCGGATCATTGAATCAAAGTGCCGGAAACGATTATGGTTGTGGTTTTGATGTCATTCAACAATCGACAATCCAACGTGTTTTTGTTTCACCTGCAGCCACCGGAACTATCACTATTAATTTACGCGATGCACAAGCCGGAACCATTTTAAATACAGTAACTGCCAATGTAACGGCATTCTCAGGATTAGTTCCGATTGAACTAGGTTTCACAGTAAATCCCGGAACAGGTTATCGTTTGGAATTAGCAACCGGAAGTGCGTCTCTGTATTACAATACCAATGGTGCTGTTTATCCATATACAACTGTTGGGTGTCCCGTTACAATTGCCGGAGCCGTTAATCCGGCACTCAATACAGGAGGCCAATATTTATATTTCTACAATTGGGAAGTACGTCAGGGATGCTCCAGTAATCGTATTCCTGTTACCGCTGTTGTTCTCGCAACTCCGGCTATTCCGGTTATTACTCCGAATGGAAGTCAGTTGACATCATCAGCTGTATCAAATAACCAATGGTACCTGAATGGCACGTTAATACCGGGAGCAACAGGACAGGTTTATGTAACTACACAGCCCGGCAGTTATACTGTAGTAGTAACAGATCCAACAACCGGATGTACTTCTGAATCTGCTGCAGTGGTAATTGTGTCACTTGCTGATGGAAATATTGGCGCTGCAGGAATAAATGTTTATCCGAACCCGGCAAACGACTTTGTATTTGTAAGCAGTATTGATGCCATTAATCCGGTTCTCGATATTAAATTGTTCAATGCCTTAGGCGAATTGATGAATACCATCAAAGCAACATCCCCCGTGACAAAAGTTGAACTAAATGGTCCTTCAGGATTTTATTCATTGAGAATAACAACTTCTCAAGGCAGCTTTTCAACAGGATTGGTGAAATATTAGAATTTCTCAATTGATATTCAGAAAGCGGAGAGTTGTAAAAAAACTCTCCGCTTTTTAATTTTAATTTTTCATATTTGTTACAACCAAAAACTAACCATAGTTTCGAATAAATTTCTAGATTCTTAAAAAGAAAAGCATAGCACTTTCAGGCCATCCGGATCTGCAGATGAGGTTTGATTGTTGTGTGATGCATCAAAGCATTCCTTCTTTATATGCACCTATATTAGAACAAGATGAAGCTAAAGGCAACCATTTTCACTATTATTTTTTTCTGGTTCTCCTGTTTTATGCTGCAGGCAGATTCATTGGTATCATATCAAACTACTCCAACATACAAGCATTTCGGAGTTGAAGATGGATTACCAGGTACTACTGTATATTGTGCAGAGCAAGACGCAGATGGATTTATGTGGTTTGGAACAGATGCCGGAGTTTCCAGATTTGATGGGAAGGAGTTTGTTAATTATGGAGTTAAAGATGGTGTTAGCGATAGTGATGTTTTGAGGATTTTTGAAGATTCGAAAGGCAGAATTTGGTTTTTAACATTGAAAGGGGTGCTTTCATATTATTTTAAAGGGAAAATTCATAATCCCGATAATGACCCTGACCTGCCCAAAGAGCCCGCCTATAATGGTTTAATGACAATGCATGAAGATTGCTATGGGACACTTTGGTTTGGTGGAATTGGGAGCCAGGTTGTTGTTGTTTCAGATTTGCATGGATCTAAATTACTGCATTTAGAAGAAGCGAAATTAAACCAAGGGGTATCGGGATGGACTTTTTTGTATGAGCCCGATAGTGTATCTATGTGGATTAGCACAATGGATGGGAAGTTTATCGTAAATAAAAAAACACTAAAATATACGAAGCAACCATATAGTGCTGCAATCGATTCAATTGCACTTTTTAGTCAGGCAGGTCCTTTTGTAGGAGTGATTTTAAGCAATCGCAAAGTATATACACTTAAAGGAAACAGCATGGGAAATGCAATTTTCAGCTTGCCCGTGAATATTGACTATAAAGATTTAAAAGCTGAAATTGATAATAACAAAAACATTTGGATTTATAATCATGGACAATGCATGTTTTATGAACTGAATGACGGAATTTACAAAGATCCTGTAACCTTTTTTCCGGGCCAGTATGTAAATCGTGTGTTTGTTGATAAGGAAAAAAATAAATGGTTTTGTACCAGTGGGAATGGGGTTTATTTATTATCAGAAAATCAGAAATGGATCAGTAACCTGGTTGATCCTTCTGTTGAAAAAACGGGTGTTTTGAGTATTCATCGTGACCATGCCGGAGCAATTTGGTTTGGAACATCTGATGGAGTTTTAGGAAGGATTAGTAATGGGAAGTTTTCATCTTTCGACTTAAAAGCTGATTTTGGTTCCAGCTTTCGAATTTTATCGATAACCAGTTCTGTAAAGAATAATATTTATTGTGCTACCGATATCGGAATAGTTAAAATTAGCTTCCCTGATGGCAAATATACACAGGAGCTATTGACAAATGATTTGGTTCAGTTTTCTGCAATGAAGTATGTTGTTAACGACAGATTTGGGAAAATTTATTGTTCAGATAATAGTGGGATTTGCTATATATACGAAAATAACGGCAAGGAGTTCCGAAGTACAACACTAGTAAATTTACCACATAAAAGAACGTATTCCCTCTTTTTTGATACCAAGAATAGCTTGTGGTTTGAAAACTTTGATGAACTTATTTGTTGGAATGGCATATCTTTAAAATCTTTTGTCGGGATGAAACGATTTTTTGGCAATAAAATTACAAGTATCAATCAATTGCATGATGGTACTATGGTAATTGCAACCAATGGGAATGGAGTAAGATTTTTGAAGAAAGATAGCATTATATTTTCGTTGAATACTTCAAATGGACTTAGCAGTGATGTTTGCAGAAGAATTTTTGTAGACGAAGATTTTGTTTATGTAGCTACTAATAATGGAATATCAAGATTTAAATGGGCAAACAATAAAGTTTTTGCTTTAGAAACATTCAATACAAACGATGGACTATCATCGGATGATATTAATGAAATTGTTACTGATAAACGAAATATCTATTTAGCTACCAGTAATGGATTGTGTATTGTTGATAAAGGGATAAGTCGAGGGAAAGCTGATCCTCCTTTCGTTCAAATTACGGAAGTTTTCCATCACAACTTAAAGCTGACAAATTTCGAGAACCTGCTTTTCAAATATCACGATGCAAATTTTACTGTTCGGTTTATCGGATTAACTTATGTAAATGCAGAAAAAGTTACTTATCAGTTTTCAAATGATGGAGGAAACAACTGGCAGGAGTCAAAGACTAATTCTATACAGTTTTCTGATTTGCCTTCAGGTCAGTATAATTTGTTGATCAGGGCAAAAAAATACAATTCCGAATGGGGCAATCCTGCGGTTTTATCATTTGAAGTTTCTACACCATTTTATAGATCACTGTGGTTTTATGGCATTATTTTTCTTTTAGGCATCTTTTGTATATACTATATTATTCAGATCATTTCTGCACGTAAATATGAACGTGAACTGCAGAGACTGCGTGCTTTGCAGGAGTTGGAATCTGAAAGAAATAGGATTGCTGGTGAAATGCATGATGATTTAGGTGCTGATTTAACTTTAATAGCTATCCAGGCCCGGATTCTCCAAAGTCAATCTGATTTTTCAGACTCACATATTTCTCAAATTGATAGCATTGCAGCCAGTTCTTCCAGATTAATTGATAAAATGGGTGAAATTATTTGGGCGCTTAATACATCCAATGACACATTAATAAACCTAATCTCTTACATACATAAGTATGTGAAGGATTATTTAGCTGCAAATGAAATTAATTGTAAAGTTGTGCTGCCTCAACAATGTCCGGATGTTATTTTGAATTCTGCATATCGGAGAAATACTTATTTAATTGTAAAAGAAGCAATTCATAACATCGTAAAACATTCAGGAGCTAAGCATGTTACAGTTTCTTTTGAAATCGATACAGCATTTAGAATAATTGTCAGTGATGATGGCTGTGGATTTCAGCAAGGTCTGAGTAGGGGAAACGGTATTGCAAATATGCAGCATAGGGCAATAGATAATAACGCAATGTTGGAAATCGAGAATGGTAATGGAACAAAAGTTATTTATACTGACTCCAAAATAAAGTTAAAGAAATAAACATGGTACATTTGTACTATAATGGTTTTGGTATAAATCAATATCTTGCAAATATTTATGTCATTAAAGTATGTCAACCAGAGTCATTTTAGTTGAGGATCACACAGAAATCCGGAATGGACTGGTATTTCTTATCAATAATTCCAGTGATTACAGTTGTCTTGGGTTTGCTGATGCAGAATCCGCCTGTTATTATCTTGAAAGCCATGTTGTTGATGTGATTTTACTGGACATTAAGTTACCAGGAATGTCAGGTATCGAATTTGCCAGACTGTTGCGGCAAAAGCACCCTAACATTCAAATTATCATGTGCACTGTTTATGAAGATGATGAGAAAATATTTGAGGCTTTGGCAGCAGGCGCAAATGGATACCTGTTGAAGAAATCATCTCCTATGGTAATCATCGACGCAATTAAGGATGTTTTAAATGGAAGCGCCCCAATGTCGGGATCAATTGCCAGAAAGGTTGTTAATTTTTTCCAAAAAAAGCCTGCTACTTCTACTCACGATCTGAGTACAAGGGAGAGTGAGATTTTGAATTTGCTGGCAGATGGTTTCAGCAACAAAGAAATCGCAGACAAGCTATTTGTAAGCGTACATACCATCCGAAATCACCTGTATAAAATTTATGAAAAACTTCAGGTCCACTCCCGGATCGAAGCAGTAAATAAACTAAGAAATTTCACTAAACAATAACCGATTTTTTAACGCTGAAAGGTTTTAGTCCGGGGATTCTTTCATTAAAAAGATTTTAGTTTCAATTGCATTCATGCAATCCTTAATCCTTAATTTTTAATCCTTAAACCATTTCTGCATACCCAATAATATGTCATCTATCATTTATCATAAAAACGAAATTTCCCTTCTGACCACCAAATCCTTAATCCTTAATCTTTAATCCTTAATTCTTTCTGCGCACCAATTCCATTTATCATTTATCATAATAACGAATTTCCATTCTGATCAAGAAATCCTTAATTCATTGTTGCGTACCCAATAATCTATCATCTATCATCTATAATCTATCATAACAACGAAATTTCTTTCTGAGCAGTAAATAAATTATCCTAAAAAAATGCCGCCCCTTATTCAGAGACGGCATTAGACGGAGGTCTGCAAAATTTTTATTTCTGAATCGAAATCTTTTGGATCGATCTTTTATTATTACTAACTAATTCCATGAAGTAGATTCCATTCGGCAAGTTTGAAACATCTAAACCTGCTTCGTTCATCCCTTCAATTGTTTCACCTGTTTCAGTTTTTAGAATCTTACCACTTATATCACTAACTATCAATTGGTATCCTGAATTGCTGTTAGATTCAAAAGTTATATGCATAAAATCAGAAGCAGGATTCGGAAATACATTTACAGCAAACTCATTGGTTGAAACCGGAAGTTGTTCTCTGCAATTAATGGCAATTGCCAGTACTCTGTTTCCGCTTGAGCCACAGGCATTGTTAGCTTTGACTTTAAGATTTCCTGCTGTGGATGCATAGTTAACTGTCACGGAATTGGAGGTAGTAGTTAAAATAGGTGTGCTTGATGTAACAACTCCGTCACTGATACGTGAACCGGTTGGTCCCTGCCAGGTGTATGAAGTAGCTCCTGCAACTGCAGCAATAGAATACGGAACACCCTGTTGGTTGGCGCATACAGTTGCGCTGCCACTGATAACTCCGGGGGTTGGAGTTATTGCACGGATGTTTAATAAACGTTGCGCACTTGTACCACACGCGTTTGTTGCTGTTACGTTTAGTGTTGCTAATGAAAAGTTAGGTGTAAAGGATGCAGTGATTGCATTTGTTCCCTGGCCACTTACAATTGTTGCAGTTGAATTGTTAAAGTTCCAGCTATAAGATACACCTGCAACGTTAACAACAGAGTATGATTGATTTGGAGCATTGCATACATTATATGCAGTTCCGGAAATTACACCTGGAGTAGCAGGATTATTTCTGGTTATTTTTAAGAAACGCATTGGACCGGCACCGCATGCATTATTTGCAACAACTTTCAGTGAATCACTTGCTGTAAATCCAGCACTATAATTAACCACCACTGAGGTTGTACCCTGGCCACTTGTAATGGTTGCTCCGGGAGGCGCTGTCCATGTGTAAGATGTTGCACCTGCGGTTGCACTTATACTATAAGTTTTGATGTCGCCGGGACAAACTTTAACGGCACCACCAACAGTAGTAATTGAAGATGGAATACCTGGTAATGGAGATGTTGTAACGGCAAGCGTACGTGCCTGTCCGGCTCCACAAGAATTAGATGCATTAACTGAAATGGTTCCTCCTGTTGTCCCTGCAATTACTGTAATGGAATTTCCGGATGATGAACCGCTCCATCCCGATGGCAAGGTCCAGTTATAAATCATATTCGCACCCTGAACAAAAGTTACAGAATAAACTTGCGATGACCCTGGACAAACGGATGCATTTCCTGTAATAACAGATGGTTGTGCCGGAACAGGACTTATTGTTAATGAAGTAGAGCGTGCAACACTGTTGCCGCAACTGTTTACTGCCACAACAGCCAGCGAGCCTCCTGAGGTTCCCGACAATAATGTAATGTTGTTGGTTGAAGAAGTGCCACTCCATCCTGCAGGTATCGACCAGATGTAAGATGTTGCTCCCGGAACAGCAGGAACCGAGTAGCTGTATGACGTATTGGCACAAACAGAAGTGTTACCGGTTATAACTCCCGGTTGTGTAGGCGCTGACCCACCTGTAATAACTAATGATCTTGCTGTGCCGGCACCGCATGTGTTAACTGCTGCTACAGAAATTGTACCACCGGAAGTAGTAGTTGTTACTGTTATACTATTGGTAGTGGATGTTCCCGACCATCCTGCCGGTAATGACCATATATAACTTGTAGCACCTGATACTGCTGCTACTGAATAAGTAAATTGGGAAGCAGTACATACGGTTGATGATCCTGAAATAGTTCCGGGTTGAGGTGGAGTAGGACAAGGGCCGCATGCTACCAGACAGGATGCATTGTTTACATTGTTTAAAATTAATGCAGCAGGTTGTGGACCAAATCCTAAAGAGAAATTTATACCTGCACTGATTAAATGACAGTAACTCATAATCGTTCCGTCAACAGGAATCGGTCCCGCTGCGCAACTTCCCGAATTATAACCCGCTTGTGGACCACATCCATCGATTCGTGTGTTATTACCATTCCATACACAATCATGTGTGTGACGAGAACCCAATAAATGGCCATCCTCATGTGTTATCACTTCTACTGTCCATGAATATGTTGGTACAGTATTGTAACTGGAATTAATTCCACTATAACCCATTTTTAATGCGGTGTTTGAAGAACAAAGTTGATTCACATAAGCAACACCACCACCTCCATTGTAACCAACCAGATTTGCAAGATCTCCATTAAATGATGTGCGGTACGCACCAAACTGATTTAAATAGTCACCAGTAGAAGGACCGGTGTATGGATCCGTTGTTGTCCAAACAAAAAGTGTTTGTAAAGTGATTGATACACCGTCATTGTCGTATAAGGTTGCTACCTGATTAAATACACCCTGCATATAGGTGTTTACATTTGCAAGAGATCCTTTACCAACAAAAATATCATAGTCGGTTTCATAATACCAATTCACACAATTTACTGATGCTATTCCCGGAAGATTGTTTTGTAACTGTTGTTGTTCGTAATCGGTTACTACCTGACTGGTATTAGTTCCACATCCAAACGAAACTGCAGGAATTAAATCTTTATCATTATATAAGAGGTAGCGGCTGCGGCCGGATGATTCAATTTCACCTATGACAAAATTACCACGGGCATCGCTTAAAATTCCCATGATCTCTTCTTTGGAGAAACTCATGCTCACTACTGAAGTATAATCGCCGGCTATAATTCCACGATAGTGAACATTGATATTCGGTAGTTGATTGACAATTCCTTTATCTGTTTGTAAGGTGAATCCGTTTTTGGAAATATCAACTTTATAAAGTAATGCCTCCAATGTTGGTAAACCTGCTTTAGCAGGAAGCTGAATTCTTATATAATCAGGTTGATCCTGTAACAGCGCATCAACACTTGTATTGTTTGCATCCAGTATTGTGAATGCATTCACTGTTTGCGATACTTTCTCATCTTCCTGATTTCCTGAAATTGAAAATACATTTACCGGCTTAAATACAGTTTGCGATTGCTCAAGTTGCTGAACTCTTTTGGCAATCATTTTCATTGGCTGATTACCGGAACACTGCCCGGACTCAGCAACAGTAAATAGAAGGAATACGGACATCCATAACCCAATCAGATTTTTTGTAATTTTTCCCATGTTTAAGTTTTTAGTAAGTGGTTTATTTCACAGCTTGCCGACAAAAAAAATCCCCTTAACAGGAAATCGTGAAGTGATGAGTCAAATCTATGTGAAAATTCCACTATATCAAAGAGTTAACGTCGAACTAAAATTCAAAATATTGATAATCAACACTATAATTTTGCCAAGAATGTAGAATTATTTCTATTCACCCTTTTAAATGGAACATTCACCCAAAAAAATGGGACTTTCACCCAATTTAAATTAAAAAAAGCGACCGGTTTACCGGTCGCCTCACTTGTGGTTAGAGTGTATAGTTATTTGGAAAATGTAAAGTCGTTTGCGGATGCTGATGCGTGACAACCGTTACAGGAGCCGCCCATAAAATTTGCACCTCCGCGTAATTCAGTTCCTGTACTGTCAACGGCAATGGTGCCATTTACATTTAACATAAACCACTCCCAGTTGCCGGCAGCGGTGTTAAATCCGTTTCCTCTTTTTGCCATTCCTACAATTTCATCAACTGTACCTGCGGGATTGGTTGAACGCTTAGCAATGATTGTTCCTATAGGATAAGTTCCGTTAACACGATCTTGCCCATTGTTGAAGTAAACATTGCGGGTTACAGTAGAATCATTTCCTGCATGCCCCGATCCGAGTGATGGACTAGGCCCAACATTCACTGCATCCAATGACCAGTTTTCAAAATCCTGAAAGGTAGTGCTGTTTGCAACAAATTCTTGTGGTGCAGGAGTGTTGGTTTCTTCATCGTCATCTTTACATGCCTGAATAACCATAGCTCCCGCTAAAATCATGCACAGCATGAACAAAGTGGTAGAGTTTTTCATAGTGAGTTTTTTAGTTTTAAAATTCCTGGTAACTGCAATTTTACGCATTTTGTAAATAAATATAAGGACTTTTTGGAATATACCGGTGTTTTTTTAAATATTAATTGCCTGATATTGTTATTAATAGCAACATTTAAGTATTGTTAAAGAGCACATAATAATTTGTGAAATTGCTCTTTAATTTGGAGTTAGCAATTTTAAAATGCAGAATATCAATAAGATATGATTGTAAATTAAAATGGCATGGTACTTGATTTTCTGCCGTCGTTCATGACTTCCATCATCAGTTTTGCCTTTTAAACTTAGTACCTTTAACATAATCAAATAACAAAATGAAAACCATGAAAGCGATTCAATTTGCGGCAATCTTCAGTCTGATACTGATTTGGAGTATTGCCCCGGCGCAG
Organism: Bacteroidia bacterium; assembly: GCA_016788065.1. Taxonomy (GTDB): domain Bacteria; phylum Bacteroidota; class Bacteroidia; order AKYH767-A; family OLB10; genus JADKJB01. The sequence goes on along the minus strand of JAEUTI010000006.1, from coordinate 76,787 downwards.
GAAAAACAAGAGGTTAATCTAGCCGACAGTACCGGTCTCCCCGGCGATAATTTCAGTCTTCAGGGAGCATTAGCTTTATTCAAAGAATCAAAATCACTTGAAGATTTTGAGAAAAAGCTTAACTCCAAAGATAATGATGTGAACAACCTGGATCTGGATGGTAATAACAAGACCGATTACATCCGGGTTATCGACAATGTTAAAGATCAGGCTCATGCAATTGTTTTGCAGGTTGCTGTAAATAAAACTGAATCTCAGGATGTGGCAGTGATTGAGATTGAAAAAGATGGCGAATCATCAGCTATGTTACAAATTTTAGGTGATGAAGATTTATATGGTGAAACAACAATTGTTGAGCCTGCCGAAAACGTTGAACCTGCAGATAAAGGCGACAGTAAACGTGGTCCTTCAGCGTATTCCCCAGGTTATCCCGGAATTTATTTTAATGTATGGTACTGGCCGAGTATCCAATTCCTTTATGCTCCTGCGTATGTAGTTTGGGTTTCTCCATGGTACTGGGATTATTATCCAGTATGGTGGAGTCCATGGAGACCGATGCCCTGGAGATATCATTATATGAGTTGCTACCATTATCACCATCATTATCATTATGCCGATTATCACCGCACAACTTATGCAAACCAGGTGTATGCACCACGAAGAAATCGTTCGGCACAGGTTACAGAAAGATACCGTGATGCAAGAGCTCATTACAAAGCAACTCAAGCAACTCGTCCTGCACGTCCCGGAACAAATATGAATGCGGTGCGACCAGGTCGTCCCGGTACTAACGATGCGGTAAAACCAGGTCGTCCTTCTCGTCCGGATGTTAAACCCGACAGTCGTCCACAAACAAAACCCGGCACTCGGCCCGAAGTAAAACCAGGCACCCGTCCACAAACTAAGCCCGGCACCCGTCCCGATGTACAACCCGGAACACGTCCACAAACAAAACCCGGTACACGACCAACAGTAAAGCCCGGTACCCGTCCCAATAACTCGCAACAGGTAACACCGAAACAACAAACGCGACCAAGTCAACCCGCACGATCTCCTTCCCGTCCGGCACAACCATCGAAAGATAAACAAAGTCGCCCGCGATAGTTTAAAAAAAATCTCCTTGCCCGTAAGCAAGGAGATTTTTTTTGATTAAGGATTAAGGATTAAGGATTAAGGATTAAGGATTAAGGATTATTTTGTAGTTGCTCAGAAGAAAATTCGTCGTTCTCGTTCTCATTCCCGACCATGATTTAAGTGATTTACATGATTATTTTGATAGGTTTAAATGCAAGTGAAAATTGCGTTTCTGTCTCAGCACCTCTCACCCGTTCTCACTTTCACTCCCGTTCTCATTCTCATTCTGTTCCCATTCTACCTCACCCCCGGCCCCTCTCCAGCAATTTTATCGGTCTCCGAAAAAACATTTTTAGCTGGAGAGGGGAGAAGGGTTAAAAATTAAGGAATAAGGATTAAGAATTAAGGATTATTTTGTAGTTGCTCAGAAGAAAATTCGTCGTTCTCGTTCTTGTTCTCGTTCTCATTCTCATTCTGTTCCCATTCCCATTCTACCTCACCCCCGGCCCCTCTCCAGCAATTTTATCGGTCTCCGAAAAAAAAACATTTTTAGCTGGAGAGGGGAGAAGGGTTAAAAATTAAGGATTAAGGATTAAGGATTAAGGAATTTTTGTAGTTGCTCAGAAAAAAATTCGTCGTTCTCATTCTCATTCCCATTCTCATTCTCATTCTGTTTCCATTCCCATTCTACCTCACCCCCGGCCCCTCTCCAGCAATTTTATCGGTCTCTGAAAAAACATTTTTTAGCTGGAGAGGGGAGAAGGGTTAAAAATTAAGGAATAAGGATTAAGGATTAAGGATTAAGGTTTTTTTGTAGTTGCTCAGAAGAAAATTCGTCGTTCTCATTCTCATTCTCATTCTGTTTCCATTCCCATTCCCATTCCCATTCTGTCCAACTCCCTTCTCCTGCAAAAGATATTTGTGAAAAACGAAATGCCCATGCAGGAGAAGGGTAGGGGATGAGGCAAAGGGATTAAGGATTAAGAATTAAGAATTAAGGATTAGCTGCTCAGAATGAAAATTTCGTTGAGATGATAAATTATAAATTATAGATGCTAAATTGATGAGTGCTCAGAAATAGATTGTGGTCGACTACAATGTCATTATTCACTTTGCAATTCTTGTTACTCACTATTCAATAAAATTATCATGAGAATGATGAACTAGAACCATTCTGAGCTGCAAAATAAATCATATGTGAAAAACGAAATCTCGAAATTTGATCACTGATCACTGCTTACTGCTTACTGCTTACTGCTTACTTCTCACTGCTTACTGCTTACTGATCACTGCTTACTTTTCACTGCTTACTGCTCACTGCTTACTGCCTACTGCTCACTCATATTCAGCAGATTAATAATTTTCTGGGAAATACTATCTGCGTAAAATTCGGGTCCGCATATATGGCACTTTTTTATTTCATAAAATTCTTTTGGAGTATTTGCATGTTCAAATATTTTCTGACCCATTTCAAAGGGGATTATTTCGTCTTCTGTGCTATGAATTACTAATAGTGGTTTCTTATATTCCTGAATGGATTTATAAGCGGAATATTTTTCACTCACAAGTATTCGTCCAAAAAAGCCGGCCGTTTCTGCTGCAATGTCTTTGTGTGACGAAAATGAACCTTCAATTACCAATGCATCTATGTCGGCTTGCCGTTGTTCTGCAACAACTGTGGCTAAGTGTCCGCCTAGCGATTGTCCATAGATTATTAATTTGGTTCCTTTCACATCTTCCCTGCTTTTTATATAGGTCAGTGCAGAATTTCCGTCAAGTAGTACATTGTCTCTGGTTGCTTTGCCTTCCGAAAAACCAAAACCGCTATAATCAAAAACAAAAGCTTGAAATCCAAATTTTAACAAAGGTGTAATGGCTTGATATTGGCTTAATATAAAGCCTGCATTGCCATGAAAATGAAGTAAAGTAGTTGTTGGAGTTATGTTTTTAGGTTTTATCAGCCAACCATTAAGATTATTCCCGCTAGAGCTTTTAAAAACAACGCTTTCTATTGTAAAGTCAAAATTGATGGTGTCATTGTTGGATTTCAAAAAAGTCGGTTGCAAAGTTTTAGTGTTAAACTCTACGAGAGTCGTATCAAATTTAGTTTTTGAAGTAATACTGACCTTTTCCTTGCCGGGTGGTATTTCCGGAAGCTCTGTAGGTTGCAGATACATGCTGTTAAAGCTGCAAGCTGATAGGAAGCTGGTAGTCAAGAAGAGGAACTGAATCTTATTTGTCATGCTAATTTTTGGATTGGTGACTAAGAAATGGATTTGCCATAAAATGTCTCAGAAAAATACAATTAAATCCTATAGGTTCCAAATTAAAAAGATTTGGCAAGTGACATTGTTAATTTTTGGTGTTGGAGGATTTGTAAATAATTCCAACTGAAATTCCGTTGCTATCATGGCCGGGATTTCTTTCGTAACCAGAGTGATCACCGTTAGAGAAATGTATATGCCATAGTCCAACATAACCGGAAAATTGTTCATTGATTTTAAATTCGGTTCCGATGCCGTATTTCGGACTTCCATTGAGTTTTGTCCCTTCCCTGTAATCTCCAAAAAAGCCGGATGGCTGTGGAAAATTTTGAGCAAACAGGATCAGACCGGCTCCACTCTGGAAAAATAACTTAAAATGGTCCTTATGAATCGGGTAAAACCTGACGAAAGGTCTTATTCCTAATCCCCAGGTGTTATTTATGTCGTCTGAGACAATCACAGTCGAAACCTCTGAACCAATTGCCATATACTTCCTCGCTTGATACAATACTCCCAAATTATTTTCCATAACAGTTGTCTTGCTTGCGTAATAACCGAATGAAGCTCCAAAATCGGTGTGAAACGCAAATTTGTTTGATAGCTCCTGTTCATTCTTAGTTAAAAGCAAAATTGTTGTTGCTGCCACCGCGGGAATAATTAAGCCGTTTACGGTATGCAGGTTTACAGGCTTAAAACCTAATGGATTTTGATACCATTTTGTGAATGGAGGGAATTGTGCCTTTGTTGGAATTATACTTAATATACAGATAACAAAAACCAGAGTTGAAATTTTATGTAAAATCTTCATAAAACTTATTTATTGAGAAGAATACAGAGGTAATTTGTTTGAAAGTTACCCAAGATTCGAAGCTGCCAAAATTAAAAATAATTTACAAATTCATTTCCTGGATGAATTCAAACGATTTGCAACTATCCAATCTTTATTTATTTAGTTTGGCTTTTCTCAAATTTTCTGCACATTCGTTAAATGATTTTCCCTGGTTGTGAATGCAATCACAAAAGTTTAAGCATTCCTCAGTGTTATTGGCATCTTTACAGTCATTGATACAATCCTGAAAGGTGTTTCTTGTTTTTTTGTTGTAGGAATTAGTGACTATTAAAATTGTCAATGCTACGGTTAAGGCCACACCGGCAAAAAATTTTATAGGGAACTTGTTACTTGTTGCAGATTGCAATGAACCATTGGAAGAAGCATTATTTTTGACAAAGGGCATAATAAATTTTAATTTGTCGTAATCCCAGCAAAGCAAATAAAGGTTGGCAAGTACCATTAAAGGTGAAGTAACTAATGAACCATCAAAACCAACAGCCAGGGACAAAACGCAGATATTAAGAATAATTGGAAAATATAGAACTGCTCCAAGTGTTGCTGTTCGAGGTATGAGTAATAATATTGCAGCAGCCACTTGCACATATCCAATAAATGGGTAGTAATATCCGGTGTGATAAAGCGATTCCAGATAATTTCCCATGGGATGTTTGACGGATAAGGAGGTGAAACGCTCATCAAATACCTTAGTCAACCCCGAAGGAATAAACCCCGCGGCCAATATAATTCGGTTAAATACTGCGAAATACCGATACCATTTGTTTGATTTAACTTTGTAATGAATTTTATCAAGTTGTTTTTCTAAATCCATCGGATTAACTCTTTATTTATAAGATTTGTTCTTTTAAAGGGTTCAAATAGGGAATGCTGTGAGTGATTTGTGTTTTGCTGACTTTAAAATCGAAATTTATAAATTCAGGATTTAATGATGTCGTTTTTGTGTTGAATTAAATAATGAATTCGGTATCCGTTGAGGTCATCTGAAAACTTTATACCACAAATTTTATTGCATTTTTCTGATTCAAATTTATAACTATTGTTTGCCAAAGAAGCGTATGGTTTACCACATAAAATGGGTATAATTTATATAAACTGGCTCTTCAGATGAGTGTAATTATTTTGATACTTAATGTTCATTATCAATTATTTAAAGAAATTTGCCCTGTGACTGTGAATTATAACCCGTGAACTAATTTATGATACCTTTGTAATTATTTGAATTTTGCAAACATGAAAAATATTGGTATAAGGGAGTTTTACAAAGAAATATTTGGCAACAATTCCGCTTTGATTGATGCTTTGTTAAATAACATTGGTTCAAATGGTTTTGGTCATTTCAATGTTTTTGATACAAAGAAGTTTTATTTCAGCAATTCAAAGAAAGCTGAAATGACCTATAATAAAAGGCTCTATTATAAGATCAGTTTAATAAAAGGTAAAAATATTGTTGAGTTTGCAGGTAAAACAGTACTGATAGAAAAGCAGGGAATTCTTTTTGCCACTCCCAAAATCCCGTACAGGTATATTCCGCAAGATAACGACCAATCAGGATTTTTCTGTGTTTTTACAAAAGAGTTTATTTCTAAATCTAATTCCGGGATCCATATAGATGAAATGCCCATTTTTAAAGCTGAAAGTGATTTTGTATATCAGCTGAATGACACCCAGTTTCAGGAAATAGAAGTGATATTTAAAAGAATGGATGAAGAGCTTTCCTCAGACTATGCCTATAAGTATGATTTAATCCGGAATTATTTACTCGAACTCATTCATACGGGACAAAAATTAAAGCCGGTTGATAGTTTAGAAAACTCGACAAATGCTTCTGAAAGAATTACTTCTTTATTTATTGAATTGCTCGAGAGACAATTCCCGATTGAAAGTGTTACACAAACTATTCAATTGAATTCAGCTGTAGACTTTGCACAAACATTGGGTGTGCATGTAAATCATCTTAACAAAGTACTCAAAGAAACAACCGGTAAGACAACTACTGAAATTATTAATAGTCGTATCGCTGAAGAAGCAGGGTTTTTACTAAAGGCAACAAATTGGAATGTGTCTGAAATAGCATTTACACTTGGATTTGAAGAAGTAGCGCATTTTTCTAATTTTTTTAAGAAACATACAGGTTTATCTCCCTTACATTTCAGAGGCTGATTGATTTTTGCAAAAGTTTGATTGTTTTTTGCAAACAAACTTAAGTCACCATACGTGACTTTTGTAGTTCAAAATAAAGGTAATTATCATGAAGCGATCAACTATACTTGGAAACAGCAATCTTAACATAAACAGAATGGGACTGGGCTGTATGGGGATGTCGGAATTCTATGGAACTTTCGATGAGAATGAATCTGTAAAAACACTCCATAAGGCTATTGATTTAGGGGTTAATTTTTTTGATACCGCCGATATGTATGGGTGGGGAGCAAACGAAAAATTAATCGGACGGGCATTTCGGGATAAGTGGAAACAGGTAGTTTTAGCTACAAAGTTTGCAGTTATGAGAGGCCCAAAAGGGGAGTGGCTCGGCTTAAACGGTCAGCCTGAATATATCAAAAAAGCGTGTGAAAACAGTTTAGCAAATCTCGGCATCGATGCAATCGATTTGTATTATATGCATCGCCAGGCTCCTGATGTTGAAATTGAAGTGATTGTTGGTGCTATGGCAGATTTGGTTAAGCAAGGCAAAGTAAAATATATCGGACTTTCAGAGGTGAATGCTGATACAATACGAAGAGCCCATGCAGTTCATCCAATCTCAGCAGTTCAGTCAGAGTTTTCACTTTGGAGCCGCGAACCGGAGCAGGAAGTCTTTGATGTGTGTAAAGAACTTGGAATTACTTTTGTTGCTTATAGCCCACTTGGGAGAGGATTTTTAACCGGAGCATATAAAAGTCGTGACGATTTTGAAGCCGGTGATTTCAGATTGAGCAATCCACGGTTTACGGATGAAGCCATAAAGGAAAATATCCGTTTTGTAGATGTAATAGAAACTATTGCAACAGAAAAAGAGGCAACTAAAGCACAAATAGCACTGTCCTGGATTTTGAGTCATAATGATCAAATTACTGCAATTCCCGGAACAAGAAAGATTCACCGCTTAGAAGAAAATTTAGGTGCATTTAATGTGAACCTTTCAGAAAATGATATGAAGTTGATTGCAGCTTCTCTGCCTCAGGAAACTATTGGAAACCGGTATTGAAAAATTGGTAACCTTTCAATAGCATAAACAAATATAGATTTAGGATCTTAAAAATTTGAATGATTGGTGGAAATTTAGCACTTATGAAATGCACTCATAAAAAGTTTTGAGTATAGTTATCTCAAATGCTTCGGTTTTTGTTTCTGCAGCGCACTTGTTACAATTTCCGTAATACGTTTATTTCTGGTTTCAGATGTTTTTGCAAACTTAAGCCAGGATAGTAGCATCTTTTTCGCTGATTTACTTAAACTTTGATAGTAAGCTTCTGCAATTGGTTTTTTAGCAAATGCTGCTTCCAGATCTGCCGGTATTATTAGTGCTTCAACATCATCCAATATTGTCCAGGAACCATTTTCTTTGGCTGTTTCAATACTTTTTAATCCTGCATCTGACATCAGGCCGTGTTCAATCAGCATCTCTACTTTGGTTTTGTTGATTTTTGACCAGGTGCTGTTCGGTTTCCGTTTGCTGAAGAATTGATGGGAAGTTTCAAAATCAATTTTGATTTTCTTACTGTCGATCCATCCAAAACAAAGCGCAACATCCACAGCATCGCTCCAGCTGATGGATTTCTTCTTAGAGATTTTACTGTAAAAAACAACCCATACAGACTCTTTAGAAAGATGATTTTTCTCTAACCATTTCCTCCAGGCTGTTTGGCTTTTTGGATAAAATACTTCTACTTCTTTTTTCTGCATTGTTATTTTATAAATGTAGATTCACGTTTAATTTCCAGATCATTGTCATATTTACTCGGCTTTCAGTTTCTTTTTGCCATTTCATTTTGTGGAACAGCATTACTTATATAGCCAATATGCTTTTATTGATGTCAAGTCAATTCGTTTATTAATTTTCCTGTCATAAACTTCTGGTGTGGAATAGTAATAACTGGTGTAAAGAATATACCGGTCATTAGAAGAATATGATGGGAATTTGCCTTTAGCAATGAATTTGGTTTGGCCCGTTTCCATATTTAATTCAAATACTTTTGACCAGCTGTTAAACATGGCATATCGCTCTGCGCCATATACCAGATATTTTCCGTCACATGAAACAGAGACGTATTCCGGAATGTAATTTCGAAACCATTTTAGTTTTAATGAATCCACATTAAGTTTAGTTTTACAAATTGGAATTGATGAAAATAGAGGATCAGAAATTAGTATAGTGCGTAGTTTTCCCTGATATTCCAGAAAGGCTATTAAAGTATCATTGCTGAGTTCATATCCAACCAATTGTCCATAAGCGTCTCCACTCAGATGTTGCCATGTGTTATTTGATAAATTATACACATTTAATGTTTGGATGTTTGTCTGATAAAGCAGGTAAGGTTGTGCTTTGCTATGGAGACTAAGGAGTAATAGGATGAGCAAAGTGAGTAGTTTCTTCATAGACCATCTAATTCTTGTATCTATTATAATTTATATTTTATGTAGCCGGACTTGTCTACAGCAATCCACAAATCTATGTCCGGATCAAAAGGATGCATTATCTTATTTAATTTAATTATTATTGTCAAGATTCTCGATCATTTGGCTGCATATAATTGCAAACAGACTGATCAAATTTATAATACATAGTCATTTTATTTTGTGGACTTAATTTTACAGAATTTATTTAGGTTAAAATTAAAGGATCAATTCAAAATCACCTCTATTTTAATCGTAGCAAATATGATTTTATTCTTTTAATTATCAATGCATTACAAAAGAGGTAAGATTAAATACTTAGATAATTGACTGAAAAAATAAGTGAATTTGAAGTTTAGCCATTCTGGAAAATTTGGTGGAAGTTCCCACCAGAAGTATAACAGACTTCTGGTTCAAAGCAAAGCTAAATATTGGAGGTCGACAGTATGGGATTCATGTAAAACATAGGCGTAGCATTTTTCGATATATTTACATCTGGCAGGCATTCAACAAAACCAACCTTTTGGACCTTCTGCTAAAATTTCATTTTTATGACTTTTGACCTGGTTTCCTCTTTTGTGTAATAGTTTGTTGCTGCGTTAAAAATATAAGTTCCCATTTCAGGTGTAATGTCAATAATATCACCTTTCAGATTTGAAAGTATTAAAGAACCAAACTTATTTATATTTACCGCAAACTTATAGCCGCTACTTTTTATAACATTGGTAGTGATTGCCATTTGATTAAACAGCATATTTTTGACTTCATATATTTTCTTGTTTGACTTTACGTCCCAAACTTCATATTTGCAACATTGCAACTGTTGACCTTTTTCACCATAAGGACCCATATCAGGAGGGATGACAGAGCAATACCATTGACGAAGCAGAAATAGTTCTTTCACACCATCATGATTAATGTCTATTGAATCTATTATTTTAATACTTATTTCCTCGCAACTAACACAATGCTTGCCGGATGTATAGGTAGGTTTTGATTCACCGGGAAAAGCTCCTATTTGATTTTTGAAATCAATATCATTCAACTGATCTAATTGTAAGGTGTCATTTTCATTGTAAATTATACGGGTATGATTTGAATCAACAGTATTACCCAAGGAATCAACGAATAGTATTATGTTGCTGTCACATTGCCCAAATCCTGCCAGAGGAATTAAGAGCATGATTATTACATTAAGAAGTTTTCTCATCTCTTATTTATTATAGTATTAATTATGATATTGTTTTGAGGGAATCAATCTAGCATGTGATTGAAAAGCCTTTGAATCACATGATGACGGTTTTAATTCATTTCCATAAATAAAGTGCAATTTTGCCACATTTGGCAGCCGAAGGGCTAAAAACCGTACAGTTGAGGGCAGCTGTCACCAATGAATGTACTTTTAATTATATCAAAAAATGGGGAAAATTGTTTGTGATATTGACCTGCTTATCCACTCCATCTGGACAAACAACATGTAAGGAAAAATATGCCCAGACTAGGATTAATAATCTTGCTAAGATATCAAGTATAAAATTAACCCGGTGTTTCAATTGGCAGTGCCTTTCAGGTTGTTTAGGACGGCAATGTTCGAATCTTTATCAGTAATAAATCATCTTGTCAGCAAATGCTCTATTTGAATTTGTAAGGCAGGCAATTCACGGCGCACAATAGACCAAATTACTTCATCTGAAATATTGTCATAGCTGTGTATTATTCTATTTCTTGTGCCTATTATATTTTTGGCATTTTCAAGGCTCAAATTAGGATCAAGTTTTAATATACGAGCAACGGCTTCGCCAATAATTTCTAAATTCCTTTCTACAGCTTTCTTAGTCTTTAAATCTTTTTTGTAAACAATGAAATCTCTATTTTCTCCAATGAATTGATTAATTTCCTCAATGCTTTGCAGGATGTCAAGCAGATAGGTTTTAATCCTAATATCCATAAAGTTTTACTTTAGTCTTTTCTAATTGTTCCCTGAAAAATTTGTTTCGAATAGCTCTTTCTTCTAGCAAATCTACTTGTCTTTTAAAAATTTCCTCCAGCCTTACTTTCATTTCAAAATATAGATCAGTATATTTGAAAGGATCAGTTTCATTAAAGTCAACAACTAAATCAATATCAGAAGAAGGATCAAAGTCATCTCTTGTAACAGAGCCAAAAGCAAATAAAGACTTCACTCTGTTTTTTTTACAAAGTTGCTGAATTTTTTCAATCTGTGGCTTTTCGATTTGCATCCCCAAATATAAGGTTTATTTCTTGCCCGTCAAAATAGTATTGTTATAACTTACAGAACTCGATATGTTGCACATTCCATGGTCAGGTCTAAAACGTTTATACACGCTGTGTGACCTGTGGATATATTATTTTACAAAGGATAATGGGATAGGAGTCAATTCCTTAATAGTTTAGGGTTGTGGAGGAAATCCCTTTTCTTAAATCACATATGAATTTTTAATGCATTGAATATCAAATTTATATAGCTTTATTTTGGTGTGCATGAAGCGAGAAGAAAAGCAGAATGATGGTGGGTATGACAATGAAAGTAGAATGCCTGAATGTCTGGTGAAAACTTGAAAGGAACCGTATCTAGTTATTATTCTCCGGATTTCCTGATTGGAATCTTTTTGCTTAAAATTATAACTGGATGAACTTATATATTATAATTCGCTTTCAAAGCACCATTAATACCGATGGTTAATATTTCAACCAGATCATCATTCATAAATTCGTAATCGTCCGGAATATTCAGAACTTCTATTGGCGGCATTTCTAAATGTGGATAAAGGGCCTTCAGTTTTGATCTTTGTTCAGTTTCCATCACAAATATTAATTCAGCCCAGATCAAATCATTTTCAGAAATTTTACGGTCACTTTTAGGACTTAGACCTGCAGAACGAATATTGAAACGATAGTCATTTTTAAAAATGTGTTCAGCTGTACGGCTGCGCTTTTTATTTCGCCCACATAATACCAGAATGTTTGGTCTATCTGACATCTAGTTTCTTTAATGTTAAAATTCGCACTAACTTATTTTATCTAAACCAATTGTTGTTCATCTGGAATTGGGGAAAGCTAATGTAATTTGGCGTAGTGCTGAACAGCTACTTTTGCCTTGTCTTTAGAATCGATTCACTCCCGTTTTAAGCTTTTTATAGGATACAAATATTAGTAATTTATTCGTAACATGCTATTGTTTATATTCTGAATATGGAATAAATGTTTTCCCATCATAAAGGTAGAGACCAGTTCCCCAGGTACCCACCCAAATATTTCCTGTTTTATCCTCCATAATTGACCATACACCAGGATCAGCGATTCCATCTTTTGATGTAAAGCAAGTGAAAGATTTCCCATCATACCTGCAAATGCCTTCACCACCAAACCAAAGGTTTCCTTTGTTGTCTTCTTTAATTTGCGTTACCATGCCGGGTAATCCATCTTTCTTTGTAAAGCTAGTGAATGATTCTCCATCATACCGGTAAGCTCCACCCCAATTGCTGAACCAAATATTCCCATTTTTATCTTGAAATTGAGGCCATGCCCAATTATGCGGTTTTGGAGTTGGCCCGTTCTGAAATAATTCTTTCAATCTGAGGTTGGTTGTAGTTTTTCCATCATAGCGATACACACCTTGATTAGTTCTCCCTCCAAGCCAAATGTTACCATCTCTATCTTCGAAAATATGTTCCACTTTATCATTACTGCTCAAAAATCCATTGGCTGCTTCATCAACTACAAATAGCGAAAATGATTTGCCGTCATAAATGTAAACACCGTCAATTGTTACAAACCACAGCTTCCCTGCTTTGTCCAACATGATGTCATACACAACTTGCTTCTGGAAGAACTTATTCTTGTTCGGCGGTAGATTTTTGGGTACAGGAATCTGAATTTTAGCAAATGTTTTACCATCATACACACAAACACCGGCATCAGTACCTATCCAAATTTTACCATCTATATCTTCCAGGATGTCGTTGATAGAATTACTGATTAATCCATCGGCTAACAGAAATTGGCGAAATGATTCCCCATCATATTTATACAATCCATTTTCTGTGGTTCCGAACCAAATATTGCCGGCTCTGTCCTGCATGCCACATCGTACATGGCCGTACCTGGGGTCTCCAATGGTTTTTATTAGTTTAGGATGTTCTTTTTCTTTTGGTAATTCTTTGTTAACTGGCCCATTGCAGGCAGTGCTGAAAAGTAATATTGTCAGGAAAGCAGAAGCGAGCGTTCGTAGAAAATAATTTTTCATTTTTCGAGTTGTCTAAGCAGTTTTTGTCTATTTGATGAATTTTAGAAGCGAAATGCGATTGAATGTAACAGGCTGTGACTTTATGCTCATCGGGAGTGTGATAAACCTTTATGGAGTTAAGTTATTTTATATAAGGTTTCAAATTTAAACTATCAACTATTTCTCCTTCTTTTTTCATTACATAAAATTCCCCCGCAGAACCATGGGCATAAATTCTTAGATTAGGTATCTTCCATTCTTTGGGTTTAGGAAGCAATAACATGGACCCTCCGCCTAATTGCAGTTGGTTTATGTGTTCACACGATAAAAGAAAATCTATTTTTTCTATATTCGAGCAATCGCTAAATATCATATTATTGATGAAAGCGTTGCAAGAAGATCCATCGATAGTTCGAATTCCACATAACTCAATTTTTACCTGGTCAATGCTTTTCATGGTGAAAATTCCGGAAATATCTTCTAACCCAACCACACTGCTTAATGTCAGGTATTTCAAGTTCAATTTTTCAAAATTTCCTTTAAAAACTTTGATGTGAACTCCGGATAAATAAATTGTCTCTAGTTTTTCATAATTGGAAAAACCACTTACATCTTGAATTTAAGACCGGATTGCATAGTCTTTATTGGCTCGCTGAATATCGATTATTTCGAATACACGCAACTTTTTAGATAGGTCGCCTGGTATTTCCGTTAGCCCATTGACATTAGACATAACGAGTACTTCTAACTGTTTTAACCTATTCAAGCTAGTTATATTTAATTTATGGGGACTGGGCAGACAATCCGTGCATCCATCCCCAATTTCTTGATAAATATGGACATACTTGATTCGATTATTTGAATCAAATTCAGGGAATTCCTTTAGTTTCGGAACATATCTTAACGATATTTTTTCTAATGAATTTATTTTTTCCAACGCCTTTAGACTAGTTAATCGTTCGCTAAATGAAATATCAATTTCTACAAGTGAATCAAGCGAAAGATAATTGTCGAATAGTATGTCTCCGGAATTTTCGAGATACAGATATTTCAAATTTCTAAACCCATTAATAAAACTAATATTAATTGAATCATTTAGATCAATTAATCGAAGCCTTTTGGTGTTTTCAAATGCTGTAAATTCAGCAGGAATGTTGCATAGATCAATTTTCAGAGATAAATTCTTCTCTTTTTTTAGAAGTGGAATAATTGATAAGTCTGAAGTAGAATCAATTGTAATGATTCCCAATATTGGCCTCGAGAAGTCACCAGCAATGCCGTCTTCATCAAATTCTCTGGGAAAGGATGGGTATTGATTCAAATTTATATTGGTAGGAAAAACAACATCAGGTCCAGGTTGAGCAAGAACCTGGGAAGAAAGGAATAGAGAAAAAACTATTGTTCGGATGGTTTTCATATTTTTAAATACACTTATTTCTTGTAAGCGGTCAATTGTCAATGGTGATTTACAGATTGTCGAGAATCTGGATTTTTTAAACGTATGTACTTTCAAAGATACAAATTTCCCTCCAACCTTGCTATAAGTCTATTTAGATGTTGTCAAGAGTAATTGTATAAATATTAGTAATAATGAAGTATAAAATAAAAGAAGCAAGATTTTATAAAATGTAAAGCATTTCCTGATAGCTTGTTTATCTGAAGCATTTTTGGTGGTAATCAGGCTTTCTTTAAATATTTTCCAGGAGAATCTTTTATCCGAAAGAATAAGACCTGCTTTATATAAATTCAAGTATAAATAACTAACATAAAAATTTAGAATAAAGCATGTTAATCCAAGTATAATGATAATAATTGTCAAATTCATTCTGACTAATCAGTTTTTGGATAAAGTCAAGTTAATATTTTAGTCTATTTTTATAGCAATTAACATTCTATGGCTCCATAGAGGTAAGTTAATGTTTATTTACGTCCGATTGTATTATGCCTCCATATTGCCCAAACATTTGTGTTAGAATGGAACTCATTTGGATTTTTAGCAAATAAGGCTTCTTTAGTTTGTATTGCACTATCAAAAATATCTATTAGGCCAAATTTGTTCAATTCAATGTTTGTAAAAACATTTGGTGATCCAACGCAGTTTGTCAATACGCTGTTGCCATGAGATTGGTCGAGTAGGTCGTAGCCAATAAATGTAAAATCGTCCAAATCAACTTCGTTATATGGTGCTGTCGGCTGAAAGCATACCGCCAATAAATTATATTCTCTAACGTCTCTTGCTCTGGTTTTTACATAGTCAAGACTTGAATAACAATCAGTGAAAAATTCATTTTCAGTTGTGATACCGAATTTCCAGTCATCCTGATTGTCTGAGTCAAATAGAAAGACCGGGTCATTTAAAGAACAGTCTAAAGAAACAATTTCTTCGGTCTGTTTCAATCCGGAAAATTCAATATATTTATTAGAGCCTTCAAACGACTTATTAAAGAGGTTTCTTGCTGTATACCAGATTGTCATTGTAATTTGATAAACTAATTATTTATTATATGGTTTTCTGTAGTTCTACAATGTAAATGTCTGCCTCCCCAGTTAATTTAATGGGATACCAAACCAAGTTACTTTGTAAAACATTGATTTGCGACCTGATTTACTTTTACTGAAATATAATTCCAACCACTCTTGTTGCATTTTTAGCTGTTTTGAAACATCGTCTATTGATGTTGCCAGTTGTTCAATCATTTTTGTATTGGTAGGATCAGTGTTGGTAATTTGTCTTAATTTATTTTTTGCTTCCTTCAGGTTAGCATCAGGTTTATCAAGCATTGTTTGTATTTCAGGATCAGATTTCTTAGGATTAAATTGAACGTTTCGATAATTTATAAATTCGTTTATAGCTCTTATGGCTTCATTATAATCGACAACTGCTGAATTATAAAGATTTACGGATTTAGTTTGTCTGTCATTTTCTATTACAAGTTTTATACGTTGAAGCCTGTCAAAAATTAATGAATTTTTTACACCATTTGCTTCAATTCGGTATGCAGATGCGTTTAATTGTTCAATGTGACTTAGTTTCTCGTATTCCTGAAGTGTATCTTTGAAACTAAAGTATGTTTTTGTTTTATTTTGCTGTGTCTTACCTTCGTAAAATTCCTGATTACTAACCGGATAATTCAGGAATTGCCATAAATAGTCAAATGGAATATGAGATTTTATTAATGATGCAGGAATCACTTTAAAGTATTCGTTGTTTATTTTTTTGTAGAATTTCCCGCCATTTACATATCCAGACCCCCAGGTTGGGTCAAAGAGAAACCATGAAGTGTCAATAAGCGCGGCACTCCAGGCGTGTGGTATGTAGTCGGTAAAACCATTTTGTTTGGTGTAGCCTTCAATAACATAAGATTTAAGTCCCGATTTTATACATATATCTGTGAATAGTACAGCATAATTTTCACAGATACCTTTTCTGGTCTTTAAGGGCTTCGAAATTTTATCTTCTTTCTTTTCGTAGAAGTTTAGTGCAAACATATTATCAATGTCGTATTGAATGTTTGATGCAACCCAAATGAAAATGGCCCTTGATTTGTCTTTGTCTGTCGAAAAGTTAGATTTTATATAACTTGCAATTTGCTCGGTAGAATTTGTCAATGAATCGGGAAGTTGCAAGGCTATTTTGTCGATTGAAGAGAACTCATTCACTGCCGACTTTTGTGCAAAAATGGTCTGCGTGAATACAAGAAGCATTGCTAGTAATTTAATTATTTTCATGCTATATTAAATGTATTGCGTTTTGGTTACCTATAACAATTTAATGTATTGTGAATAGACAGGAAATTAGCAATTTTTAACTTAAAATTATATTAACAGTAGTGATTTCCCTTTTTAGATTATTTATAGAAGTTATAATAATTATTTTCGGACCTGGATTGAAAAATCAGGTAATTGCATATTTATTTTATATTTACAATTTTACTTTTCGATTAATCAATTCAACAAATTCATTTTCCGTTATTAGGTCTGGAAATGTTCTTCTTGGTATAATAAATGCCTGATTTGTATCCACAAATAAGTATATAGCTTTCTTTGAAATATCCACACATTTAATCCCATCCCATCGTATTTTAGAAAAAGCCATTTCATTCTCGCAGATGAATTCGCTATCACTTATAATGTATTTTCTTTCTCCTAAAGTGGGGCCTCCCTCCATTGGAATATTTTTTGTTTTCCTCAGCCTGTTATATATTACTAACCAAAAGAAAAGGTTGTAAACAATGAAGGTCAGAATAAAGTCAGAAAGTTCTGGAGTAGATTTACTGGTAATTAAGAAAGGTAATGCCAGAGACATAACTATACTTAAGACGATATATTTCTTCACGTTCCTTTTAATAAACAAATGTGTATTAAATGAAGCGTAGTCCTCTCGTGTTACGTTAGCTTTGATTTCTGAAGTCATGATTAGATAATTTTGTTTAAGATTAGTGGTAACCGAAAAATTTTCAATTTCACAAGCTTATCGAAAGTTGATATAACATTTTTTTGATTTGAGAAGGCATGGCTATGTTTGTACCCTTAAGTTTATTTGCACTATCGGCTATCTGCAAATGTAAAATAAAGTATTAACCGCCGTTATTTCATAAATGTTTGTTGACCGTGCAAATTGCCTTAAACTTCCTTAACTTTAATTGCAAACCTTAAAAATACACCATTAAAAGGAGTTGCCCTATTTTTAGACTCGATTTTAACCAATTACTAAAATGCACAATATCAAATAGATACAAGCTCATCTCATAATTTTATCTTAGGGGAAACACTTGCTTTTTGAAGGTGGGTTTTGAAAACGGCGGCGTAAAAAGGCTGTGGAAGGAACGGAATAATAATGTTATTAGGATCTCAATTGCGGAAATAACACGGTTAACCGGTTTAAGTGTGACTGTGTTTCTCCGACTAACCAGACAGGCAACAGACACCTATTTTGCCTGCCGGTATATTTTTAGAGTTTTAATTGTTTCTTTTTCGATATTCCGTTTATTGTTTGAAATTAATTATTTCAGTTTTAATATTTTCAGTGCTAATAGTTATTATTCTATATCCAAAATTTAAATTATCAATTTCTATTTCTGTTGGGTTTATTATGAGTTGAAAAGACAATGATTGAGTTGTGTATTGTTTTATGTTTTTGAATTCTTGTTCATCGTTCATATGATAGTGTCCGCAAAATATTGTCACATTATTTTTAAATTTAAGTAAAATCAGTTTTAATTCATCTCTATTTTTTAGAGGATAAACTTTGTCAACTTTTGTTTCAATTTCCAGAACAGGGTGGTGAACAAACAAAACCAATTCTTTCTGTTCGCTTAATTCATTTAGAATCCATTCTAATTGCGTTTTACTCAATTCGTCTGATGAACTGTCTAAAAATATGTATTGGTACGTTTCATCCTCTGTTTTGTAGTAAAGTTCATCTTTATTTTTGTCTTTATTAAAATGATCTTTTACCTTATCAAACTTGTCGTGGTTTCCTAGAATCAATTTTACATTTAGATTTTTTAGTTTTTCAAAAAAATAGTCATGTGAAGTTGCTTCGCCAATGTCACCACCAAAAATTATTTCGTTAATTTTTCTGTTCTCTATATCACTAAGAACTGTTTCAAGATTTTTAGGTGGGTTGACATTATTGTCAATTGGAAATTGTTCTCCTAAATGTATGTCGGTAATAAATGCAATTCTTTTCATTCTTTAATCCTATATTTTGTCAATAATCTATTGTTTTGGTGATCAGATTTCTTGCTTATTCTAGCAGTTCGTAATTGAAATTGGGGTTGATGGGTTTTGTTCTCCCATCCAACCAAAAGGGACAACAGTCACCTGTGTTACTCCTTTGTACCTTTACTTCTTGTAGTCGATTGGAAAGTATGCTTCCCATTTCCAGGGTGTAAAAGTATCTGCAATTAATGTTTCTAATAGTTCTTTAAAAATGAGTTCTCCATTAGCACTATTGGTTATTATTATTATTGAAATCCCTTTGTCAATAAAATTTATGTTATAGTTTCTCCAGGCATCATCGTGTCCTTCTTTAAAAAATGCTCTGCCATACTTGCATTTCAATAGACCCCAACCAAGTCCATATGATAAATTAATGGCTTTGTTCTCCGTTGTTGTTTCTTCGGTAATTGGTGGAAATTGTGACTTTGACAATATTTCAATTTGAGGTGAGATCATTTCTTCAAACATACTTTCGTCTAAACCTTTCTGATTCATCAAATGCTCAATAAATCTGGTGTAGTCTGTAATTGTTGTTACCAAAGAAGCACCGGCCACCGGCATGGTTCGCTTTTTCTTTGGATTGAGTGTGTTGTCTGAAAGGTGACCCGTTGCGTAATTATCATCAAACCGCTCATGCCAAATGTATCCGGTTCTTGTCATTCCAATTGGGTTGAAGATTTTTTCAATTGCCAATTCCTCAACATTTTTCTTTGTTACTTCCTCTATAACTAACTGCAAAAGTTTAATTCCTTCTCCCGAATAAGCATATTTCTGTCCCGGAGTAAAATATATTTTCATAATGCCAAGGGTATCTTGAACACCTGTTGTTGGATGAACCCATCTAACATTAGGAAGTCCTGTTGTATGGCTCAAACACATTCTTGCCGTCATTAATTTCCATCTGTCATCAGATTTAAGATCTGAGAAATACTCATAATCCGGAATGGGTTTGCTTAAATATTCGTAAAGAGGTTTGTCTAAGTCTATCACTTTTTCCTCTACCAATTTCATCGTCAAATAGCCAAATACTGCCTTGCTAAATGATGCTGCATACAAAACCGTTGCAGAATCTAGAAACTCGTTTTTAGCTAAATTCTTATACCCATAGGATTTTATGTAAGGTGTTTGGTTTTTATTAATTATCGACAAGCTCAATCCTTGAACATTTGCCTTTTTCATTAAGCCGTTAACGGTTTCGTCAATTGCACTAGCAGTGATTTTACTCCCGTCAAGTCTGGTGATTTGTTGATTTTGTCCTATTGCCAGGTTAGAAATCAACATTATCACGATTAATATTTTGAGTTTCATAGCTTTTATTTATCGTTGATTTTACCTGTTGTTTGGGTATTAGGTGTAATGTAAATCCGACTAAAAATTCGCGTTTTCTCAAAAATAAGCAAATATATGAACTTGGCAACCAAACCTCTCATTTTAGTCAGGCAATAATTGCATCAAATGGAACAAATGACTGCATTCTGAAGGAAATTTAGTCGATATAGAAATAGCTTATTATTTCAGCGACCTTTCCGTTATCAAGATAAATTTGTCGTAAGTTATAATGTCCGCTACCAGGACTTTCACTATACTGAAGTCCTACGAAATGTTCTTTGTCCTTGAATTTTGTATTCAGGTAAGGTCGCCAACGAGTCAACGGCTCTCCTAGAATATCCAGCACTTGCTTTTCTGTCATGCCGATGCTAATGGATTCAAACTTTTCGTCTGTATACCCTGAAGAATACTTTGTGTCTGGTTGTAATATTAAGGTAACAACTTTAGGCGGCGATTTAACTGGAAAGTTTTCGAAAAATACTATAAGAAATAGTGGCAAAGTAAAAAGCAAAAAGAATAGAATAATAGTCACAGTTATGCTAATTCGTTTTGCGGACTTATTCATTTTCTAAAAACTTAACTCTTAACGTAATTCGTCCACACTAATTGCCTTTAACGGCAGCCCGACTAAAAACCGCAGTCATCTCAAAAATGAGTAAATAAATTCCCTGAACAACTTGCTCCATTATAAAAGCCGGAACTAAGCTTATATTATTGATAATGATATAAGTATATTCTTTGAAATGATTGTGTATAAGCGAAGTTTTAAAGACATATTTAAGACTATGAAAAACTATAAAAGCTTCTCCTGAAAGGCGAAGAATACTTTTGTGGCGATGCTATAGATCAACCTTTTGAAAAAGCCAGCAGGGGACTTACTCATTTAACCATTTAATCGAGTCATTTATTGATTGTATTCTCTTAAATTTAAGTTTACTAAAAGATTCTATCAACTTTATTTTTTCATATTCTATAAATTGATCGCCATCCAATTTATTAATACCAATATTTATTTCAATGGAATCAGATTCGCTGAACTCATAGTGCCCTATTGGCAAAGCAAACCGTCCTGAAAAGAAAAATAGTTTTTGACCTTTTGTCCCTAAAATGTAGTTGCGGAAAAATTCGGTATTGTAATAGCGGTTACCATAGGGCGGAGCCAGATATTCTGGAACCTTTTCGTGTAGCAATATTAAATCGCATATCACCTTTTCACCATGCAAATCCAATGCAATATCCAATAGATTAAAATTCAAATCGTCGGACGAAACATTTTCAATGCAAAATTCAATCCAATATTTATCAGAATCATCATATTTAAAGACTCTGCTCAAATTATGTAGCCGAATATATTTACTTTCCGTATTGGATACTTTGTTTGTTATAGTATTTCGGACAATACCAATGTCCTTTATGCTATTGTTAATTTCATCTATTTTTTGATATACCGATTCGATTTTGGTTTGGCTTTTGTCTCTCTTTATGTAATATACTATTGCCACAATGAACAAAAGAAACACCACTATTGGAACTAACACTATACTCATATATTAATTGTTTATTGAATATGCCTTAACAATTGCGTATTTTCAATATGTAATATTTCGCACTCAAAGTTAGCCAAAAGTTAGTTTTTTTCCAATAGGCCGAGTTATGAATCATAACTCGTTACATAACTGTTGGCATACAGGCTTATTTTAAAAGTTGGTAAATGGTCAAAATGATTATCAAAACTAAGATCGATGTATAAATTAACTTGTTATATTTTGCAAGCCAGTTTGGTATAAAAATATCAAAATTGTCTTTTGTCGAATTTGAATATTTGCGTGCAATTATGGTCAAAGGGCAGAAAAATTTGAAAACGACTAAAGTTAGCCCTTCCAGGAAAAACAGTCCATAACCAATCCATAGCCATTTGTCTAACTTATTTACAATTACAGCATAAAGCATATAGAAAATTACAAAATTAAAAAATACCCATATTAAAGTATGCACTATTTTAATGGTGAACAATTTTGTCTCATTTTTCATACTGCCTCTATAGGAATGTCATTCTTGTAAAATTAAGTTATTATTCACAAATTATCAAGTTAAGCATCTTGAATAAATAAAGTTGTCCTTAAATTTTTTCAAGCTTATTTTTTCACTCAAAAAACATTCGCTTTTATGTGGATATAAAGCACTTTACACCGCTTTTCTGTGTTCCAAAGTAGAAGCTTTATTTGATTAAATTATTAATTTATTAGAACCCACCCCCGTATTTATACCCGAGGGAAAACCCTTGCTTTTTGAAGGTGGTTTTTGAAAGTGGCGGCGTAAAATGACCGGGAGAGGGAGTGGAAAAGTTTGTGATTTCTAATTATGGAAATCAAATGTTGTTATAGAATTATGAGAAATTGTCTTTGTCAACCCTGTAGGCAAAGCAGTGTTATCCTGTAATTATCGATTTAATTCTTCACAATTTTACCTGACTTGAACTCTCCATTCTTTCCCCTTATCTCGTAAAAATATAGCCCTTTTCTAAAATGCTCTGTATTTATTTTTAAAGAACCTGAATGATATTGTTGAAATATTATTTTTGAAGTAATATCAAAGATACTTATTTGAGTTTCGAAATTGAAATCTGATCTGATATTTACTTCATTTTCAAAAGGATTTGGAGAAATAGATATAGCCTTTTCATAATCAAGATCAGGAATATTCGTGATGTTAGTGCAAATACTGTATGGTCCTCTTCCGGGATTTAAATTATATGTATAATTGATTGTATCGGAAATGAAATTAAGGTTATGCGAATAAATAGTTGTTGGTGTTTCAATTGTATAAACAGGAAGGTGAGTAATTAAATGGATCGAATCGGTATAGCACCAGCCAAATCCATTCGCATTTAGTTTGGAAATCGAATGAGTTCCTCCATTTAAGATTGTAGAATCATTTATGGCTTTTATACAAAAATTATCGTCGTAGCCACTACCATCTTGATTTTTACCCCCAGCTTTCGCCCACAATAAGTTCCCGTTTACATCAGTTTTGAAATTTAACATTTGAACATTCCTGATATCATTATAAAATAAATTTCCGCTTGCTATATATTCTCCATTATTAAGTTGGATAAGATCATTCACGGAATTTCCATTATAATTATCCTGATATGCTTTTAGCCACACATGATTTCCTACAGAATCAAAATGTGACAGGTAAGTGTAAGCAATATTTGAATCTAATACATTAGTATTGCCTGCAATAGTTGCACCGCCGTCTGTGGTGGCCGTCAATGCAAAACTGAAATTAATGCCAGCCATATTGATTTTTTGAAACCATAATAAATCACCAGCACTATTAATTTTAAATAGTACATTAGCTTTATTATTGTTGGCTCCTGGATTACTTCCCGAAATATAAAAATTGTTATTTCCTGCATTTTTAATTCTATATGATGAGCCGGCATTTGAAATTAAGTCTTTGTAATGTTTTTGCCAAATAATACTCCCACCTGTATCGCATCGGATGGCATAATTATCTCCCGCGCATCCTGAACCGACCATAATAAATCCTCCATCAATTGTTGCACATAAGTCCAATCCTATATTAGATAATGTAGCAAAATATTTTTTTGCCCATAATAACGTCCCGTTTGAGGATACTTTTATTGCGCCGAAAAATGTAGGATTTCCTATTTGGGAAAACAGTGCAACAAAATTGCTATCCGTTGTCTCAATAATTCTTTTTATGAAAAAGTGACGACCCTGGAAACTAATTT
The DNA here is from genome assembly GCA_016788065.1 of Bacteroidia bacterium. GTDB lineage: Bacteria > Bacteroidota > Bacteroidia > AKYH767-A > OLB10 > JADKJB01. The sequence goes on along the minus strand of JAEUTI010000006.1, from coordinate 52,926 downwards.
CAGATGTCCAGTCCAGATTACCAGTGTTTGGATCAACTTTAGATATTCTTCCAATCCCGTTTTGTGCAAACATAATGAATTTATTGTCCCAAGTCACTGCAATGCCCTTTGTGTTGCCAAAATTATACGTAGCAGAAAAGGTGCCTTGAGAAAATAACGATGTAGAATGAGCCACTATTCCCCAGAAAATTATTAGTAATTTTTTCATTTAAAATTGGGTTTTGATATTAATATTAAAAGCAATTTATGGGGTATTTAATGCATTTGCAAACCAGTTTTTTCCATAATTATACAAGTCTAAGTGCACGGCTGAATTATTCCAGAATTAACCGGAAGGCGTAACATAGTCTAAGTTATTCGTTTATAGAGGTTTATATTTACCATTACTATAACTTCCCTATAAAATGAACCGCTTAAAAGTAGAATTATTTTTTAACTTTAGGCATGTAAAATAAAACAACAAGATTTACCGCAGCGCAGATCGTACAGGCGCTGAAAGAAAAAGAAACGGGTAAATAGGTAGAGGCAATTTGCCGGGACTTCGATGTTAAAAGTGCCACCTTTTACAATTGGAAGAAGAAGTACAGTGGTATGGATGGAGATCAGCTCACGCGGTTCAAAGAACTTGAAGATGAGAACCGCAAACTTAAAGGCATGTATGCTGATTTGGTCTTGGACAATAAAATGCTCAAGGATGTACTTTCAAAAAAGTGGTAAGCCCCGGTGAAAGGAAAAATATGGCTGCTTTCCTGATGGAATGTTATCAGGTAAGTATCACCAGGGCTTGCAACGTAGTTGAACTACCTAAGTCCATGTACTACTACCCAAAGATCAAGGATGATTCTTTGGTAATTGAAAAACTAAACAAGCTTGCTGAACAAAAGCCCAGAGAGGGTCAGGATAAGAATTACTTACGAATACGTCAAGATGGGCTGAAATGGATATATAAACGCGTAAGACGGGTCTATTTACTACTTGGAATGAATCATCGCGGGAGAACGAAAAAACGAATTCCAGCAAGGATAAAGCAGTACCTGAATCAACCTTTGCAGTGTAATGAAAGCTGGAGCATGGACTTCACGCATGACACCTTCATGAATAAAAGAAAATTTCGTGTATTGAATATAATAGATGATTTCAATCGGAAGGCCATTTATATTGAAGCAGGATTCAGCTTTCCTGCAAACAGAGTGATTAAAACGCTACAGCATGCCATCCTTGAACATGGGAAGCCTCAAAAGATACGTGTGGATAATGGGCTGGAATTTATCAGCAGTGAATTAGCAGAGTGGTGTACTGAACATGATATTGAACTACAATTTATTTAGCCGGGCAAACCAATGCAAAATGGATTTGTGGAGCGATTCAACAAGTCATTCCGTCAAGATGTTTTGGATGCTTGTTTGTTTGAAGACATGAATCAAGTAATAAACAAAATAAAAGCATTTATAACTGATTACAATAACTATCGACCACATGAATCTCTTGGAAATAAGTCGTCTAACAAATAAATCATAGTTCATTTAAAATAAACTTATAAATTTTAAATTTCTAAAGTCAATCCAGTCTGGGAAAAGCTAGAGTTACATAGCAATTTGTCAGGGAATAGGACCTTTTTCTTCTCGCATTCAAGACAAGAATTTAGCAAACATAATTACCTGATTTTTCTAATTTCCTATAAACTTTAACTAGCTCAAATGTTTGCAACAAAATTTGAACCAGCAAAACACTATTTAATTTTGTCAAATAGCTATTTTGCGATGTTATTATTCTCTATAGGTCTCAACTTATTATTTTCTTTACCACTTTTATATCAATTTCAAGAAAATCTGATATTTCCTCAGCCGTTTTACCTTTACTATGATATTTTAATATATCGGTTCGTGTGTCGTCATCTGGTTCCTCAGCGTTATTTTCATTTGTATCAGAAGATAAAACATCTAATAAGCTTCTAATTTTATCTGCATTTCGGACGGATAATAGTTTAATCAAATTACACACTTCCAAAAGTTCTAAGAATGACTTACGTATTAGTTTTTTTGATTCATCAGTATCTTGATACATCATCACTAGCCTTTCTATAAAGTATGAAAACGCGTTATGGCTTTCGTAAATAGAATATTGAGATGCCATTTTCAGTTGGTAAACTAAATCTTTGGGATATAGATTGTCTCCTACCGTTTTAGAAGCGTTAAGGCGTGCCAATTTCTTTTCAATAATTTTATTGAAAAATTTCGGATTTTTCTCAAGTAGACTTTGTTCATTCTCATTGGGGTTTAATTTCTTCTCTAATTTTGCTTGAAACTCCAATAAGCTAAAATGATTACTAAGGTACGCTCCTGTGTTAATTCTAGCTAAATCTTTGTCAAAAGAATTAACTAAAGTCTTTGCGATTTCCGGGTCGGTTGAGTGTGCAACATCGAGAATATTCTTAAAATTTTCTCTTAAAAATGGACTATGAGGATTGTGATTTACAAATTTAATGAAATTCTCTAGTAATGGTTTTAAACCAACCCCTGTTACACATTTTCTATATAGAGATAAAAATATCATTTGTATTCTTTCAACAGTATCTAAATAAGAAGGAAGTTTATAGGCTGATTCAAGTGCTTTACTAATTAACTCTTGTTTTTGTCTCATGAATTCATTAGGTAGTAACTCTGCAATAGAATCCCACATATAAATCCTATCTGATAAGTTTGGTATATCTTCAATCTCTAGTAAAAGATTTTCCCATTCGTCCCATCTTGGAATTGATTGAATTGCAAGTGCATTTGCTTTCACTAGTAACTGATACCCTTTATGTTTAATGTTGTTTATATCCGGAAGTTTATTGTTTGCTATATTATCAAATTTATTCCTGATAACTATCTTTTGTTGACTACTAATTAACGTATCCTTAGATAAAATAGATTGACGAATTTCAATGATTTGATTGGCAATAAAATAGTCATTTTTCATTAAGTCAATCAATTCTAATATAGTTTCTATTGTTGCGTAGTTAACGGAATACCCTTCGTTGTTATCTTCACAAACATCATCAGGCAGACACTTGGTAAATAAATAGTTACATACTTTTGAAATGGCAACATCTTTTAATTTTTGATTCGGTAATTCGTTTAATGCAGGTAAATGCTTATTATTAAAATACAATACAACAATATTCTCCATAATAGCGCTAATGCGCTCATTCAAATTCTTAATTTTGGTAAGTTTTGGAATAATGTATGAATTGATTAATTTTTTAGGAAATAAATCATCTTTTGACTTTGGAATAATTTTTAAAATTATAGTGTTCCAAAGTCTCATTTGTTGCCTTTCCGAAGGTAAAGAAGATATAATTTGTTCAATATTATCAATATCTTTTTGCTCATAATTATCTTTGCCAACTAATCCAGCAAAAACTCTAAGTGTAAGTTCAATTGCCATATTAAATACCTCTGCGGTATTAGGCGAGTCTAATAATAAATTAGGTTCTTTTTTTTCTTCTTTGACGGTGCGTAAAATGCTTTTAGCGAAATCAGTATTCTTTAAAAAAGCAGCATTATAAGCTATTTCAAAACCTAATTCTATCTTATGAATTGACTTTTCTAGTTCATTCCAAGTATGATTTAGTTTATCACAAAATATGGAAGTATTATCTCCTAATTGCTCTAAAATAGATATAACTTTAACATATAAAATACACTTAACTCTATTATCAAATAATGCATCTACTCTTTCAAAATACTTGTAAAAATTGTTTAAAAAGCTCTTTTCGTTATCTTCGAACCCAACTAACCTATTAACAATTTCAGAGATTGCTATTTTTTGGATATCTAAGTCAACTATACTTTCCAAAAGCTCATCTACAATATCTATATCAATTTTCTTAACACTTTGTTTAAGATATGTTGCTAAGGCCTCTAAAAAAGCATTGTCTCTATCAATAGATTTATTTAGTTTTTGACAAATTTTTATTGCATCTAAAGGGTACAAACGTATTAAATTAGTTATTATACTTTGGACTATCTCAAAATGGGATGCGGTTTGTTCGAGAATCTTATCAATATTATCCTTTATACCATTTCTTGCTGTATCCAAATACATATCAAGATTTTGGTCTTGAAATTTATTTTTAATTTTTGTAGCCTCATTTGCATAAATTGCAAAACAAGTACATCTTATTGCTAAATCAGATATTTTTTCAATCTCGGAATATATATCAAGTAGTTTTTCTTCGCCAATATCAAATTCAAAATTGCACTTAGTTCGAGCAATGAATAACTTAATAGCTAGTAAGTCAATTCTGCCTGAATTTAATTCAATTGAAGCGATATATTGCTCAATCTTAACAATTAATTCGTATGCTTTATCCTTATCCCTGAGAGAAGGTAATGGCATTGCGAAAATTTTATAATCACTAGATTTTGGGACATATTTATCACTCTTATCAACAATTAATTTCAATCCCAATTCTATAATTTGAGCTACACATTCATCCTTATAATTGTTACCTATCCAGTTTCTAATCAAAAACATTTTTTGACTCGTGCTTTCCAATTGGTTAATTCTTTCAATTATCTGTTCTGATGTTTGGTTTTCGGATAGATATAATATTGCATCTGCAAACTCTTTAATTTTTGGATTGCGTATTTTTGAATATACCTTTGAATTAATATCTTCTTTGGATACATTTCCTAAATTCTCCAGATCAGAATGAGCAGAAAGAGAAATTTGTGCTAATGCCCAATCAAATGCATTGTCATTATCTGAAAAAGTTCCAGATAAATCTTCAATTAATCGAAATGCTAATTTAGGATTTGAATACATCAATAATGATGCAATCTCTAGTGCTTGTTCTTTAATGTTCTTAAAATCTTTCGAAGCATCAATATCATCATATAGATCTTGAATTTTTGCTTGTATTGCTTGAGGAACTTCTTTTTTTCTCTCTGTATATGCTCGAGCGATAGAAGATAGCATTTTTAGCCTATCCTCCTTGAGAAATGCAATGTTTGCTAAATTTTGAGCATCTATATAATCTTCTAATACAAGACTTGCAGCTATTTCATATTGCCATACAGTTGTATGACTAAGCTCTTTCAATGCAGATTTAAGAACTGAATATTTAAGGATAGAAGGGATGTACTTATTTTCATTTTCCAACTGAATAGCATCAAGAGTCAAGTTTGAAACTCTAGTTACGACGCTAATTTTTTCGCTTGCAACTAATAATTGCTTCCATCTGTCATCTGATAATAGTTTCATTAAGTCGTCTTTCTTACCTGTTTTTTTATACATTTCAGGTAGACGTATCAAAGAATCAATAGAATTAAAATCTCCCAACAAATAGTCAATTAATACTTTATCAATTTTTTTTTGATAAGAAGAAAGTTTGTTTTTTGCAAAATCAACAAAGCTATCAAAAATATATTCATAAGTATCCCTTGCATTTTTCTTTACAAATGGTATTACATGTAAGGCATCTATAATTTTTCTTTCACTAATTTTTAATATCTTAGAAATATCTCTGATGCCATATTTTTCATCTTGAAAAGCAATAATAGCTAGCGTCATTTTAGTGTTTTCATCCATTGTTGTATTGTCCCATAAATATTGGTAAATACTTTTCAAATCGGATGAAAGTTTATCAATAATATTTTCAATTTTTATATCTCCTTTCTCGATTAAGTTTCTAAAAAATACAATTTTACCTGCATTATTTTTACAAATTTTATTTATATCATCGAATTGTTCTTTTGTAGCTGCATCACCGAAAATAGCAATAGATTCATTTTCCGAGAGAAGTGTAATATCAAATTTATCAAATTGACAGCTTGGTTTTAGAAGGCTCTTATTCTGTTTCCCGCTTAGAATCAATTTAAAATTTGCTTTGTCATAAAGTAATTTATCCAATATCAAGTCCTTGAGTTCATTTTGTCTGTCTTGACTGACTTCATCAAGCCCATCTATGATATAATAGTATGTTTGATTATGCTTAATTTTTATCTTTTCAGAATTAAAGTAATTTTTTAACCAATCCTCATTATTATAATTATCTGTACGAATCTCATCCTCTAACTCATATTGTTTATTAGTAAAATGAATTTGATTACATAATGCTTTAAGTATTGCTAAATTAGAATAAGTGCCACTATCCCTTCCATCAATAAAGTATGCAAAACAGTTATCAGGGTATTTTTTTATGAATTGATGCAATATGGTAGTCTTGCCAATACCTTCATCTCCCTCTATAAAAAGCACATCTAATTTATGAAGTTTGTTTTCAATCGTCTGAATTGTATTATCTCTTTTTACTTCGTTAACTATTTCAGGGTTGTATGCACCACCACTAAGAGAAGCTAAATTATTTATTTTTATCGAAGCTGGAGGAATCAAATCTATATTTGGAATATTGGCAATGAGTTCAGAATAGTATTTAAATGTAAAGTATAAATATGAATTTAAAAAATCTGCAATAAATATTGGAATATCTCTTGTATCTATTGAAGGGTCATTATGCAAATCAGAGTTTCTAAGATAATAAGAAGAGTGTAATTCTTTACCAAATTTAGTTAGATCTGTTAAAAAATTTAATTCAAAATGCGAAGCAGGATGGTTTGGCTTTTCAATTCTCCCATTTACAGTTTTAGCAAAGAATTCGTCTATATGGGGAGTCTTGGGTATGGATAATTTCACAAATAACTCGTTATAACACCAGCCGAGTGCAGGTGGTTTAGGTTTATTTGGATTAGTATTGTATGGTGTTTTTATTATTTCAAAAAGCTTTTTAAGAAATGGTTCATATCCAGCTATCAAGCCTTTTAAAAGAACTTTATTTTGTTGTCCATTAGCATACGACTGTAAAGAATCAATAACTGATTTTGTCTCATCGTGGTTAGTTGATTTTTTCTCTAATATATATCTATAAATTTCAAGTCCCTTATCAAAATCAACACTTGTAAATGCTGTGTTTGAATATTGTAAGAATTCATGTTTAATAAAATTTTCTTTTAAAGCATGTTTAATTTTATGCCAGTTATATTGATCGTTCATTATATTTTATTTTAATAATTAATTGTATTTATTTTAGCCTTACCTTGACGATCAAAGTTTTCGTTCTTTGCGTTCGGGAGGATTTCGACATTAAAAGCTTCATATATTTTTAAAGTTTATTGCGAAACAAACCTCCAATTTTACATAACACCCGTGCTGATGCAAAACCCATGATTCAGGTTGACTTTCTTTTAAAACGTTTTGACATTACCTTGTTCCAACCATTTTGAAACTTCAAAGTTCATTGCTTTTGGATGATGATGAAAAATATTTCTCAAATTTCTAAACACAGTGTAAGCTTCAATCATAATTTCTTTTTGCTTATTAATTAACTGCAAATCATATTGATTGTCCTTAATTTTATGAGCAGGATTTTGTCGCTCTCGCCTAATTTTTTTTAATGGTTTAAAAAGTTCACTAACAGAACCGTCATCCTGTACATTAAAAACAGAAGTTAGCCACTCCTCAAAAATTTGTAGGGAGCCTTTAGATTGTCTCTCAACTAAGCCATTTCCAATTTCCTTAAATTCAAATAGGTCAACCTTACCTTCAAAAAAATCCTTATTTATGTTTTCTGAAATCATTTTGTCAAGCAATAAGATAAAATCATTATAATTTTTTAAGGTTGGTGTAAAGAAAAATGTGAATTCTTTAGGTCTATTCTCATTTTCAAATGTTTTCCTAAATAATGGCTTACAAAAAATCAATTCTGTCAACTCATTAATACATTTTTGTTCTATGATGAAACCTGAGAAAATTGAATGTGAAAATGTCCATTTTCCTTGAATTGTATTTTGATGGTATTCTGCAAGCATTTTACAATTGCCTGTTTTTTCTCTACTTTTCCAATAAACTTGATGTTCAGCAGTTAAATCTTTCAGGTATCTCAAATATACAACTGCCAATCGGTTACCTTTTTCATCAAAACCAAGTCCAAAAGTTTTAAGGAATATATCATCTTCCGCTCTTACAATTGGCTTTTCGTTTTCATCATACTTGCATGAAATGCGTCCGGAGTAATCCTCAAATTTGAAATCAAATCGTGGGTCATTAAAATACCTGTCCAACACCTCAATATCAAAGAAAAATGGTTTTAAATGAGGCTCCCCAAGAGCCAGCATTTTTGAATAGATCGCATTATCAAATTTAGATATATCCCTATTTAATTTAAGGTAACTTTTACTAGGATAGAGACATACTGGAAATTCAGTATCTTCTGATGAAATGGTAATTTCTGCAAATTTATGAAGGACTTCCTTCGTCTTTTTAGCTTCTTCTAAAATCTGTAATTGGCTAAGTATTGGAAAATGTTTGAATCCAATAATGTGAGGATTTGTACTTGATTGAATCGAAATTATGTCCTCTATAACTAATTCCTTTATGAAGTCTATCGAACTGTCGTAGTCAATGTTTAACATTTGAGAAATATTGCGCAACGGAATTCCATTAAAATCCGTTGAATCAACAAAAAAATTATAAACTATATTTTCAATTTTTTTCTTCAATGTATCTAGGTCTTCAATCATGCTTTTAATAATTATTAAACTAACCTTTTAAAGGTTTAAAAACGACTTATTGGTTAAATACCAATTATTTAATTATTGAGTGGAATTTCGCATCATTTTTATTAATGGCCTGGAAAGTTTTTACCAGAATTTCTTATTCCCATCATGGATCCCCCATTTGTTGTTTCAAATTTAACTTGTCGAATGAAATATAAAAAGTTTTAAGTATCCATTATATTTCCTAAGGAGTTTTAATCACCCACCGTTCGATACCGGCTTACAATTCCGGTATTGCACCTCCCTTTCCCAATCCCCTAAAAATACACCATCAAAAGTCAACCACCTAATTTTTGGGTGGGATTTTGATGTTTTATAACACATTAAAAGTTAGGAACTTGCAATTTTGTGCAACAAATACAGCAAGGGTAAACCCTTGGGTGTTGAAAACTTTTTTTTCAAAATTCTGCTTAAAAACGTGGAATTTAAAATGTTCAATGTGCAATTTTCAATGTCAAATGCCCGATGTTGAACTTCCAATGCTAAATGACAAGTTCGCAATGTAAAATGTAAAATGTAAAATGTACAACGTCCAATTTAAATTGTTAAATTCTCAAATAAAGGTAAAATGTCAGAATCTAAAGTTAATAGTTCAAAAAGTAACAGGAACTACCCTTCTCCTGCCGAAAATATTTGTGAATAACGGAATGCCCAAGCAGGAGAAGGGCAGGGATGAGGCAGACGTAAATGCTCAATGTTCAATGTTAAATTCGCAATGTAAAATGTAAAATGTACAACGTCCAATTTAAATTGTTAAATTCTCAAATAAAGGTAAAATGTCAGAATCTAAAGTTAATAGTTCAAAAAGTAACAGGAACTACCCTTCTCCTGCCGAAGATATTTGTGAAAAACGGATTGCCCGTTCAGAGGAATTAAGGATTAAAGATTAAGGATTAAGGATTAAGAATTAAGGTGACCCTGCTTGGAACAAAATTTCTATGCCGTTCTCATTCTCATTCTCATTCCCACTCTCACTCTCACTCTGTTCATAGCCCCAACTCCGCAAAAACCTTCCTCAAACTAGGATCCGATGGTCGCTCGACATTAGGATTGATGATTTTTCCTTCTTTGTCGAGAAGTATGAAACGAGGGATGCCGCGGATGGAATACTTTGATAAGAAAGGCTCTGTTTTTTCGGAGTAGAGCTGCACGCCAGACATTTCTTTTTCCTTCAGGTATTTTTCCCACTTTGATTTTTCATCATAGGTGCAGATGCTGACAAATACAATGTCTTTGCCGTGCATATCGCTTTCTAGTTTTTTCAAGTGTGGTATTTCACCAATGCAAGGCATGCACCAGGTAGCCCACACATCGATGTAAACATATTTTCCTCTGAAGCTTTTCAATGTGTATTCTTTGCCTGCTATATCTTTAAGTTTGAAGTCAGGTGAAGGCTTGCCGGGTAATGTGGATGATACCTCAGCGAACCAATCGTCAGCTACTTTTAAATGTGCCGGATCTTTTACAATTGCCTTGTATTTCGCTACATATTCTGCCGGTGTTTTGGTGTGCTCTAATGCCATCTTACCAAAGTAAAAAGCCACATGCTCTTTTACTTCTGCATTGGTAACCAGAGAGTCGATCATGTTCAGACATTCTGTAAATACATCCCGCACTTCATTGCGTTCCTTTTTTTCATTGGCCAGTTTAAACGACAGGTTTTGTATCAGCATCGTATAACCGGGCACCTGAATTAAATCGGGGTCGTTGAAGTTCGTCAGTTTAAATGCATCCGGATAAGTGGCGCTGGTCTTAAAATCTTTTTGCCCCAATGCAAATATTTTCATCATCGGAAAATTTACCAGCTCATTCATTTGCTCAATGGCAAGCGATTTTTTCTCAAGCTGTATAAAGGCATCATCCTGAATTCCGGAATTGTTTAATAGATCTGCTTTAGCTTTAAAAATAGAATCGTTGTATTTAATAAAGTCGGCTTCTTCCATTTTTATAGCCATCCCATTTGCTTCTGCAGCTTTTGTTACACCATCACGTTTTGCTTTTGCAATGAGGTAGTTGTTTGCTGCTGCCTGTCCGCCTGAAAATTGAATGGTGTTACCAAATTCTTTCATGTTCACCGAAAAGGAATGCATGTCGCCGGATTTAAAATAGCATGGAAATTTTTCCTGCCCCAGCATCATCTGGTAGTAACCGGTTTTACCTTTAAAGTATCCTTTTACTTTACTGTTTTCGGTGATTGCAATCTGATGCACGGGCTCATCGAGACCATTCATGATTAACAACGAATCGGAGACGTTATTTTCAATGAGGCCGGTGACATTTATCAGCGAAGGACTCTTCTGGCAATAGCCGGTAACGATAATTAGTAATTGAAAAACAGTTATGAAGATTAGTTTCTTAGCCATCAGGGAAGGATTATAGGATTATAGGATTAAGAATTAAGAATTAAGGATTAATGTATTTGTGCTCAGAAATAAATTTCGTTAGGATGATAAATTATAGATGATAGATGTCAGGATGAATGCTGCTCAGAATCAATTTGGTGCTCGACTAAAATGTCAATAGGATTAAGGATTTGGCGTAAGGTACAAAAATAGCAAATTAAAAGCATTGTTTCAATGGCCTGTCGGTGTATTCATGGCAAAGTAACTACCAGCTGCTGGACAGGAGCCTGCTTCATAAGAATTTCGCTGGCTCGATGTGGAGAGGAACGACGCAGCTTGCTGCAAATGACCTAATGACGCGGCTCTGCCGCTAATGACTTTTTTTTGAACGCAGAGTTAGGGAGACGCAGAGAATTTCGCTGGCGCGATGTGGAGAGAATTCCGCCAATGACCTAATGACGCGGCTCTGCCGCTAATGACACAAAAATTCAGCACCCCAGCATCGTGCCTTGCGGTGACCGCCTTCTACTACGATCAGCGGAAAGAATCACCCAGCCAAGTGCAGTCACTTCTTTTTACGAAGGCATCCCACTTGTCACCCTTCGACTCCGCTCAGGGCGGCGCTTGTCACTTGTCACTAATGTGCAGTCCCATCTTTTTACTCACAAATACTTATCATCAAATCACCAAATTTTCAAATCACCAAACCAACAGCAGTCCCATCTTTTTACTCAGGAACTAAAAAGCCGCACTACCTGAGTAATGCGGCTCCACTGTGGTTGGTTTTTCCTATTGCTTTACAAATTTGGAGACAAATATTTCTTCATTTGATGAAGCCTTAACTTGGTATATTCCTGCAGGTAATGCAGCGCAATCGATTTCACTTTTCGTAATGCCACCATTTAGTTTTTCACTAATCGAAAGCACTTCTCTTCCAAGTTGATCAATAACACTGATTGTTTTAATGGATTTATTTCCGGGAACAGAAAGAGTAAATGAATTTTGTGCTGGATTTGGTGAAATGATGCATGGCTTAACTCCGGAAATTTCTTGTGTACTCAGCGGATTTCCAATCACAAAATCATGCTCATAAACATTACCACCATAGTTCACACGCCATTTCCAGTTTCCATTTACAAACCAGTTATCGACGATGTAATACCATCTCACATATGATGTTGGCCAGGTTGCCCAAGGCACAGTAAAGCTCCAGTTAATTCCGCTAACTCCTGCAGGTGTGATGAGGTCGAGATTCATGGTTGAGTTGAATTCCAAATCGCGCACATAAGCCCAAACCCATAGGGAATCTCCCAATTGGAATGTATCTTTTTCATAGGTAATTTCAGGGTCAGGACAATCGTAAAAATCTATTTGAGAAGATTTAGTACAAACACGATTTACGGATGGAACACTGTAAGGTTGTTGATTTTGCCAGAGACTAACAGGCGTTGTTGGATTACATGGTCCTTCCCATGGATCCACAAAATTTCCGGCTGCATCATTCACTTGAAAATGCACGTGTGGCCAGTCGGAACTTCCGGAGCTTCCGGCAAGACCTAAATATTCGCCGGCAACAACTGCATCGCCCACATTTTTAGTAGTTGCGCTTCCGGTTTTGAAATGCCAGTACCATGCTTCCGAGCCATCGGCATGTTCCACAATAATTCCATTCCATGCTAAATTACCATTATTCAGACAGCTTCTGTCGGGATATGCATTTCGTTTATTGATAATAATTCCGGGAGCAGCAGCAACTATTTCCATGATTCCTGCATCCATACTTCTCCAGGCATAAGGCCAATAAATAATATCGGTTCCTTCGTGGTTACCGCTTCCAAAATCATAGGTACGCTGCAGGCAATTGTAATCTTGTAATTGATTCGGAAATGCTGCATTGTGATCCACCAGATTTTGAACGGTGTAATATCCGTAATCGGTGAAACCTGCTTTTGGTTGCGTGGGCCAGATAAAAGTCGGCAGTTGAGAAGTTCGGTTAGCAAACAATGAAGGATTTTTAGCCATCAATGCTTCGCGATTTAGCTTGTTTTCAGCCTGCACCTGTGCTTTTAATGCTGGCGAGATGCATTCAGACTGCGGAATATTTGCCTTGCTTAGCAATGCAGGAGAAGGTGAAACGGGCAATCTGCTGTGCACATGGGTGTTTGGAACAGCAGTGGTTTCATCCATTCGCGACCACTGGGCTTGTGCCTGGTGACAACAAATGGAGGTAATTAATGCGGTGGTAAGGAGTAAAGATTTTTTCATCAGAAAGATTTTGGTCTGTTTTAGGTTCAGTTGTGATGGATGCAGTTTTCTCACATCTTAAGCAAATTTGAGAAGAAAACCGGCTCTTGTCAATGGTTGGGCCGATACTGTAAGTGATTTTTTCATTTAGAAGGGTTGCCTTTAAAAACATCTGACAACCATATGTATTTGATAATTAGCTAAATGCATTAAAATTCGATTTTTACGATTTTCATCCGACACCCCCAAAATTCACCACATTTGGTAATTGTACAGGCCAAATTAGGGGGGCACATTTGGTATCCGGTATACCGGAAAAAGGGTATTGAAAATTTCAGTCGCCATTATTTATCTTTGGAGACAAGCTGCCCAACCTTAAAAATTATGATTAGCCCGATTCGACTGATTTTAGCCGGAATTTTTTTTATAGCGTTTTTGTTTACGACTACCAATTCCTGTGCACAGCAAAATGAAATTACAAAATGGGAGGCAATTCTAGATTCGGTTCAGACAGATTCATTAAAATTCAATGCCCTGATCAGATTGTTCAGCTTGCATTCAAGGTCAAACATTGAATTGTCGCGTGAATATCTCGATAAGGCTTATAAAATTGCACAGCGTCAAACATCACCTTTTTTTACAGGAACTGTTTCTTATCAGCGGGCGGCATACTTCAATTTTAAAGGAATGTATGACTCAACTTTTGTTTATGCCAACAGAGCATGTGAGTTGTTAAAAAATACTCCATTCCGAAGGGCTTATGCACTTGCGTTAGGTAATCTCAGTACGTCATTGGGAGCACAAAATGAAAAGAAGATTGAAATACTTAAACAGGTAGAAGAGATATATATAGAAATAAAAGACACAACGGGGTTGATTTGGACCTGGAATTCTATTGCAAATAATTTCACATATTTAAGTAAGTTCGACAGTGCTTTAGTTTATACGGAGAAGTCGCTGGAGCAGGCTCGAATTCTCAGAGACAGTTTCAGGATCAGCAGCACACTTGTAAAACTTTGTAATATTTATTTTGAGCAACATAAGTTCGATGAAGCTATAAAAATAGGCTATGAAGCACTTGAGTATAGCAAAAAAAGTAACAACAAAAACGATGAAATTTGGCTGTATGTGACATTGGCAAATATTTTTTATCACCAGAATAATTTTGAACGATCTCATGAATATTATGATCGGGCACTGGAGCTTTCGTTATCAGCCGGAATCGGGAATAAGATCGCAAGAATTTATCTTGAAAAGGGGAATGTATTTTTGCTTCAGAAAAATTACAAGGAAGCCAGAAATTATTTTAGCAAAGCTTATGATGCAGCTGTAGAAAGTAAAAGCGACTATTTTGTTATGGCATCGCATAGTGGGAATGCAGATCTTTACTATGAGTTAAAGGATTATAAACAATCGTTGAAACATGCACTTACCGGAATGGAGATGTGTAAGATTCAGGAAGCTAAAACAGATATTCCTTATTTTTATTTTTTAGCCGGAATGAACTACTATCATCTTGGAAATATCGATAGTGCTTATTTTTATGCCGACAAGGGATATAACGAATCTCATGCCATTAGCGATAATAAAAAACTTATGGAAAATGCAGAGCTTCTTTCCTTGATTTTTGAAAAGAAAAGTGATTATAATAAAGCATTGTTTTATTTCAAAGAATACAAAGCTTTTCAGGATTCCATTTACAATGCCGACAAAGCAAAAATAATTGTGGAGTCGGAAACTAAATTTCAAACAGCTCAGAAGCAGGAGCAAATTCAGCGATTATTGTCGGAGCAACAAATTAATAAGCTAAATCTTGAACGCAAAGAGCAGCAGTTGATTTTGGAAGCTTCGAAGGCGCAGCGCAAAGCAGATGAATTGGAACTGGAACGCAAAGCGGGTCAGATAAAAGATCTTGAGTTGTCTAAAATAAAGTTAAATAAAAACAATCAGGAGCAACAACTTTTATTGAATCAGTCGGAACTCGAAATGAGTAAAAAGAATCTGGAGATGCTGGGAAAAATAGCGGATAAGGAAAAGTCACTTCGTAATGTTTCGTTACTGGCTGTTCTTATCACCATTATTGCAGGTTACCTCTTATTTATTTTCTTTAGCAGGAAAAAGCAAAATGAAAAAAAACTATCGCTAATCGAAGAGCGTTTGCGTATTAGTCGCGAACTGCATGATGATTTAGGCAGTACGTTGAGCAGCATTTCCGTTTATAGTGACGTTGCAAAAAACCGAGCATTGAAAAATGCAGGTAATGAAGAGGTGCTCAATAAAATCAGTTATGCTTCTCGTGATTTAATTGATAAAATGAGTGACATCGTTTGGAGTCTGAATCCTGGTAATGAATCGGTTGATCAATTAAAAAACCGCATGCTTGCATTTGCTGCAATGATGTTATCTCCAAATGGAATTTCTTTTCGTTTCGATTTTGATGAAGATCTGTTACCAATGATACTTTCGCCGGAGAAAAGGAAAAATCTGTTTCTCATTTTTAAGGAAGCCATTCACAATATTGTAAAGCATGCAAAGGCCACAAATGTCTTGGTTTCGCTTCATAAAACAGGTAATGGTATGCACCTGATTGTTTCCGATGATGGAATTGGTTTCCCAGCTTTAAAAAATGGCAACGGGCTTGGTGGCAACGGACTTCACAATTTGAAATCGCGGGCCGCCGATATTGGTGGTGAACTTAAGTTAACATCAAATTCACCAAATGGAGCAGTGGTTTCAATTCAGTTTTCCTAGTGGCGGGATGAAGGAGCTGCGGCAAGTCATCGTTATTATTACCACATTTAGTAGTTGAAGTATCGAAAAATACCTTGTTATTTTGCAAATTGATTCTGAACAATATGAGTAAAATCCGGGTAGCAATTTTTGATGATAATGACATGCTGCGGGATTCTATTTCTCTTTTAATCGGGGATTCTGATGATTTACAGTTAGTTGGCTCTTTCCCTAATTGCAAACAACTTAAAGACCAGATAAGCACCACTAATCCACATGTTGTGGTTATGGATATAGATATGCCCGGTATTAATGGTATTGAAGGGGTTATTCTCATCCGTAAATATTTCCCTGATATACACATTCTGATGCAAACGGTTTTCGATGATGATGACCGCATTTTTTCAGCACTTAAAGCCGGTGCAAGTGGTTATATTTTAAAAAATGCCGGTTCAGCAAAACTTTTGGATGCAATTGTGGAAGTACATAATGGCGGAGCGCCAATGTCTCCCAGCGTAGCAAAGAAAGTCCTCAATCAGTTTCAGGGTGTAAAACCTTCATCAAGCGATGATTATAACTTATCTGCCCGGGAAAGGGAAGTATTGGGATTGCTGGTAAATGGTAAGAGTTACAAAATGATTGCCGATGAACTTTGTATTTCTTATGACACTGTGCGTGCTCACATGAAAAAAATATATGAAAAGCTGCATGTTAGTTCCATGACAGAGGCTGTTGCCAAGGCCATTAACAAAAATATTTTTGGCTTCTTTTGACTCTTTTTGATTTATAACACACAATTTCGCCTGTTTTTACACCTTTTCGTGTATGGTTTGTGAACCAATAAGTTACCACTTTTGGTAATTGATTTGAGACATTGATCTCGTGTTATTTGTAAATTATTAAGATTCTGCCATGTTACATTCTGTTTATATATTAAAACACAACTTTAAGGGATCTCATAAATTTTGGGTAAGTTTAATTTGCGGTCTGCTGATGTTTTACAACAATGGTCAGGCTCAATTCCAGACTTTTGAATGGGCGCGTTTTGGTAAAGGATCCGGAAAAGAAGTAGGATCCTTTGTAGGTACCGATGCAAGTGCGAGTGTTTATGTCGCAGGCAGTTATGAAATCACAACCGATTTTAATCCTGGAGCAGCAGTTAATAATTTAGCGGGTATTGATCAGGGGGATATTTTTGTAATGAAATCTGATCTTAACGGTAATTTTTTGTGGGCAGTCAGAATAGCAAGTTCCGGTTGGGAATATATAGATGCCATGGTCGTTGATCCTGCCGGCAATATTTATCTGGGAATATCTTTTGGTGGCACTTTGGATGTTGACCCGGGAGCAGGCGTTGTAAATATTGTCCAGCCGGCCTTTGCGAATGGAACTGTTCTTTTGAAATTGAATACGAATGGAGGATATGTTTGGTCAAAACAATTTGGTGCTGCCAGTCAAAGCATGAATATACAAGCGCTCGATCTCGACATAAATAACAACGTAATTGTAGCTGGTGAATTTTTTAATTCCGTAGATATAAATTTTGATGCTCCCGTTCTTACTTTCACGGTATTAACCGGGGCTTTTAGTGATACATTTATAATGGAAGTTTCTGCTGCCGGTGCATTTACCTGGGCTAAGCAACTGCGTACAACCTCAACACTTCCAACTATTACCGACAGTAATTATCCGGAGGCAGTTGTAGTCGATGATCTTGATAATATTATTGTCACCGGTTGGCTTAGAGGTGATATGGACGTTGATCCCGGTGCAGCAACAGTGGCAGTAAATGCAAATACCAATGGAGCGATTTATGTTGTAAAACTTTCCAGTACCGGAACATTTGTGTGGGGTGGTGGTGTCATAGGAACTCCTGCAGGCTTATGGCCGCAGGATATAAAAACAGATGCCTACGAAAATGTTTATGTTGCCATGTATTCATTCGGTGGGAATGTTGATTTTGATATTGGCGCGGGCACCAGTTTAATGAATACAGTGAATGGTGTTCCCTGCATCCTGAAACTGTCATCTGCAGGCGCTTTTGTTTGGTCTAAAACATTTCCACAAAACGCATGGTACCCTGAGATTAATCTGGAGGTCTCACAGGGAGCAACCACTTATGTGCTGATGGCAACCAGTTTTAGATATACCAAAGATATTGATCCAAATGCAGGAGTAGTAAGCGTAACTGCCACTCCACCATATTATGGAACGCTTTCTGAAGATGAAGGTTTGATTTTAAAATTAACTGCTAATGGCGATTATTACGATCATTGTGTTTTAGCCGGACCAGATAAGGAGATCATATATGATATTGCAATCGGTCTTGGTAGCGTCCTTTATCTCACCGGGGAATTCATGCAGACAGTTGATTTCGATGGTTCCGCCGCAACCAGCTATAAGACTTCGAAGGGAGCAGAAGATATTTTTACTTTGAGATTGAATCTGAATCTCGACCATATCTGGTCACACAGCATTGGATCGGCCGGTGTGGTTGCAAATCTCTCATCAGCGAAGTACATATCTACACAATTATTTGCAGGAGGTTATAGTTTAGGATCTTCAGCAAGAGGAATTCTGTGGGGATTTCAAAACAAAAACGCTATGATTTCTCTGACCAATTCAACTGGTGGTGGTGGGATTTCCTCCTATGAATTTGGTGGTCCCGGCGACGATGAGGTAACATCCGTTTGCCGTGATGCACAAGGGAATAAATACATTACAGGTACATTTGAGCAAACAGCTAATTTTGCTAAAAGTCATATTGACGCAGATATAAATAGAACTTCAGCCGGCGGGAAAGATATTTTTATCATGAAGATGAATAATAGTAATCAAGTGGTATGGGTAAAAAGAATTGGAGGTACCTATGATGAAGAAGTGTCTGCAATTACCGTGAAGGATAATATGATTTATTTAACGGGGAATTATAAAGGGACTGTCGATTTTAATCCGAATTCAGGAACGTTTAATATGGTTTCTGCAGGAAATACGAGTGATATTTTCGTTTTGAAATTGGATACAACCGGTGTAATTAGTTGGGCAAAAACAATTGGTTCTGCAACCGCTTATGATATCGGAAATGGAATCACTGTTGATAATGCAAATAACGTACTTGTAACCGGTTACTATTCCGGTACCGCTGATTTTGATCCCAATGCCGGTGTTTTTAACATGACATCTTATGCGGTTGCAGACATATTCGTGCTAAAATTAACAAGTGCTGGAAATTTTGTTTGGGCAAAATCAATAGGAAGCGCTTCTGATGATGTTGGTGTCGATATTATAACTGATAATTCAAATAATGTTTATCATACCGGATATTTTAAATTCACAGCCGATTTTGATCCCGGCCCCGGTATCTATAATTTGACAACTTCAGGAGGGGCAACAAATAATGATGGTTACATTCAAAAGCTCGATCCGAATGGTAATCACTTGTGGACAGGACACCTGAAAGGAACCGGCAACGATAAGCCTTCCAGAATTACAAAAGACATTGCTGAGAACATTTATGTCTCCGGAGTTTTTGGTGGAACCATTGATATGAATCCATTTATTTCGCAGACGCAAAATATTACATCCAATGGGTTGAACGATGGATTTATACTAAGCCTGCGAGTTGCCGACAGCACATGTTGGTTTTATAATATTGGTGGTGCCGGTAATGATGAGATCGTAAGCGTAGCAGTCGATAGTTTGTTTAATGTTTATGCTTCCGGTAATTTTAGCACTACCGTTGATTTCGATCCTTTCCCTCCCACATTTTCTATCACTGCTAATGGATCACCAATGGACATGTTTACTTTAAAACTCGGTCAGGTTTCTCCATTGCCAATTGAATTATTATCGTTCACTGCAAAACCTGTTGAAAATAAAGTTGTGAGATGCGATTGGATTACCGCATCCGAAATCAACAACGACTATTTTACGATTGAACGAAGTAAAAATGGTATCGAATTTGAAACCGCCGGAATAACGGATGGAGCCGGCAATAGTAATTATCAATTGTCGTATGCATTCACCGACACCGAGCCATATCGGGGATTATCCTATTACCGGTTGAAACAAACCGACTTTGATGGAAGAAGTTCTTATTCTGAAATAGTAGCTGTGATGCTAACCGATAAAAACAGCCTGATCGGAGTTCCTAATCCCGCTTCCAATGAATTTACGGTTTATTTCGATGGTGAAATGGCTTATGATTTTACATTAACAGACATGAATGGCAGAGTGGTGTTTGAGAAGCAAGAAATTACTTCGGGATATTCCGTGGACACATCGCCATTTGCTTCCGGAATGTATCAGGTTAAACTAAGTAATGAAAAAGTTGAGCCGATGTATATGAAACTTGTGGTAAAGCGTTGAGGTAAGAAATACCGTATGTTTAAATAAAATTTCTCGCTTTAAGCCACTTATCTTCCATTTTACGCATCAGTTTCTCTTCGACTTCTGATTTATCGCCATATCCGCATAAATGCAATACGCCATGTGCCATTACGCGGTGAAGCTCATTTGAAAAAGATTGATGGTATTCTTTAGCATTTTCCCGAATGCGATCCAGACTGATATAAATATCGCCTCCGATTTGTGCTGTAAATTGTTCGTGCGGAAAGGTGATGATATCTGTAAAGTAATCGTGATTTAAAAACTGCTTGTTAATTTTTCTTAGGTATTTATCGCTGCAAAAAATGTAATTGATGGTTTCAATCCGAAATTTTTCTTTTTTTACTCCGGATGTTATCCATTCGCGAATAGCATTTTTATCCTTAAGAATGTATTTTACATCTTCATTAAAAAAACTGATGGGTGATTCCATTTTTATTATTTGAATATAGTTTCTTTATATGCTTCTCCCATCTTGTCGTATGTGGTCCATTTCCCCACTTGCTTGCCGTCTTTAAAACTGCCTGCACGTAGCATGCTTCCATCTTTCCGGAACCATTCCCACTTTCCTTCCTGTCGACCATTTTTCATTTTCCCTATGGCCCAGATCGAACCATCTTTATGATAAGTGATGTCGGGTTTCACTTTCAGCTTCTTAACTTTAGCTTTAAATAAGTTTTCCTGTATTCTGAAAATGGCTATTCTGGAAATTAATTTAACAGGTAACGGCTGATCGTATGGGAATTGAATAGCACCTTTACTTACAACATACGGTTTCAGTTCTTTTGCAAATGCTTCGTTTCCTGAAGGAGTTGCATATAAGCCAATATGCGATTTCCATGCTGCAAAATGTAATAGGTTTCCATGAAATTCAAAAGTAGGCATTCCGTATTTGATGGTTTCCTTTAAATGTGGTGCAACTTTTAAAACAGTATTTCTTAATTGATTGAGAAGTTTTTTTTGAGAATCGGGATATGTAGCGATATACTCATCTGTTGTTGAAAATGCAGGCGATTTCATAAACGATAAAATTGTTGCTTGAATTTTATTTTTTAATATTAGTAGCTTTATAATTATCATCCCATTCTTTAGCAACAGGATTCCGAAGCATTCCTTGTTTCTTAGCAATTAAAGTTGACACACAAGCATCTGAACTCACATTTATTACGGTTCGGAACATGTCAAGTGGACGATCGATTGCAAATATTAAAGCTAATCCTGCTTCGGGAATTCCGGCCTGACCAAGAACAATAACCAGCATTACCATTCCGGCTCCGGGAACAGCTGCTGAACCAATACTTGCCAGAGTTGCAGTTACAATGATCATTAATTGTTGCGACAGCGTAAGCTCGATACTCATTACCTGAGCAATAAAAATAGCAGCTACTGCCTGATACAAAGCTGTTCCATCCATATTCACAGTGGCTCCTAATGGAAGAACAAAACTTGCAACTTCTTCTTCAACTCCCAGATGCTCAGTAGCACATTCCATGGTAACAGGCAATGTTGCCGCAGATGAACTCGTGGAGAAAGCTACAAGCTGAGCTGGTAACATTGCTTTAAAAAATCTTTTTGGCGACACACCGGCTAATGTTATCAGTAATCCCGGATAGAACACAAACAGCAATAATAACAAGCCAAATATTACAGTTAAAGCATATGCAATTAATCCACCCAAAATGGAGGCATCCGGAATTTCAACGATCAACGCAGCTAATAAGGAGAAAACACCGATTGGTGCTGTGAGCATAATCAGGTCAATAATTTTTAAAATTACTTCATTCAAGCCTGAGAAAAAGTTTGTGACGGGTCGTGCTTTTTCTTCCGGTATTAAGATCAACCCAATGCCGAATAAAATAGCAAAGAATATAACTTGCAGCATGCTGCCATTGCTACTCATCGCTTTAAAAAGATTATCAGGAACCATGTCAATCAAAGGTTGCAAAGGTGCACTTTCCTGTGTAGCATGAGCTGCCTGAATTTTGGAATCAACATCACCTGCAAAGGTGGTTAGTAAGGTAGAACGTGCTTCTTCATTTATAAAACTTCCGGGTTGAATGATATTAGCTAATACCAATCCCAGACTTACAGCAAATGCGGTTGTAAACAAATAAATGACAATAGTATTGCCACCCATTTTAGAAAGTTTTGAAAAGTCCTTTAACTCAGCTAGTCCTGTAATTAAGGATGCCAGAATTAAAGGCATTGCAATTAATTTGAGACAGTTTATGAAAATAGTTCCTAATGGCTTTATCCAATCAATAACTATTTCCTTTAATCCCAGACTGTTCATCAACAACCCGAACAGTACACCCAATGCCATTCCAATTAATATTTTCCAGTGCAGTTTGAGTTTCATAAAATGATATCAGGTGTTTTTGATGAATTTAAATAGTATATGTGTTATTTCAATAAAACTTCTTTAGTATTTAACAGGTAATACTATTTTGTGATGATAATTTTACCATTCAGAACTACGGCCCCGTTTCGTAGTTGAATAAGGTAAATTCCGGGTTCAGTTATCTCCACTTGCTGAAGATCGGTAAATTGCTGTTCAGTATAAATTATTTTACCTGCTATGTCAGTAATAATTAAATCAGCTGTTGTTAATTTACATTGAATGAAAAAATTTCCATTTGATGGATTGGGGAATATCTGCATTGAGTAGTCTGTAGCATTCAACTCACTCACTGCAGTTGTGGTACCGAAAATTAATTCATAATTAATGGCATAATTGTATGATGATTCACAAGTATTCACAGCATCCCAGTTAATTGACCAGGTCATCATACCCCTTAAATCGGGATATGTGGTGGTGAGTGTGTAAAGGCCCGGTTTTGGTCCGTTTCCACGGATGTAATCAATTGCATTTTTTACAGTAGCATCATTTACAAATCCGCCACCGGCAGCATTGCCGCATGCAGGTAAACCTACAGCAACTTTATAAGCGGGTAATCCCTGAAAAAATCCTCCACCGGTTTGGAATCCCTGGATAATTGCCTCGGTCATAGCAACAATAAAGTCGGCATTTCCTTGTGTGTAAATAGCGCCATCGATTCCATACATTGAACCACTATTATACAATTGCATATGTAATAAATCTATGGAATCGCGCAAAGCATTTATGATCGGTAAATAGCCGCCCCAGATTCCTCCATAAGCCGACATGCCACCGGTGACATATGCAGTCTCGGGAGCCATGGTCAGTAACATTTTCTTGCCGAAAGTAGTCCGGTAGTTTTGCATGATTTGCTGAATGGCATAAATCAAGTGTTGTTGCGAAACATTTGTGGGACTAGCAATGGTTCCTCCGGTAATGGTGATGGCATTTCCATGTTCTATATCGATATCTATTCCATCAAAGCCATAAGTCACCAACAAGTTGGTCATAGAAGTGATGAAGGCATCTCTGTTAATAGTTGTTGTTAAATCGATAAATGCATTTGCACCACCAATACTCAACAATACTTTTTTGCCGGCAGCCTGCAATGCCTGAACTTGCGCTATGAATGCCGGAACACTTCCGTTATCAGGAGTAAAAGTCATGGTCATATCCAGTGGCGATACCGGAACTGCAAAAGAAATTTCTATTACATTATAGCGGTTGTCGATGGCATTTAAAGGAATGTAAGGAGCACTCGCATCATTCCAATTGTGCCAGTAACCGACCAGTGCAGGAGATGGTAGTTGTGCGTTCGCCGATTTGTTTATTCCAGCACAAAACAGCAACATCATACAAACATTAGCCAATTGCCTCCTTATATGTACCATCATATTAAATATGCTTTTCTGTTATTTTCCAATCGTTGAAAGTACTTTAATTATTTTAAATTCACAATAATGTGATCTGTATAGCCTTGATATACATTTAATTAATTGATTTTCGGAGGCATATATCAGTAATCCGGATTGGTTGAGGTTTGTTAAATGGTTCGGGAAGGAAATACAAAGTAAAGTTAAATGTTGAAAGATTATGCAACCATCAAAATGTCGAATCCGTCAGGTTGTTGCTGTTACTTTGTTAACACATGCGAATATCTCACTTATGAAAAAATTACATCTTCTGCTCGTTACCTTTTGTGTGTATTCACTTTCAGTTTGTGCTCAAAATCCAGCCGGTAATGGAGTTTCTAATTCTAAATGGAATACTTCCGTTAATAAAATGGGAGATGAGCGATTCGAAAATAAGACTGCATTCCGAAAGATGTTGGAGAAAAGAACTTTTCCTGAAACTAATAAAAACCTTTATGGTGCATGGATGGAGGAGCTTGTTGAATTTAAAAATTCAAATCCACAACAGCAAGTTGCAAACTGGACGCCTATCGATGCCAGTGGTAGTTTATTGAATGATGTTGGCCGCACTTCATCGATCACTATTGATACGGTTAATTCAGGCAGGTTTTATGTCTGCACTCCACACAGTGGTGTTTGGATGACTACAAACAATGGAAATTCCTATGTGCCGATCACCGAAAATATGCCCACACAAAATACCTCTTGTCTGGTTTATGATCCATTGAATACTTCGACATTATACCTGGCCACCGGAACCCACAATATGGATATGCCTCCAAATAGTATGGGTTTATTTAAATCAACTGACACCGGTACTACCTGGAATGTTACCGGACTCTCCTTCTCACCGGCAGATGGCCATACAATCGGGGATCTCATTATTAATCCGTCGAATTCGAATTCATTATTGGCTGCAACAACAGATGGTTTATACAGAACTTTTGATGGCGGAGTATCATGGAATAAAATTATAAACGATACTATATTAAGTGTGAGGTTTAAACCGGGAGATACCACCACAGTATATGCTGTTGGAAAACGCTATTATCGTTCTGTTAACAGCGGCACAACATTTACCCAGATAACTTCCGGCGTGTTAAGCACATTTGATTACAGCTACGAATATTTTGTTCGCACTACGAAAGCTGATCCAAATATTTTATATCTGTTTACCGCGGGGGTATGGATTGGATCAGGATTTAATACCAAATTGTATGTTCACAAATCATTAGATAATGGTTTAACATTTTCCATAATCGATTCACTTGCCGGTGATGCCTGTTATCAATCGGATGTTTCTCAAATTACACCTGACAGAATAGCTTCAGGATACCGGGGAACGGCTTTCAGAAATGGCAGTGGCACCGCTTATACAACAGCATCAATTCCAAATTCAAGCGGCTCATTTCCATACATGCATGCCGATCAAAGAGGTATTTTGTTCGACCCTTTTGATGATAATATTATTTATTATTGTAATGATGGTGGATTGTATCGTTCAGTGGATGGAGCATTAACTTTCCAGAATATCACAGCAAACATGGAGCTGACACACTTATATGATTTTGCTGTCTCCCAATCAGATCCCTATAAAATTGTTGTTGCAACACTGGATGTAAGTCCATATATACTTGGCAACAGTGGTATAGCAACTACCTTTTCAAATTTCTTTGTGGAAGCTTTCTCCACCAGTATGAGTCCGTTAAATGATGACAGATTTCATTTAGCTCATAATACCCCATACTTTACCACGAACAGCGGAAGTTCTTTTTATAGTTCTTCTCATCCAATGATTGGTAATGGATCTTATGAGGCAAATAGCATTCAATTCGATGAATGTAATGAAAATGTTTGCTATTTTTCTTCATGGAATGATATTTACAAAAGTGATGATGGTGGTGCATCGTTTATGGAGTTTGTCGAAACACCTTACAATCCCGTAAATTCATTTATAAGATCGCCGCTTGCCTACAAAGTTTGTCGATCTAATCCCCGATTTGTTTATGTGGCATATACCGATTCAATTTATATAACCACCGACGGAACTAGTAATTTTATTAATATATCTGCAGGGTTGCCGGTTGGTCAGGCTGCAATTTCTTCCATCGCTGTTGATCCTGTAAACGAAAATCATATTTGGGTTTCTTTCTCCGGATATAGTTCGGGGAATAAAGTCTTTTTTTCTGCAGATGCAGGCCAAAACTGGACTAATATTTCTGCAGGACTACCTAATATTCCAATCAATGAACTGGTTTGTCAAACCGGAGTTGCCGGTGCCATTTATGCTGCTGCAGATGGAGCTGTTTTTTATAAAGATAATACGTTTTCAAACTGGCAATTATACAATACCGGCTTGCCGGCTGTTATTATACATGGAATCGAAATTCAATACAATACCGGTAAGTTAAGGGTTGCAACTTTTGGAAGAGGGGTTTATGAAAGCGACCTGTTTCAACCAACACCTCCCGGATATGTTTTGCCACCAGTAGCTTTGTTTCAGCTTCCTAATACAACATCCTGTGTGGGTGCTTCACTTACTCTTGAAAATATTTCATGTGGTATAGTTGATTCTGTTTTATGGTTGTTCCCGGGTGGTACACCTGCTACTTCTGTTGATTACAATCCTGTGGTTTCTTATGCTGCATCGGGCAATTATTCAGTTACACTCATTGCATACAACAGTGGAGGGTCCGACACGCTGACATTACCGAACTACATCAGTATTCAGATTCCTCAGTCAATTCCATATTATGAACCTATAGGCGATTTAAATCTTCAGATTCTTCCTGCCGGATGCAGCAAAACAGATGTGAATGGTGATGGTGTTTCCTGGTGGCGATCGTTTTATCCCGATGGTTCATCAGGACCCGGCGATGATTTTTTGGTGTATGATAATTTTAACTGGGCACTTGCAGGATTGGAGGAAGCATTTATTCTTCCACAGATAGATCTTTCAACAGCAACCAATCCGATGTTGTATTTCTACCGCTCCTATAATCGTCGTGATCAGTTTACTACGGACTCTTTAAAAATTGCAGTGCGTGCATGTGGTGGTAATGATGTGGTGTTGTATGCGAAAGGAGGATTACAACTTGCAAATTCAGCAGCAACCTATCCCGCTACATTCTGGACGCCAAACCTTCCTTCTGATTGGATCAGGGACTCTCTTGATTTAACTCCCTTTGCTGGTGAAGAAGCAGTAACGATTTCTTTTATAAATAAAGGATATTCCGGTCAGCTCCTCTATATAGATGATTTCAGAATTATGGAAGCAGGAACAACATCTTTACAGGAACCTCAGCATGTTGAATTTTCTTTATTCCCCAATCCTGCAACATCGAAGCTTTATATCAGAGGCTACACGGCCCGGTTAAATACTATTGTGATTAATGACCTTACCGGTCGTGCCGTATTAAATAAAACTGTTTCAGGCTTTGATGATGTGGTTGATATTTGCACGCTCGCAAAAGGATGTTATTCGGTATCTGTAAATGATACTGCTCCACAATTGATAATTATCAATTAAAAGGAGTAACAACTAAAAATGGTTGTTTTTTTAATTTACAACTATTTTTAGTTGTTTTTATTTTTTACAACCAAAAAAGGTTGTTCATTAAATAAATTTAGCCTTTGTTCAAAAGGGGGGATTTGATTTTTTAATCTAAAAAGTTGAAGATCAATATTTAAGAAAGATTATGCCAAAGTATCATTGTGGGTCTTGAAATACAATTCCACCACTTTGCCATTTTCAGAAAAAATTACCTGATCGGCGAGGTGTTTCATTAAAAAGACTCCACGTCCGGTAGGTTTTTCGAGGTTTTCAGGAGCAGTAGGGTCGGGGAGATTGTAATAGTCGAAGCCTTTACCTTCATCAGAAACAGTAAATACAATGCGGTCGCCATCGACTTCATAGCTGACTTTCACCTGCTTGGAAGGATCGCAATCATTTCCATGCATGATGGCATTGTTCACGGCTTCAGTAACAGCAACCAGGATGTTTCCATAAGAATCCTCATGGATATCGAACTCATTCTTTAAATCATCGATTACTTTTTCAATGATGTTAATGCTTTGAGGTTGGGAAACAATTTCCAGGGAATTTGAATATTTGGTAGCTGTCATTTTGGTATCAATTTTCTAGGGCTTGAAAGTAGTAATTTACGAGGTTTTTATAAAATGCATTAAAGCCTGGAGGAATAGTTTTTAATAATTCTAATTCCTTCATTTTCAGCTTTTTGTATTCTTCGAACTGTCCGGGGTTTCTAAAAATGGCATCGTTGCCTTCATTTGACTGTCGTTTTTCGTCCTGTTCACGTTCTCTTTCGGCTTTTTCGCTTTCCAAAAGTCGCGTTAAAATCTCTTCCTGACGACGAAGCGTTTCGGCAGTAATTTTCCGGTTTACAATATCCTTTTCGGTCTCTTCCATCTGTTTGGCAACCTTATCCAGATTTCCCATAGAACCCTGACCGTCTTTATTTTCTTCATTGCTCAATTGCTGCAATTCATTCCGCAAAGCTTCCTGTTGGGCAGCCAGTCTGGCAAGCTCCTCACTCATGCCACCCGACTTCTTACCCTGACCATCACCTTTTTGTTTGCCATCCATTTTTTCTTTCAGCGCTTTCATTTGCTGATTAAGCTGCTGCTGCATCTGTCGCATTTTCTGTGCCGATGGGGAAGGTTTTCCTTTGCCTGGTTTTTTACAATTTCCGCTACTTCCTTTTTGTTCCTTTTGTTGCTTCATCTGCTGTTGCATCTGATCAAAAGCTTCCGTGAGCAACAACGCTAAATTATTTACGGATGTCATTACATACTGCTGTTCGGAACGTGCTTGTGGCACATAACGATCCTGTAAATGTGCAATGGTTTGCGAAATATTTTCATTGATGGATGCAATTTCCGTATTAACCAATGATGAAATCTGTGGCACTCTTTTGCTAAGTGCAAACAAAGAATCTTCCAGTACTTTCGCATCATCTTTTAATTCGCGTTGCTTCTGTGCCATTTTAGTATACCGTGGATTATTTACATCCATAGTTTTTAACTCTTCCATCAGACTTTCCTGATTGAAAGAGAAACGAATCAGATTTTCAAGCAATGCTCGCAAGGCATTCATATCTTCTTCAGCACTTTCCTCTTCAGCCTGCTCTTGCTGCTGTTTCATTTTTTCGGAAAGCTTCTCCATTTTCTCAGCCGCACTTTTCTGAGATTTGGCGGCATTCTTTTTCTTGTTGTCGCCGAGCTCTTGCTTGCTCTGCTCCATCTGCTCTTCTATTTCCTTCATTTCCTCTTCACTCTTCGGAAGTTCCTGAGGATATTCCAACTCTTCGTTTTTCTTCTCGAGCGATTTTACATCTTCTTTTAATTTCTCAAATTCCTTGTTGATCTCATCTTGCTTTTTCTCTAATTCCTTATTATCGGTTTTTGCTTCTTCAGTTTTCTCAGCAAGTTTATTTTGTTCTTTAGCAAGATCATCCAGTTTACTGATGGCTTCTTTCAGTTTCTGTTCAACTTCCAGTTGCTTAAATAATTCCAATGTGCGATCAAGTTGCTTTTCCAGATCTTTATTATCGAGTTTCATTTTCTCGACCATATCTTTCACCTGATCTTTATTCAGCTGCTGCAGCATTTTTTCCAGTTCACGCATCAGCTGCTTCATCTCTTCACTCATGAGTTTCTCGAACAACTTTTCAAGTTCTGCTTTTTTCTCTTGCAGCTCTTCATTGTCTTTGCGATATTCTTTCTCCTGAGAGTTGTTCATCTGATTTTCTTTTTTCAGACTCTCAACTTGTTTTTGCAATTCTTTTTGCTGGTTCAGAAGATCCTCAATCTTTTTCTTTTCTTCATAACCCATGGTTTTCTTCTCGAGCATATCGCGTGATACGGCCTGAAGATCTTTCTGTAATTTTTTGCTCTGCTGAATACTTTTCTCCAGATCAGCCTTCATCTTATCAGCATTCAGTTCAGCTTTTTCAGCAAGTTCCTGTAAAGTAGGAGCTCTGAAAACCATCGATTGCGTGCGAGATGATTTCGGTCCGGAAACGCCGTCATTATCCCATACTTCAAAATAATATTCCACCTCTTCACCGGGTTCAATCATCAAAGACTGCATGTTCCAGGCATGAAAAAATTGATCCTGATTGGATGAACGATTAACTGCAATATTTTCGGTTACCAGATTTTTTGAACGTAAATTTTCTTCGGAAGTCTTTATAAAGCGGTAATGGAATGCCATTTTACTGAATCCATAATCGTCGCGTATTAAACCTTTGAAGTAAAGCAGTTGAGTACTCAGCGAATCCTGTTGTTGTTCGGTTTGAATCACCGGATACAAATCAGGAATTACATTAATGTTGTAATCCATTGGCTCTTTTGAAACCATAAATTCATTCTCGGGAGTCACCGTGTAACCGGTACTTTTCATGAATGATCGTGAATATTCAAACAAGGATCCATCCGCATTTAAAGAATAGGTACTGTCGGCAAATCCCATTTTCAGGGTGTTGGTATTACGCGCTTCAAACGACCATTTAATTTTTGTTCCTGCAGGAACTGTCAGGTCGCCGGTATTGGTTAACTGCTCGGCCTGTTTTCCTAAGTAAGATGGATACTGAAGTGAAATGTTGAAATTTAAAACCGATGGATTAGGAATAGCATCCAGAACATATTCACGCGAACTATAACCATTTGCGAATAAGTGAAAACGGGTTGTCTTTTGTATATTCCGGAATGTGTATTTGAAATTTATACGATTCTCTTTATCGAGTTTAAACTGATTACCATCAATTTCAATATAAGCTTCATCAGGAACAACCTTTCCGGACACGGTTACATCGAGTAAAAAATCTTCGTTTTGTACAGCCTGCAACTTATCATTTTCAATTTCAAAAATAAAAGGAGCAGGCACTTCGAAATGAGTGCTGTGTTTCATCAGTCGCTCACTGCCATCAAACAACAGGCTTGGTGCTGCAACCAAAATGACTAAAAGAAAAATTACGGGTAACGCTGCATACTTTAAATATTTTCGGTTTTTCTTTAAATCAATAGCAGCAGCAAATGGAACCAGGCGCAGTTCTTCGGTTTTCTGTTCAACACTTGCCAGCAATAACTCACTTGCATTTGTTTGATTATCGGCTTCAGCTTTAAGTTGCAGTGTATTAAGTAACTTATCCTGCACATTTGGAAAATGTTGCCCAATAATTCCGGCTGCCTGTTCGTGACTGATTACTTTCCCCAATCGGTAAAGCTTCGACAATGGGGTGAGAATGTAAATCCACATCGCATAAGCAGCTGCAAGAATAAAAGACCAAAATAAGGTGGTGCGCACAGCAATTGAAAAATGGCCGAAATACTCCAGACTGGTAAATACCAGCCAGGCTCCGGATAAAGCCGTAAATACATACAAACCACCTCTTATAAGCTGGTTTTTGTAGTACTTGCGGATGAATTCATCCAGCTTTCCGATTAGTTCCTGATAATTGCTTCCTCTCATGGCAGTGATTCTACAAAGTTAGTAACGTAAAAGTTAAAAAGGTGTTTTATTATTCACTCTTTCAAACACACAGTTTTTACCGTTATCTGATGGATTAGCAGGCTTAGATGTGGCTGTTATGATCGGTAACAGGTTGATTTAAAAAGCATTTATAATCCTGGAAAGGTACTAATGCCTATTAATTCACATGTTGAATATCCCTATAACTTACAAAATTTACTATCAAATACATTGGTAATTAGCCAATTAACTTTTTAAAATCAATTAATATTATCACTACTAAGTCTTCCAATTTGTAATTTAAAGGCATACTTCTTCTCCATTATCCATTTTAAAAAGCCAAAACTGTTCAGTAAGAACATTTATTTTAAGTAAATTTGAAAGTCTAAAAATTGAAATGGTTCAAAGAATTTATATAGATACTTCGGTTGTTGAGGGATTCTTTGATGAGGAATTCAAAGAGGCGACAAATTTGTTGTTCCTCAGACTTGAAAACAGAGAAATTAAATTTGTAGTTTCGGATTTGCTTGACCTTGAACTAATTAGCGCCCCTGCTCACGTTAGAGAGTTGCTTTTTAGATACCCGGCAGATTTTTTTGAAAGAGTTGAATTGTCTGAAGAAGCGATGATTCTAGCAAAAACTTACATTGACGAAAAGGTTGTAGGTAAAACAAGTATCGAAGATTGCAGACATATTGCCTTGGCCACCATTTACAAGGTAGATGTTTTAGCAAGTTGGAACTTTAAGCATATTGTAAATCTTGATAAAATAAAAGGATATAATTCTGTTAATCTCAGACTTGGGTATCCAATGATCGAAATTAGAAGCCCTAAAGACCTGGTAAAATATGAAGAAGAATAAAATAGAAAAGTCTTTTGATGCAGTTAAAATGATGCGTGAAATAAGAGACAAAATTAGTTTGGAAACACAAAATATGACTTTAGACCAGTTGAAGGCATATATTAAAGTTAAATTGCAAGACAAAAACTCTAAACTTGTTGGGCAAAAGTAAAAGGAGATACTCTTTGTCCCAATAAAGGATTATTATTTAAAATAAGTTAGTCTGGTGCATATAGATGTTTTGGTGCTTTCAGAGCCAGATCTAATGATTCTTTTAGCACTTAACAATTCTCTGGAAATTTCTCATCAATATTAATTCCTACTTTCGTTTCATGGGAAAACATTTTGAAGTCATAGCTCCTGAGCAAAGGAAATGGATTGAAAATCAGAAGGTGTTTTTTGTCTCGACAGCACCATTAGATCAGCAGGGTCATATAAACTGCTCCCCGAAGGGACTAGATTCGCTGCGGATAATGTCTGAAAATAAGGTTGTTTACCAGGATTTGACCGGAAGCGGAGTCGAAACAATTGCTCATTTGCAGGAAAATGGCCGAATGGTGATTATGTTTTGTGCATTTGAAGGGCCGCCCAAAATTATGCGGTTGCATGGTACCGGAGAGGTAGTTTTGCCTGCAGATGTTGAGTTTAGCAATTATCAGGAATTATTCCCTTCCCGTATTGGAGTAAGATCATACATCGTGTTACATGTGAACCGGGTAAGTGATTCCTGTGGATATGGCGTGCCTTTGATGGATTTTAAATCGGATCGCGATGTAATGATTAAATGGGCCGATCATAAAGGAGAAGCGGGGGTGGTAGCATATCAGCAGGAAAAAAATTTAAAGAGCATTGACGGATTGCCTGCATTAAAAAATAATTCAATAGTTTAACTTCACCATTGCGCATCTCAGCTATTTATGAGTAAGAAAGTTTATTTTGAAAATCTGGATGGTCTGCGGTTTTTATGTTTTCTGTCGGTTTTCTTTTTTCATTCCTTTCATACAGAGTATGATTTCGTTAAAGAAAATCCAATCTATACTTTCATTAAAAAGGATTTGTTTGGAAACGGAAATCTCGGAGTGAATTTCTTTTTTGTACTCAGCGGATTTCTGATTACCTTTTTACTAATTGAAGAAAAGAAACTTAACAGGCAAATCGATTTAAGAAATTTCTGGATAAGAAGAATACTTAGAATTTGGCCCTTATTTTATTTCTGTGTCTTTTTTGGTTTTGTTATGTTTCCCATGATCAAGGAATTTTTTGGTCAGGCACCGAACGAGACAGCCTCTCCAATTATGTACCTGACATTCCTGAATAACTTTGATATTATCAGAAGCGGACTCCCTGATTCATCGGTGTTGGGAGTTTTATGGAGTGTTGCAATCGAAGAACAGTTTTATCTGCTTTGGCCGGTGATCCTTTTTGTGTTACCGGTGCGAAATTACTGGATGGCATTTGCTGCAATAATTGTTTCCAGTCTTTTTTACCGGGCCATGAATGATTCTCCATTATTGCACGAACACCATACACTCTCATGTATAGGTGATATGGCTATCGGAGCATTCGGAGCATGGATGATTTCTGAAAGTAAAAAATTTAGAGAGCTGTTCGAAAATCTTAAAAAATATCAGATTGTAATTATTTATATCTTATTCGGATTGATATTTTTATTCCGCGATGAGGTGATGTTCTCTAGTTTTCCACTTCGTATTTTCGAACGTAGCATCATAGCCCTAATCATGTTGTCAATTATTCTGGAGCAGAATTATGCAAAGAATTCACTTTTTAAAATGTCTGATTTTAAAAGAATTTCCAAGCTGGGAACTATAACATACGGACTCTATTGTCTCCATTTTATTGGCATCCTTGTAGCCACCACTATTACCAAAAAACTGGGAATTAACACCGGACTTTACCAGGTATTATTCCTCGACACTTTCCTGGCCCTGGGCTTCACCATTTTCATAGCATCCATAAGTTATCGCTTTTATGAAACACCCTTCCTGAAACTGAAAAATAGATTTGCATATATAACAATGAAATGAAATTGATGTGCAAATGTGCAAATGTGCTAATGTGCTAATGCTTGCCCTGAGCGAAGTCGATGTGTTGATGCGGTGCCTTAAGCGAAGTCGAAAAGTGCTGATGTGCTGATTTTTTGTTCCTGAGAAATAAAAATGTGACTGCACATTAGTGGCCAGTGGAAAGGGGCAAGCACTGCCCAGAGCGAAGTCGAGGGGGTGCTAATGTGCTAATGTGCTAATGTGCTAATGTGCTGATGTGCTGATGTGCTGATGTGCTGATTTGGTGATTTGATGATTCCCCTAATTAACCACTTAATTAACCACTTAATTAACTACCTAATTAACTACCTAATTAACCACCTAATTAACCACCTAATTAACCACTTAATTAACCACCTAATTAACCACCTAATTAACCACCTAATTAACCACCTAATTAACTACCTAATTAACCACTTAATTAACTACCTAATTTTACTCCGTCCAAACACCCCAAGTGGCAACTTAACCCCACTAGTTGCATGAAGAAAAAGTTCTCCGGTTTCAAAAGTATTTCGAAGCGGTGTTTCGTTTAAAAGATTTTCAATGATTACAGAAGAGAAACCTAAAGAGTAGGTGTTGAGTAATAAAAAGTGATCTTCAGGTTCGAGAAGTGATGTTACCAATTGTGTCATTTCCTGAATTTGTTCTTCCAGTTTCCACTTCTCACCATTGGCACCATGACCGTATGCTGGCGGATCCAAAATGATTCCGTTATATTTTTTACCGCGCTTAACTTCGCGTTTCACAAAAGTTAAAGCATCTTCAACAATCCACCGGATATTTTCCAGTTTGCTGTGCTCCATATTTTCCCGTGCCCAGGTAACCACTTGTTTTATAGAATCGAGATGTGTGGTATCGGCACCTGCTGCTTGTGCTGCAAGTGTGGAACCTCCCGTGTATGCAAAAAGATTAAGTACTTTGGGCTTGTTTATTTTCAGACTTGAAACCGCATTGTAAATATAATTCCAGTTTACTGCCTGTTCAGGGAAAACTCCCACATGTTTGAATGAAGTTAATCCCAGGCGAAGTACCATTTTCTGCTTGCTTCCATTCTCCCCAATCAGATCATATGCTATCTTCCATTGATCAGGCATCTCCTTGAACTTTTTCCAGCTTCCCGAAGAACTTGAGTTCGGTATAAACCTTACATGTGCCTGCTTTTCCCACTCCTTGGTAGTCAACACCTTGCCCCAGACAGCCTGAGGCTCGGGACGAATCGTAATATACTTTCCAAAACGCTCCAGTTTTTCGAAATCACCCGCATCGATGAGCTCATAATCGGGGAAATTTTGTGGCGACAATAGTAACATGGTGTGCAAAAGTAAGATTTTGTAAGGGTTTCACAAATTCTTAGACTTATATTTGAACCATCTTAGCCATGAAAATAATCGATCTCAGTTTTTACCATCACCCAACTGCCGACTTGCAGCAAATGGTAAACAGGTTCAGCACATCTTATCAATATATTTTTGAAGCCGATCGAAAGCTTGAAGTTATTCCGGTGTTAAATCTTGCAACTAATACCCAATTTACAAAAGATGGATGCACCTTTCATGGATTTAAAGGAACATCTCTGGTGCGGGATCCATTATTTGGTTTTGCCCGCAAATTGAAAAAATGGAATCCTGATATTGTAATGGTGCACGGATTAGTTTATCCTGAAAAGATTATCGCACTTAGAATGATATTAGGCAATAAAGTAAAAATTGTTGTTCAGCACCATGGTGGCTTGCCTTCAAAAAATAGTATTAAAAAATTCTTCCACCGAATTGCGGATGGTATGACTGATGCCTATTTTTTTACATCTCAATATAACAGCATTCCCTGGCAACAGGCACAAATAATTCACTCATCTAAACCTATATTAGAATTACTGGAAGCATCGACGTTTTTAAAGCCTGTTGCAAAAGATATTGCGAGAAAAACCATCGCAATGGAAGGCAATTATAATTTTTTGTGGGTAGGAAGATTGCATCCCGACAAGGACCCGATAACGGTTTTAAAAGCATTTGAAAAGTTTGCAATGATTCAACCCGATGCAAAACTTTTTATGATCTTTCAAAGCAATGATTTATTGAATGAAACCAATGACATGTTATCCGGTTCAACTGCTTTGAAAAGTGCTGTTCAACTGGTTGGAAAAATTGATCATTCAGAAATTGCAAATTGGTATAGTGCCGCCGATTATTTTATTTCCGGAAGTCACCATGAAGGTTCCGGTTATGCATTAATTGAGGCACTGGCATGTGGGTTGTTTCCTGTTGTTTCTTCCATTCCACCATTTATTAAAATTACCAGTTCAGGTGAAGTGGCATTACTGTTTGAAACCGGAGATCATGAGGATCTTTTTCGCAAATTAATGCAGTTAAAAAGTATGGGTAAACCATCATCAGATAAACTCATTTCTTATTTTCAAAAAAACCTGAGCTTCAAAAAAATTGCTGACACTTTATATGAACACTGTCGCCAACTAATGGATGGGAAATGATATGAATTTCATATAGATAAATTAAGTTGTTGATTATCATACATATACTATTTATCCTTTGGCGGATTGAGTAGGTTTACCGACATTTATAAATTATAAATCAGATCTATGAAAAAAATTCTTTTAGTGTTAACGGGTTGTTTTTTAGCCTTTACAACTAATGCCCAGATAAAGGCTGTCACCGAAAAAGGCGATGAGGTATTACTTTATGATAATGGCAGCTGGAGCTATGCAAATGCAGCTCCCAAAGAAGAAGTTGTTATACCTGAAAATCCGGGTACATTTACTACTGATAAAGCATCTTCATTTTTGGTGAAGAGTGATCGCATTCCTGTTGGAATAAATATTAATCCCAAACTTTGGTCATTTAAAAAAGCAGGTGAAGATGAAGCTGCAGAATTTGAATTTCAGTTAAAGAACGAAGATTTGTATATGCTTCTGATTACGGAGAAAATTGAAATTCCTGTGGAGAGTTTATCGGGAATAGCATTTGAAAATGCACAGTCAGCTGCTCCCGATGCCAAAATAGTTGCTCAGGAATATAGGATGGTGAACGGTGTAAAATTATTGATGATGCAAATGGAAGGTACCATTCAAGGTGTAAAGTTTAAGTATTTTGGTTACTACTATGGCGGTCCTGCCGGTGCCGTACAAGTGCTTTGCTATACGGCCTCTAATTTGTTTGATGGTTACAAAGATGAAATGGAAACCTTGCTGAATGGCTTTGTGGTAATGGAAAAATAGGCAAATGACCGATTATTCAAAAGAATTATTATATTTACAAAAAAAACAGCTCATGAAAATTAAATTATTCCTCCTTGCTCTTCTGGCATTCGGCTCTTATTCTGTTAATGCCCAAAATAAATTATGTTCTGAAATTTATGCTGCCAATCTGTTCAATGTTTATGTTTTTTCTGAACAAACAGGTCACGATCTGACTACACTAATGGGAGAGCAAATAAATCCTGCTTTGGTGAACGTTATTTATGTAAAGACTGCTGAGCAGAAAGCTGAAGTTGATAAGAACTGTAAAATGGGAAAAATGGAAGGTTCTGTTTTGATTTTCCCGAATGCTGACCCATCCAAAACAAGAAGATTTTGCACAGCTACCGATTATGTATTGGCAATTCGTGCGGAAGGCGATCTGAGTATACAAAGTGCTGTAAAATAAGAACGAATAAGATTTGAATATTGCTCCGTAATACGGACTTTCAGGCACCAAATGGCGGATGAGAAATCATTCGCCATTTGTATTTTATGGGGTTTAACTGGTAATTTTTCATCAAAATCGGCCATATTTGTTGCTAAACCACACTTTTCCAGTCGTTTAACCTAAAAATTGTTGTAATATATGTTGCTAATTTTCAATTATAGTACTACATTTGAAAATTGAACCTAATACAACTCATAAACTCCAAATCAACTTACTTATGAAATTAACACTCAGACAACTGGCATTGTTGCTAGCCTGTTTCCTGTTTTCATCTACCTTATTCGCACAGGATTGGGTTAAGAAAATGCAGGACCCGAATACGAACTTCTTTGAAGTTCAGCGGTCTTTCAATGAATATTACAACGACTATGTAGCGAACTATCGCCAGCAGTTTGGAACCGATCCTTCAAGAGTTCCCGGTTACAAACAATACAAGCGTTGGGAGTATATCATGGCTCCACGTGTTGGATCCGATGGCACCCGTTTTAATCCGGCAGCTGTTTGGAAAGAAAGCAAACAATACCGTCAGCAAGTAAGTGCTTTTAACGCAGGTAACTGGACATTCATCGGTCCCGATGTGGTTCCTAATGGTGGTGGTGGTGCCGGACGATTGAACTTCGTTCGTATTCATCCTACCAATCCCGATATTTTATACGTAGGCTCTCCTGCAGGAGGATTGTGGAAATCGGATGATGGCGGAATTTTATGGACTACCAATACCGATCAGTTAGCACAGGTAATTGGTTGTACTGATCTTGCATTTGATCCAGTAAATCCTGATATCATGTATCTTGCAACAGGTGATGGTGATGCTGGTGATACTTACACAATAGGTGTTCTTAAATCAACTGATGGTGGTGCTACCTGGAATACTACCGGTCTCTCATTCTTCACAGCGAACTATCGCCAGATGAGTAAAATTTTGGTTAATCCTAATGATGGAAATATAATTCTGGTAGCTACTACCGGTGGTGTTTACCGTAGTACTGATGCTGCCGCAACATTTACACTGGTACAAACAGGATCATTCAAAGACATGGAGTTTAAGCCGGGTGATCCAAATACTGTTTATGTTGCTGGTGGTGAATTTTATCGTTCTACTGATGCAGGTCTTACATGGACAAAAACTACAACCGGTTTGCCAAATGTTACCAATGTTAGCCGTATGGCAATTGCCGTTACAGAAGCAGATCCAAATTATGTTTACATGATTGTTGGTTTGCCTGCACCAAACTATGGTACGGAAGGTTTTTATAAATCTACAAACAGCGGCGTAAGTTTTACTAAACCAAGTACTCCGGGATTAGGAACTCAGCAATGGTATGACTTGTGTATCGATGCTTCTCCAACAAATAAAGATGAAGTAGTTGTTGGTGGTCAGACAGATTTCCTTCGCTCTACTAATGGTGGTTCTGGATGGAATCAGAATGGTGGAAATACACACGTTGATTACCATGATATTAATTTTGAGAACAGCACGAAATATTACATGGGTAATGATGGTGGTATTTATGTTACTGATAACAGTGGTGCATCGTGGAATAACCTGAGCAACGGTCTTGCTATTGCACAGATGTATGGTTTCGGACAATCAGCAACAAATCCAAGCTTACTCGTTCAGGGATGGCAAGATAATGGTACCAATAAATTTAATGGCCTTACCTGGTCACACATTCTTGGTGGTGATGGTATGCTTTGCTTTATTGATCGTACCAATGATCAGAATATCTGGGGTTCAACTCAGAATGGCGGACTTGCCAGATCTACTAATGGTGGAGCAACATGGGCCGGAGCAACAAACGGAATTAATGAAGCAGGAGCATGGGTTACTCCATGGTTACAGGATCCTGTAAGCGCTAACACATTGTACGCAGGTTTTGTGAATGTTTGGAGAAGTACTACCGGTGGAGCTGGTTGGGTTAAGATTTCTAACTTCACAAATACAGCACAAATTAATACACTCGCTGTTTCACCTGCAAACAATCAGGTGATCTGGGCTGCCAAAGCAACCGGTTTATACATGACATCCAACGGCGGTACCAACTGGAACACTATCAGCAACGTGCCATCCGGTACTATCACCGGCATCGCATGCAGCAACACTGATCCGAATAAAGCATGGATTACATACTCCGGATTTTCAAATACCAACAAAGTATTCCAGACGAATGATATGGGTGCAACATGGATTAACATCTCTGCTTCTATTCCAAATGTACCGGTTAACTGTATCACCTTTGTGAATAATTCAAATGATGCAATTTATATTGGAACAGATTTAGGTGTGTTCTATAAAGATGCTTCTATCAATGTTTGGGAACCATTCTTCAATGGTCTGCCAAACGTTATTGTAACACAACTTGAAGTATTTTATCCATCAGGAAAATTAAGAGCTTCAACTTATGGAAGAGGTATGTGGGAAAGTGATCTGTTTGTTCCCGGCACTTATCCTCCTGCATCGTCATTTACTGTAAATACAAGAATTGGTTGCCCAGGAACTGCTTTGCAATATTCCGATTATTCAACAGGTTCACCAACTTCCTGGTCATGGACATTCCAGGGAGGTAATCCTTCAACTTCAACTGACCAGAATCCGGTAGTTACTTATAACACTCCGGGCACATACGAAGTTACGCTTTCTGTAACCAATTCAATTGGAACAAACAGCTACACACAAACCAATTATATTACAATTACACCAAGTCCGTATAATGCTCCGGCAACTGTTGGCGCACAACGTTGCGGACCGGGTGTTGTAAACCTTTCAGCTTCAGGAACTGGATTCGGAAATCTCAGATGGTGGGATGCTCCGGGTGGTGGAAATTTACTGAACACCGGAAGTACTTATTCGCCAAATATTGCTGCTACAACAACTTATTGGGTGGATGAAGATTTCCCTAGTGGCTTACAGGATTTCACAGGTGAGTTTAATAACGGATTTGGTGCAGGAGCATTCTTCACTGCAAATGATATCAGAGGTTTGTATTTCGATGTACTTGCTCCGGTTGTGGTTAACACATTGGATGTATATCCAAATTCAGCCGGTAACAGAACGATTGAGATTTTGGATTCTCAGGGAAATACAGTTATTGATACTACAATATTTATGGCTGCGAGTCCGAATAACCCACTTACTGTGAATGTTAATTTCACACTGTATCCGGGAACTAATTATTTCATCAAATGTCGTGGTAATGTGGATCTTTTCCGGAATTCATCCGGTGCAGTTTACCCATACAACAGCAGTCTGATTAATATCACTAACAGTAATGCCGGTTCACCGGGATATTATTATTTCTTCTACAACTGGGTATATACCGAAATTACTTGCAACACTGCCCGTACTTCTGTAATGGCAGTTGATACTTGTAATACTGTTGGGATAAATGAAATCACTGCGAATGATCTTATCAGCATTAATCCGAATCCGGGCAATGGTGTATTTAATGTATCATTTACTCCTGCAACTCCTGCAGATTATAACCTACAAATTACCAATGCACTCGGTCAGGTTATATATAACGAACAACTTCCTGAACTAAAAGCATACTTCAGCAAGAAACTTGATCTTACTAAATTTGATGCGGGTGTTTATCAGTTGCACATCAACGGTGGCGGAATGCGTTCCACACAAAAGTTGGTGATACAGAAGTAAACTAAAGCAGAAAATAAAAAAAGCCAGTCGGAATCCGGCTGGCTTTTTTTGTTTTAAAAAGCAGCCCCGGAAATAGGGCCGGAGCTGCAGTCCGCGTTCTGCCTTTTACGGACGTGTGTTTCTCGTTTGGTAATATTTTTATTGGAAGATTAATTTTTGCATCTGCCCACTTCCAGTGGTGACAAAGTAAATTCCCGGTGCAATTCCATCACGCTCAATTCGGGTAATGTTATCGGTATTGTTTTCGAAAGTTGCAGAAGAATAAT
This sequence comes from Bacteroidia bacterium, assembly GCA_016788065.1. Taxonomy (GTDB): domain Bacteria; phylum Bacteroidota; class Bacteroidia; order AKYH767-A; family OLB10; genus JADKJB01. Next base: position 10,811 of record JAEUTI010000006.1, on the reverse strand, counting down.
TTCTGATCACCTTTCCGTTTACGTCCAGAATTTGCATGTCACCAATAGCTGAAGCATCATCAAATTTAATGTAGAAATGATCGCTTGCTGGATTTGGAAATACTGCAAATGTTCCGAAGTTGATTTTGTGAATGTTTACTGCACGGATATCTGAATACGTAAATGCACCGTCATAATCTGTTTGTTTCAAACGATAGTAAGTGATGCCTTCAAATGGTTCTTTGTCTTCAGTTTGATAGTAAAGTACACTGGTGGAATTCCCAGCCCCATCTACCATCGTAAATGGTTCAAAGTTTATTCCATCACGTGATTTTTCTACAGTGAAAAAATCATTGTTTATTTCAGTTGCAGTTGCCCAGTTTAGTTCAACAATGTTTTTATCGTTTAATGATGCATCAAAAACTAATAGTTCAATTGGCAAGGGACCATTGCTGCCTGCTAATGTCCAGAATGGATTGTAAGCACTTACGTTGTTAATTATAACGGTATTGGTAGTGGCATTTACAATTCCCGCCGGAACTGGATTCCATGCACTGCCATCACTTGATTGTGCTTTTAATAAGTTTTCAACTATTGAATTTGTACTTCCTCCGGTTGCATCCCACTCACTATCCCTGTAAGTTAGTGCAAGATCACTAACAGGAGGTGTAGTGTATGAAGAAGCATCCATCACCCACCATCTGTCGACTACATTTGCAGCATTTTCTGTTCCGGAAAGTGACATTAATGAACTTAAACCGGTTGGTAAAGGCCGGTTGTTTGGTGTTGCAATAACTGATGTAGGATAGGTGGCGACAGTCAGATTTCCATTCGCATTATTTCCGGCAGCAGTAATGTTAAAGGATACCGGCAAGTAGGAAGAAGCCAAAGCATTTCCAAAAGGGAAAATGTAATTTCCGGTTCCTGTTCCTATCAACCATTTTACCTGACCATATCCTGATACAGGATCAGTTTCTGAAACAATAAATCCTGATGTGCGATTGACTGCAGTAGGGGATGGATTTTTAACGGTAAGTAGTTGTGAATTTAAAATTAAATGTTGGGTTGATAAGGATAATACACCTGTGGGGGAAGCATAATTCCCTCCAACACTGATGTCTTGTTGCAAAATTTTTGCACCTGTGCCTGCAATGGTGAGGTCATTGAATCCAGTCGACGAGGAACCGGCTATATTTTGAGATCCACCGTTTAATACAACCGTTCCGGTGCTGAGTCCGAAAAGTGAACCGCCTGAATTGTTGGTCAGATCTCCTGAGATTTCAATGGTTCCATCATTATCTAAAGAACTTCCGGCATTGCTTAATAAAGCACCTTTAACAGTAATAACCGAACTATTGGTAATGGTGGCATTGTTTACGGTTACGGTTTGTGCGAACGCGTTGATTATCAGCAATGCGTTGATAATGATTAAGATAACTGATAATTTGATATAGAATGAAGTCCGGGATTTTGCTTTTTCAGCTTCATAATAAATGGTTTTACCAAGCTGATCCACATTTTTGGCTTTAGCTTTTGTTTTGGTAATAGCTTGATTATCAGCGGTAATGTACTCGCTCTGAGAGATGGTTGAAGTGTTTAGATAGGTTGACATGACCAGTATTGAATTAATTAACTGGGTCAAAAGTATATCAGCCCCATTACAGGAATCTCTGTAATTTATTGAATGGTGGTTATCTTGAGTAAGATGCATTTTTAGTTAGTTGAAGATGTTTGAAATAGTCCTTTTTTATATGATTACTCTTCATAGGTGATTAAAACAGTCACCGGACGTCCATATAAAACAGTGGTGTTTGAAGCAGTATTTTGAATAGTTATTGTGGATGGGGTAAGGTAATATTGATATTCCACTCCGGGGATGTGTGTAAAATTTGGCGGATAATAATTACCGCTGCCATTTTCAATGAAAATAGTTACCTGTAATATTTTTGAGGTTACTAATCCATGTAAAAAATTTGTCGACCCGTTTCCTAATGCAGTCAGAGTCGAGGTCATTTTTTTCATTCTAATTTTCGGTGCATCATTACCCAATTTAGTATAGCCAAACACATCGAGTTCTGCTGTTGGGGCATTGGTTCCAATACCAACCTTTACAGCATTTGGTCCCAGGCCTCCTAACACCATGCTGTTACTGATCGTTGTCATTGCGCCATAACCAATTGCATTGGCGTTTGTTAAATTTGTCCCGACATTCGTATTTGTACCTAAACCTAAATTTTTTGTACCCGTTGAGTTAGCACTTCCGGCAGAAACTCCAATGAATATATTTTCGTTTCCTGTTGTATTTCCATATCCTGCACTACGACCCATAAAAACATTACTAATACCTGTTGAAGTCGTGTATCCTGCATATCCTCCAATAAAGGTATTGTTTGCTCCAGTTGTGTTTGAATACCCGGACTCACTTCCGTAAAAAGTATTGTAATTTCCCTGGTTGTTGTACCCGGATGCCCATCCAAAACTTGTTGTGTAACTTCCTGTTGTAGCATTATACCCTGCGCCTTCACCTACAATAGTATTATTAGTACCTGTTGTGTTTGAATAACCTGAATTCCTACCAACAAAAGTATTTTGATTTCCTGTTGTATTGTTTAAACCCGATGAATGTCCAAGAAAAGTATTGCTAACGCCTGTTGTATTTAATCTGCCGGCTGATCGTCCAATAAACACATTGAAAGCGCCGGTGGTGTTGGTAAGTCCCGCCGCTGCACCTACCATAGTATTTTGTGCTCCGGTAATATTGTTGGAACCTGCCGAAGCACCAATAAAAGTATTCAGGTCGCCGGTGGTGTTATCCTGGCCTGATAAGTTTCCAATAAAGGTATTACTGTTTGCAGTTGTATTTGCCGAGCCCGAAGCATTACCCATAAAAACATTGTCGTTGCCGGTAATATTATTATAGCCCGAAGTCCTTCCAACAAAAATATTATTATTACCTGATGTGTTCAGATATCCCGATAATGTTCCCATAAACAAATTATTCACACCGGTAGTGTTTGAATAACCCGCCTGACTACCATGAAAGACATTTCCAGTCCCCTGATTATTGAATCCTGCAACCCATCCTGCAAAAGTATTATGACTACCTGCAGTGGCATTGTAAGCGGCACCTTCACCAATAATTGTATTGTAACTTCCTGTAGTATTAGCTACACCTGCATTTCTTCCTACGAATGTATTTAGCGTCCCTGTTGTGTTTAATTTTCCGGAAGAATGTCCTATAAATGTATTATTCGCACCTGAAGTATTTGCAGAACCCGATAATGTTCCAACAAAAGTGTTTGTATTCCCTGTTGTGTTTGCAGCGCCAGAGGAGCTTCCCATAAATACATTTTCAAACCCGGTTGTAATAGCATTTCCTGCATAGGCACCAAATATGGAATTATAGGATCCTGTAAAATTCGGAGTGAAACCGCTGGCTCCTGCATAAACACCATATATAGAATTATTGCTTCCTGTGGTGAGACCAAATCCGGCACTGGTTCCTGTTATGGTATTGTAACTACCGTTTGTATTGTTTATACCTGCCCACGCTCCCACAAAAGTATTTATAGATCCTGTGCTGTTACTGTATCCCGATTTATGTCCAAGCATGGTATTCCAGTTACCAATTGTATTGTTACTTCCTGCCTGATAGCCACTCATTAAATTAAACTGACCTGTTGTATTTTGATAGCCGGCAGAATCTCCGATGAAAACATTCTCTTTACCGGTTGAGTTTTCACCTGCAACCAGTCCCAGATAAAGGTTGTGATTGATGTGATCTATTCGGCCGGCATCGGTGTTGTTCACTTTAAAGTTCAAGGGAACATTATCTGTTGTGCCAATAAAATTTACACCGTCAACTGTTCCCGCATTTCCGGTTGTATTCCATCCCTTTGAATCACCTAATATTTTTCTCCATATCGTTCCATCAAAAAACCAAAATTCTCCTAAGGTTGAATCAAAAACCAGCAAACCAGTTGCAGGGGAAGCAATGGCTGTTCTTTGTGCTGTGGTCATCCTGGGTACCAGCAATCCCTGGGATGTTGAAGTCAGGTCAAGCAATGCACTGGCATCGGGAGTTGGATTGTTGATTCCTACATTTTGCCCGAATGATGCAACCGATAATAGTAGCAGCAACCAAAGGCACACGATGAAAATTAAATTTACGAATTTGTTACTTTCTTTAAGCATATGGTACATGGCAGTAATTTTTATTTTGGCAATATTACGGTCGCTCCAAGGCTGATGGCAAGTAATTCTTATTCTATGGATATACCGTTTATCCTATGGTTTTTAAATGCCGTTTGATTAGCGTTTGAACCGTTTGATTTTATCACTTCAGGTAGTAGGTTGATTTCTGAAATTCCCCTGCACTTCCTGATTTGACCATTTGATAAATCCCCCGACCGCTTGATAACCGGAAGATTTTAACGATTTGCACCATTATGAAAATCAAACGGAATCACTTAAATTTGGGCATTTCCGCCCCGGTATGAAAATTTATTTAAAATCCCCACTCGGTATCTTTCTGCTACTTTTTACATCCATATTTTCAATGGTGTTTTCCCCGAACTTTGCTAAAGCACAACCCGGACAGTTTCGTTTCAGTCACCTTACCAATGAAAATGGGTTAATTCATAATACGGTTTATGACATCCTGCAGGATAAGCATGGTTTTATATGGTTCGCCACCAAGAATGGAGTAGGCAGATATGATGGCTATACTACGAAGAGTTATAAACCAACAGATTTTGCCACACGTGATGTGGTTGATTTAGTTCATTGCCTCGAAACAGATGATGAAGGCAATCTTATTTTCGGAACAGGTTTCGGAATTTATTTTCTAGATATCAATAAAGATTCCATTGTGAAGGCTGTAAACTTCTTAAATGTTAATCCTGATGACATTTACATTAATAATGCTTTTGCAATTTGCAGTGATAAAAACATTGTTTGGGTTGGAACCGGAAATGGTTTGATGCGATATGACAAAAATACTCATAAGGTCAGGTATTTTAACAGTGAAAAATTAGTTCCGGGCTGGACGACTAAAAGAGCCTGGATAAAAAGTCTGATACTCGACCAAACCGGCATGTTATTTATTTCTACTCAAAAAGGAATTGTTAAGATGAACACGTCTGATTTTTCGACGGTAGTTTACAATTCAAAACAATCCGGTGAATATTTTGTCGATAACGATTATTTTTCATCGATGGCATTTGATGTTAACGGAAGATTATGGGCGGGTACGCTTCGGAAAGGTGTATTTTGCTTTGACTTTAAATCGAAAAAAAATCACAACATCAATTTTACCGGACTCAATGATTCGACAGAAGAGTTCAATGAAGTAAAACGTTTGATTGCTGATTCCAAAGGGTATATCTGGGCAGGTACACAGTACACCGGACTGGTGCGAATTAATCAGGAAGACTTCTCCTTACAAAAAATACGTTCCAATATTTTACTGCCGAATGGTTTATCAAGCGACCTCATAAGTGGTTTGTTCGAAGATAGAAATGGTATTTTGTGGGTAGGAACCTACAATAATGGAGTTGACCGTACCAATATCAGAGGTTCCCAATTTATGCATGTGCCTTTTTCTTCAAACGACAGCCTTTGCTTTAGCATCAAAGCTGTGGAATGTTTTGCGGAACAAAACTCTGAGTTTGTATGGGTTGGCACTATGAAAGGACTTTTTCGTTACAATAGAATTACACATAGCTGCAGTTCTTTGGAGGAAGTTACTTATGGTAAAGTAAAACTCCCACATCAATCTATTGTTGGTTTGATGTTCGATAAAGACAGTATGTTGTGGATTGGTACCAGATCTGATGTTCTGGTACGGGTTGATCTCAAAACCGCAACAAGCAACTTTTATATTCCTGATACTACTATTGCTGAGTTAAAAGGAATTAATGATTGCCGAAGCATGAGCAGAACTGCAGACGGGAAATTATTTTTTTCATTTGATAATAAATTGATGAGTTTTGATTATGAAGCAGATTCATTAGTATTAGAGGTTGACAAAGATAATTTTGTTGGTGGACTTAGCAGAATGAGCCGGGTTTCGAATGCCCTTCCGGGAAAGATGTTTGTATTCAGTGATTATTATGGTACATTCATCTGGGATCTGGAGAAAAACTCAATTATCCAATTACATTCCCCTGATGATACAAAGGATAAACTATCGGAACAAGTAAATATTAAGCCTCTCCGAAACGGAGGGTTTCTGCTTTCAGATTATAATGGCTTATACGAGCTTGATAAGCAAATGAATTTTAAAAAGCATTACACAACAGCTGATGGTTTAAGCGATAATAAGATCTGTAACATTGAAATAGATTCTAAGAACAGAGGTTGGATGTCGACTTACAATGGCATTTCTGTTTTTGATCCATCCAATAAAAGCTTCCGAAATTATTTTGTTCAGGATGGTCTTGCCGTAAACGAGTTTCGTGAATCCAAGTCAATGCAAACGGCAGACGGAACCATATTTTTCGGAACACACAAGGGATTTACTTATTTTAATCCTGACCATATAAATGATTCTATACAGGAAGCTTCCGTTTTTTTCACTTCTTTCAAAATCATGGGAAAGGAAGTCGCAACCGGGATAAATTTAAATTCCCCACAGACAATCCGGGTTCCATCAGGAAGTAATTTCTTTTCTGTGTCATTTGCAAGTATGGGTTTTCATACGATCCATCCTGCAAAATTCCAGTATCAGCTGGAAGGTGTCGATCAGGATTGGCTATCAACGGAAGGTCTTCAAAACAGTGTAAACTATACTAATATAGATGGTGGGACCTATCTCTTTAAAGTAAAAAGTCCCGGAAACAATGCTGAGGTCAGGTATCTTCAAATTGAAGTAGGATATGTTTTTTATAAAACCTGGTGGTTCCGAGGATTGCTTATTTTGTCGATGGGTGCCTTGATTTTCTGGTTTATCAGATTAAGAGAGAAACAAATTCTTAAAGGAGAATCGGAGAAAACAATCGACTATTTTGCCAATTCTTTTTATGGAAAAAATTCTGTTGATGAAATTCTGTGGGATGTATGCAGAAATTGCATTTCACGTCTGGGATTCCAGGATGCAGTTGTTTATTTACTAGATGAAAAAAGAAATGTGCTGGTCCAGAAAGCTGCTTACGGGCCTAAGAATCCAAAGGATTTTGAAATCGTTCATCCATTGGAAATTCCTGTTGGGAAAGGAATTGTTGGAGCTGTTGCTGCATCGGGACAACCAATATTAGTGAACGACACCACTAAAGACAGCAGGTATATTGCTGATGACGATATGCGACTCAGTGAGTTGTCGGTGCCCATTGTTTTTGAAGGTAAGGTAATTGGTGTTATTGATTCTGAACATTCTTCCAAACGATTCTTTACCAAAGAACATCTTCGATTGTTATCGACCATAGCCTCTATTTGTTCTACGAAAATTGCAAGGGCATTACTCGATCAGCAGGCTGCTGACAGAGAGCGGGTGTTACTGGAGATTGGAAAGAAAGTGGCCGAAACGCGTTTGATGGCACTTCGGGCTCAGATGAATCCACATTTTATTTTTAATTCTTTGAATGCTATTCAAGAGTGCATCGTAAAAGAGAAAGTAGATGAAGCTCAGAAGTATTTGATTCATTTTTCAAGATTGTTGAGAATGGTAATTGACAACAGCGAACTCAATTCTATACCACTCGATAAAGAGCTTGCATTTATTCAGTTGTATCTGGAACTGGAATCGCTCCGTTTCGGACAGAGTTTTAAATATACTATTGAAGTATCTGATGAGATAGATCCTGAAGAAGTATTTATTCCTTCACTAATAGTTCAACCCTTTATTGAAAATGCTATCTGGCATGGATTGCTTCATAAAGAAGGTATTCGTGAACTTTCTATCGAATTCAGACTCGTTGATGATGAGCAGTTGTTGTTTTCTGTAACAGATAATGGTATTGGCAGGAAGAAAGCTTCTGAAATTAAAGCAGGTGGTATTTCTGTTTCGAATCATCAGAGCAAAGGGATGCGCATCACACAGGAACGAATTGAACTGGTAAGACTGCAAACCCGATTTCGGCCGAAGATTGAAGTCACTGATCTTTTTGATAGTTATGGAAATGCCGGCGGCACCAGAGTAACTGTAACCTTGCCTCTTGACAGCTCGGTATATAATGATAAAGAAAATTAAGAATAGATATTCATGATTAAAGCGCTCATAGTTGATGATGAACAGAAGGCCTGCAGCATTCTGAAGACTTTACTCGAAAGAAGTGCCCCGGAAATTACTTCTATTGAAGTGGTTCATAATGCAATGGATGCCTATTTTAAAATTAAAGAGTGGAAACCTGATCTCGTTTTTCTGGATATTCAGATGCCTTTTATGAATGGCTTTGATTTGTTGAACAAACTGGAAGAAGTGAATTTTGATGTTGTCTTTACAACAGCATTTAACCAATATGCAATTCAGGCAATCCGCTTTAGTGCACTCGATTATTTATTGAAACCAATTGATGTGGAAGAACTTACCAACGCGGTTCAGCGCTTTTTGCAACGAAGGAATTCCGTTGCGCCCACAAATCTTCAGTATCAGAATTTAGTAAGTAATCTGGCAGCCCGTAAGAACGATGATTTTACACTTGCTATTCACGGAAATCAGGGCATGCAGTTTCTGAAAATCAATGAGATTATCAGACTGGAAGGCGACCGAAACTATACGATGTTTTATTTAAGTGGTGAACGAAAACATCTTGCATCCAAAACTTTAAAGGAGTATGAAGAACTGTTGAATGATAAAGGATTTGTAAGAATACACAAATCCCATCTGGTGAACAGCATTTTTGTTGAATCGCTGTCACAAGATGGGATCGTATTGATGAAAGACAAATCTCAGGTCGAAGTTTCGCGCAGGCGCTTACCCGATGTCCGGAAAATCTTTAACCAGTTGTAAGCAAATTATTCTTCATAAGTAATCAGAACTCTGATTGGCTTGCTAAGAAGATTTGCTGAATTTGCAGATTTTAATGTAACAGATATTTGTGATGTAGTAACCTGAAAATGGAATTCGTCACCTGCTACATTTGTATTTCCGGCAGGAATTAGGTTAGTCGCAGTTTTTTCAACAAGCACAGATACTGAAAGTATTTTTGTAATACTTAATCCGTGTGGTATACTTGTTGACCCACCCTGAAATGAATTGGTTGTACTTGTTAATTTTACCATTTTCACAGCAGGTGCATTCGAACCAAGTTTGGTAAATCCATTAACTTCCAGATCAGTAGTTGGATTGGTGGTTCCAACTCCTACATTACCTGTTGCATCTATGCGAACTCTTTCAACATCGCCTGTGGTAAGTACAAAAGGTATAGCTGTAACACTACCTGCAAATACTCTGTTACTATAGGTAGCGGCAGAACCATTTCCATAGCCAAACTGGCCCTGCGAAACATTGAGATCGTTTCTGAAGTGAATGCCACTATGTCCGGTATTAACTGTGTTTTGAACAATCATTGGAATAACTCCTCCGGAATTAGCTGAAAGGTGCAAACGGGAAGTAGGAGTGGTAGTACCAATACCAACATTCACAGCACTCACACCCGTACCACCTAATACCATGCTATTACTTGATGCTACCACAGCGTTGTTTCCAATTGCAGTAGCATTCATTAAAGCTGTTCCTACCTGTGCATTTAAACCAATAGCAATGTTGTCTGAACCTGTTATATTCGTACTTCCAGCTCCCTGACCTATAAATGTATTGTTGTTTCCTACCGTAGTTGCGAAACCCGAATTTTGTCCCACAAAAGTGTTTGCATTTCCTGCTGTTAATGTTCTTCCGGCGATTTCACCAATCATGGTGTTTCCACTTCCGGTAGTGTTATTGAAACCTGCATCTCGTCCAAAGAACGAGTTGTCATTTCCGATTGTATTGTTCGCGCCCGCAAATCCACCAAAAAAGGCATTTTCATATCCTGTTGTATTTGCTGCTCCTGCACGAGTCCCTGCAAAGGCATTGTTATAACCTGTTGTATTTGCACTTCCTGAGTTATATCCGAGAAAAGTATTCATTGAACCTGTAGTATTGAATTTACCTGCTTGTGTACCAATCATGGTGTTGTCTGATGCTGTTGAATTCATTGCCGCTTCAAATCCCATAGCAACATTACCATGTGCAGTCTGATTTAGTTTCAATGCATCAACACCAACTGCTGTATTCCATGAACCGGTTGTATTTGCATTACCGGTTACCGAACCAATAAATGTATTACGGTGACCTGTTGTGTTGCTGGTTCCGGCGAATGCTCCTTCCAGGGTGTTGTATGAACCTGTGGTATTATCGGCACCGGCTATATGTCCACTAAATACATTATATGTTCCTGTTGTATTATTAAAACCGGTCCCGTATCCAAGAAATGTGTTGTTAGAAGCAGTTGTTTGAGAATATCCCGATTGAAAACCAAAGAATGTGTTGTTGCTTCCTGTTGTAACTAAGCGGCCTGATTCATGACCCATGTAAGTATTATTATTTCCTGTAGTATTACTTGTTCCTGTTCCGGTACCAAAAAAGTTATTCGAACCTCCTGTAGTATTATAATATCCTGCATTTGTACCAAAAACATTGTTGTTTGCACCTGTAGTATTTGTAACTAAAGCATTTACTCCAAAAGCATTGTTGTTTTCTCCTGTGGTATTTGCATACAATGAATAAGCTCCAAATGCAGCATTGTAATTTGCTGTAGTATTATTAACGAGTGAATAGTAACCAGCTGCTGTATTCATAGATCCGGTAGTGTTCTTTTGTAATCCACCACCACCAAAGGCAGTATTGCGATACC
>JAEUTI010000057.1 GCA_016788065.1 Bacteroidia bacterium | reverse complement strand
TTGGCTGTCCGGTAAAAAATGTACTTTTGTTCATAGTTAGAGTTTGTTTTGGTTGTGCTTAACAAACATACTAACTCTTAAGGAGACTTCGGTCTCCTTTTGCCTTTTTTACCGGACACTAGTGATTAAGAATTAAGAATTAAGGATTTTTTGTGTGAAGCGAAATAGTATGTCATTATTCAATTCTCACTTCTTGTTAATCAATATTCAATAAAACCAACTTGAAGAAGAGAAACTACAAACTTTAGCAGCTCCAAAAGAAATCATAAGTGAAAAACGGAATCTTAATCAGACCAAAGCCGCCCAACTTTTAACATGCAACTTTCAACTTTTAACCCTTGTACTACGCTCAGGGCAGCGCTTTCAGCTCAAACGCAGTGACATCTTTTGACTAGGGAACACACATCATCAAATTACCAAATCACCACCTTTCGACAAGCTCAAGGCAAGAATCACCAAATCAAGAGTGGTCACATCATTTAATCAAGAAACTCCTATAAGAACCTGTACTCATAGAGTAATAAAAAAATCATTCCACCATCATCTTCTTGGTCAGTCGTTCTTTTTCTGTTTGAATCGTAATCAAATACATCCCTTTAGCAAAGCCTATCATCGACAAATCTCTTGTATAGTACCCATTCTGTATCCGCAGCGGCTCCGAATGAACAACTTTCCCCTGCATATCATACACCAACAACTTGCCGGTTTTCCCTTTCAAATTAGAGGCATTAATAAATGCTTTTTCCCATGCCGTGTGGTAGTAAACATGAAGACTGCCTACTGCCGCTGCCCCTGCCAACTCATTTTGCGATACCAACGTATCACACGGGCTGCCAGCAAGGGCGGGTAAGTCGTAATCGGGGTTGTTGGGGAGACCGATGTATGTTCGCTTTCCGCCAAGATTAAAGCTGTAGGGCAAATAACCACATGCAATACCTAAACTGTCAGGAAAATTTATAACCCCTAGATTTGAGTTAATTGTATTATATACACTATCCGGATATGGGTAACAATAAGGAGAAACTGGACACAGATACCACGTGGAAAGATAAATTTTATCATCAGGACCGCGCCTTATTTGACCCATGGCATGTGTTTGGTCGGTATTGGTTGCCAAGGTAAGGCGAGTGCTTGCCGGATTTGGTGATTGCAAATCATATTGATATAAATAGCTTGTATCTGAACTGGCAGTAACATACAAAAATCTTCCATTTGGAGAAAACTCACAACTCCACAAACTTCTTATAGGCAATGCTGTTGGTTCTGGATGAATAGTTAATGGATTGCTAACTATTCCGGTACAACGATCAAAATCGTACAATTCGAATAGACCCCAATAATTTATAAAAGCTACCTTACTGCCATCAGGAGAAAATGAATATCGGCCGGTATTTAAGCTATTTACACTTCCAACATTTTGAACAATTGGTAAAGATATTCCACTAGGTGAAACTAAATAAATCCTATGTTCATTATTTGAAGTTGCCGCATCCCGAATAGCTATCCACCAATCTCTGCCATTAGCATGCTTCACTGCTTCCATGCAATCGACTGCCTTAAAACTTTCCAACGGTACATTCTTCTGAATGACAGCTCCCAAACCTCCATTTTGTGACATGTCTATGATTGAATAGCTAAAACCAGGTCCCGAGGTAACTCCAATACTGAACAAATAATATTTCATGCTGTCACCGGGCATGGGTACTATTACCAGTTCCTTATACCAATTAGTACCTTTTATGGAATCGCCATTTAACATCAATGAGTTTGTTTCATCAAATACCATTGTAGATTTTGGAAAATAGTTATTTGAATAAATCATAGTGGCAGCATAAAAAAGCATTGAACCATATGAATCACATATACTTACACAACTGCCTCTTCCAGCAACCAAAGACGTAATCGGAATAACTCCATTCTTGAAATCAATCCCAGCACTATCACCAAAGCACCAAACATTGCCACGTTGAGCCTGCACGTCACACACGATGATACTTAATGCTAGAATTAGAAAAAGTGTTCGATATAACTTCATCAGGCTAAAATACGAAAAAAGGATGAAAAATTAACGATTTTTTGAATATTATAGAGTAAAATGTCCTTATTCAATTCTCACTTCTTGCTAATCAATATTCAATAAATGTATCATGAAGTCATTCATAATATTTGATCTGTTGAATAACAAAAATATGGGTTCTATAGCAGCTTCAAAAATTGAATAACAAATATTGAATATTACAAATTGAATAAGGAAATGTATCATTGCTCAATTCTCACTTCTTGTTAATCAATATTCAATATAAGAAACATCAAGACGGGCAGCATTATAGATCAGCGGCAGAAACACTAATTTACGCTCTATAGCAGCTTCAAAAATTGAATATCAAATATTGAATATTACAAATTGAATAAGGAAATGTATCATTATTCAATTCTCACTTCTTGTTAATCAATACTCAATAAAACCAACTTGAAGAAGAGAAACTACAAACTTTAGCAGCTACAAAATAAATCATAAGTGAAAAACAGAATCTTGAAATTTATCTCCAAAACACTGATTACTGATCACTGATTACCCGTCGGCGGTGCTCAGGGCTATGCATAAGCACTTTTGCAAATTAGCAAATAAAAAAGCAGTCACACCTTTTTTCTAAGGAAAAACAATCATCAAATTACCAAACCACCACCTTTCGACAAGCTCAAGGCAAGAATCACCAAATCAAGTGCAGTCACATTTTTCTACTGTGAAATAAATAATCAGCACATCAGCACATTAGCAAATCAGCACATTCCAAACTAATCAACATGTTGTCCTGGGATCTACCAAAACAAGTACAGATTACAAAAGCGAAGAAATAATCTTCTCCACACTCACTCCTTCAGCTTCGGCTTTATAATTTTTAACTATGCGGTGACGCAGAATGGCGGGGGCAACAGCTTTAACATCTTCAATATCGGGTGCATATTTGCCATTGAAGGCGGCATGACATTTTGCTCCCACAACTAAAAACTGAGATGCGCGTGGTCCAGCTCCCCATGAAAGGTAATTGTTTACCATTTCAGTTGCAAGCGGTGTATTAGGGCGTGTTTTGGTCGAGAGATTGACTGCATACTGCAACACATTATCAGGAATAGGTATTCTTCGGATGAGTTGCTGGTATGCAATTATTTGTTCACTGGTAAGAATTTTATCGAGTGCAGGATTGTAATCGGAGGTAGTATTTTTCACAACCTGAATTTCTTCCTGAACTGAAGGATAATCGAGCATTACATTGAACATAAAACGATCGAGCTGTGCTTCGGGCAGGGGATAGGTACCTTCCTGTTCGATGGGGTTTTGAGTAGCCAAAACAAAAAACGGATTTCCCAATTCATATCGTTTACCTGCAGCAGTAACAGCACGCTCCTGCATGGCTTCCAGAAGGGCTGCCTGCGTTTTTGGTGGTGTACGGTTAATCTCGTCAGCCAAAATAATATTGGCGAACAGAGGGCCTTTAATGAACTTGAACTGACGGCTGTCATCTAATATTTCTGTTCCGATAATATCGGAAGGCATTAAATCGGGTGTAAACTGGATTCGGTTATAACTGAGGCCAAGCACACGGGCAATGGTATTCACTAAAAGTGTTTTCGCCAAACCGGGAACACCAACAAGCAAACAGTGACCCTGACTGAAAATGGAGATGATCACATCCCTCACTACTTCATCCTGACCAATAATTACTTTCCCAATTTCGGATCTTAACTTTTTATAATCTGCTACCAGTGCATTCATTGCCTGCACATCGGAGGGGTTATTTTGACTCATATTTGAAAATTATTTAAGTTTTTCAAACCAATGTCCAAGATTTGAACACGATTTGTAATCATCGGCCACTTGAACAAAGGTGGTGCTTTTTTTCTTTTTAACCCAGTCGGTGAGGGCTTTGTTTTCTTTTTCAGTAAGTGTTGCCTCCTGAATTCTTTGATAATCGGTGCTCAGGTCGGCTTTATGTGGTTGTGTACGTGTTCGCAGGTAAAGAATACGGAAGGCTGTGTTTCCTTCTGCCGAAAGCGATTGAATAGGTGCTGAAATATCTCCGACATTCATTTTTTCCAATTGAAAAAATACGGTAGGGTCAACTTCATCAGTCTCGAAACGAGTTGTTCCGTTTTTTTGATTCACAACATTTCCTCCATTGTATCTCGATTCAGAGTCGTTGGAGAAACGTTGTGCTGCTTCTGAAAATGTTAAAGAATCTGATTTAATTGCTTTGTAAATACTGTCAGCTAAAGTGAAAGTCTGGTTAATTTCACCCGGACCGAAAGAAGGCTTCAGCAAAATATGTCTCACATTAATTTGTTCCCCGCGACGTTCAATAAGCTGAATGATATGATAACCGAATTTAGATTCTACGATTTCAGAAACTTCACCTTTTCGTAATTTGAAAGCTGCTGCTTCAAATTCAGGTACCAGATCACCACGATTTACAAATCCAAGTTCACCACCATTTTTTGAAGAGCCATCAATAGAATATAAAATTGCCAGCGTTGCAAAATCTTCTCCATCGGCCACACGCTTTCTGAATCCTTCTAATCGTTCACGGATTCTGATTTTTTCTTCATTGCTGACCGGAACATTAATTACAATTTGTGCATATTCAATTTCGGCATTAATAAAGGGCAGACTATCAGGAGGAATGCTGTTAAAAAATGCACGTACATCGGCAGGTGACACAGAAGCATTCTTTGTCACTTTTCCTTGCATTTGCTGTGACAGGAGCTGGTCTTTAATTAATGGTCTGAATTCATCCCGTATTTCTGGAATACTCTTCTCATAGTATTCTTCGAGTCGTGCTTCCGAACCAATTTGATTGACCATGTAACCAATTCTTCGGTCAAGTTCATTATCAACCTGCGAATCGGTAACTTCCAGACTATCGAGTAGTGCCTGATTGAGTAAAAGTTTATTAATCAGTAACTGGTCAATGATTCTGCATTTAAGCTCGGGATCTGCAGTGGTACCCTGAGCAATAATTTGCTGATACTGTGATTCAACTTCTGATTTAAGCAATGTTTTTCCACCAATAACAGCGGCTACCTGATCAATTATTTGTTCAGGTTGTGCCAAAAGCATCTTTGTTGAGCTCAACAAAAAACACAGGGCTAGCAAATAGTACTTAATCATAAATTTCAAATTCATTTTTTTTGAGTGCTTCATCATAGGCAGCTTTTTCCATTTCTTTAATGAGCATAAGTTTTCTGCCGTTGATAATAAGGTTTCGGATATCTTCTTTCACAAAACTTAGTGGTGAGAGACTTTCCCGGATTTTCATATCTGCAATTTTTACCAGATATATATTTGTACTGTCTTCTATTTCAATAAATCGGTTGTTTCTCAGAAATGCTTCTTTATCGTATGTTTTGATAGGTACTTTTTTTAACAAATCATCAAACAGCAACCAGGTTTCATCGTCGAGGTGAAAGTCGGATGCAAACTGGTAGCAATACTCCTCGAGTGCTGCCCGATCCTTCGTATTCGATGACCGATACCATTCGCGGGCTTTTTTCAGCTTTGGTGCATCTCTGTTTACTCTAAGGTAAAGAACTTTAATAATATTGTCTTTGAGCTCAAAATTTTGCTGATTTTCAGCATAATATTTCTCAATTTCCGGGTCTGTTACTACGGTGTCGAGCCTCTGACGAATTAATTCAGTTTCGTAAATATAGGTAATAAGTGAATTCCGGTATTCTTCCAGTTTTTTATCTACGTCTTTTTTCTCTTCATCCAGATTTGTTTCCGCTTTGTGGAGAATAACCTGCTGCTTGATCCAGCTTTGAACATAATTGGTTACAATGAGAATACTGTCTTCCCGTGTTGTCCCGGGAGTAAGCATTTTGCGGATATCCTCAGAATAAAGAAATTTATCATGTACTCTGGCTACCGCATTTCCCGGTTGTTCCGGTTTTTCCTTTTTGAACCACTGGCAACCGGTGAATGTGATGGAGAGCAGCAGGGCAGATAATGCCAATGCCCCGGTACTACGGGGCAAAGAGCTTATTAAATGAGGTATGAAGGAAGATCTCGGCAACTATGCTATCATTATTTACCCAATGAATTCAGTACGTCTTCTTTCACCACAACAGGGTATTTAGCCCTTAGTTGTTTAATCCATTCTTTTTCCAGATGGTTTTGGTAATCGGCAGTGATAATTCCTTTTGCCTCATCAAGTGATTTTGGTGCAGGCTCCAGGATATTAATTACATCTACAAACACAACTGAATTATTTTTCTGCATATTTGGTGATAAACCTTTTTGCCAAACAATACTGTCGATGATTTCATTTTCACCTTTCACAAATTTACCGTCTTTGGTGTTCAGGTTTAACTGAGAATCTTTATTGATGGTAGTAAGAATCTCAACCATCGTCATTTTTTTCTTCAGTAATTTTCTGGTTTTAGAAGCAATGTCTTCATTCGCACAAGTGTAAATAATAGCATCGCAGCGGCGATCCCACATGTAGTTATTTTTATTTGCTTCATGGAAGGCAACCAATCCGGAAGAATCCTTCACTGCTTTCGACCAAACTTTTTTGTCGGTAAGATCAAACAGTAAAATTCCATCGCGGTATTCCTGCATTAAAGCTTTAAATTCAGGATATTTATTCTCCAATTGGCTCTCTTCATAGTTCAGGCAAGATTCATCTACAAACTGGTTGTAAAGCGAATTACCGATTTGTTTCGGAGTGGTATTCTGTTTCTTAGATTGGTGGTTGTTGATGTATTTTGCGAAATCTTCCTGAGTATAGGTTTGTGTGCCAAGAGTAAATAAAGGTTTGTTGAAGCCTTTTACTTTTTCAGGTGACCACTCACCATTTTGTAGGGTTGTATCCAAAGCATTTATGAAAAGATCTTTATTTTTTGGAGTTTCTTTGAAACCATAATCTTTCTTAATTCTTGAGATCATAGAATTCTTACTTACTTCGGCACGGCTATCGCGTGCAACCTGAGTTTTCAGTTCATTCTTTTTCTCTTCCATAGAGGGAACAGCTTTTTTCTCTAGACGTTTTATGATATGCCATCCATAACTGGTTTTTACAGGCTCAGAATAGTCACCATCATTTTTCAAAGCAAAAGCAGCTTTCTCGAATTCTGGAACCATTCTTCCTGTTCCGAAAGGAGGGAGGGCACCACCTGATTTAGCGGAACCTTTATCATCTGAAAATTTAGTAGCAAGGTCTTCGAATTTATCGCCACCTTTTAGTTTAGCATAAATTTCATCAACTTTTGCTTTTGCCTGCTGTGCAACAGAATCGGCAGCATTTGCAGGCGATTTAATCATGATGTGAGCAACTTTAATTTCGCCTTGAGCATCACGGATATCAACAACTTTAATGATGTGATAACCGAATTTGGTACGAACAGGCATCGATACTTGTCCGGGTTTGGTATTGTATGCAGCAGTTTCAAAAGGATAAACCATTTGCATTCCTGTAAAGTATCCGAGGTCACCGCCATTTTCTTTTGCAGAAGGATCTTCTGATGAATCACGAGCCATCTTTTCAAAGCTGGCACCTTTCGTGATGAGGTCTCTGATTTTCATAGCTCTGTTGTAGGCAGCAATAGTATCTTTTGGTAACGCATCAGGTGCAACATTCAATAAAATGTGGCTTGCTCTCACATCCTTTTGCATTCTTTCATAAGCTTCTTTAATTAGCGCATCAGTCACTTCCTTGTCGGTCATGTATGGCTGAGCCAATTGTTTGCGGTAGCCGCGTAATTCATTCACAAAAGTCACACTGGTATCCAGCTTTTCTTCTTCTGCTTCTTTAACTTTTAATTTGTAATTGATGTACAGTTCAAGGTATTCGCGAACGTCTTTCATGTCGTAAGCACCTTCCTTGTTGTTGTTTTTCTTGTACACTTTTTCAAATTCCGATTTGGTAACCGGAGAACCTGCGATGGTCATCAGCACGGGATTTGTTGCATCTTGTGCAACTACCTGGCAAAAGTTTCCTGCCAAAGCAAATAAAAGTAAACCTGAGATCAGTTTTTTCATATTCATATTGGTAATTATAATATTGAGTGTTAAGGGGATGCAAATTTAATAAAATGATTGGCATTTCCACATAAAAATGGAACCAAAGCTATTCAGAATAAAATGAAATTATCGTGAATAATTGGGGGCTTCGCGGATAATGGTGACGCCATGCGGGTGACTTTCCCTAACGCCATTCATGGTAATGCGGATAAACTGGGCATTTTGAAGGGTTTTTATGTCTTTAGCCCCGCAATACCCCATACTTGCACGCAAACCACCAATCAGCTGATATACCTCTTCGGCCAAAGTTCCTTTATAGGGAACCCTACCTACAATTCCTTCCGGTACCAGCTTCTTGATATCGTCCTCAGCATCCTGAAAATAGCGGTCTTTTGAACCTTCTTTCATAGCTTCAATAGAGCCCATTCCTCTGATTACCTTATATTTACGACCTTCGTATATGATCGTTTCTCCGGGTGATTCTTCCACTCCGGCAAATAATGATCCGGCCATAATGCAACTTGCACCGGCAGCTATTGCTTTCGGAACATCTCCGGTAAACCGGATTCCACCATCTGCAATTAGCGGAATACCTGACCCTTTTAAAGCCCGGGCTACTTCCATAACAGCTGTTAGCTGAGGAACCCCAACACCGGCAACTACCCGTGTTGTACAAATTGAACCGGGTCCGATTCCAACCTTCACCGCATCGGCACCGGCTTTGACCAGTGCTATGGCAGCATCAGCAGTTGCAATATTTCCAACCACAATATCGAGTTCAGGGAAAGTTTTTTTAGCAAGTTTCAAAGCATTCAACACTCCCTTAGAATGTCCGTGAGCGGTATCAATTACAATGGCATCAACTCCGGCATTTACCAAAGCATGAACTCTTTCGAGCATGTCGGGAGTGACTCCAACCGCAGCCGCAACCCTCAAGCGACCAATTTTATCTTTGCAGGAATTGGGTCTCGATTTGTATTTGATGATGTCTTTGTAGGTAATCAATCCGATCAGTCTGCCCTGACGATCGATCACTGGAAGTTTTTCAATTTTATAATCCTGTAAAATAACTTCCGCTTTTTGCAGACTGGTAATTCCGGTAACGGTAATGAGATTTTCTTTCGTCATTACTTCCCGGATGGCTCTTGAATGCTGCTTTTCGAAACGAAGATCACGGTTCGTTAAAATTCCTACCAGCACATTTTTTGCGTTCACAATAGGAATACCACCGATTTTGTTTTCCTTCATAATTAGCAAGGCTTCGGCAATGGTAGCATTCTCATTCATGGTGATCGGATCTACGATCATACCGGATTCAGAACGCTTTACTTTCCTCACTTCAGCAGCCTGATTGGGGATGCTCATGTTTTTGTGAAGAACACCAAGGCCGCCTTCTTGTGCCATTGCAATAGCGAGCGTAGACTCCGTAACGGTGTCCATAGCAGCTGAAACAACGGGAACATTGATTTTGATGTTTCGTGAAAACTGACTGGAAATATCTACTTCTCTGGGTAAAATTTCAGAGTATGCAGGAACCAGCAATACATCATCGTAAGTTAAGCCTTCGCCAAGAATCTTTACTGCAGCTTTTTTCATAACAGCTATCGGATTTAAATCAGGAGGAAAAATCCTGGTTTTGGCATGCAAAGGTAGCAAAATTGGTGACGCTTTTCTGCCGGGGTATTATCTTATTATTAACGAAGGAGGGTAATAGTGCCCGATCGGCGTACTTCTTTCTTATTGAAACCTTTAAAAACCAACAGATAGGCATAAACTCCGGTTGGGGAATCATTATCCTGAAAAGTCCCGTCCCAACCTTGGTTAGGATTTAATGTGCTGAAAACCAGTTGTCCCCACCTGTTAAAGATTTGCAAAGAATAAGTTTCGGGGTCATCATAAATGGTAACAGGTACAAAAACAGGATTCAAGCCACCCGGTGTGAATGCATTGGGAATGTACGCGACAGCCTGTTGTGGCGCACACGCCTGATTCGAAAACGCACTATCCTTCAAACCAAACACATTCACGGAATCTTCTACCGCCTGCACCACATAGCACAAATTTCCATCACCTCCGGGAAAAGCCGAAACATCATCATTGTAAGTGAGTGTGTCACCATTTACCCATGCAAAAGGAGAAGCATCAGCCACGCCATTAATGACACGATAAATGGCATAAGTGCCCGGGTCATTTGTCCATCCGGTATAGGTAGACCATGATAGTGCAGATGATAAATTTTCCAGGGCATCTGCGGTAAGCAAAACGGTTCCGGCAATATTGCTGAAAACCTGTTCGCCACCACAACTGTCGACTGCCGTTATCTGATAAAAACGCCGTGCTGATTCGGCATCAGCAAACAAGTCGGTAAAACTAAAATCAGCCAATGGAGCAAATGGAAGTTCATCAATTAAGCTAAGTACACCTGTTGCACTGTTCCCGCGGTACAAACGATAGGAAACCACATCTCCGGCAGGATCCACATAGCAATTAACCTGTACAGAAGTACCAATGACACTTGCTGAACGTATATACAGAAATGATGGTTGAACGAAAATATCGGCGACAACTGAAACCAGATTTGATGATGCTGTTTGAGTACTTGTTCCTGATGCACGAACAAAAAATTCATAGGTATCATTTTGTTGTGTTAATATTTTCTGATAGGTCAACACACCCGGAGGAACAAAACCATCGCGAACCCATGCACCATTATTGATGCGATACCAGATTTCATAGCGCTGTAATCCTCCGTTCATATTTTGATAGGCATTCCATTCGAGTGAGGCTGTTGCCAGACATTTATCAAATGAAAGATCGAGCAGCATGGTATTGTGATTCACAGCAAGTGATCCAAGATTACGGCAACTATCGTATGCCGCAACACTGAAGGTCTCTACCAGATTTGAAGCCAGCGATGAAGGGTAAGTAAATTGCAATGAATTAATACCTGTAACGGATCCTATAGAATCGTAAGATGTTCCATTGTATTGATAGATTACATATCCCTGAGTATCGGCACTTGAATCTGCCAGCCAAGAAATAGTTGCCAGTCCGCTCAGCGGATCAATACTTACCGTATCAATGAGTGTTGCTGCGGGACCTTTTACATCACGAAATAGTTCGCCATCCACAGAAGAACCCGAGGAGCATCCCGATAAATCACTTTGTGTGACCCGGTAATTGATGTATTGATTACAAAATATATTCGTATCGATTGTGGTAGTATCGATTAACGTTTTGAAAGGTGAAAAAATGCCATTCGACAATTCCTTGTACAGCGTATATGCAGAACCGGTAGAAGGCAATGGGGGATTGTGAATTCGGTTCCAATTCAGCCGAACAACTTCATTTGAAAGTGCGGTAACAATCATGCGAATGGAACGAAGTGTATCAGATGCAAGAGAATATTGCGAGCAACATCCTTCTCTTGTTTTTATGAAGAAGTATAAACTGGTTGTATTGGCATTAACGCCTGAAATGGTTGTTGTTAAAGTTGCAAAACTGAAAACACTGTCGATCGGAACATAAGGACCACTTAGCTGATTACTCATGAAAAAGTGGTAACCACCAAACGAAGTTCCGGTATCGGCAGGAGCAAGCCAGTGTAAAGTGACTTCACCGGTGCTTTCAACAGTAATGCATCTGATTTCCGGAGGTGTAATCTGTGCCGATGTTTCAGAAATATTTATTACAAATGCGAAAAGGAAAAGAATAACCAAATTCCGGGCAGCCAAATAAAGAACAGAAATGCGGGTGAGGGGGCACATATAAATAGCAATGTTATAACGAATAATGGTTAAGATTATTCTCCTTCAGATTGGGTGCAAAATTAGCAATAAATTGGTTATGAACTGTTACGGTAAGAGTGGGTTTCCGGCAAATCCCGAGGACTTTACCTATGATGATGATTTATAAGAAGTTGTCTGCCGCCTCAGAACAGGTACTTAAAAGCAGAAAGGCTTCCTTTTGGGAAGCCTTTCCGGTCAATATTGGGATAGTTATTAACGTAACAAAGTTACAGTTCCGGTAAAGGTGTGCTCTTTTCCACCTTTGGTTACAACATTAATCGAGTAAACATAAACTCCATCAGGAGCCTTGTCGCCAGACTCTGTATAACCATTCCAGAATTTGGTGTAATCGGTACCAAGGAATACCCGTTGACCCCAGCGATTGAAGATCGACATTGAATAAGAGTTTACGTCGAGTACATAACCGGCATCAAAGAAGTAATCATTGATACCATCTTCATTTGGCGTAAATGCATTCGGAATGTAGAATGGATTCACGATTACCTGTTGAACATATTCATCCAAACAACCTGCAATGTTCGTAATAATGAGCTTCACGTTATACTCACCAACTTCATTGAAATAATGAGCAGGAGTTTGACTAACCGACTGAGCGCCATCATTGAAATCCCACAACCAGGAAACAGCATTTTGGGATTGATCAATAAAATTGATTTTGCTGTTGAACACATTCGTAACATATGGGTCAGGAATAAACTTAGCTTCCGGAAGTGGGAAGAAAGTAATATCCACAGGCTGTGTTAATGTTGCTGTACATCCTGCAGTAGTTGTGATGGTGAGCGTGATTGGATAGTTGCCCGGAACTCCATAAATGTGACTTGGGTTTTCAGTCACCGATGAAGTGTTATCGCCAAAGTTCCAGTCAAATGTTGAACCTGCAGGATAAGAAGAAGTATTCGTGAAATTAATTTCCGGAATCTCACACGTTAAGCTGGTATCATTTGTAAAGCTGATAACCGGTGTTTGATTGACAATGAAATTAATTGCAGGAGAAGCACCAACACAACCATTAACATCAGTCACCTGCACGGTGAATATGCCCGGTGTAGTTGAAACCACTGTAGGATTAACAGAGCCATCTGACCAGGTATAAGCATTGAAGCCTGCAGGCGTTACACTCAGTGTTGAAGATTCACCATCGCAAATTTCAAAATCACCTACAATAACCGGCTGCGGTAAAGGATTCACCGTGATGGCAGCAGAACCTGAAATTGTTCCGGGACAGAAGGCATCATTGATTGATACCAACGAATAAGTAGTGGAAGTTCCGGGAGAAACAGGAATTGTTGCTGTTGTGTTTGCAGTACTAACCGGACCAATATTCGTAACACCATTTGAATAGGTGTAACTGAATGGAGCAACACCATTAAATGAAATTGTAAGTGGCGTGTTGTTTCCTATACATATTGCATTGGTTCCGGATATAGTAGCAGAAGGAATTTGATTCACTGTTACGTTTGCTACTCCTGAAGCGCTACCAATACAATTGGCATCACTAACTGTTACGACATTATACGATGTAGATAAAGTTGGGTTAACAGTAATAATTTCAGGATTATTAGTAGTGGTGAAAGGCCCGAGTGTACTGGTACCGTTGCTATAGGTATAAGTGTAAGGACCTGTTCCGGTAAATCCAATATTAAATGCAGTTGATGAGCCATTACAGATGGATGGATTTCCAATTACGGTAGCAGTTGGCAATGCATTTACAACAACCTGTGCGGTACCCGAGATAAGTCCGGGGCAGTTATCATCAGAAATAGTTGTCAGGGAATAGGTAGTAGTATTACCTGGAGTTACACTGATGATTTCAGGATTGTTGGAAGTGGTAACCGGTCCGAATATGGATGAACCATTAGAGTATGAATAAGTGTAAGGAGCGGCTCCGGTGAAATTAATCTGGAATTCAGATGTTTCTCCGTTACAAATAACAGGATCACCACTCAATGCTAATGCAGCTTGAGGTATTGCATTTACGGTGATATCGGCAACACCTGAAATAGATCCAGGGCAACCGGCACCTGTAATGGTTGCCATATTATAGGTGGTAGATGTGTTTGGTGTTACACTGATTATTGCGCTTGAGTTCATGGTAGTAAACGGACCAATAATCGAACTGCCATCAGTGTATTTGTATTCAAACGGAGCTACACCTGTGAAATTGAGTGTAAGGTTAGTGCTTGTTCCACGGCAAATTTCAGTCGTGCCTGATATTGCTGCTGTAGGCAGAGGAATCACAGTTACGACAGCAGCACCTGCACCAGAACCTGCACAATTAGCATCACTTACTGTAGTGATTCCGTAAGTTGTTGTTGCTAATGGAGCAACATTCACCAAAACAGGATTTTGATTGGTTGTGAATGGACCAAAAACGTTCGGACCATCATTGTAGCTGTAGGTGAATGGGCCAGTACCGGTAAATAGAATTGAGAGATCCGTATTCAAGCCGTCGCAGATGGAAGCAGTTCCTGTTAATGATGCAGTTGGTAATGGATTCACCGTAATTGCTGCAGAACCTGCAACTGACCCAGCACAATTTGCATCACTGATAGTTACCAGATTGAAGGTTGTTGAAACAGCTGGGCCTACAGTAACCGTAGCAGGATTATTATTCGTGGTGAAAGGACCAAATGTTGTGGTTCCATTAGAGTAGGAATAAGTATATGGACCCGTGCCCACAAAATTTAATGTAAGAGGAGTAGTTGTTCCACTGCAAATAGTATTATTTCCGGATATGGAAGCTGTCGGTAAATCGTTTACAGTAACTGTTGCAGTTGCTGCATTTGTATTTCCCACACAACCAGCACCGGTAAGTGTTGCAGTAAGGTTATATGTAGTTGTTGCAGTTGGTGTCACATTTACAATCTGGGGATCATTTGTTGTTGTAAATGGTCCGAATGTATTTGTGCCATCTGAATAACTATAAACATAAGGAGCAACTCCGGTGAAGTTAATACTGAGGTTTGTACTGTTACCATCACAAATTGCTGTGGTTCCGCTCAGGACAGCAGTTGGAAGAGGAGTGACATTGATGTTTGCCTGACCACTAATTGTTCCTGTACAATTGTTATTGGCAACAGAAATCAAAGTGTAGGTAGCTGTAGCCGATGGGTTAACGGTAAGGTTCACACCTGCTGCTCCGGTAGTAAACGGACCGAAAGTATTTGTACCATCCGTATAACTGTAAGTGAATGGTCCGGGACCACCAAATCCAGCAACAATCGTAGCTGACTGACCAAAACAAATGGTATCAACACCACTTAAAGATGCAGTAGGTAAAGCAAACACAGTTACACTTGTGTTATCAGAACCAATACATCCATTGGCATCAGTAACCGTTACAGAAACCGGTCCGGCTACACCAACATTGATGTTTTGAGTAACGGCACCAGTCGACCACAAATACTGACTATAACCGGCACCTGCACTCAATGAGGTAGTAGATCCCTGGCATGTAGTAAGTGTACCTGTGATTGAAGGAACAGGATTTGGATTAATGATAGTGGTAGCACTGGTATTATTCACGCAGCCATTAACATCAGTCACAGTAACTGTAACAGTGGTGGCAGTCGATAAATTAATAGTTTGACTTACGGCACCTGTTGACCATTGATAATTGGTATAGCCGTTGCCTGCATTAAGCGTTGTATTTAAACCGGCGCAGAAATCGAGGTCACCTGTGATTGCTGGAGTAGGGAGTGGATTAACCGTAAGTGCATATGAAGTTGAAGCAGTACATCCGTTTGCTGCAGTTACAGTAACGGTATAAGGACCGTTTGCATTTACACTTATAGTTTGAGTAGTTGCTCCGGTCGACCACAGATAACCTGTGTAACCCGGTCCGGCATTGAATGTTGTAGAGAATCCTGAACATACCACCTGATTTCCAGAAATAGCAGGAGTAGGATTTGGATTTACTGTCAGATTTCTGGTAGTGCTTTTCGAACAACCATTTGCATCTGTAACGGTAACTGTATAAGTACCTGCAGTACCAACATTCACTGTTTGAGTAACTGCTCCTGTACTCCATAAATAACCGCTATACCCTGCACCTGCATCAAACGAAGTGTTTTGTCCCTGACAAACAACATTTGTTCCGGTGATTGATGGAGTAGGTAATGGATTAACAGTAACAACTTGCGAGTCGGTATTTGAACATCCGTTTGCATCGGTTACAGTTACAGTATAGGTATTCGGAGCGTTCACTGTATTTGTAGCAGTAACAGCACCATTCGACCAGAGATAACTTACATATCCGGCACCTGCATTCAGGGTCGTATTTGTTCCAAAGCAGAAAGAAGGAGTTCCGGTAATATTCGGAGTAGGCAAGGGATTAACAGTTACAACGGTACTTGTTGATGCAGTACAACCATTGCCGGCTGTTACGGTAACGGTATAAGTTCCACTTGTTGAAACATTAAGTAATTGTGTTCCTGCTCCTGTATTCCATAAATAATTGGCATAACCAACACCGGCACTCAGGTTATAATTGAGACCCTGACAGAAGTTGGTTGTTCCGGTAATATTTGGAGAAGGATTTGGATTTACAGTCAAGTTACGTGTTGTTGATTTCGAACAACCATTGGCATCAGTAACAGTAACTGTATAAGTACCGGCAGTGTTTAAGGAAGTTGTTTGGGTTAATGCACCATTGCTCCACAAGTAGCCTGAATATCCGGCACCTGCATCGAATGTTGTATTCTGTCCCTGACAAATAACGTTAGTACCTGCAATTACCGGGGCTGGAAGCGGATTTACCGTAAGTGTTACATTGGTAGATTTCGTACATCCAAAACCGTTAGTAACCGTCACAGTGTAAGTGTTTGCATTTCCGGTTGTAATAGTTTGGGTGATTGCACCATTCGACCATGCATAGTTATTGAAACCTGCTCCGGCATCAAATGTGGTAGTTGTACCCTGACAGATTGAATTATCACCAAGAATTACAGGATTTGGCAATGGATTAACAGTAACTACATAAGTATCTTTTCCAGTACATCCATTTGCAGCAGTTACTGTAACTGTATAGGTGTTTGCAGTTCCTGTGGTAATAGTTTGTGTTCCTGAACCATTCGACCAGAGATAATTTGTGTATCCACCACCGGCATTTAAGGTTGTGGTATTACCCTGACAAATTGTTGCCACTCCTGTGATATTTGGCACCGGGTTAGGGAGAATGGATATTGCTTTTGAAACATTTTTTGTACATCCATTTGCATCAGTGACAGTTACCGTATAAGTACCTGAAGCCGTTGCATAAATAGAGGATGTTACAGCACCAGTATTCCAGAGGTAATTGGTATAACCAACATTACACGAAATCAGTACCGAATCGCCGGCGCATGCACTCGGGTTTCCGGCCAGCACAGGTGCGGGCAACGGATTGGCCGTGACGGTGGTGGACCCGACCGCGGTACAGCCTCCTGCCTGCGTGACTGTTACGGTATATGTTCCTGTTGCTGAAGCATTGATCGATTGTGTTACAGCACCCGTGTTCCATAAATAACCCAAGCCGACATTTGCGGTGAGGGTTACGCTACCACCAACACAAAACTTAGGATTTGCAGGTAGGATAGTAGCGACGGGGTTTGCATTGGCTATGAGCACTCCATCGAGTGAGGAGACCGAGACGCAACCGGAGCTGTCGGGTAATTCAATACGATAGGCGACAGAGTCATTACAAAGTTGTTTCGTTGTGGTGTCGGTGTAAGTCAACAATGCAGTTGAGTCTATGAGAGTCCACGTACCAATTGGGAAATTTTTATAAATTTTATATTTCGTATTGTGCGAACTCAGAAGTGGAACACGAAGGGCATTCCATGTAAGTATAGTTTGATTTTGACCGCCGACAGTAGCATTGAGATAAATCGTGCGCAGTGTATCTGATGGAACACTAACGCTGTCGCCACTACAACCTGAACGTGTGCGGATGTAATAGTAAATGGATTGTTGTTGAGCAGTAACACCAAACATACCGGTGAGTGAAGGCGCCGATTGTGTGTAAGTGTAACTGGCAGCATTGTTAAATGGGGTTTTCACACTATCCACGATCTGGAATGGTCCACCTGCATTCAGTGATGCATAAATGTCGTAGGAATGGAACGTGTTTTGGGAATCACGTGGCGTAGATTTCGTCCATGATAAGGTAACACTTCCGTTTGTATTCACAGAGGCACATCTTAGAACAGGTGCTTTAAGTTTTGGTGGTGGTAATACCAGGATGGAAATGGTACTGACGTTCGAAGCATTGGCTGGACAATAATTGTCGGTTGCCTTGATGATAAAATTGTAAACGTTGGAAATACTGGTACAATTTAAGTTCAATCCTGCAACGTGATCACAGGTAGTAACCCAGTTAAATCCTACTCCCCCGAATACCGGGAATGAGAAAGGTGTAGATTGAGATAATGTAGCACAGGGGGGAATTACGCAACCTGCATTCGGGTTGGTGAAATTCGTTCCGAATTCACTTCCTGATGCTTCAATGGTAATAGTTTGAGATCCTCCGTTATTAAAAAAGTTGAAGTCGTTGGCCGAAAGAAAGAAGTTAACAGTATCTCCGGCATAAACGGTATCGGTATAAGCTGTTTGAAGTCCGGTAACAGGGTCAAAAAACGGAGCTGTTACAATAGGTGGTAAGTTTTGTACACCTCCAATTGGTGGACAGCTGTTATTCAATACTACGTCAATTTCACGAAAGATTTCCGCAACTTTTTGCTGGCATTTGTATGCAGTTACTTTTACTACAGTCGCAAAATATCCTCCGGTAAAAGAAGTGTAAGTTATTTCTCCTGTACTTGGATTGATAGTAGCGCCAACGTTAGAAGGATTTTGGGTTGCAGAAGGTAACTGACTGTTTAAATTATAACCGGGAGCAAATGGAATAACGGTTTGACCATCATCATCAACCAGATTTGCCCAGCTGTAAACCAAAGAATCCAATTCAGGATCGACCGCATTTGGATTGTATTTGAATGGATATCCTGTACAAATGATAGTAGAAGGTTTCTCAGCAAAAAATGGAGAAGAGTCGTAACAAATATTGGTATTTTGAGCGTTGTATGGATACATGATCGCTCTGTTTGCAAACCCTAAACTTCCGGCACCTGTCACATTGGTTAATGCGCCGCTTCGGCAACATTCACCCCACCAAAATCTCCAACCTGCAGCAGGTGGAACTCCTGCCAATGTTATAGCTGCTGATTCGTAGATATACTCTTCAACAAGTCCGGGAATTGCCGGACTACCTCCATCGGGACAATTAGGGCATGCTGCAACACCATTTGATTGCAAACCATTGGGACTGATGTCGTTTTGCGCAACCAGATTACACACGAAACTACCAATAGTATGGGTAGTATTCATAGTGATGGTATTGCTGGGAGTAATACCATTGCAATCCCGATAAAATTTCAATCGGAATTTAAACTGACCACTTCCGAGGCAAGTCCAGGTAATTTCACCACCCATTCCATGGGATGCATACAGTTCGCCGGAATTGCTGAGCGTTCCGGTTAACATTAAGAGAAACAGTATGATTCTTTTCAACGGATTAAGATTTTGTTCAGGTTAGTAATTATTAGGCTTTTAGGGGTCTATTTTAACAAACAAATATAGTGATTTTCAGATCAGTTTTAACAAACTAAACCGAATTCTACAGTAAAGACGCCGAAGAAAGGCATTCAGTTGCATTCAAAGTCTACAACTGTCTGAAATGGAAGCTGTTGAAAATCAGTTGATAAGATAAATAATTATAAACAGCTGTTTATAACTATTCGGAGGTTATCCTGCAATTATTTCTGTCATGCTGTCAGGATGGAGGTGCTTAGCAGCCATTTCAGCGATGTCTTCCGGTTTAATGGTAGCCAAAGTTTCCAGATAGCGGTCGAAATAATTGTAGTCTAAGTTATGTAAAATCAATCCTTTAAATCTATCAGCAAGAGAAAAAGGTCCATCCAGACTTCGTTGAAAGGATCCTACCAGGTAGTTTTTGACCAGATCAAGTTCGGCTTGTGGAATGGGTTCATTGATAAGTCGATATAATTCTACATAAATTTCTTTAATAGCTTCATTTCTGACGTCATTTCCCACTTCAGTAGAGATAAAAAATGATCCCGTGCCGGGGTAGGGAACCAGACCGGAGCCAATGCCGTAGGTGTATCCTTTATCTTCGCGAATATTCGACATCAGTCGCGATCCGAAATATCCACCCAGGATAGTGTTAACCACAGAAAGCTTCAGAAAATCGGGGTGACTTTTAGGCAACATTTGTTTGCCTATCCGTAATCCCGATTGAATGGAATCTTTTTTGGGGATGAGCAATTTTTCCGGCTTTGAATGAGCCGGAACAGGGAGTTTAACTTGTTTGTCGGAAGTCATTTTTGTACTACCAAAACAATTTGTTACAGCATTAATTTCATTCTCCGATATCTTTCCGGACAAAATAAAAATTGCATTTTCTAAACCGTATGTTGTTTTATGAAATTCCTGCAATTTTTCCTGTGTAACGGCATCAATAAATTTTTCATCGGGAATAAAACCATAGGGATGATCACTTCCAAAAACAGAAGCATTAAAATGATTCTTTGCAAGCCAGCTTACTTTTTCTCTGTTAACATGCAATGACTGAATATTTCTCGATTTCCAGGTGGTAATTTCACTCTCAGGGAATATCGCATCGTCCATTACTTCCTTCAGCAAATTGAGTGTTGATGGAAAAAATCTTGAAAGAGAAAAAAGACTGATACTCTTGAAATCGGCTCCCGGTTCGGTTTGAAGATAGGCTCCGTAATAGTCAAATTCCTCTGCAATTGTTTGCGCATTCATCTTTGATGTTCCGGCGTCAATCAATTGATGGCAGGTGCTTGAAAGAGCATAACTCATCTGATCAGAACAGCCAGCCGGAAATATAATTTCCAGTTTAACCACATCTTCGTTACCGGAATTAATTACATATAGGCTTAGACCGTTAGAAACAGTAATTTTTTCAGCTTGTAGTACAGAAACAGACTCAGGAATTTTTAATTCAGGAGGGATAATTCTTGAAATTGACATAGTTATTTTTTTGAACGATAAAATAAAACATTGCTATTTGATTCTGTAAAAATGCCTGCAGCAGTTTTTTGAATATCTTCTGCTGTAACAGCCCGGTATAAATCCACCTGCTTGTTGGTTAGACTCACATCTCCAAGCATTTCGTAGTAAGCAAGATTTAATGCCCGGTTACCATGATTCATCTCTCCGAACACAAGTCCCGATTCTACTTTTTGTTTCACTTTATTTAGTTCCCGTTCATCTACAGCCTGATGCACCAAATTATTAATTTCCAAAGTAAGTGCTTCTTCAGCCTGTTCCAGCGATACACCGGCAGCAGGTTTTCCTTCAGCAACAATCAGACTCGGATCAATATCTCCCAGTGTATATGCATTGATCGTTGTAAATATTTTTTGATCCTTCACCAGCCTGTTATAGAGACGTGAAGATTTACCTGATGAAAGCACATCTGTGATAAGGTCGGTTGCATAAAAATCGGCATCGCCACGTTTGCCGCAATGCCAGCATTTGTACAAACTGTCATAGGGAACATCTCTGGTTTCATCGGCAATTCGTTTGCCGGATTGTTTTGGTTCCTGAGGAATATTTCGAATAATTTTGTTTCCAGCAGGAATTGGTCCGAACCATTTTTCTGTGAGTGTCTTTGCTGTTTCAATAGTAATATTTCCGGATAAGGTTAGGATAGCATTTCCGGGATGATAATACTTATGAAAAAAACTTTTCACATCTTCAAGCGTAGCATTTTCAATATGAGAAACCTCTTTACCGATTGTAGCCCATTGATATGGATGTGTTTTATATGCCAGGGGACGAAGTAACAACCATGCATCTCCATAAGGTTGATTCAAATAACGTTGCCTGAATTCTTCCACAACAACATGTCTTTGTACATCTAGACTCTTCTCGGAAAATGCGAGACTCAACATTCTGTCGGATTCCAACCAGAAAGCTGTTTCGAGATTCTGAACCGGAATTGTCAGATAGTAATTCGTAAAATCATTATTCGTGAAGGCATTATTTTCACCACCTGCCATTTGCAGTGGTTCATCATAATTGGGAATATTTACCGAGCCACCGAACATGAGATGCTCAAACAAATGAGCGAATCCAGTTTTGTCTGATGTTTCATCGCGGGCACCAACTTCGTACAAAATATTCATGGCAACGAGTGGAGTGGAGGTATCTGTATTTACAATCACCCGAAGGCCATTGGAAAGTGTAAATTTTTCGTATTGTAGCATAACTTTTTTATAATTCGCTTATTTCTTTTTTAGTGATGAGAAATTCATTCCATATTTCCTGCACAATTTCAGCAGCCGGTTTTACAGATTGAATGGTGCTAACTACCTGTCCGATTTCCAATTCGCCCTCTGTGAGATCTCCTTCAAACATACCTTTTTTAGCTCGTGCACGCCCAAGAATTGTCTTCAGCTCTTCTGCATCTGCACAACGTGTTTCAGCCTCTTCAATCTGCTTGTAGAATTCATTTTTTATCATTCTAACAGGAGTCAGTTTTTTCAGTGTAAGGATAGTATCACCTTCTTTTGTCTGAAGTAATTTTTGTTTAAAATTTATATGTGCTGAAGATTCTTCCGATAATACAAACCTGGTTCCAATTTGTACACCATCCGCGCCAAGCGCCATAGCAGCAAGCATAGCTTTTCCGGAACCAATACCGCCTGCTGCAATAATAGGAATAGTAACAGTTTGTTTGATCAATGGAATCAGACACAAGGTGGTGGTTTCTTCTCTACCATTATGTCCACCTGCTTCAAAACCTTCTGCAACAATGGCGTCAACACCGGCATCCGCTGCCTTTTTTGCAAACTTCGAATTCGCTATTACATGAACAACAGTAATTCCTTTTTGTTTTAACATGCTCGTCCATGTAGCCGGATTACCCGCTGAGGTAAAAACAATTTTCACCCCCTCATCAACTATGATCTGCATAAGCAAATCGATGTCAGGATAAAGCAATGGCACATTCACAGCAAAAGGTTTATTGGTTGCTTTTTTACATTTTTGAATATGTTCCCGGAGCACATCAGGATACATGGATCCTGCTCCGATAATTCCTAATCCACCGGCATTGCTGACAGCAGCCGCCAGATGCCAGCCGCTGCACCAGATCATTCCTGCCTGAATGATGGGATATTCAATCCCGAAGAGTTCTGTTATGCGATTTTTCATAATCGGTAATATTACAAATTTCTAAGCCGGTATTCAAAATACTCAAGGGTGCATTTTACCCGTGCCAGGTATTCTCTGATTGTCCAGTACCTGTGTTTATAATGAAGCGGATCTGCAGCTAGTCCAATGGCATCAAGATTTATGCACTTAGCAATGAACAGAGCACGCTCTAATTGATCTGCCTGACTTATTATTATAACTGATTTACATTTATAGTAACTCTGGGCCCGTTCAACCGAATTCCATGTGCGCACGCCCCCATGATCGGGATAAATTACATGTGATGGAATACCTTCTTTTAATAAGGCGTCTTTCATGTCGTTGGGTTCATTATAAAACTCCCGGTTGCTCATGCCGCTGACAATTATTTTTTTTGTTTTTCCGGAATTATAAACCACTGTAGCCGCCTCCATTCGATGAAGGAACGAGTCATTTTCCCATAAACCTTCAGGAGAACTTCCTGAACCTAAAACCAAAGTGGTTTCCCGAAATGGAAGCAGGTCCGTTTCTGTATAAATATGTCCGGAAGCAATGAATGAAATCATCCGGTAATTCAAAAAGATCATCAATATCCCCACCACGGGAATCAGCAAAATGGTGATCAGGATTTTTCGCAATTTACTTCGTCGGTTGATTTTCATTATTTACTGCAAAGAAAAGCAATACCATGCATGTGTGGGCATTTCTTGCTGCTTGTATTGCATTATCTTGTATTTTTGCATGAATGCTGGCACTTTTTTCAGGGTGCGTATGATGGCAGGACGCTGATTATGAAGATAGTAATTCCGGTTGCAGGTATTGGAAGCAAACTTCGACCACACACACATACACAACCCAAAGCTCTGGTACCGGTTGCCGGGAAACCGATTTTGGCACATATCATCGACTCTCTCGTTGATGCAGGATTCGACGATTTTATATTCATTATTGGGTATTTAGGAGATAAAATTGAGTCGTTCGTAACCGAAAAATATCCTAAAATAAAGCGAACTTTCATTATTCAGGAGCCTCGGGAAGGGACTGGTCATGCGATCTGGCTGGCACGCGATAAAGTACCTCAGCAGGAAGAAATGCTGATAGTGCTTGGAGATACCATTGTTGAGTTTGATATTCAAATGGTTACAAGTAGTCCTCACTCACTTTTAGGTGTTAAAAAAGTCGACGACCCCCGAAATTTCGGAGTGGCGGAAATTGATAGCGAAGGATTTATTACCCGTTTGTCTGAAAAGCCTAATATTCCAAAATCGAATCTGGCCCTGGTAGGTATTTATTTTATTAAGGAGTCGGGTAAATTGTTTGAAATGCTGGATCACATGATTCGTAATAATCAGAAAACCAGAGATGAATACAACCTTACCGAGGCCATCATGAAAATGATTGAGAAAGGTTCGAAAGTTGCAGCATTTCAAATTGGTAACTGGTACGACTGTGGAGGGAAAGCAAATTTGCTCGAGACAAACGCTATTTTACTGAAGCGAACTACAGTAGATCCAAACAGAAAACATTTTCATAACACTATAATTATAGAACCGGTTAGTATTGCGCCTGATTGTGATATTTCTGATTCTATAATCGGTCCGAATGTTTCTATTGGTGAACGCACCATCATCAAATCAAGTATTATTAAAGAATCGATTATTGGTTCTTATTCCCAACTAGAAACCGCAGTTCTTTCCAAGTCAATCGTTGGTAGTGATGCTTATTTGAAAGGTTTGAGTCAGAGTTTAAATATCGGTGATAGCACCGAAATTGATTTTAGTTAATCTTATAAATTTTATGGATAATACAATAATGTCAGAAGTCGTTCAGGGTACTATGGATAAAGACAAATTAGTTTTTGATCTTATCAAAAAAGAATTAAAACGCCAGCGAAACGGACTGGAGCTGATTGCTTCTGAAAATTTTGTTACCAAGCAGGTGATGGAAGCCATGGGTTCTTGTCTGACCAACAAATACGCAGAAGGACTGCCCGGCAAACGTTATTATGGCGGTTGTGAGATTGTAGATCAGATTGAACAATTGGCAATTGACCGAGCTAAGACCCTTTTCAATGCTGCCTGGGCAAATGTTCAACCTCATTCAGGAGCACAGGCAAATGCAGCCGTTATGCTGGGAGTATTAAAGCCGGGCGATAAAATTCTTGGTTTCGATTTATCACATGGTGGACACCTTACGCATGGATCACCGGTAAATTTTTCAGGTAAATTATATCAGCCCTCCTTTTATGGTGTGGAAGAAGCAACCGGAGTTATAAATTACGATCATGTTGAAGCAACGGCTATAAAGGAGCAACCCAAACTTATTATATGTGGTGCATCGGCTTATTCACGTGATTGGGATTATGTGAGACTGCGTGCAATAGCTGATAAAGTTGGAGCTTTACTGCTGGCAGATATTTCGCATCCATCGGGACTAATTGCCCGTGGATTATTGAATGATCCTGTACCTCATTGTCATATTGTAACTACCACCACACATAAAACATTACGAGGTCCGCGTGGAGGAATGATCCTGATGGGAAATGATTTTCCAAATCCATGGGGATTGAAAACACCAAAAGGGGAGATTCGCATGATGTCGGCGATACTCGACAGTGCCGTTTTTCCGGGTACACAGGGTGGGCCGTTAGAACATGTTATTGCAGGTAAAGCAGTAGCATTTAATGAAGCATTAAGTGATGAGTATTTTGAATATTGTATTCAGGTGATCAAGAATGCAAAAGCAATGGCGGCAGCATTTGTTTCGAAAGGATACAAAGTGATTTCAGGTGGAACCGACAATCACATGATGCTGATCGATTTGCGTTCAAAAGATATTACCGGTAAGGATGCTGAAAATAGTTTGATAGAAGCTGAAATTACCGTAAATAAAAATATGGTTCCATTCGATGATAAATCGCCTTTTGTAACTTCCGGAATCAGGGTTGGAACAGCAGCCATGACCACCCGTGGTATGAAGGAAAAGGATATGACACAGATTGTGGAAATAATCGACAAAGTATTGATGAACAGAAATGATAAATCGTTGATTAAGACTTTGAAGAGCGAGGTTCATGCATTGGCAGAAAAATTTCCACTGTATTGATACTTTAATTTAACAATCGACGTTATTGCGCCATAGTAACACAAACAAAACCTGATGAAGCACTATTTTTACCTGATTGTTTTTGTGTTTTCAGTCATCCGGGCAAATGCTCAATCGGGTGGTGATAATACCTATGAATTTTTAAACCTGTCATCATCGGCGCGGGTTGCAGCTATGGGCGGACAATTAGTTCCTGTAAAGGATAATGATCTGAATCTTGTTTTTGGAAATCCTGCCTTATTGAATCCGGAAATGAGCAAGCAACTCACTTTTAGTGGTGTTGGTTATTTTGCTGATATCAAATACGGTTATGCTGCATATGCACAGGACTTTGAAAAATACGGGACTTTTGCTGCAGGAATGCATTATGTAAATTACGGTGATTTTACGGAAACTGATAATACCGGCGAAGTGTTAGGGTCATTTAAGGCTGCAGAATATTCTCTCAATCTTAGCTATGCCCGAACTATCAATAACGACAGTGCATTTACCGTTGGAGCAACCCTAAAAACCATTTATTCCAGTCTGGAAGATTATTCGTCTGTTGGTATGGCAGTAGACATTGGTGCCAATTACTATTTTGAAAAAGCACTGGTAAACCTTTCCCTGGTAGCTAAGAATGCCGGCAGACAGTTAACTTATTACAGAGATGGAAATAACGAACCACTTCCTTTTGAAGTAGAACTGGGTGCGTCAAAAAAACTGGCAAAAGCTCCTTTAAGGCTTTCATTAGTATTGCAGAACCTTGAAAAATTTGATTTGACCTATAAAGATCCTGCCAAAGAAAATGAAACCGACCCAATCACCGGTGAAGTTACCGAGGAAAAGATCACTTTCGGAGATAAGGCATTACGCCATGTGGTTTTGGGAGCAGAAATACTTTTATCGAAGAATTTTCACATTCGTGCCGGCTACAACTTCAGAAGGCGTAATGAGCTTGGGGTGGAGACTAAAATGTCGACTGTTGGCTTAAGTTGGGGATTGGGATTCCGTATTTCAAAATTCCACATCAGTTATGGCCGGGCGACGTATCATTTGGCCGGTGCATCCAACCATTTTTCATTATCAGCTAATTTGAGTGAATTTTATAAAAAAGCCCAATAAATCAGGGTTAAATCTTCGCGATTACTTTGAGCGGAAGGGCTATTTGCTTACCTTTGCAACGTATGTCATCGCTTATGTCATTGGAGCATCCTGTAATTGCAATTGATGGGTATTCATCGTGTGGAAAAAGCACGGTTGCGAAATCATTGGCAAAAGTACTTG
Source organism: Bacteroidia bacterium (assembly GCA_016788065.1). Taxonomy (GTDB): domain Bacteria; phylum Bacteroidota; class Bacteroidia; order AKYH767-A; family OLB10; genus JADKJB01. The sequence goes on along the minus strand of JAEUTI010000057.1, from coordinate 11,791 downwards.
GAATCAGATATATTGATTCTGGAGCGATGTACCGTGCAGTAACCTGGTATTTTCTGGAGAATAAAATTTATTTTCCGCTGGCAGGTGAACATTCCGAACTTGACTACCGACCTACATTGGATCAGATTCATATTCACTTTGAAGTAAACGCTGCCAATGGTGAATCGGAGATATTTCTGAATGGGCACAATCTCAAAAAAGAGATTCGCTCTATGGAGGTTTCCGAGAATGTGAGTCATGTGAGTGCTATTAAGGAAGTCAGGAAAAGAATGGTCAGTTTGCAACAGCAAATGAATACCGGAGCCGGATTAGTTATGGATGGTCGTGATATTGGAACCACGGTTTTTCCGAATGCTGATCTTAAAATATTCATGACTGCCGATCCGGAAATTAGAGCCATGCGCCGTTACCGGGAGATGTTAGGTGCAGGAGTGGAAGTGTCATTGGATGATGTGAGGAACAACATCAATAGCCGCGATTACGAAGATACCCACCGGGAAGAGAGTCCGCTAAGAATGGCGCCGGATGCGGTGGTTTTAGACAATAGTAATTTGAATTTCGATGAACAGGTAGAATTTGTACTTGAACGAATCAGAAATCTCAGACCGGCTTAAATAAAATGCAATAAAGAAAACCTATTTACGGTTTTCCTGTTATCGATATGGAAAAAGCTATGAAAATCACCATTGATTCTGAATCAGGTTTTTGCTTCGGTGTTGTTTTTGCCATTCAAATGGCTGAAGCTGAATTAGATGCGACCGGAACTTTGTATTGTCTGGGTGATATTGTCCATAATAACATGGAAGTTGAGCGTTTGGCTAAGAAGGGATTGAAAATCATCAATCATGAGCAGCTTAAAAATTTAAGGGATTGCAAAGTTTTAATCCGGGCTCATGGTGAACCACCGGAAACTTACCAAACAGCAATTGAGAATAATATCGAACTTATTGATGCCTCCTGTCCGGTAGTTTTGAAACTTCAAAACCGGGTTCGAACCAGTTTCGAAACTGTGGAATCGAATAATGCACAGGTGGTTATATATGGTGAAACCGGACATGCCGAAGTAAATGGTTTGGTTGGTCAGACTAACGGCGAGGCTATTATTATTACCGGCGAACACGATCTCAATAAAATTGACTTTAGCCGGCCTGTTTATCTGTTTTCGCAGACCACCAAGAGTACGGAAGGCTTTAATCACATTAAAACCATTATAGAACAGCGTGTTAAAGAATCGAAGGGGTCATTGGAAACCGGAGATTTTACGGCGAACGATACCATTTGCCGTCAGGTTTCGAACCGCGAGCCTCAATTGGAACGTTTTGCAGTTCAGCACGATGTGATTTTATTTGTAAGTGGTAAGAAGAGTTCTAATGGCAAAGCCCTTTTCGGAGTTTGTCATAAAGTGAATCCAAACACCTACTTTATTTCAGAACCATCTGAAATTCAAGAAGATTGGATTTTAAATGCACAATCAGTAGGTATTTGTGGTGCAACTTCCACGCCCATGTGGCTAATGGAAGACGTGGCAGCACGTTTGCGACTGATTAAGAACCCTTTACAGTCGGTTAGCTGACCTGTTCATAAAATAAACACCTTCTTGTTTTTAAAATCCTGAATTTCTTTGTTTTTGTAAAAGAAATTTCGGTACATTTGCGCTCCTTTTCGGGAGGAAAGGGTAGTTAACCTATTATTAATAATGACAATAGAAACGGAAAACGTAAAAATGGATCTAAGAGCTTCTAAGGCCATCAAAAGAGCCGAACCATCGGGTGTTGATTTTGATTGGGATAATATTGGCAAGAGCGCTGATATTTACAAAGCCGATGATAAGGAAAGGTTTGAGAAGATGTATGATCAAACACTCAGCTCAGTGGTTGAGCATGATGTACTGAATGGTACTATCATTGGAATGACCAGCAAGGAAGCTGTAGTGAACATTGGTTTTAAATCAGACGGTTTAATTCCATTATCAGAATTCAGACACATGCCTGATTTAAAAATCGGTGATGAGGTTGAAGTTTATGTCGAGACTCAAGAAGACAAAAACGGACAGCTCATTCTTTCTCACAAGAAAGCCCGTGCATTAAAATCATGGGAGCGTGTAAATTCTGCTCTTGAAAAAGATGAAATCATTCAAGGCTTTGTAAAATGTCGTACCAAAGGTGGTTTGATTGTAGATGTATTCGGAATTGAAGCATTCTTACCAGGTTCACAAATTGATGTGAAGCCAATCCGCGATTACGATGTATTTGTTGGAAAAACCATGGAATTCAAAGTTGTGAAAATCAACAATGAATTTAAAAACGTGGTAGTATCACACAAAGTTCTGATCGAAGAAGAATTGGAAAGCCAAAAGGCAGAAATCATATCTAAACTTGAAAAAGGACAGGTACTTGAAGGTACTGTTAAGAATATAACCTCATACGGAGTATTCATGGACTTAGGTGGTGTTGACGGATTGTTGCACATCACTGATATTTCATGGGGACGTATCAATCATCCGGAAGAAGTATTGAAGCTGGATGAGAAGATCAATGTGGTAATTCTCGATTTCGATGATGAGAAAAAACGTATTGCACTTGGGCTGAAACAACTTACTTCACAGCCATGGGATTCTTTGGATACCGAGCTGAAAGTAGGCGATAAAGTTAAAGGTAAAGTAGTTGTTATAGCTGATTACGGTGCATTTGTAGAAGTGATTCCGGGCGTTGAAGGACTTATTCACGTTTCTGAAATGTCATGGTCACAGCACTTACGCAGCCCACAGGATTTCCTTAAAGTAGGAGATGAAATTGAAGCAATGATTCTCACACTTGATCGTGATGAGCGTAAAATGTCACTTGGCTTGAAGCAATTAATGCCTGATCCTTGGGGACAAATTACTGCGAAATACCCTGTTGGTTCTAAGCACAAAGCTAAAGTCAGAAACTTCACCAACTTCGGTGTGTTTGTTGAACTTGAAGAAGGAATTGATGGTCTGATCCACATTTCTGATCTTTCCTGGTCTAAGAAAATCAAGCACCCATCTGAATTTACCAAAATTGGTGATGAGATTGAAGTAATGGTACTTGAAGTAGACGCTGAAAACCGTCGCCTGAGCTTAGGTCACAAACAAATCGAAGATAATCCATGGGAAAGCTATGAGACCATCTTCTCTGTTGATTCAGTTCATGAAGGAGTAGTTGGCAAGGTTACCGATAAAGGTGCTGTTGTAACGCTTCCTTATGGTGTTGAAGGATTTGCTCCTTACCGTCATCTTGCAAAAGAAAATGGTGCTACAGCAAAGACTGATGAGAAGCTTGATTTCAAAGTGATTGAGTTCTCTAAAGAAAATCGCAAAATCATCGTTTCACATACCCGTATGTTTGAAGATGTAAAGAATGTTGCGAAATCTGAGGCTACTGAAAAGACTGAAGACAGCACAACAAAATCGATTAAGAAAGTAAAAGAGAGCGTAGAAAAATCAACATTAGGTGATTTTGGAGTTCTCTCAGCTTTAAGATCGGAATTGGAAACATCTGAGAAGAAAACCAAAGATGCTCCTGCTGATGATCAGGTAGAAAAGAAACCTAAGAAAACCAAAGCTGCAAAGGATGATGAAACATCCGCTGACGAAGCTGCTAATTAATATTAAAAATCCCCGATTATTTTCGGGGATTTTTTTTGACCCTTTATTTCTGCTATTTTTGCCAACATAATTACAACCATGTCATCACGGCTGATACTCAACCAAAAGAATTTTGATATCACCATCAACAGGCTCTGCTTTGAGTTGATTGAGAATCACGATGACTTTAATGACTCCGTAATTATTGGACTGCAACCCCGGGGAGTTAATCTTTCTAATCGTATAACCAAACAGTTACGACAATTTTTGCCGGGGAAAACAATTCTATCCGGAAATCTGGATATCACCTTTTTCAGAGATGATTTCAGACGCAGAGAAAGTGTAATTGTACCCAGTGCCACTCAAATTGATTTCATCATCGAAAATAAAAAGGTGATTCTGGTAGATGATGTGTTGTATACCGGAAGAACCATTCGTGCTGCATTGGATGCATTGCTGGCATTTGGCAGGCCTTCCAAAGTAGAGCTGGTAGTGCTTATCGATCGCAAGTTCAGCCGGCACTTGCCAATTGAACCCGATTACGTAGGTAAAGCAATTGATACCATTATGTCGGATAAGGTGAAGGTTACCTGGAATGAAACCGATGGGAAAGATGAAGTTTGGTTATTTACATCACAAAAAGAAGAATGAGTCAGCAACTTAGTGTGAAGCATTTATTGGGGATTAAAGATCTTCAGGTTGACGATATCAGAAAGATATTCGCCACCGCTGCCAACTTTAAGGATGTCATTAACAGACCCATTAAAAAAGTGCCTTCCCTTCGTGATATTACAGTAGCCAATTTATTTTTTGAAAATTCAACCCGTACCCGCCTTTCCTTCGAATTAGCAGAAAAGCGACTCTCAGCAGATATCGTAAATTTCTCAGCTTCATCATCATCAGTCAGCAAAGGGGAAACCCTCATTGATACAGTCAATAACATCCTGGCCATGAAAGTGGACATGGTGGTAATGCGGCATCCGAAACCGGGCGCTGCGGTCTTTTTATCTCGCCATGTAAATGCCAAAATTATAAATGCAGGCGACGGAACCCATGAACATCCTACCCAGGCATTGCTCGATGCCTTTTCAATCGCTGAAAAGCTTGGCGAACTGAAAGGAGTGAGGGTGGTTATTATTGGAGATATCCTGCATTCCCGAGTTGCCCTTTCTAATATATTTTGCCTGAAGAAGATGGGTGCCGAAGTCATGGTTTGCGGTCCGGTTACGCTGATCCCCAGATACATAGCCGATTTGGGGGTGATAGTCGAACACGATCTTAAAAAAGCCCTAGACTGGTGCGATGTAGCCAATGTACTCCGGATACAGTTAGAGCGCCAGGATATCCGGTATTTCCCATCCTTACGGGAATATGTGATGTTGTATGGTATTAACCGGGAAATCCTGGATAGTCTGAAAAAAGATATTCTGGTAATGCATCCGGGACCAATTAACAGGGGTGTTGAATTATCGAGTGATGCTGCCGATTCACGGCAATCAATTATACTTCAACAAGTTGAGAATGGAGTAGCTGTTCGAATGGCAGTTCTGTACCTCTTAGCCGGCCAGGTAGATTAAAGCCACTTCTGTTTATTATTTTTGTTTGTGTAAGAATATCCTTATATTTGTTTTGATTTAATCCCTGATTATGCACTATTCACTCGACAAGGCAGAAAAATACGCAGTAATTAAGCTTCATGAACAGAAACTGAATACCCTGATTTCTGCAGAGTTGAAGTCGGAATTGTTGATTATAAACAGTCAGGGATATAACAATATCATTCTGGATTTATCCGATACGCAATTCTGCGATTCATCGGGTTTAAGTGCAGTTTTGGTAGGAAACCGTGTTTGCAGAAATGCTAACGGAGCATTTGTTATAACCGGATTAAGTGAACCAATTAAAAAACTCATTTCAATTTCGCAATTAGAGCAGGTATTGGTAATAACACCAACCGTAACCGATGCAATTGATATGATCACAACTGATGAAATTGAAAAACCCTGAACGAACTAACAACTGAGTCCATATTATTATGATTAAACGTTTTACACTTCTCGCATTACTGAGTATTTTTTCAATCTGCAATCAGGGATTTGCACAATGCACTCCTGATGTTTCTTTAACCATTCCGGGAATTTATCCTGACAGCGCAACCGGTCTACCAGCTGGTGTGCTCGGACAACCATACAATGAAGTAATTCAGGTTCGTGTGCTCACGGATACTTCTCTTTTAGGTCTGCCGGTAATTGTTACCAGCATTACCATCACAGGAGTAACAGGATTGCCTCCGGGAATTACTTATTCATGTAATCCTGCAAATTGCATTTTCCCTGGAGGAACTAATGGCTGTATTCTTTTATCAGGTACACCAACTTCTGCCGGAGCATTTACAATGAATGTGGATCTTGAAGTTGCAGGAACATTATTCGGTTCTCCGTTGACGCAACCATCTACTGTTGATTATTATGTGATCAACATCAATTCAACATCAGGTGTGAATGAACTGGGTGCAGTGAAATTTGATTTGTTGCAAAACAAGCCAAATCCTGCAATCAATTTTACAGATGTAACTTACTCTTCTCCTATAGGTGGCGACTTTACTCTTCGTGTTTATAACATGATCGGTAAAGAAGTATTTGATCAGACCATTAGAGGTATGGCTGGATTAAATACCGTTCGTGTGAACACCAGTGATTTTGCACCGGGCGTTTATATGTTGTCTATTGAAAACGGGTCATCGGTAGTTACCCGCCGCATGATTGTTTCCAGAAAATAATGCCATTTGAATTAACAATTCTCGGAAGTAGTTCTGCTACTCCTACACAAAATCGTCATCCTACCGCTCAGGTTTTAAATATCCGTGAGCGGTTTTTTTTGATCGATTGCGGAGAAGGTACGCAAAGTCAGCTCGTACGCTATAAAATTAAGTACAGCAGAATCGGACATATTTTTATCAGTCACCTGCATGGTGATCATTATCTGGGGTTAATGGGTTTGTTATCGACCATGCATTTGCAGGGAAGGAATAACGAAATTCATTTATATGGTCAACAGGAATTGATGGATATTATTGAATTGCAGTTGAGGTTATCGCAGACGGTACTTCGTTACAATCTAATTTTTCATCCTGTAAAAAATTACAGTGGTACAATTATTCTGGAGGATGAAGATTTATCGGTGAGTACTATTTCACTGAATCACCGCATTCCATGTACCGGATTTTTATTTAAGGAAAAACCAAAGCCAAGGAAATTGCTCATCAATAAAATGAAGCAATACAACATCCCTTTTAAATATTATGCTGGCATAAAAAACGGCGAGAATTACGAAGATGATTTTGGAAATATCATCCCCAATAAAGAACTCACCATTAGTGCCGGCCGTCCGCGTTCCTATGCATTTTGTTCCGATACTGTTTATCTGGAACATTTGGCTGATGAGGTGCGGGGGGTAGATTTGCTTTATCATGAATCAACTTTCATGCATGATTTGCTTGATCGTGCCAAGGCAACATTTCATTCCACCAGCATTGAAGCAGCAACGGTAGCAAAAAATGCAGGTGTATTGCGTTTATTGATTGGGCATTTCTCAGCGCGATATAAAGATCTCGCACCAATGCTTGAAGAAGCCAGAACTATTTTTCCTGAGTCTGAGCTTGCTTTAGAAGGAAGGAAGTTTGTGGTACACGAGCAGCCTTAATTTGTCTGCTTCATTTTCGAGTCAATAGTTTGGAAAAGTGACTTCTCATCACCGGGTTGTAACCAAATAAAATCAGGATATTTTCTGAACCAGGTCAGCTGCCGTTTGGCATAATTACGCGTGTGCTGTGCAATCAGAGTTACTGCTTGCTCCTGTGTAATTTCGCCATCTAAAAATTGAAAAAGTTCGCGATAACCTACCGTTTGCAAAGCCTGACAATTCCGGTATTCACTGACTCCTTTTACTTCATTCAACAAGCCGGCTTCCATCATTTGTTGCGTACGTTCATCGATACGTTTATAGAGTTCTTCGCGTGGCCAATCGATTCCTGCAAAGAGGCAATCGAAAGGTAATTCGAGTTTGGATTTGCCTAAGAGGGAAGAGTAGGGGACACCGGTTGAAATAGAAACTTCGAGAGCTCTGATAATTCTTCGTGGATTGTGTCGATCAATTTTGGCAGCGGAAGCAGGATCTTTTTCCTGTAATAGCTGATACAATGCCGTGAGTCCCTGTTTCTCTAAAATTGCATTTAATTCAGCTCTGATTTCGGGCTGTACTTCCGGAAGTTCATCAATGGTATTTAATACGGCATCGATGTATAAACCGGAGCCTCCTGCCATTATAACGACATCCTTTTCAGCAAATAAATTGGAAAGCAAATCCCTGACTGCTGCACCATACGATGCGGCATTTACGGTTTCTGAAAGCGTGTGTGAATTGATGAAGTAATGGGGAACCCGTTTCAGATCGGTTTCGGATGGTTTAGCAGTACCGATGGTTAACTCTTTGAAAAATTGTCGGGAATCGGCACTAACAACAACGGTATTGTAATGTTGTGCTAACTGAATAGCGAATTCAGATTTACCTGAAGCAGTAGGGCCGCCAATAATAACAAGTAACTTAGGCAAATCATGAGGGTGTTAGGAAACAGTTATTCTTCGCGTTCTCCCTCTTCTTCGGAAGTCTCTTCAATATTATCGTACTCTTCCTCATCCACAGCTTCGCCAAACCCTACTTCTGTTTCGTCTGCTACTTCAGCTTCCACATCTTCATCCTCTTCAACAGCTACCTCAGCAAACATTTCATCATCAATAAAATCAGGGTCTAAAACACCTTTAGGAGCTTCGATAATCTGATATTGTTTAGGGGCATCTCCAACAGATTTTACGCAAGTCGGATATTTTTTAGAGGCATCATCAGGTAAAATTTTGAAGAGCTCAATGAAAAAAGTCCAGTGTAATGGAAGATCGAATATGTAATAGATTTTCTGATGTGGATCAGCAATATAATCGCACAATACAGATTTTTTCATGTCGTGAGTTCCAGGCGCATGATTAGAGCCATCGGGACGATAAGTGATTTCCTGTCCTTTTTTCCAGTTGTCATTGCTCATGAAAAAGGAAGCAGGTTTAGAAGCATCAAACCCAATTGCTTCCTGAATAGCCAGGTGAAACTGCTCAAAGGTTTGAGTTGATTTAATTTCTATATCGCGATGAACTTCATCGAATTCTTCGAATGAAACCCTGAATCGGTAGACAGCCATTGTAATTAATTTGGAGATTGGATTCGAGATGGCAAAAATATATATTTCAGATGAAAAAAGGTAAACGAAGCGGCGATTTTATTTGTGTGAATTTCCGGCAGGCGGGGTGAGTCCCAGACTGACGCCTTTTTCAATCATAAAACGGTATGCTTCATCCGGATCACTCGAAATATCGCCTTCAATAATTGCTTCCCTGATGGCATTTTTAATAATTCCAATTTCCGGTCCGGGTTTTAAATTGAAGGCTTCCATAATCATTTCGCCGGTAACCGGAGGCTGCCAGTTTCGCATTTTGTCTTTTTCCTCAACCTCTACAAGTTTCTGTTTAACCAGTTCAAAGTTGTTGAGGTATTTCTTGACTTTCACTTCATTTTTGGAAGTAATATCGGCCTGACATAAAGTCATCAGATCATCAATATCTTCACCTGCTTCAAACAACAAACGACGCACTGCCGAATCGGTCACAATGCTTTGAGCAAGCACAATCGGACGCAAATGAAGCAGTACCAGTTTTTGCACATACTTCATTTTTTCATTCAATGGCAGCTTTAACTGATTGAAGATTCCGGGTACCATGCGTGCTCCTTTATCTTCATGACCATGGAAGGTCCATCCGGTGCCTTCTTCAAAACGTTTGGTTGCAGGCTTGGCTATGTCGTGTAATAATGCTGCCCAGCGTAACCATAAATTATCGGTGTTTTTGCTGATATTATCAATTACCTGCAGGGTATGATAGAAATTATCTTTATGACCTTTGCCGGAAACATATTCAACACCATAAAGAGCTGTCATCTGAGGAAAAATAATATGTAAAAGTCGGGTATCGAAAAGTAATTTGAATCCAACAGATGGCACCGGCGACATCAAAATTTTATTCAACTCATCGGTGATACGTTCTTTAGACACAATTTTGATTCGCTCCCTGTTTTCAGTGATAGCACGAAGCGAATTGGGCTCGATGATAAAATTAAGCTGAGATGCGAAGCGAATTGCCCGCATCATTCGCAGTGGATCATCAGAATATGTGAGAGCAGGTTCTAATGGGGTGCGGATAATGCCCGCATTCAGGTCGACCACACCACTGAAAGGATCTGAGAGTGTTCCCGCATCACTACCATTCAATTTTATGGCAAGTGCATTTATTGTAAAGTCTCTTCTTTTCTGATCATCTTCTAAAGAACCTTCTTCAACAATGGGTTTTCTGGAATCGGAACGGTATGATTCTTTTCTGGCACCAACAAATTCAATATTCCAATCATCATAAACCAGCATGGCAGTTCCAAAATTTTTGAAAACCGTCACATGAATTCCATGGCCTAATTTTTTTGCAGTTAATGTTGCTACTTCAATGCCGCTCCCCGTGACAACCACATCAATATCCTTACAGGGACGATGTAACAGACAATCGCGAACATACCCACCGATTACATATCCATCCACACCCAGTTCATCACAAGCAATACTGATAACCTTAAAAAAATCCTGTGATATAAAATCTTTCAATTACAATAATATTTAATAGGGAGCAATTATTTTTTCAGAAAACTGATCTGACCGGAAGGAGTCAGACTCATAACCACCAATTCATCGGTATTAGCCTTTTGACTCAGCCGCAAATTTACCACAAAACCGGGTTTATTCAAAATGGAAGTTGTTTTTGCGGGTTGCTCCTGATTAGGTAATAAAGCTGCAAAAATTGGTTTCCCTGCCTTGTGTAGCAATACATTGGTGAATTCGTCCTTTGGGATTCTGAAGGCAGCCTCACCGCTTTCGGAAATCAATGCCGGCGATAAATTCACGGCACCCTGCAACCACAAAATCATTGGTTTGGTGCTGAATTGAATCAAATCCCAAATGGTATCGGGAAGCACTTTCACATATTTGCCTAATTTACCTTCATCCTCCAATAAAACCGAACCGAATTCGTAATCACCTGCAGCCAGTTTATTAACATTTTCCGTATCAGTGAGGTAACAACCAATACACCAACCAATTTCATTTGGGAAAATGATAAAACCTCCCTCGCGGAGTGTCTGCACACATTTTGATATTTCGTTTACAATTTGCTCATTCATGGAGGGCGAATTTAATTAATTAATTGATTTGCTGATGTGCTAATGTGCTGATTTGCTAATTGAGGGTTCTAGAGTAAAAAGATGTGACTGCACTTGATTTGATGATTTGAAAATTTGATGGTTTGGTGATGGTGGTTCCGGAGTAAAATGGTGTGACTGCACGGTGGTTGAAAGTTGTAAGTTGAAAGTTGTAAATTGAAAGCGCCGCCCTGAGCGTAGTCGAAGGGTGCTGATGATTGTTCCAGAGCAACAAAAGTGTGACTACTCTTTGGTGACAAGTGCCGCCCAGAGCGTAGTAGAGGGGTGCAGGTTGTTTATTCCTCAGTAAAAAGATGTGACTGCACATGGTTGAAAGTTGAAAGTTGAAGGTTAAAAGTTGTGGGGCTTTGGACTGATTAAGATTTCGTTTTTCACTTATGATTTATTTTATGACTGCTAAAATTGGTGGATTTTCGTACTCAAGATTTTTTATTGAATATTGACATCAAGAAGTGAAAATTGAATAATATTTTGCACCCGATTTCCTTATTCAATTTGTAATATTCAATATTTGTTATTCAATATCTTGAAACTGCTATAGTTCAAAAATTAATATTCCTGCAGCTTGACCATAATCCTGCCTTTCTTAATGATACTTTTATTGAATAGTGAGTAGCAAGAAGTGAGAATTGAATATTGACATTTTAGTTAACTACAAAATTGAATTTGTGCTACAAATTCAATTTGTGCGCGCCTGAAATAGGTTGACCAAAAATCAATCTAATTATGACACAAATAAAATCTACAAAAGTGACCCATTTACGACAAAGACGAGTGTTTAGTGAAGGGATTCGGCGGTCAATTGTTCAAGACATTGAACAAGGG
>JAEUTI010000055.1 GCA_016788065.1 Bacteroidia bacterium | reverse complement strand
GCCCTCTCCAGCATAGGCATCCTGCTCCGTGGAATATTTCGGGCTGGAGAGGGAGGGATTAGGATTAAGAATTAAAGATTAAGGATTAAGGATTAAGGTTTTGTTGTTTCTGCACAAAAGTTATTTCGTTATGAGATAGTGACTAGAAATGTCATTATTAACTTTTCAATTCTTGCTTATCAATTTTCAATAAGAATCAGCATGTGAACGAGAAGTCTTCACCTTTAGCAGCAACAAAATAAATCACAAGTGAAAAACGCAAACTTAAAATCCGGCTACTAAACGCTTTACTGATCACTGATAACTGATCACCCATCAACTGCACTCATGGCAGCGCATTCAACCCTTCGACTACGCTCAGTGCAAATCATCAGCACATCAGCACATTAGCACATCAGCACATCAGCACATCAGCACATAAAAAAACCGCAGTGTTCCCACTGCGGTTTTTTTATGTCAAACTTAAATTCTTAGTGATTGTGCCCACTATGATCATCATGACTTTCTTCTCCGCTAGTAGTTGCTGCTACAGAATCAGTTGTTACTGTTCCTGAATCAGCTACTGCTGTTGTTGTGCCGGCATAATTCGGATTGCTTACCAGATCCATTCCGCATACAACACATTTTCCAGGAGCATCACTAGCGCTGTTTTCGCAATTCATCGGACAAACATAAGCGTGCGTAGTGTTAATTGCTACCACCGCTTCCGGTTGAGTTGCAGCTTCTTTATTTTCGCTGCTTCCGCAAGATGCAAAACCGATTCCAACTGAAATCAGTAATGCCATCAGTAAATTTGATTTTTTCATTGGCTGTTTTTATGTTTAATTATTTATTGGTTAGTTTAATTTTGGATGTCTTGTATTGGTACATGTTACATGTTTCTTCGGTACTGTCCGCCTACCTCAAATAAAGCTCCTGTAATTTGTCCAAGTGAACAATATTTCGATACTTCCATAATGTGCTCAAACATATTCTCATTGTGGATAGCCGCCAGTTGCAAATCATGCAGCAGTTTTTCACTGGTTGATGCATTCCGCTTATGTAAATTCGTCAGCGTTTCAATTTGCTGCATCTTCTCTTCTTCGGTTGCCCTGATTACCTCCATTGGAATCACTGTAGGCGATCCTTTTGATGATAAGAAGGTATTCACACCTATGATTGGTAATTCTCCGGTATGCTTCAGCGTTTCGTAATACAGCGATTCTTCCTGAATTTTACCACGCTGATACATCGTTTCCATAGAGCCCAACACACCACCGCGTTCTGTTATGCGATCGAATTCACTGAGCACAGCCTCTTCAACAAGATCTGTTAATTCTTCAATAATAAAGGAGCCCTGATTCGGATTTTCATTCTTAGCTAGACCCAACTCGCGGTTGATGATAAGCTGAATAGCCATCGCTCTTCGCACACTCTCTTCAGTAGGAGTGGTGATTGCTTCATCATAGGCGTTTGTATGCAACGAATTGCAGTTGTCATAAATTGCATACAATGCCTGGAGCGTTGTTCGAATATCATTGAAGTCGATCTCCTGTGCATGCAACGACCTTCCCGATGTTTGAATATGATATTTCAACATCTGAGAACGCTCATTCGCCTTGTATTTTATCTTCATCGCCTTGGCCCAGATCTTCCGCGCCACGCGACCAATTACTGAATATTCCGGATCAACACCATTCGAAAAGAAGAAGGATAAATTTGGTGCAAATGCATTTACATCCATACCGCGACTCACATAATATTCTACGTAAGTAAAGCCATTTGCTAGTGTGAATGCTAATTGAGTAATCGGATTAGCACCTGCCTCCGCAATATGATATCCCGATATCGACACCGAATAAAAATTTCGGATGTTGGTATCAATGAAGTATTGTTGCATATCACCCATCAGACGCAACGAAAATTCAGTCGAGAAGATACACGTGTTTTGTGCCTGATCTTCTTTTAAGATATCAGCCTGAACCGTTCCTCTGACGTTCGCTAAGGTGTCTTTCTTAATCTTGTTGTAAATATCTGCCGGCAATACCTGATCACCGGTGATGCCCAGCAACATTAATCCCAAACCGTTATTTCCTTCCGGAATCGGATAATTATATTTTGGTGCTGAAACTCCTTTACGGGATGCATGTATTGCTGCAACTTTTTTATTGACCTCTTCTGTTAGTCCGTTTTGCTGAATGTAAAGTTCACATTGCTGATCAATAGCAGCATTCATAAAATAGGCTGCAATGATTGATGCAGGTCCGTTGATAGTCATAGAAACCGATGTCGCAGGATCGCATAAATTGAATCCTGAATACAGTTTCTTGGCATCATCTAAACAACAAACCGAAACTCCGGCATTACCTATTTTACCGTAAATATCTGGACGATGATCGGGATCTTGCCCATACAAGGTTACCGAATCGAATGCAGTCGATAAACGCTTCGCAGGCATGCCCAGCGAAACATAATGGAAACGCTTGTTGGTGCGCTCCGGACAGCCTTCACCCGCAAACATTCGGGTTGGATCTTCATTCTCTCTCTTGAAACGAAATACACCTGCAGTGAATGGAAATTCACCGGGCACATTTTCCTGCAAAAGCCATCTCAGCAAATCACCCCAGGCCTTGTATTTTGGAAAAGATACTTTCGGAATACGTTGTCTCGATAACGACTCTGAATAAGTTTGAATTTTAAGAATTTTTTCACGCACTTTGAACTCATAAAAATCGGCTTTGTATTGCTCAACTTTTAATGGAAGCTGCTCCAACATCAAACGATTGGTGCCATCTAATTTCAACTCCAGTTCCGTATATCTTTTTTCTAATGCGTTTAAAATATCCTGACTAACACCTTCGCTTTCTTTTAAAGATGCAATAGAAGTTTTTAGTGCATATAATTTTTGTGCGGTCTCCGATTGTTCATTCACCCAGTTATCATACGAACGATTGTTCTCAGAAATCTCACTCAGATAACGGGTGCGATTTGGTGGAATAATATAAATTTTTTCACTCGCTTCATCAGTTACCTGATAAGTAGATTTTAAATCGACACCGGTTTTTTCTGCAATGGTATTCATCACCACCCGGTACAACCTGTTCATCCCCGGATCATTAAATTGCGATGCTATAGTTCCGAAAACAGGCAATTCCTCATCTGGTGTTTCCCATAACTGATGATTACGCTTGTATTGTTTACGCACATCACGAATAGCATCCATCGCACCACGCTTATCAAACTTATTCAGCGCAATGATGTCGGCAAAATCCAACATATCAATTTTCTCAAGCTGAGTAGCTGCACCATACTCGGGTGTCATTACATACAGCGACACATTACTGTGATCTGTAATTTCTGTATCCGATTGTCCGATACCCGATGTTTCAAGAATTATTAAATCATAACCCGCAGCTTTAACAATATCAACTGCTTCCTGCACATGTTTTGAAAGCGCAAGATTGCTTTGACGGGTTGCCAGTGAACGCATATACACTCTAGGATTTCGAATAGCATTCATTCGTATCCGGTCTCCCAGCAATGCTCCTCCTGTTTTTCTTTTCGATGGATCAACAGAAATAATGGCAATGGTTTTATCTTTAAATTCAATTAAAAAACGACGTACCAATTCATCTACTAACGACGATTTTCCTGCACCTCCTGTACCTGTTATTCCTAATACCGGTGAGGTTTGTTTGGTTGCAGCGTCATGTATTTGCTTATGAAATTTGACAAACTCTCCGGGATTATTTTCCGCTGCTGAAATTAATCGGGCAATCGCCTTGGTGTCTTTAGAATAAAGTTTTTCTGCTTCACCATTCAAATTAATGCCGGTTGCAAAATCCGATTGCTCCAGCATATCATTTATCATGCCCTGCAATCCCATTCTTCTGCCATCATCCGGTGAATAAATTCGTGCAATTCCATAAGCATGCAACGATTCAATTTCTTTAGGAAGTATAACACCACCACCTCCTCCAAAAATCCGGATATGTGAACAGCCTCGTTCTTTGAGCAAATCGTACATATACTTAAAATACTCAACGTGCCCGCCCTGATAACTCGTAAGCGCAATAGCATTGGCATCTTCCTGAATTGCGCACTCTACAACTTCCAATGCACTCCTGTCGTGGCCGAGATGAATAACCTCAGCACCACTGGCCTGAATAATTCTGCGCATGATATTAATGGAAGCATCATGACCATCAAAAAGACTGGCAGCGGTAACTACTCTGATCTTGTTCTTGGGAGTGTATTTTTCGGTTTGCATATAGGCTCAATTCTGGCTCAAATTTAGCAAAAATATAGGCAGGCTTAAAATCCTTGTTAAAATACTGTAGATCAATTAAATAAATGTAGAATCGACTTTTTATTTTTGCTGTTGCAGATGGTAAACCAATCAGGATTATTTATGTTTGCCTGATATGTTTTTTATTCTGTCCAAAATTCTTGAGTTTTTGCTGCTGCCCCTGACATGGATCTTAGGGCTTTTGATAGTATCTTTTTGCATTAAAAAGGAGCATCTGCGTCGTAAATTGATGGCTTTGGCCATTGGAATCGCCCTGTTTTTCACCAATCCGTTTATCGTGAGCCGGACCCTTAATTGGTGGGAAACCGACCCTTATAACAGCGCAATCATTACCCAACCGTATGATGTTGCCGTAGTTTTAGGGGGTAGTCTCCGCTATTTCGACGACCACACACAGCGCCCGGTGTATAGCATGAGTGTCGACAGACTTTTACAGGGAATTGCTCTTTACAAGCAGGGGAAAGTCCGCAAAATCCTCCTTTCCGGTGGGTCCGGGATGGTATTTTCACCAGAAGAAAAGGAATCGGTGGTACTCGAAAAAGTATTGTTGCAATCCGGTATTCCCGCGGCTGATATTCTCATCGAAAATGACTCCCGAAACACCTATGAAAATGCAGTGAATTCAGCTAAGATGCTGAATGCCAGTCATCCAAATGGAAGGTTTTTGCTTGTAACCTCCGCATTTCATATGAGGCGTTCACTCGCTTGTTTTCAGAAAACGGGACTTCAAATTGATGCTTTCCCTGTTGATGAAAAGGCAGGTATAAGGCCACTTACACCCGATAATACCATTGTTCCCGATGCACAATGTCTGGTGAGCTGGGATATGCTTTTTCACGAATGGTTTGGTATGATTACCTACAAACTGGCCGGTTATATTTAACCGTTATTTTACTTTCTTTGCATAATATTAAAAATCTAAATCCTATAATCGTGAAGCAACTCTCTCTGGTTTTAAATGCTGTATTGTTAATCGCAGTAGCCTTTCTTTATTATAAAGTTTATTCAGGTTCACAACCGGTTGCTGCACCTGCTATTTCAGGTTCAGGAATGCCTGCAAATGGAATAGTTTACATCAACTCAGATTCCCTGTTAAAAGGCTATAACTATTTTAATGAATTGAAAGAAACATTCGATAAGCGCCAGGACAGCATCGAAAATTTTCTGACCACTAATGCCCGTTCTCTCGAGAAAGAAGTACAAAACTATCAGAATCGTGCTGCGGGTATGTCGCCGGAAGCACGTGCTGCAGAAGAAGAAAAATTAATGGGTAAACAACAAAATTTACTGCAGTTAAAAGAAAGCCTCATCGATCAACTCCAGGAACAAGAATCAGTGATGAATGATTCTGTCTATTATCATTTATCCGGTTATCTGAAAGAATTTAATAAAACACGCAATCATCTTTTTATCATGCGCTATGAAAGAGGCAGTGGCGTATTATTTGCCAACGACTCACTCGATATTACACAAGAAGTGTTGAAAGGACTTAATTCAGCGAAGGAATAGCTTTTAGCAGCGAAGCTGGTTTTTAATGTGCTGATTTGCTGATGCGCTGCCTTGAGCGAAGTCGAAAGGTGCTGGTGTGCTGATGATTGTTCCTGAGTAACAAAAAAGTGACTGCTTTTGATTTGGTGATTTGATGATTCGGCGGTTTGGTGATGGGTAATTCTTAGTAGAAAAATTTGACTGCTTTTTTTATGTGCTAATGCTTGCCCTGAGCGTAGTCGAATGGGTGCTAATGTGCTTGTGTGCTGATGCTTGCCCTGAGCGTAGTCGAAGGGTGCTGATTTTTTGTTCATGAGTAACAAATGTGTGACTGCACTTTATTAGGTAATTCTTGCCTGGTCCCAGCAATTAAAGAATTGGGATTGTGATTGAATTTATTCTTTAAAAATCTTCACTCAAAGAAGCAGTTTTATTTTATAGGTGTATAATTATTTTCGTTTTCAGAAATTAGTTTAAAGCCATTGGGGTGATCCGTGAATTTCACAACAAGATTCAACGGATTTTACAAGATAAGGAACGAGATTAATTCTGCATAAAATATAATTTTCATTCGACCTAAAAGTTTATTTTAAAATCGAAGTTTAATTCTGGATGTGAACAATCTTGCCCTTATCCGACAAATCTGTTAAATCCGTTTTAAAAAAGGATTTGAAGTGCGGAAACAGCACGATGGTGTCCTAAATTCAGTTGAAAATTAAGAAGGTGATAATTGAGTATATTTGATTTACGAACAATTAAACAACTCAAAAACCACCCTCTTATGAAACCCAAAGAAACAAAAGTTACGCGAGAAAATCTAACATGGTTAT
>JAEUTI010000054.1 GCA_016788065.1 Bacteroidia bacterium | reverse complement strand
CCTGCTCCATATCATCATAGCAACATTGATTCCGATGAATTATTATATTATGTGGATGGCGATTTTATGAGCCGGAATAATATTCACAAGGGACAAATTACCTTGCATCCTGCAGGAATTCCTCACGGACCACACCCGGGTGCCATCGAAAGAAGTATTGGTAAAAAATCGACCAATGAACTTGCGGTAATGATTGATCCGTTCCGCCCTGTGAAAGTTACAAAAGCAGCTTTAGCTATTGAAGTGAAAGATTACTACAAGTCGTGGATGCCACAGGAATTGGAAACAGAAAAAATCTGAAATTAAATATTCCATAAATTAATAACCGACAATTTAATTGTCAATTACTATAAAGCAATGGATAATCTCACAGCAGTTAAAAATTATTCCTATTCAGGGGAAAAAGTATTTGAAAAAGCACAGGATTTCCTTCCTATAAACGGAACAGACTATGTTGAGTTGTATGTAGGAAACGCAAAACAGGCAGCGCACTATTATAAAACTGCCTTCGGATTTCAGTCTGTAGCTTACAGAGGACTTGAAACCGGTTGCCGCGATCGTACTTCTTACGTTTTGCAGCAAGGCAAAATCCGTTTGGTATTAACCACACCATTCGATCCGGATAGTGAAATATCGCACCATATAAGAATGCATGGTGATGGCATCAAAGTTATAGCACTTTGGGTTGATGACGCAACAAGTGCTTACAATGAAACCGTGATGCGTGGAGCAAAATCGTTTGTGGCTCCCTATACAGAAAGCGATGAATTTGGTTCTGTAGTGATTTCAGGAATTCATACTTACGGTGAAACTATTCACATGT
Organism: Bacteroidia bacterium; assembly: GCA_016788065.1. GTDB lineage: Bacteria > Bacteroidota > Bacteroidia > AKYH767-A > OLB10 > JADKJB01. The sequence goes on along the minus strand of JAEUTI010000054.1, from coordinate 14,152 downwards.
TTATTGAACGTAAAGCCTACAATGGAGCATTTCTACCCGGTTATAAGCCTTACCAATCTGAATATAATCCCGGACCAACAGGACTTGAATACATCGATCACATGGTTGGAAATGTGGAGCTGGGAGCAATGAATAAGTGGGCAGCATTTTATTCCGACGTAATGGGATTTGCTAATCTGATTACTTTCGATGACAAAGACATCTCCACACAATACACTGCTCTTATGAGTAAGGTGATGACAAATGGGAATGGTCGCATTAAATTCCCAATTAACGAACCTGCTGCAGGAATTAAGAAGTCGCAGATTGAAGAATATCTGGACTTTTATAAAGGCCCCGGATGCCAACATATTGCTGTAGCTACCAATGATATTGTTTTCACAATTTCAGAGATGCGCAAAAGAGGTGTTGAATTTTTATATGTACCCGGAACCTACTATGATACTGTAGGAGATAGAGTAGGTATTATTGAAGAAGATATGAAGGTGTTGAAATCACTTGGTATTATGGTGGATCGTGATGAAGAAGGTTATCTGCTTCAGATATTCACCAAACCGGTTGAAGACCGACCCACTTTATTTTTTGAAATCATACAGCGTAAAGGAGCTAAATCATTTGGAAAAGGAAATTTTCAGGCATTGTTCGAATCAATTGAGGCAGAACAGGCTCGAAGAGGAACCTTATAAAGATACTTTCCTGGTAAGTGAGTTGTGAAAGGAGCAGCCGTCCCGGATTTATTTCCGGTAGGATTTAACGGCTGCTTCCTTTTGCATTTATAGAGGTTTGTAATTACATGCCTTTATCATCGGCACTCGGACCATAAATGCCGGGTAACGGAATATCCAGCATTCTCAGATATACTCCCAACTGAGCACGGTGGTGAATATTATGGCTGAAAACAAAACTTCGTAAGACTGCAATTTTCGGCAGGGTAAAGAAAACCTGATCACCATTACGAAGCGACCAGTTCTCGAACATTTGAGCATCGGTTGTGTTTTCCAGTACTTTGATGGCATCCTCAAAGTTTTTATCCATTGAAGAAAGTAATTCGGCACCATTTGAAATCTTAGCTGGTGTTGTATAATTCTTTGCAAAATCTAGTTCCGGAAAATTAATTGTGAAATTTACCCAGGTTGGCATATCGGCCAAATGGGAAGCAAGATCTCCAAGTGACATCGATTTTTCATGCGGTTTCCAACTATATTTTTCCATTGGAACTAAGGCTAATATTTTTCTGGTATTAGCCATTTCGTGTTTGTACTCAGCAATAAGTGGTTGATTTAGTGACATTTAAATTGAGATTTGGTAAATGTTAGCGTTTAAATTTATTTTGCCTAAATTTCATGAAAATTATTTAGAGTTATTCTATGAAAGAAAAATATTTAGGGTTGCTGGAAGAAAAAGGTATTCTGACTAATCAGCATAGTTCATCCATTAAGAACTACTTTTTTACCAGACCATTCTCGCTTTTTCAGGAATTGCGGGCACTGATGTACCTCGGCGTTATTTTACTCACTTCGGGGCTTGGTATTCTTATTTATAAAAACATTGATACTATCGGACATACCGCATTAATAGGCGCAATCGCAATAGCTTGTGGATATTGCTTCTTTTATGCCATTCGGTTTGCACGACCATTCGAATATGGCAAAGTGGTTCAGATTAATATTGCCTATGATTATATCCTGCTCTCAGGATGTTTATTGTTTTTGGCTCTCGAAGGTTATCTTCAGTTTCAATACAACGTTTTTGGTGATGCATTTGAAATTGCAACTTTGATTCCGGCAATTCTGTTTTTAATAAGTGCGTTTCGTTTCGATCACATCGGAGTATTATCGTTAGGTATTACTTCATTTATTTCTTTAGCAGGATTAATTGCAACTCCCAATATTATTTCACTGATTGATGATTTCAGTTCCGAAATGGTTTTTACTGCAATCGGAGTAGCACTATTACTCATTTTTGCAGGTTGGTATCTGAAAACAAAAAATTTAAAGAAGCATTTTACATTCACTTTCTATAATTTTGGATTTAATTTGCTGCTAATAGCTCTTTTAACCGCCCAGATAAATTTTGCTTTGCCGCTTTTGTATTTTATAATATTGATTGCCGCCTGTGGATTATTATTTAGATATGCGGTAATCGAAAAGTCTTTTTATTTTCTTTTGATGTCTGTGGTTTATGCATACATCTCAGTAACAATAGCCTTCTTTACCTGGCTTGATAGTGGAGCGGCAGCACTTTATTATTTCGCGTTCTCCTGTGCCGGAGTTATTTATTTCTTTATTAATTATAAAAAACTTTTCAAAGCTAACTAAGATGAGCTATAACAAACAACATATTGAGTCGGTTGAAGTAAGGAAGTTTGCTGACGAGCTGGAAGACCTGAAGTTGATCAATGCCGATCAAAAGGTACAGGTTCATGCTGCTTTTAAAGATGAATTGTATACTCCAAATCTCTTTATACGAATTGGACTTTTTGTGTTCACCATTGTTCTGGTTCTATCCGGTACCGGACTAATTGGTCTTACAATATCTGCTTTATTGGCCGAGCAAATTGTTCTTGGATTTGCAATGATACTTTGCGGTGTAGCTTTGATTTTTATATTGAATTTCTTTATTAAAGCAAAGAAACATTGGAAATCGGGAATAGACGATTGCTTGTTGTATTTAGCATTAGTTTTTATCATTTCCGGAATTGGAGTTTTAACAGATTTCAACTCTACGAATGCTATATTTATCGTTTCAACAGTGTTGTTTGGCCTTGTTGTTTGGAAATATGCTGATTCACTAATTGCAGGTCTTGCATTTATAACATTCGTCTGTCTGATTTTATTGAATACCTACGAAAATCCGAATCTATTGTTGTTTGTGCCTTTTATTGTTGCACTCATTTCAGGTGTAACCCTATATATATTTAACAAAAAAATTATAAATGCAACTCATACTTATTACCTTAAATCATTTCAGGTTCTTAAATTTATGAGCTTGCTGACTTTATATATTAGTCTAAACTATTTTGTAGTTAAAGAAGGTTATGCATTATCCAGAACAATGGACGGCGGGACGGCTGTCTCTCCTGCTGAAGCAGCAATACAAAATCAAATCGATGAGAATTTTTTAAGTATTCATGAAACTTATGCAGACACTACTCAGGAATCCGCTGCTTTAAGAGATAGGTTAACTGCTGAAAATGATAAGCTGTATATGCAGTTAGGAATGGAAAATCAGAAACGTATGGAGTTAGAAGACCAAAGATCGATTCCGTTTGGTGTGTTGTTTATGATTCTAACCGCTGTTATTCCACTTGTCTACATATTGGCTGGTCTTTACAAAAAAGATCGGATAACACTTATTTCAGGACTTTTTATATTATTCTTATCTGCATTAACCTTTCAAAAATACAATCCTGCAATTCAACCGGAGTGGTTGCTGACTTTAGGAGGGGTTTTCTTACTAGCAGTCAGTTTTATTGCTTCCAGGTATCTGAGATCAAACAATAGAATTTTTGATGTGAGAGAACCTTCTGCCAGTGATGATTTCCTTCAGGCTGAAGGGATAGTGCTAGGGACTACTTTTAGTTCAGCCGCATCATCTGCACAACCTGGTAATCAATTTGGTGGCGGACAATTTGGTGGAGGAGGGGCTGGGAGTTCCTTTTAATTAGTCTTTTACTCCTACTTTTTTAAGGATGTCTTCCATCAAACACCATTTGGTGAATGATGATTGTAACAAATTGATTCCTACGAAAGCTGTAAACCATAGCCAGTTTAAGTTTATGTAAATGGCGAGAATTACACTGATCAGGATAAATGATCCCGCTACAGCTCGAATTATTCTGTTTATCATAATTAATTGGTTTTTTCTACTGATATACTTGCAATATGTATGTGTGATGTACTTGACTGGGCATCATTAAAGGAATTTGTCAGTTCAAATAGTTTATCTACCATTGATTCCTGGACAAACGCCAAAAAGAAAACAGACTCACTTTCATTCATTTCAGTCCCAAACCAATTGCTGTTCAAGGCTTCGATTGTATTGTCACGATATCCGGTTATTTTTGAATAGCTAAAGGTCAATACACCTGCTTTCTTGAGAATGTTGATAATCTCGTCTTTATAAATTTCTATGGCAAGTAATGTTATTAGTTTCATGACGCTGAATATTTATGGTTGAACTTGCTTTTTAATTTCCCACTTTTTTCTTTCTGTGATATAATATATAAGGGGAACCACAATAAGTGTAAGCAGTGTTGATACAATTGCTCCTGCAACTAATGAAATGGCCAGTCCCTGAAATATAGGGTCGAACAAAATGATGGAAGCACCAATAACCACTGCTCCTGTTGTAAGTAAAATAGGAGTTGTTCTTACAGCACCTGCTTCAATTATAGCTTGTTTCAATGGAACTCCATCCTGCAATCTGATTTCAATAAAGTCGATTAACAGCACAGAGTTTCTCACCATAACGCCTGCAAGAGCAATCATTCCAATGAAAGAAGTTGCAGTAAAGAAGGCATCCAAAATCCAATGGCCAAGAACAATCCCTACTAACGATAGTGGAATTGCAATCATCATGACTATTGGAGTTTTGAAATTCTGAAACCATCCAACTATCAACATGTAAATTATAATGATCACCACCAGGAAAGCCGCACCTAAATCACGGAACACTTCAAGTGTTATTTGCCATTCGCCATCCCATTTGACCGTATAATTACTTTCTTCGGTGGGTTGCTGAATGTATAATTCATTTAATGTATATCCCGGTTTTAATGGAATTTGATTTAGTTTTTCGGTCATACCCAGAATTGCATAAACAGGGCTTTCCAGCTCTCCGGCCATATCGGCTGTTACGTAAACAACCCTTTTTTGGTCCTTTCTGAAGATGGTGTTTTGTACCGTATCTTTTGTCACCTTAATCAGATCATTTAAAGGAACTATGGAGCCATTTTGATTTCTGATTCCCATGTTTGTGATATCAGATAGACCTGTTTTATCTTTATCAGCTAATTCAAGTACAATTGGCACCGGATTGCTTGAATGTTCATCATAAAAAGTACTTACCGGCATTTCTCTCAATAAGGTGGTAACATTGCCTACTATCTGTTGTGGTACAATTCCATTCAACATAGCCTTTTCGTTGTCAACAGTGAACTTGTATTCTGTCTGATCCGCCTCTACCATCCAATCAACATCAACAATATCAGTTGTGGCATTCAAAATAGATTTAACGCTATCTGCAATTCTGATTTGTTCATCATAGGCAGGGCCATAAATTTCAGCAACCAGAGTTGATAATACCGGTGGGCCAGGAGGAACTTCGATTATTTTAACATTGGCACCATATTTTGAGGCAATTTTTTGAATTTCCGGACGAATAGATTTAGCTATATCATGACTTTGCTCAGAGCGTTCTTCTTTATGCAAGAGATTGACCTGAATGTCTGCCATGTTACTTCCACCTCGGAGATCATAATGACGAACCAAACCATTAAAGGTAATAGGAGCAGAGGTGCCAACATAACTTTGGTAGTTGATGACTTCCGGTCTTCCCGAAATATAATTGGCTATTTCTCTTGTAACAGCAGAAGTACGTTCCAGGGTTGTTCCTTCCGGCATATCAATCACCACCTGGAATTCGTTTTTATTATCGAATGGCAACATTTTTACTGCCACACTTTTAGTGAAAAATAGCAACATCGAACCTCCAAGCAACAAAACAGTGGACAGAAGCATTATTCTTCGCTTTAGCGAATTTTCGAGAAATGGTTTTTCAATTTTGCTGTAAATTCTATAAATCCAACTCGATTCCAGCTTCCCATCATGCGAATCTTTGTGGTTGTCTTTTTCCTGTAACAGGTGATATCCCAAATATGGAGTAACCGTTAATGCCACAAATAACGACAACATCATGGCTATTGAAGCACCAATAGGCATTGGACTCATATAGGGTCCCATCATACCTGAAACAAATGCCATTGGTAAAATAGCGGCAATTACTGTGAATGTAGCCAGGATAGTTGGATTTCCTACTTCATTAATCGCATAAATTGCTGCCTGTTTAAATGGTAATCGCTTCTGCTTGAAATGCCGGTGCATGTTTTCCGCAATAATGATACTGTCATCGACCACAATTCCGACCACAAACACCAAAGCAAATAAGGTGATCCTGTTAAGAGTATAGCCTAATAAGTAATAACTGAAAAGTGTTAAGGCAAAGGTTAGAGGTACCGATAAAAAGACTACCAGGCCACCTCTCCATCCCATAGCTAACATTACAAGACCGGTTACTGCAACAATTGCTATTCCTAAATGCAGTAGTAATTCGCTAACTTTATCAGATGCAGTTTCACCGTAATTTCTGGTAACTTCGAGTTTCACATTGTCAGGAATCAGATCCTTTTTCAGATGCTCCATTTGCTCGAGTATTTTTTCGGAAATCTGCATGGCATCTGCTCCTTTTACTTTTGCAACGGAAATAGTTACAGCTGGGTATTCTGATGGATTTCCGGAATGTTCCGGACGATTTTTACCATAGCCGAATGACACATAGGATTTCGGAGTAGTGGAACCATCCGTAATTTTCGCTACCTGTCTGAGATACACCGGCAAATTGGCATTGGTACCTATTACCAGATTTTCAAGATCCTCTTTACTGCTCAAAAACTCACCGGTGGTAACCAGAAATTCCCGGTCCCCATCAACAAAACCTCCCGATTGTGCACTGCTGTTGGATGCCTGAATCATTTGCATGATTCCGATTGCATCCACATGATTTCCTTTTAGAAGATCATTGTCGAGGGTAACTTTTACTACTCTGGGAGCACCTCCAAGTTCTTTTGTAACTGCAACACCCTTTATTTTTTCAACTTCATTAGTGACTTCTTCAGCCAATTGACGAAGCTGGTATTCATCCATTTCATCGCTCCATAAAGTAAGTCCTAACATAGGCACATCATCTATAGATCGTGTTTTAATGACGGGCTTCATCACTCCAGATGGAAACATGTCGCTGTGTTTCATCATTTCATCATAAAGCTTAACGTAACTTCGTTCTATATCCTGTCCAACATAAAACTGAACAATAATCATTGCCTGACCATTCATAGCCATGCTGTGAATATGTTCAATTCCCTTTATATTCGATAATACCTGTTCCAGAGGTTTCACAATTCGTTTTTCAACTTCCAGTGGACTGGCACCCGGATATCCAATAAGGACATCGGCCATTGGTACATTTATCTGAGGTTCCTCTTCTCTGGGAATTAAAAAGGAACTGTATGATCCAATTATCATCAAAGCAACCATGAGTAGAATGGTGAGCTTTGAGTTGATGAAAAAATTGGCAATTTTACCTGATAAGCCTTCTTGCATTTTGATTGGGATTTTCCTTTGAAATTAATTACTGATCTTTACCTGTGCTCCATTATAAACTCTGCCGGCAGCTTCCAAAATGTAAGTTTCGTTTACCGATAGTCCTGATTCAACCGAAATCATGTCTCCGGAACTTTTACCTGTTCTTATCCACCTTAATAAAGCAATGTTCTTATCACTTACCACATAAATTCCTGAAAGCTGACCTCGTTTAAAAATAGCTGATACCGGTACCATAATTTCTGTTGGGTTTTCATTCCCTTCATTAGGAACCACTCCTGTTTCGATTTGTATTCCGGCAAACATACCAGCTTTAACTTGTTCAGGATATTTTTCCAGGTCTAGCTTAATGAGATATTGACCACCTGTGTTTTTTGCAGAAGTACTGATTTCAGAAATGACTGCAGGAATTCGAACATCTAATGATTTGATGTTTACCTCGGCTTTTTGTCCCGATTTTACTAAAGAAATTTCTGATTCCGGAATCATTGCAGATACTTGCATGCGACTGTTTCCTTCTATGCTTAATAGCGGCATCCCGGGATTAGCCATATCTCCGACCTTTACAAATGTATTGGTGATTGTTCCCGAGAAGGGGGCTGTTATTGTCAGATATGCAAACTGTGAGTTTATCTCATTTTGCATTTGTTGAGCTGCCGATAGACCTGCTTTTGCCATTTCGTATCTGGTAAGCATATCGTCAAGTTCTTTCCTGGTAACACTGGAATTCTTGAATAAATTTTCAAACCTCTCCTTATCTTTTTTAGCATTTTCATACGCAGCCTCTGCCTGAATCATTCCTGATGCAACCTGTAACCTCTTTGCTTCAAGATCACTGCTGTTAATATTAATGAGGACTGTGCCTTTTGAAACTTTCTGACCTGTTTTAACATTTACTCTGGTCACATATCCCATCATTCTGGTGCTTATATTGGCACTTTCCTCAGCTTCGGTTTTTCCGGTAACATTCAAAAAATTACCCGATTGATTTCCGGCTGTTTTTCCTGTTTTTACAGTAATGACTTGCTGATTGTCAGTTGGCAATGTTTCCTTTTTACCACATGAGGTGATTAGGAACATTGAAATTGCAGCTGCAAATAGAAATAATTTCGTTCTGGTCATTGTTATTTAGTCGTTAGAAATTGAATGTATGTCTTCATGTAGTTATAGGTAAATATGGCCTCTGCATATGATAATTCAGTTGTTTGTACCATCGTTTCGTTAGAAAGTAAGTCAACCGTTTTCTCCATACCCTGATCATATCTGTTTTTATAAATTCTGTATGATTCGGCAGCCTTCTCAACTGCCAGTTTGCTATGAAAGAGATTATTCTCGGCATCTTTTAATTGTCTGAAAGCCTTTTGTAATTCCATAGTCTGCTGACTCATGTATTTTTCTTCCTCGGTAACCGATTTATGATACTCTGCACGGGTTTTCTGATTTCTTGCAATATTTTTGAAACCGTCAAATAAACTCCATGATAACTGTGCGCCAATCATGTAGCCATCAGCTTCATTGGCAAGGGCATCTAATCCATTCAATTCATAGCTGGCGAACATATTTATTCGGGGTAACATGTTGAATCTGCTTGAACCCGACATGCTCTTGTAAATTTGAGTAGCCTGATGCATTGCCTCCAGATCTTTTCTACTTTTTGGCAACTCTAGATTTGCCGGTATGCTCTCAGTATTTGGTAATAATTGCTCTGATGGTACAACCACAGTAGTGGAGGATGAAATGTTCATCAGATACAGAACATAATCAGATGCATTTCTGTATTGATTTTTTGACTTCGATAGTTGATTGCTGACCTCGTTAACCCGTAGTTGAACTGCTAACAGATCTGTTTTTTTTATCAATCCCTCATTCAGGTAGTTAGTAATATTTTGTTCATTTAACAGGGCTGTTTGATAAGCTTTTTCCATAATTCCAACTGCCTTAATTGCTAATTGCAATTCCATGTAAGCTTTTACTGCTTCCATCTGAAGATATTCTGATGCTCGGGCAGATTGTAGTTTACTAAGCTCCATTTTAAATTTTGCGGCTTTTCTTGATGCAATACCATCCAAATTCAGCAACGGTTGCATCAGTTCAATTTTAGATGTAAACCCACCACGGTCATCCGGATCATTTAAAAGTTCTGTATTGAAATCTGATTGCTTGAGAAGTTCCTGGTTTAACTTGGTGCCAAATGCCATCAAAGGGCTATTGGTCATGAAGCCGGTGTGTGTAACGTTCACAGAAGGCAGAAACAAATTGTTAGATTGCCTATAATCATATTTTGCAATCTGGTCATCTGCAATAGCATTCTTTAGTTGCAAATTATCTTGCAATACTCCTTTTATTACAGCAGTCAGTGTTAATGTTAAGGTGTCCTGTGCCTTTAACTGGAATCCGATATGCAGTAACAGCGTGGTAAAAAGTAAAATTGGTTTTTTCATGCTTTTATAATTACGAATGCAAAAGTAGAATCACCACCTGGCGACTACAGTAACAAAAAGCACACAAGCAAATCAGAATTTATAAAAGACTGGTTTTGAGAATAATTATAAATCGATTTTTGATTAAAAATAAAAAAAACAATACTTATGAAAATTAAAAACGCTTATGTGATATTAATCACATAAGCGTTTTTAAAAGTTTAGCTCACTATTGTTGGTCCGATTCTTTATTCTATAGATTCATCTCCGGCTCAGGCTGGAAAATTGTCTGATGAAGTTGATTGATCAATTGCTTTGCATGATCCAGGTGATTCTTAATTGATCCATCACCTATGTGTTCATTTGCAAAAAGGTGTTGGTAGTATGCGACTCCATTATTTAAGTTGGAAATGAAAGTACGATAAAACTTTGATTTCTTTATATCGGAAGCAATTTCTTCCTCTTCTTTTATAACGAGTTCTTTGAGATAATCTAAATACAGATATAACTCTTTAATAAAAACATGTCTTCTGTTTTTATTGGAAATAAGATTTATACGTCCATAAATATGGTCTACCATAGTTGCAAGCGAAACACGTTTTGAAAAATTAACTATGTTTGGTCCCGGACAAATATTGACTGCCTTAAGGTTTTTAATAAATGGAATTTGATTTTTTAGTGAAGCAGCGTTGCTTAATCCGACACATAAACACTCCTTGCGCGTAACACTGGCAATTTCAGAGGTAAGTCTGGTAAGATCTGTAATCTGATTTTTTAACTGATCAATTTTTAATCTCTGATAAGTTGTAGATGCAGTGCAAATGGGCTTGTCGGTGAATTCAGTGTTGAAAGCCAAATGTTTTTCAGGACATGGACTTCCCGGTTTATCATCTTCTATCCGTGCTTGTTTTTCTTTAGCTGCAGAAGTACCATTCAGATAATAAAATCTGACACCTAAAGGTGAATAATGACTTAATTGAACATCAGCATGATTGGCTTCTTCTAATAAAGTTAAAGTATCGCTATCTACTGTGGTTGCTTCCGGCACTAATAAGAATGGAGTGCCCCAGCCTGTTCCCGATATACCATAATAATCGTGCATGAATGATGCTTCATCATGGGTTCCAATTCCACCTTGAACAGTTATCCTTATGGGAGGAAGTGTAGTATTGAGGATTTCATTTTTTTCACCCAAAGCATTTCTGTACATTTCTTGTAGTACTGTTTCAAGCTCTGCACGGTTAGTTTTGAATTCATCCAGAATTGGACCCAGCAAATAACCATCAGTTGCAAAAGCATGACCACCACAATTTAACCCCGATTCAATTCGGAATTCACTAACCCACAAACCCTTCTTAGCAAGAAATTTCCCTTGAATTAGTGCCGAACGGTAGTCGCTGACTTTAATAGTAATTCGCTTTTTAGTAATTTGAGATTCATTCGGATAAAATGCCGGAAGTTTCTCAAGATATCCATACAAACGCGGATTCATTCCTGCTGAAAAAACAATTGCACTGTTGCGAAGTTTGCTATTGGCATAACCTCTAAGTGCAGCAACTGCATCGGAACCATCCGGAATTAATTCACCTTGCTTATCGTAATTGTCACGATCGGTTTTGGTAAGGATATTGACATCAATACTACCCTGAACAACCATATTGCGCAAGCGGTGCTTCATTTCTTCCTTTGCAGCTGATTCAGGTAATTGCACCATTTCCCGGTATAATTCCGATTCCAAACATTTATCTGGAAGCATACTGAAGTACTTGGTTATTGGAGAATCAGGAATGAATTCGGAGTTTTTCAATTTCTCAAATTCAATATCCACTATTTCCTGAACTAAATCCAAATAGGCTGTTATGCGTTTTGCTCTGTAATCTTCTGAACCTGCCGGAATAGGAGCGTAAGGCAAATTGTAAACACCGGCGTAATGCCTGCGCATCATTTCAATTAACTTGTCCTCGCCAATTGCCATGACCGATGATATCCCAAATTTGGAAACCTTTATTGCCGTGTCAATGGTATATGCTAAACCCATTACCGGAATATGGAAACTATGTGGACTGTAATATTGGTGCATGTTGATTTGCTCGTATAACTTCTCTATGTAATGATGTTTGAATGTTCTTGACTTATCAATTAATCACCCTTTTCAGCGATTTCAACCGACAAATTACGCTAATTGAATCTAATTCAATATTGACATTTGTCATCCGATGTTTTTTAAGTCAATTATTTAATGGAACTCAACTAATTAACACATAATTGGCAATTGTGTTCAGTTTAGGGCAAAAATAGGAAAAATTAGCGGTAATTCTTTGAAAAACAGGTTTGTGGGACACTTATTAACACTAAATATGGTTGAAGGTAACGGTTTTGTAGTTAGATCGCTACAAAGTCTCATTTCCCCATTTTAAGATAAGTAGCTTCATCCTTGTTGAAGAAATAGCTATTCTTCATATTGGCTGCAATGAATTTTTGCAGATCGGCACTATTTTCAAATGTCTCTTTCACATTGTCTGTAATCTCCTGAACGGAAATTATATTCTCATTTACAATTTCAACTTTATGTAAATAATACTCTGGAGTTGAATATTCAGATTTTTCGAAAATATTCAGGAAGTTAACCCCATCAATTACAGAAATGAAACCATAGTATCTTGTTGGATCTCCTCCCGAATTGCTAACCTTTTCTATCAAATAATTAAAATCATCTTCTTTACTAATTTGATAATATTCACTGGTACTGTTACGGTTTTCCCACTTGCCCAATAAAGCAGGATTAATAGGCACCTTAGCTTCAGAAATCGGAACAGCAGATTTATATGGACAACCTGCAAATAACAACATTAGCATCATTACACCGGTAAGGTAAATAAGTCGGGTCATGGGATTAAATTTTCAATAAAATTACTGAAAAGTGACATTTTCACCTAATTTGTGGAAGTAATGAGGTTATATGATTGATAGTCAATAAAGTAATTTGTATTCAGCAGATACATGTTTTAAGAATTTGAAACATTAAAACTAAAATAGGGAAAATGCTGGAGTTTGAAATATGCAAAAGCTTAAAGGTGCATTGTTGGTTTCAAAATTTACAAACAGCACTAAAGGTTAGCTAACTTCACTACTAACAAAATATTTTCTTAGGTTTAATATCTTAAAGCCAGTGACAATTTTATTGATCCGGTTTTAGTGTTTTTGTTTTCGTTCAACCGAAGATTTTAGATTTACAAAACTATTTTCAAAATTCAATTTATCATCTATCATTTATCATCTATCATTCCAAGATCACTTTCCAATACAAAAAGTAATTAGTGTTGAATATCAAGTAATTATCGTTTTGGGGTACAAATGGGGTACAAATATGATTTCTTTTTGGCGATTTCCGGACACACAATTAAAATATCATTTCAAAAATGAATATCATTGCTAAATGGAATTTAAGGATTTATTTGAATTTTTTGCTGCTGTAGGAGCTATGGTCTCAGCTTTTCTGTCGTACCAAGCAGTAAATGAAATGAAAAAACAACGTGAAGCAAATACACATCCAGAAATAATTTTTGGTGAAACTCAGCCTATACATGTTTTGGGTTCAACGAATAGCCATATTTCAATTCCATACATCATAAGTAACTCAGGAAAAAACAAGAATTCATTTGATTACGATGATCCCATTGCAATTTCAATTTACAATATTGGTTTGGCTCCTGCAAAAAAAATAAAAATTGATTGGAATTTTGATCGATTGAAAGCATGGCAATTAGTCAAGGAATATAATACTGTAGGATATTTTGAAATCTCAAAAACTAAAAATGGTTATCGACTAAAAACAAGGAATGGAAATCAAACTAAATTCTTTCCATTTATGAAATCAACTTATAATTTTAAATATATAATCAACTCACCTGATTTATCCCAGTACCATGCCTATATCTATGTACCCCATGATTATATTGCCTTATTTATTTTATATCAATTGTGTGGACGCCGTTTTTTTTCTGAAAAATCTGAGTCAAGTTTTAAAACTGATTCATTTATAATTGAGAATTTCCCTTTATTATATGCAGATGTCAGTTATTTTGACCTTCATGGTAAACCATTTTATAAAAAAATTGAGGTAGCTTTAAATGGTTGGGTTTCATTTGACGGATTCCCTAAGTTAAATGAAAAGTTAGGAATATTAAATACACAACATAATGAATTGCCAAAGATGGTGTCCTAAATTCAGTTGAAAATTAAGAAGGTGATAATTGAGTATATTTGATTTACGAACAATTAAACAACTCAAAAACCACCCTCTTATGAAACCCAAAGAAACAAAAGTTACGCGAGAAAATCTAACATGGTTAT
>JAEUTI010000052.1 GCA_016788065.1 Bacteroidia bacterium | reverse complement strand
AAATTATTTTCCGGAAGCAACTCAAAATGATCCCGAAGCACCGAAGATATCGCGTTATGCCTATGGGAAAGATTACCATTTGGTGATCAAGGAAAAATTATTTCAGCTACTAAATTTCATTCGCGAAAATATTGGAGAAGTAAATGGTCGTGCATTTGTCGATTCAGCACCTGTGCTCGATAAAGCATGGGCACAAAAAAGTGGATTGGGATGGATAGGTAAGAATAGTAATCTGATAAATCCAAAAAATGGGTCTTACTTTTTCATTGCAGAACTCATTCTTGATATTGAACTGGAGCCCGATCTACCCATAACAGATTATTGCGGAACATGCACCAAATGCATTGATGCATGTCCAACACAAGCAATCATTAAACCCTATGTAGTTGATGGCAGCAAGTGCATTTCTTATTTTACTATTGAATTGAAGGATGCATTTCCGGAATCACTCAAAAATACTTTCGATGATTGGGTTTTCGGCTGCGATATTTGCCAGGAAGTTTGCCCCTGGAACCGTTTTTCAAAACCAACTCAGGAACCAGCTTTTCATCCCCGTGAAGGGCTGCTTGAAATGAGTAAAAGTGACTGGTATGAAATTACCGAGGACGTTTTCAATAAGGTATTCAAAGATTCTGCTGTTCAAAGAACGGGCTTCGAAGGATTGAAAAGAAATCTGGAATTTCTGAAGGGTCAATAAGTCCATGTTGTGCGATTGTACTATTTCCGGGCTCCGGCTCCATCTGTAAACTTTAATTTTTTTACAGGCTTTGATTCAGGCGCCTTAACCAGTTCATATGGTCGGTTGAATGCTTCCTGAGAAACTTTAAACATTGACGACAATTTTCGAATTGTTTCTTTTGAAATGCCTTTTTTATAATTTAATATATCAGATAAGTTCCCTCTGCTTAATTCTAAACTAACTGCTAAATCAATTGCTTTCAAATTTCTTTCCTTCATAAAAGAACGAAGTAATTGAACCGGATCAAGGTCCTGAAAAGAATTATTCTTTCTGTCGAAGGCTTCAATTAATACATTTAATAATTCAATTTCATCTTCACAATCTTGATCGCTTTCAAGAAGCGATAAAATTTTGTTACAATAATCATTATACTGATTTTTGTTTTTTATGACTGTGTACTTTAATTCTGTTTTCATCTGATTAATAACTATTGATGGTATATTGAGATGATGAAGCCGGGCTATTCCAGTATGCAAACTTCACTTTTGAAGTCCATTCTTCGAATGAGCTTTTATACCTGATTGTTGCAGCGTAATCCTCAATGGTTTGCTTTTTATTAATATTAACTTTCATCAAAAGTAGTTAAAGTATTAATAATGTTCTCTTTTTGGGAACATTATTATAGAAAAATGTATAAAAATCTATTAATCAACTGTTTACATACCAAAGAATGATGATTTTGAATCATTTACAATAGCTGATTCTGGATCAAAAAAAAACTGACCCGTATAAAACAGGTATTCAAAAAAGAGCCGCGTGAAGAATTATTTAGAAACGTGCTTAAATGTTTCCGCAATAATATCAGCGTACCGGTGCCCAAAAGTGGTTATACACCACACCATTAACAATCCTCTTTCCTCTCTTTTCAGCCATTTTACGGCTTTCTTCAGTTCCTTCCTAAATAGTACCCGGTCGAAACTTACCTTCATCAGGATTTCCTTAGTGTATTCAAACATCTCTTAGGGTTTGTAAATGGAAACTTAAATTTACTACCATTCTTGCCTAAATGCAAGACTTTTTTTGTGAAATATTAATAGCCCTTGTTGAAAACTATTGTAACCGGCTACAGAATCAATTATTTGACTCGCTCCAGCGGTAAGAATTATTTTTCAATCCTACCAAATCAATAGCTCGATCGACTACTGTTGCGGCCAATTGTTCAAAATTGGTTGGTTTGCTATAAAATGAAGGGCTGGCGGGACAAATAATTCCCCCGGCTTCAGTTACTGTCTTCATATTATTGATATGAATCAAGTTTAGCGGTGTATCACGGGTGATCAGCACCAATTTGCGGCGCTCTTTCAAAATTACATCGGCAGCACGGGTTGTCAGATCATTGGAAATGCCCGTAGCAATGCGACCTAAAGTTCCCATGGAGCAGGGACAGATAATCATGGCTTTATAACTTGCCGAACCGGAAGCAAAGGGAGCCATGAAATCATTCTTGTCGTAAAATTGAAAAGGATATTTTTCATAAAGCTCATTATCCAGTTCAAACTTCCAAACATCTTTGGCATTATCGGACATGCATACACCAACCGTTTCAATCTGGTCCTGCAGCGTCTGCAATCTGTCGAGTAGCACTTTCGCATAAATGGCACCACTGGCACCTGTTACTGCGACTACAATTTTTAATTTTTCGTTGTTCATTCAGCTGATGCGGATTTGCCGCTAAACTTATATTGCAAAGCAAACAACAAACAGGAGCTATACTGTCCTTTATTGAAACGGTAATCTTCACCGGAGACATGTTTTCTTACTGCGAGAATTGAATTACTCATGCGCGCTGTAAAACTTAATTGTTTTACGATAGATACATTCATTCCCAGGTGTGCAGCTATCTCCATATCCTCGAATGGTCGCCTCGATGGTAATACTCCATATTCATCTTCTTCCTCAGAAGATAAAAGCACACCGGCTGAAGGACCTGCTTCAAATATTAATTTGTTGTTATACTTCCATTGTAACAACAACGGAATTTCAAAATAGTTAAGTCGCAACCGATAGTAAACATAATCTTCTTTTTCAGGATCAGAATTTTTCTTACTCCCTTTCTGAAAGTAAAGAATCGACATAGCCATGTCGAATTTTGGCGAAAGCGTGGTGCTCACGAAACCACCGGCAACAATTCCGGCTTTATTAAAACCACTAAGCTGATCTCCGGAGATCTGAGTTGCTGAAACACCTGCAGTAATGCCAGCCTTGAACTGCTGAGCAGAAACAACTCCTGTTACAACAACTAACAAAACTGTAAAAAACGATTTCCACATATCAGCGACTGTTAATTAGAATTAATGAATAACCTCGTGTTCTTCAACCTGTATAATTTCTTTGGTAACTTCGTTGTAAACAAATGAAATTACTTTCATATTATTTTCATTCCAGGTAGCATCCAGAGTTTTAGAATAGTTCTTGGTATCAATGGTGCCAGCAGAAGTGTTTGCAATTGCATCACCATAAGTTCCATTCATAGAAGTCCGCAATACATCGCGGTGAACATAATCAGGGATATCTTCCGGCGAAGCATCGTAATCTTTTTGCCAGTTAATGATACTGTCTTCAACCAGAAACACACAGAGCTTGTGTGCACCACCCAGTGAATTTACAAATTCAGAATTTATTTCTGTCTGCAAAGTTCTGGAAGTTGCATCAAAGGTATTTTCAATTTCAATTTTAACCGGTGCTGGAGATGCATCGCCGAGTACATTTGAAATTTCTCCCAGCCAGCTGGTAGATGATAGAACATAATTGCCATTCACCTGTCTGCGGTTTACCATTCCATTCGGGTTACCAATTGCCGAAATACCAAAGTCGGTATCTAGTTCGGTTCCTTCAGGTGTTCTGAAATCATATGTGTAATATGGTGCAGATGGTGGGAATACCGTAGCAAATCCACCTGCGTGAACCGACATAATTATGAGGCGATCGCCATAAACATCTTTTAAATCGTGAAGTGCTTTTGCTGCACGTGGGCAGTTTCCACACTTATGTCCGGTGTAATCTTCAACCAGAACTTTACGATCACCACCAACAACAATAATTTCTTCTTTGTAAGGAGCTTCTACTTCATCACACGATTGAAAAGTGAGTAGTGCAAATAGCGGCAGACAAATTAATTTCAGAGTTTTCATTGAATATGTTTTTTACTTGATACTTTAATGATTTAGAAACTGCTTGTTACAGAAAGTGAGAAACCATTTGATGCCGGTACATTTCTGCAAACGCCACCTACACACAACAATCCTTCACGTTGTTTACCATATCCCATGGTAATCCGGTTAGCTCCTTTGGTGAATCCCATGGAAACATTTGGATAATGTATTCTCAGGTCTTTGTCGTCATTCCCATAGTTATATTCATCGAATGCAGCAAAAAACCAATTTGGTGAAATACTGTATTCAACCAACGCCATTGCCCAGTTTTTCTTGTCCTGATCAGTCATGAGGTGTTGTAATTCAACACGCAGACTGTGTGATTTGTTTATCTTATACTGCCCTTCCAGGATTCCAATATGTGCATAAACCGTTCCGTAGGCATCTCCAAGCCCCTGAATCACACCTTTGTCATATAGCGTATAAATATAATTGGCGATCAATTTGAAATCCTTATTGACTTTTTTCTGGATCTCCACATTTACTTCCTCAAAATATTTCGAATCGCCAGGAACGAAGAATTCGCTTTCATAGCCAAGTTCGTTGTTGAGTGAAGTAGTATCAAGACCATTTGCACGGGAATAATTCAAAGCCACATAAGTTCCATACTTCCCGCCAAGGGCTGAGCCTTGTTTAAAATTGTAAAACAATTCACCCTGAAAGCCAACCTCACCATTTGGTTGTGTAGCATAAGGATAAATTGTTGCGAGTCGGTAGGTCTGCTGTTTAGTTAATGCAGGAAGATAACTCAGATTCAAATCGTTTATAGTTGCATTTCTATCGGAGCGAAAATTCATGTTATCGATGTATTTTGCTGATAAGGAAATACCAATTCCCTTTTTAGTATATGCACCATTCATATAAAGCGCCTGACCTTCTTTATAAATACCAAAAGGACTTATTGCAGTCGCATTTACCAGTGAAGGATCGTTGTACTTGTATGCGTATTCACCATAAAAAGAATAATTACCACTGGTAATATTTAAACGTGAAGCAAACGCCAATACATTTTCAGGAAGTTTATACAAATCGTTATCGTCTTTCTGATACTTGCTAACCACACTACCACCAAGTGTAATTCTGGTTTTAGAATTATTAAGCGAAGTAATGGCATCCATAAGTGAAACTTCGCCATCAAAGCCTCGAACAATACCCGGGCCTTTGCTGAAATACGAACGTTGTTCACCAATAAATCCTTTTACATATATTCCTTTCCAGGGATTATATTTTATCCGGATTCCATCCATGGCATTGTCAATTCCAAGACCCCGTTCTTCGTAGCTTCTGAATATTAAACCGCTTCCAAACTGATCGTAAAAATTACCGATGGTAATTTCCAGTTCATCATTTACATAGCTTGCAAAACGATAGGTGATTCCGGAACCTTTATACCGGGTATCAAATCCAAGCATCGGATTCAGATAGGATTCATAGCGGATTCCGGCATTGAATTTACCTTTTGTAAAATTCAGGTTTCCGAAGCCATTCGACAATACTTTCTCGGGGACATCGAGAGCGCCGATCAGTGAATCCTTAATATAATATTGAGCATCAAATTGAAAATTGCCATGTATTTCGGCTGGCAAATTGAGCAATTGCGCCTGTGACGCAGTGGCTGAAATCAGTAACCCGGCGGTTAACAGGGTTTTGCGTAAGCTTTTCACGATAGTGGTTGTGTTTAGAATGATTTGCAGAGGGTGAAAATAGCCTAAATCCTCCAAAAATGCCAATGACCCCAAATATTGAGGTCATTGATCTGTAAATTTCGAAGTTGCGTTTTAGTTAAGTGGCTGACCTGCAGCGGTTTTCTTAACTTTTTCAAACAATTTATCTTCGTCTCCCGGAGCATATGAGGTATGCTGGTCAACTACCTCTCCTTTACCATTGATAAGGAAGGTATGAGGAACCATGTTCACATTCATGGCACGTTTTAAATCTCCATTAGGATCGAGAAATACATCATAATTCCAGCCTTTACCATTGACAAATGGAGCAACTGATGACATAGTCCTGGCATCATCAATTGAAATGGCTACCAACTTTACACCGGTTTCTGCTGTCCAGTCGGCATAAACTTCATTTATTGCTGAAAGTTCATTCACACATGGCTTGCACCAGGTTGCCCAAAAACTAACAATCATTGGTTTGCCATCATTAGCTATTGTGGAAGTACTTACCACTTTACCATCCAATGCTTTTACGTTTACCACCGGCAATCCCGATTTTGCCTGAGCTGCATCCTGAGCATTCAGAGCGCCGAAGGTGGTCATGGTTACCAGAAGCAGAGATAGAATTGATTTTTTCATGATTTTAAGATTTCTGAATTATGATTTTTAAAGCGTTGCGAACATTACAAATATACTGCCATTATTTATGGCTTTTCGAGAACATTCTTCCTTACCCATCGAGGCAGAATGATAGCTCCAATGAATAAGTAGGGATAATAACTGATTAATCTCCACAATAATGCGAGAGAAGCCGAAACACCTTCGGGCGTAAATTCACCCAGGAAGCGGGAGAACATTACTTCTGCCAGGCCTGCACCACCCGGTGTAGGACTAACTAAGAGGAATATCCACATTACTAACTGACGGGCATAAATCACGATATTCTCATGCCAGCCATGTGTAATAAATGCCATTATGATGCAGTTAATAACCATATAACGGGCAGTCCATGAAAATATAGTTGCACCAAATGAATGGATCCAATAAGATGAATTCTGGCTTTTGATTTCACCCGAAGCAATTACCATGTCATTTCCGGTATGATATGCGTTCGTTTTCCAACGTTTTAAAATTGGAAGTGAAAACATTTTTAACAACAACCATTTTACAGCTCTTGGGTTTATGAATAAAGCATACGCAACCAATAATGTATAAGCTAATATTATACCATAGCCCAGCCAAAAGACAAAATAAATACTGCCTGCTTCAGTTGCCGGTCCGGTTAAAGTTGGGTCTAATGAAATAAACAGATTTGCTTTACCGACAAAAATAAACACTAACGGTACCGCCAATACGAAAAAGAGTTCGTCAAGAAACGAAGTAGTAAGTACCACAGCAATGCTTCGTCCCATGTTTACCTTTTCTTTATTTAAAATAAAGAATGCGAGTGCCGTCCCCCCAACCATTGTGGGCGTAATTGCCGATGCAAATTCCCAGAGCATGATTACCGGAAAACTTCGTCGCCAGGAAATCAAATTTCCTGAAAGTACTTTGATGCGATACATATAAGCCACATCTCTGATCACCATCATACAAACGGCTAATAATATCCAGAAAGTGGTATACCATGTCCAGCTTATTTTTTCATAAGCATCTTTATCGAAATTGGAAATAAGCAAATAAAGAGCAACACCGATACCAATCAGTACCGGAAGTACAATTTTGCCGGGTCTGAAGTTTTTTATTACATCATTCCCATCAATCTGCATTCTCAGCCTGGGTGTTTACCGATGTAAGATAAAAATTATTGAACCCTTCACTGATCACAATTAAAACCGATTTCCCCTGAATCAAATCGAGTAAAGCAAGGAAAGTAAAACAAGCATGAATACGTGACTGACAAGCAGAAAAAATATCGAGGAAAGTAACATTTGATTTCAAACGAACCAGTCGCTGAATGTTATCCTTTTCCATATCAATTGTAAATGGATACTGAACAACCATGTGACTTTGCCTTGATTCCTGATTGCGGAAGCGCTCCATCACCTTTTCAAAAGTAATCATCAGCTTAAATAGCGTAAGTGCATTTAATTCTGAAGAATAATTAGAACCATCGGCATGCATGGCAATAGTAGTAAGTTCGCCTCCGGTATTTCCACGCTCTACTTTTAAGGAGCGATCCTCTTCAAGTTGCTTTAATTCAGAAGCAGCCTCCTTGTATTGTTTGTATTCGAGCAGTTGACGCACAAGATCCTGCCGAGGGTCAATTTCATTTCCAAGTTCATCCTTCGGATAACGTGGCAACAACATTTTAGCTTTAATTCGCATTAATGTGGAAGCAACGAGAATAAATTCACTCGCCAGTTCAATATTCATGGAATCGGCGGCATGGATATAGTCGAAGAAATCGTTGGTAATTTTTGAAATCGGAATATTATGAATATCCAATTCATCCCGCTCAATGAAGAACAAGAGCAGGTCGAATGGTCCCTCAAATTGAGGTAACTTTATTTCGTATTGTGTAGGTGCCAGAACAGCTTCCAAGAGCCTTGAATTTTAGATTAACAAAGATACGATTCCGCCTAAACTTCACCCACCTGCATTTGTTTAAATACTGTAAATTCAACCCTTTCAAAGCCTTCCCTCAGGCAACTTATTAAGAATCAACATGAAAAAGATTTACCACCTGGCCAATTGCACTACCTGCCAAAGAATACTGAAAGAAATCAAAGCCGGACCCGAATTTAAGCTTCAAGACATTAAAAGTGAACCAATTACAGCAGCGCAACTCGACCAAATGGCTAAACTGGCAGGTTCGTATGAAGCGCTATTTAGCAGAGTTGCCCTCAAATACCGCTCCATGGGTTTGAACGAAATGGAGCTAAAGGAAAAAGATTATCGCAAATATATTCTGGAGGAATACACCTTTTTGAAAAGACCGGTGATGGTTTCAGGCAATCAAATTTTCATTGGAAACTCACCCAAAAATGTTGCCGCTATGAAAGTGATCAGTAATCAGTGAACAGTGATCAGTAATCAGTAATTAGTGAACAGTAATCAGTGTTCAGTGAACAGTAATCAGTGGCCAGTGTTCGGGGTGACAAGCGCTGCCATGTGTCCGCCAGTCCGCTGATCGAATGGGCAGTAATTCAATCTTTCATCTATAATTTATCATAATAACGAAATTATTATTCTGAATACAAACTCCATAATCCCATTTGTTATTTAAATAGTAATTGCTAATTCCTTTTCATTTTCGCCTCCCCTCAAGGGTTTTCCCGGGGGTTACCACGTACTGCCTACTGCCGCTATTCCACGGAGGAGGATGTTTATGCTGGAGAGGGCCGGGGTGAGGAGGAAACGTATCTGGTTGCAGCTAAATATCCTGACTCCCCGTCCTAACTATGATTTTATTGAATATTGACTAACAAAATTTGAATAGAGAATAATCGCAATATTTCAAAAAACCAAATAGCCTTTTTCGCAAAATTCATCTATAATCTATAATCTATAATTTATCATAGCAACGAAATTATAATTCTGAATACAAACCCCACAATCCTTAATCCTTAATCCTTAATCCTTAATCACCTTCACTGCTCTCACTCCCGTTTCTGTTTTTAAATGGTAGAAGTATACTCCAGACTTAAATGTTGATAAATCGATTGGGATGGTATTATGCCCCTGACTTCTTTTTTCATTGGGGATGTACATGACCAGACTTCCTACAGCATTCACAATTGAAACAGAAACCATTTGTTCTTTCTCTAATTCAAAGTTTAGCATAGAAGTTCCTTTCGCAGGATTCGGATAGCAAAAAATACCATCAGGGTTTTGGAGTTGTGCATCAGTTAGTCCAAGTGCCGATGGTTCATAATGATAAACAGTCATGTTATAATAACTTATTGTAAACAAACTATTATCACTGGCAAGCATACATGCTAGTCCGGAGCCACCATAAACATTTGGTGTATCAATCCATATCTGACTTCCTGTGTTACTATATTCTAAAGTTACAAGCTGAATATAAGACAATGATTGCGATGGTAACGGAGAAGGACCTCCGATTCCCGTAACTATAACTTCTCCGGTTGGAGTCGCTACAAGATTTGCCGGATATTCATCATTGTAAATGGTGCCATTGTAAAAGTTACTCCACAACAAATTTCCTGATGTATCCGTCTGAAATGTTTTCCAGTCGAAATAAGGCGAAGTGGTTCCATTAGTACCCCAACCGATGGCACTAATTTTATTATTTACAAGTGTCATCCGGGTAGGAAAATCTTGTCCGTTAAAATTATAACTTCGTTTCCATATTTGCGATCCTGAATTATTAAATTTATACAAAACCATATCCTGCAAACTTGTTGAAGATACCTGATTCGGAGAGGATGTAAACAAATATACATTCCCCGCATCATCCGTTTCAACATCATGTCCACCGGCACCATTTCCAACAGCAGTCCACACAACAACTCCGGATGTATCCCAAACAGCAACAGGGGCAGCAACTTGTGTACCCGCGCTTCCCGTCATAATTACTCTGTTATCTTTTAGTCGCATGGAACTAAATCCGGTTGCAACTACGGTAGCATCAACATTCACATATTGTATTGTCCCGGTAGTAGAAATTTTAGCCAACACAAATCCGGATCCTGAAGGTATTATTCCCATTGAGCCGATATATAAATTACCATCTGAATCGACCGCACTCCGTAAATTAAATCCCGGTGATGACGATCCTATCAACGTTGTGATTGGGATTATCTGGCGCCATAACAAAGTTCCGGCAGGATTATATTTAATTGCTACAATTGCATCCGGATATTCATAGGAGCTTCCTATTGCATATCGTTTTCCAACCACATAAATATTATTGTTAGCATCACAATTTATCCATAATGGTTTCTCATATAAACTTTGTATTCCGGAAGAGTCCGCTGTTTCCCATAAAAAATTGCCATCTATGTCGTATTTACGGGTAAATATCTGGTAACTCTGCCAATAACCGGTTACGATTAAATTATCCTGATCATCAGTGACACTCATTACTGAAATTTTATTAAATTCACCACAAGGCTGCATCCAATCGAGGGTATATTGTGCTGAAGTAATGAATGGCATAAAAACCATTAGCATGAGGTAAAATGATTTGATTTTCATAGCAATAATTTTTATTGTTGGTTGGCTCAAAAATGCAAATTGATTTAATTGGTTATTATGACAATTATCAGTTGTACCTGGACTTATATGGACAACTAACGGCTACAAAACTGCAATTAGCAATCGAATCAAGCAAAAGAACCTGGCTGAATGAGCAAAATAGCTATCTGAACCGGGACAGGCAGCCAAAGCCACGGAAAAAGCGTGAGTCATAAGCTATAGGTGATAGGGAGAATTTATTGGATGAAATAAATTTAATACTCTACAAAATGACCTTTATTGGAAATTGACTCACAAATAATTTAAAGTTAAAAAAGTCAACCTATTTCAAACCAGGTCAAAAATCCATTTATCATCTTAACGAATTTCCTTATTTAGCAGAAACATATTATTCGTGCACTGAACCCAGGTCCCCGCAAGAAGCTTCAGCTTTGATGCGGGGTCATCTATAATTTATCATAGCAACGAAATTATTGTTCTCAAGACAAACCTTAATCCTTAATCCTACAAATAGGGCCGGGGTGAGGAGGAAACGTATCAGGTTGTACCTAAATTTCCAGACTCCCAGTTCTCAAAATGATTTAATTGAATATTGACTAACAAGAAGTGAATATCGATTAATCGTAATATTACAGAATACCAATTAGCTTTCTGGGCAACATTCAATCTATCATCTATAATTTATAATTTATAATAGCAACGAAATTATTGTTCTGAAGACAAAACCCATAATCCTTAATCCTTAATCCTTAATTCTTAATCCTTTTCCTCTATCTTTGCAGCTTATGATCAAATCAGTTACCCGTCAGGCACACCTTGCAGTATTGACCGCCAATTTGATCTATGGTGCCAATTACTCGATTGCAAAAAAAGTGATGCCTGAATTTATTGATGCCTTTGGATTTATTTTTATAAGAGTCACCGTTACTGCTGCTATATTTATTTCACTCGGATTTTTTTCGAAAGGGAAGTCCATTGAAAAACAAGATTTCATCAGACTCTTTTTTTGCGCTGTCTTTGGAGTTGCATTGAATCAGCTACTCTTTTTCAAAGGCCTTGATCTTACCTCCCCTATCAATGCATCTCTTATGATGACCACCAATCCCATCATGGTGCTACTTGCTGCAAGTCTGCTTATTCGGGAAAAAATAACCATTCGCAAAATCATTGGTATTTTGGTTGGTATAGCAGGCGCTTCTTTGCTGTTGATCTGGGGAAAAGAAATAGTGACAGGTGGAACTACCGCTTTAGGCGATTTATTCGTACTCATAAATTCACTTTCATTTGGTATATTTCTTATTATTGTAAAGCCCCTCATGCAAAAGTATGACACCATAACCGTAATGAAGTGGGTGTTTTTGTTCGGTACCGTTTTGGTCACCCCTTTCGGCTGGAATGAATATCAAGCTATTCAATGGCAAACTTTTTCATCAGAAACATGGTGGGCTCTTGCATATGTTGTAATTGCCACTACCTCTGTAGCATATATCTTAAACACGTTTGCCCTCAAGGCACTTAGTCCCTCAAGTGTCAGCATCTACATTTATTTGCAACCATTGTTTGCTGCATTTTTTGCAATAGCTCTTGGTAAAGATCATCTGCAACTTATCCATTTCATTGCTGCTATACTTATCTTTTCCGGCGTTTACCTGGTAACATCAGTAAACAGGAAAGAAAACAATAATGGATTGTTGTCATGGAAAAAAAACTAATTTTACCATCACAAATCAACTTGAATTTGAAGTAATTTAAAAACCCACAGGCCTCATTTAATGGTGTCTTATTTTTCCGCTGTGGCGGGATGATTTAGTCGGCGCATCAATTAAATAGCTGTATATCAACACAATACGACAAATAAAGCTTAAACCAAAAACATATGATCAGGTCAATGACCGGTTTTGGAAAGGCTTCCGGTAGTGCGGGAAGCAATCTGATTACCATTGAAGTAAAATCACTGAACAGCAAATTCCTGGAACTTAATTTGCGACTTCCATCTGTTTACAAGGATAAAGATCTTGAACTCAGAAACGAAATCAGTAAGGGTGTTGAACGGGGTAAAGTTGATTTCATAGTTACCATTGAACCGGCACCGGGGGCGAGAAAAAGTGCATTTAACAAAGAAGTTATCCGACAATATGCAGAAGATTTTGCTTCCATAAAAAAGGAACTGAAATTAACTTCTGATGATTACCTCAGTATCATCATGCGTTTACCTAATGTTTTAAATTCAGAGAAATCGGAAGCCGATCTTAAAGAATGGAAAGCTATAGAAATGCTGACCCGCAAAGCATTGAAAGAATTCAATGATTTCCGGCTTCAGGAAGGTAAAACTTTGCAAAAAGATTTTGAAATGCGAATAGCGGCTATCAAAGATTTTCTGAAAGAAATTGAAAAAATTGAACCGGGCAGGATTAAAACTTTGAAAGGCCGACTGACTAAAAGTTTTGAAGATCTGGAAGAATCAGCCTTACTGGATAAAAACAGATTTGAGCAGGAACTAATATATTACTTAGAGAAAATAGATATCACTGAAGAAAAAGTAAGGTTACGTTCTCATCTCTCTTTCTTCCTTGAAACCATGAAAGCACCGGAATCAAATGGTAAAAAACTTGGTTTTATTCTACAGGAAATAGGTCGTGAAATTAATACCATTGGCTCGAAGGCAAATGATGCCATGATTCAGCGTCATGTGGTAGGGATGAAAGATGAACTGGAAAAACTGAAAGAACAATCTGCAAATATCATTTAAAACATGCAACCGAAACTCATTTTGTTTTGTGGACCATCGGGAAGTGGAAAAACTACGCTGGTCAAGCATTTATTGAATACGTTTCCCCAGCTTTGTTTTTCTGTTTCGGCTACAACACGTGCCATGCGAAGTAATGAACAAAATGGCGCCGACTATTACTTTATGTCTGTTGATGAATTCCACAGTAAAATTCAAAACGATGAGTTTCTCGAGTGGGAACAGGTATATGAAAATGGATTTTACGGAACTTTGCGTTCAGAAATAACCCGCATTGCTTCTCTTGGAAAAGTTGCAGTTTTTGATGTGGATGTAGAAGGTGGAGTGCATATAAAAGGTCGCTATGGAAATAATCTGCTGGATGTATTTGTACAGCCACCCAGCATTGCTGACCTGAGAAAGAGATTGGTTGCAAGAGCATCGGAATCTTTAGAGTCGCTGGAAACCCGCGTGCGCAAGGCAGAACTGGAGCTTACCTATGCTTCCCGGTTTTCGAATGTCATCGTTAATCAGGATATTCATGTTGCTAAAAAAGAAGCCGAATTACTGGTTGCAAACTTTTTAGAAATTCCATCATGAAAATAGGGCTATTCTTCGGGTCGTTTAATCCTATACACAACGGACATCTGGTCATTGCTTCCTATATGGCTGAGTTCAGCGATCTCAACCAGGTGTGGCTGGTAGTTTCTCCACACAATCCCCTCAAAGTAGCAGGTTCTTTATTGCAGGATCACCACCGGTTTGAAATGGTTCGTTTAGGAATCGGAGACTACAGAAAACTGAAAGCATCCAAGATTGAATTTTCACTTCCAAAACCTTCCTATACCATTCACACACTGGCCCATTTGTATGAACAATTTCCAAATGATCAGTTTGTGTTAATTATGGGCAGCGACAATCTTGCTACTTTCAAAAAATGGAAGAACTGGGAGCAGATTCTTGAAAATCATGAAATCTATATTTATCCCCGACCCGGAAACGATGGTGGTGAACTGAAAGATCATCCCAAAGTAAAACTTATTGATGCGCCACTGATGGAACTGTCTTCCACATTCATCAGAAATGCCATCAAAGCAAAAAAAGATATACGGTTTATGTTACCGGAATCGGTTTATAATTATTTGGATGAAATGAATTTTTATAAAAGCTGAGGTAACTTCGCTTAACGGGTCGTTAAAACGGGAAAACAATTTCAAAATAATTTTCCTGAAAGGTAATTACACTTTTATCCAACTTTCAACGATCTCATAGAAATTGAACCCATCATAGTTTTTTCATTGAAGAAGGTAACCGATTCATTTTTTTGTTGCAATGCAAGAATATAAAGCAACGGCAAATAATGTTCATTAGATGGAACAGAAAGATTAGCCATGGTACCCATTTTTTCATAGTGAATAATGGAATCGTGACTACCGGAAGTAATGAGCAGTTTAATTTTCAAATCGAACTCCTGAGCCCAGTCAAATGCAGCGGGATTATCGAAGCGTATCAATCTCAGGTTGTGAACGATATTTCCGCTTCCGATAATTAAAACTCCTTTTTTACGAAGCGCCTGTAGTTCCTTTGCAAGGTCATAATGATATTGGGGCGGTTTGGTATAGTCGAGGCTCAACTGAAAAACAGGCACATTTGCCAATGGAAACATACGGCACAAAACCGACCAGCTGCCATGATCAAGACCCCATTCATAGTCGGGTTCAACATGCACTTTTTTAACCTCCTCAATTGTCATTTTAGCATAATCAGGAGCGCCTGGAGCGGGATATTGCATATCAAATAGCGCCTGCGGAAACCCACCGAAGTCATGAATGGTTTTAGGACTTGCTACGGCAGTCACACGGGTTCCTTTTGTCTCCCAATGTGCCGACACACACAAAATCGCTTTGGGTTTAGGCAATTGCTTCCCTATTGCAGCCCAATTACTGCTAAATTCGTTGTTTTCAATGGCATTCATCGGACTCCCATGTCCAATAAACAGCGCCGGAAGGATCTCGCCCTGTTCAGGAAATTCAGCCAATCCTTTTAATAATTCATGCGTGCCACTCATAGCTAAAGCAGTTAGTCCAATGTTTTTAACAAATAGTCGCCTGTCCATCGAAATTAATAATGTGTAAAATTACAGAATATTTAAACATTGTACATTTGCAAGCAACAAATGAATTAATCGGTGAAATTGATTCAAATGTTAAATAAATTTGTATTATTGTGACTAATTAACTCATTTACCCCCCTTCTACCATGTATCCTATTAAAATTTTAATTGTTGATGATGAACAGGATGTAGAAATACTGTTCCGGCAAAAATTTCGAAAAGAGCTGCGCGACTCTCAATTCAATTTTCATTTTGCCTTTTCTGCAGAAGCTGCTTTAGCATACCTGAAAACATTACAGCCGTTGGATGTTGTTTTGGTGTTGTCAGATATCAACATGCCAGGTATGAATGGATTGGAATTACTCAAGTTAATCAAAACCGACTTCCCCGACTTGAAGGTCATCATGGTAACAGCTTATGGTGATGCTGCCAATCATCAGACAGCAATAGGATATGGGGCTGATGATTTGATTACAAAACCTGTTGATTTTAATTTACTGAAACAGCGAATCACCATGTTAAATCCTGACCAATATTTAAATTAATTGCTCACATCACTTACCAATGAAATACCTTAAACTTGCATCAGCTGTATTGCTGACAATCCTGCTATCAGGAAAAATTTGTCCCGCCCAGGACACCAAAATAATGGGCTTCGTTGATGTTCTCAGTTTTTATAAAGATGACAAACTCAACTTTGCTTTCGGAGAACAGGATCTATTTATCACCTCTGAATTGAACGATAAAATATCGTTTCTTGGTGAAACGGTTTTCAAATTCGACGCCGAATCAGGGACTAATTTCAGCTTGAGTGTTGAACGAATAGTAATCAAATATAATCTTAAAGGAAACCATTATTTGTTACTAGGAAAACATCACACCCCTATTAATTATTGGAACGACTCTTATCACCATGGTCGAGTATTATTCCCCAACATTTACAGACCTTTACTTTTTCAGGATTTTATGATTCCCTTGCATACAACCGGGATCAGTATTCAGGGACTCAATCTCACTAAACTGAATTTTGGTTATGATGTGATGATTGGGAATGGAATTGGTTCCGGTGATTTGGCAGATAACGATGATAACAAATCAATTACTGCTGCGGTTCACATAAAGCCATTCGATGGATTCCGTGCAGGTGCATCTTTTTATTATGATAAAGTTTCTGCAGGAGTTGAAGGTCATCATGGTTCTCATTCAACGGGTGACGATCTTCCGGCATTCACACAAATGATTTACTCAGGTTCGTTATCATACTTCAAAAACAACCTCGAGTTGCTTGGTGAAGGCAGTATGGTTACTAACGATTTCGATTCTACGGGATCTTACAGTTCATTCGGTAGTTATGTACATGCAGGTTATCGGGTAACCCCCAAAATAATCCCTTATGTGCGATATGATCTGGTTGATTACGATGAAAAGGATATGTGGTTTGGAGGAAATTCCCGGCAGTCATTCATCGTCGGTGCTCGTTATGAATTCAGTTACCTGGCAGTTTTGAAAGGTGAATTCCAACAAACGATGCCTGAAATTGGCGATGATTCAAACATGATTACTTTACAATTTGCAATTGGGTTCTGAGCCCTTAAAAACGAAATCAATGAAAACGAAAATATATATCTGTTTAATACTGTTATTTACAATACTGGGAAGTGCATCCATAGCATTGGCACAGGAAAGCAAACTTGCTGTGGTTGCTAATGAGAAGGGAGCACCGGAAACTATTACGGAAGCTGAAGTCATCAAAATATTCAAAGGTGAAAAGCAATGGTGGAAAGATGGAACTAAAATTGTTATTGCCTTCATGAAAACCTCAACACCAACAGGTAGTGAAGCCTCTAAAAAAGTGCTCGGAATGAGTGGCGATCAATTGAACAAACATTGGCTGTCCTTGGTATTTCAGGGGAAAGCTAAAGCTCCGGTATTTTTCAACACAGAAAAAGAGCTGGTTGAATTTGTAAGTCAGAATAAAGGTGCTATTGGAATCGTTCATAAGAATCAAATCGGAAACAGCCGAACGGTAGCTATCGATCAAAGTTCTGTTTTATAAAATATCAGTTAACTATAAACATCTATGAAAGTATCAATTAAAACACGCATCTGGCTGACAGTATTCAGTATTGTTGCTGTGTTTACACTTTTCCTGATGTTCTTTTTTCCTCTTCAACAGGAAAAATACTTTCTGAAAAATTATAATCTGGAAGTAGAGAATCTGGCAAAAACTGTTGCGCTTGGTGTAAAAATTGCCATGACGGAACAGAATTTCGAAGGTGTACAAACAGCACTCGACTTTGCCAAGGCAGATAAAAGAATGCGCTTTGTTGCATTGGTACAAAATGATGCAGGGACTGAGCCTGTGGTATTGAATATTTATCCTGAAAACTATCCGTGGGTTCCGGCAGGTACAATATCCGACAGCCTTATTGTAAAACAGGCTCCATTTGATGGGGGTGAATTAAAAGGAAATGTAGTGATAGGTTTCACTACTGATGAAATCACCAAAAATATGAAAGACATCCGATTGACTGCATTGCTGGTCAGTCTCGTTGTTTTTGCTTTTGGTATTCTCATTGGCTTCTGGCTAGCCCGAACAATTTCCAAACCGGTATTAGCCTTACGGGACGCTGCTATTAAAGTTGGTTCAGGTGATTTTTCTCCACGTGTGAAAGAAGGAACCAAAGATGAAATTGGTGAATTGAGTAATGCATTTAATAAAATGGTTACGGATCTTGCTGCAGCAGAAGAAAAAGTAAAGAAAGCACAAGATCAACTGGTGCAGCAGGAAAAAATGGCTTCGCTGGGACAGCTAACGGCCGGCATTGCCCATGAAATTCAGAATCCGTTAAACTTTGTAAATAATTTTTCTGAATTATCGGTTGAACTACTGGATGAATTAGAGCAGGAAAAAGATCCTGAAGCGATACGTGCAATTATTGGCGACTTAAAAGTGAATGTCGATAAAATTCAACATCACGGTAAACGTGCCGATAATATTGTAAAAGGAATGTTGATGCACAGTCGTGCAGGCGGAACTGAAAAACAAAAAGCAGATTTGAATCTATTAATTGAAGAATTTTTGAACCTTGCTTATCTGGGAATGCGTTCGGCCGATACGTCGTTTAATTGCGCAGTAGAAAAACAATTTGATCCGGCTTTAACACCATTCGATATGCAACCACAGGAATTAAGTCGCGTATTCCTGAATTTATTCAACAATTCGTTTTATGCCATTCACGAAAAATCAGCAGCTGAAAAAGCACAGAACAGGAATTTTTCGCCTCATGTCACAGTCACTACAAAAAAGGCCGGCGATAAAATTCTGATATCGATTAAAGATAACGGACCGGGAATACCTGATGATGTGAGAGATAAAATATTTAATCCTTTCTTTACCACTAAACCTACAGGAAAAGGAACCGGTCTGGGATTATCGATGAGTTATGATATTATTGTAAAAGGCCACGGTGGAAGTATCACAGTTGATAG
Organism: Bacteroidia bacterium; assembly: GCA_016788065.1. GTDB lineage: Bacteria > Bacteroidota > Bacteroidia > AKYH767-A > OLB10 > JADKJB01. Next base: position 9,079 of record JAEUTI010000052.1, on the reverse strand, counting down.
TGAAGTCGGGAAATTTACTGAGTTTACTATAGAGCTTCCTCTCTCTTCCTGATCCTTTCAATTCCTTTCATTGCCTCCTTTTTACTGAGGGGACTCAATGGTAGTTCTTTTACCAATTTGGAGACAAACTTCGGATCTGTTTTGGCATATTCCCTCAAGGCCCAACCAATTGCTTTCCTGATAAAAAACTCCTTTGATTCCATCAGTGGCAAAATATAGCTTCGTAAAATTTTGGTATCTGTTTCTGCTTTATATTTCAACTGAAAAAGAATACTCATTCGTTGCAACCAGAAATTTTCGGATGCATTCCACCGGGAAGTAATTTCTGATTTTTTCTCTGGAAATTTTCTAAACCATGGGCCCGCAACATTACTTGCAAGAAAGTCAACGGTGTCCCACCATGATTTGGTTGTAACCAGTTTTTCAATCCATTTCATATCTGTTGGTTCCCACATTTTTTTTGATGCAGCCAGTAGTTCCATAGCGAAGTACTGAAGTTCTCTTTCAGGCTGATTCCACAATTGAATAATTGTTTTTTCGAGTTCGTTTCTTGAAGGTAATCCAACAAACTTGATATACTCTTTACTCAATTCTCTTCTTAAAACCGATTTAATTCCAAAAAATTCAAACTGATCCCGCATATACTTTTTCATGGGACCAGAGTTAACGCTATTCCTGTGTTGGGAAAATTTATCACGGATTCCTTCCACATAAGGAAGCAAGTTGTTTCCTGGTTTTTTCATGCTATTCTTAACCCGTTATCTGTTTTCTTCGATGTTTGTAAAAGAACAACACTTCCATCAGCATTAACAGCTCCTAAAACGAGACATTGCGACATAAAGGGACCAATTTGCTTTGGCGGAAAATTTATGACGGCCACTATTTGCATTCCCACAAGCTGATCGGTGGTATAATGATTGGTTATTTGAGCTGATGACTTCAAAATTCCATCTGAACCGAAATCGATTTCAAGTTGGTAAGCTGGTTTTCGGGCTTCCGGAAATGATCTGGCAGTTAAAATGGTTCCAGTTTTAATCACCACCTTTTCGAAATCTGACCAATGAATTTGTTCCATAACCTGTAAATGCTGATAAGTAATTCTGATAGAATTGATTCCGATTACACTACCTGTTTTGATTCAGGTGTTTACGGTCAAGTATCCGTTAAAATAATCAAACGAAAATACAATAATTTGCTTACTTTCGCATAGCAAAATTAACCATGTCATCCACCAAATCGTTTCGAAAAACGACAACCAACTTTTACGAGAAACAAAAGTTTAATAACGTACTGTTATTTAGTATGCTTATTTTGGTTGAAGCGCTTTTTATATATGCTTCGATGGAGCAAGTGGTTGCCAATAAACCATGGGGGTTAAAACCTACCAATACTTTTTTAATTATTGCCGTTACTGCTTTAATTCCCACTCCTATTTTGATTGGATTCTATTTAGCCCGCTTCGAGACAATTATAAATGAGGATGGCATTTTTTACAGATGGGCGCCATTTACTAAAAAATATAAAATGATCGATTGGTCTTCTGTTGTTGAGATATCCATCATCGATGTTACCAGCGCCGGTTTAACCTGGAGATTTTCCTCCAAATATGGAGAAGTGCAGTACTTAGGTGGTGGATTTGGCATTCAGATAAAAATGAAAAGTGGTCGCAGACGAATCATCGGTACCCGAAAGCCGGAAGAAATAAACCGGATTTTGATTCGGATGGCGGGCCCTAAATACCAACCTGCTACCACGAAGCGTTCACTCGAATATGATTAATAGTAAGCTCTGATTTATGTTAAAAGCTGATCCGGTTTGGATCGAACAACAAGGATTCAAGACCGATGCAATCCTCAACCATCAGGATATCATTCCTTTTGTTAAATCATTCCTTTTTCGCAAAAATAACGTGACGCTTTTTTATCTGATATTCAATATTATATTTTGCATATTATTGATAGCCAGCATGTTCGTTAGCGTTTATACAGGCACTTTAACTTTTGGAGAAGCTTTCAAGTGGTTCTCATGGGGCTGTTTGATTCCCTTCCTTTTGGTGCCATTACATGAGTGGCTTCATGGAATTGCTTACAAATTTTGCGGTGCAAAGGTTGTTTCCTATGATGTGAACTGGAAACAATTTTATTTCATGGCTATTGCCGATAAGTTTGTGGCAACCAGAAAATCATTCCTGATAGTGGCTTTAACCCCGTTTACTGCAATCACCATAGCCTTATTGATTCCCGTTTTATTGCCTTCCACTCCGGGTATAAATATCATGCTCATCACAGCCATATTCATTCATGGTTCGATGTGTGCGGGTGATTTCGGACTTTTAAGCTACTTCGAGACAAACCGGAATAAGGAAGTCATTACTTATGACGATCGTGCAGCAGGCCTTTCCTACTTCTTCGTACGTGATAAAGCATAACCGGCTTTATTAACATCACATTGGTAAAAACCATTTTTGGCCATTCCTGATGCCCCCATTTTTTTTGTATGTTTACAGTTCACAATGCTATGAAAAAACAGAAAAATACCGGTGAAACTAAAATTGTGACGCCACAAAACATCAGGGTTACAAAAGTTGCTGATAAAAAAACGCTGCGCATAATTGCATTTTGTTGCGCCATTTTGGCATTTCTGCTTTATGCAAACACACTTGGACATGAATACACCGTTGACGATGGTACTGTAATTGAAAATAATAAAATTACCAAAAAAGGTATCTCTGCTATTCCCGAAATATTTTCAACTTCTTACAGAAAAGGTTTCTGGGATAGAAACGAAGGATTATATCGACCACTTTCAGTTGCTATGTTTGCAATTGAATGGGAACTTGCTCCTAAAAATCCATGGCCTGGACATTTAATGAATGTCATACTTTTTGCGTTGACTGTTTATTTGCTTTTTATGTTGCTGGCCTCCATATTTAAAGAGTACTCCCTATTCGTTCCAATTTTTGCTGCAATACTTTTTGCAATCCATCCCATACATACAGAAGTTGTGGCAAACATTAAAAGCCGCGATGAGATACTTTGCCTATTGTTTGTTATTCTCACATTCAAGTGGCTTCATGATTATTTACAAAATAAAAATATCGTTCTGCTTATTCTTTCGGCAATTGCATTCTTCATGGCATATCTCTCCAAAGAAAGCGCCATAACAATTGTGGGAGTGATTCCATTTTTTATCTGGTTCTTTTCAAAAGCTTCTATACCCCAAAATGTTAAAATTTCTTCACTCTACTTTGGTGTAACCGGAGTCTATTTGTTATTACGCTATCAAATTTTAGGTGAAATGCGTGGATCTGCAGAGATACAATTGATAAACAACTCCATTCTTGGCGCTTCATCGGGAATGGATCAATTTGGAACGGCAATGGCAATTATGGGGAAATATTTATACCTGCTCATCATACCTCACCCGTTGGTATTTGATTATTCCTACAATCAGATTCCGGTTGTCTCTATTGCTTCTGCAGGAGCTCTTATTTCCCTGATAATTTATGGTGCTTTGGCATTTTATGCAGTAAAGGGGGTAGCAAAAAAAGATGCCATTGCATTTGGAATTATATTCTTTGCTATAACAGTATCGCTTGTTTCAAATGTGTTATTCTTGATTGAATCAACCATGGCAGAACGATTTATTTATATGCCATCAATCGGATTTTGTATTGCTATAGCGGTATTAATTTCAAAGACATTTAAACTGTCAGCTTCACAGGACTTGACGGCCTTAAAAACGCAAATTATTTCTAAACCAATATTGTTGACATTGGTTGTGGTGCTATTTGCCGGTTATTCTGTAAAAACAATTGCCAGAAATAATGATTGGGAAAATAACCTAAAGTTGCTTGCCGCAGATGTAAAATCATCTCCAAACAGTGCACGGATCCGATATGCTTATGGCAGTGCTTTGCTAATTGAAAAAGCTTTGAAAGAAGAAAATACAAACGTCAAGAATGGTTATCTTGACAGAAGTATTGCTGAATTGCAAAAAGGTGTTGCTATACTACCAAGTTATGGAGAAGCATGGTATCATCTTGGACTGGCATATAAAGAACGGGGGAATGCAGGGGCAGCAGTTCCGGCATTTGAGCAGGCACGAGGTTACAAAGATTTTAAAGAAGCTGATTTTTATATTTCATCCGGACTGGCATATGGATTAACAGGAAAATTTGATCTTGCTATACATGATTTTACCAGAGCGATTGAAATCGACCCATCTAATCCCGAAGCATATAATAACAAAGGATTATATTTCTCTGAAAAAGGGACTATTGATAGCGCCATGATATTCCTTGACAAAGCAATAGCCATGAAACCGGAATTCCATCAGGCAATTTATAACAAAGGGAATACTTTTGCTAAAGCAAATAATTTTCCTGCTGCAATTCAGCAATACAACAAAGCACTTGAATTGAAACCCGGCTACACCGATGCTGTGTTAAATTTAGGAAATTGTTATGCGGCCATGCAGGATTACAAAAACGCTTTGATCTATTACAGAAAAGTTGAAGAAGCCGATCCCGGTAATCACAAAGTAATTTACAACATCGGAATAACCTATAAATTCCTGGGTGATGAAGCCAATGCTGCGTTGTATATGGATAAAGCAGCTAAACTACAAGGAGCAAAATAGCATGAATAAAAACTTACTTGTATTTTATATGTTTTTGTTTTTAATCTTTCCCGGATGCAAAGACTCTTCTAAAAATCCCGAAATAAAAAATAAACTATTTGATTTCTCAGCCTATTTTTCGGCGGAAGCAAAACGACTACAATCAGCAAATTCAAAATTGGAAAAAACACTTTTGAAAAATAATAATTCAGAAAAACTCCTTGTTGAAAACCCCGATTGGCTTGCAGAACTGAAGCCATTTACAGATATCAGTTTGAATAAACCTGCGATTGCAAGCTCCTACAAAACCGACAGTTTACGAAATGAAAATTCGCTTCAAATCACTTATTCAGCAATGGATGAATCTGCACCGGTAAAAAATGTTGTCCTCTATTTTTCTAATTCGGAACCCGATTCAATTATTATTATTAAAGCAACCAATACCATTTATTACACCCTTACTGAAGAATTACGGTATTCGAAAAAACAATATTCTATCAATGCATCAACGCAACCTAAGGCAGGAAAGGCTATTCAGTTTTCGCTTACTGGTGTTATAACCGAATGAATATGCTAATTCAGTACCTTTACATACTTTTCCTTGGCTTGTAGCAAATCTGAATTTCTAATCAATTACTGACCAAACAAAACCTCCTTTATATGTCACTTCTTTCAACTATAACATTAACGCTGGGAATGTGGCATGCTACACTTTCTACTCCCGGAGGCGAGTTACCCTTTGGAGTTGAAATCAGCAAAAAAGAAAATAATTATGCAATTACCATTATAAATGGTGATGAGCATTTGGTTCTCGATGAAATTACCTTCACACAAGATTCTTTGATTGCAAGATTCCCGGTTTATGAATCCGAATTGCGGTTAAAGATCATAGATTCCGGTTCAATGTCGGGCGCCTTTGTAAACCTCACACGAAGCACGCATGCATCCATACCTTTACAGATTAAGTTCGGAGCCCAATCCAGGTTTAAGGTTTCTGAAAAAAATAGTCCGGCTAAAATTTTAAAAAAATATGCCGCCGTTTTCAATCCAGGTTCACCCGACAGCAGTTTAGCGGTCGGTGTATTTAATCAGGTTGGAAATGAAGTTACGGGAACCTTTTTGACCCCGAGTGGTGATTACAGATATTTGCATGGAAATGTAGATGGCGACAGTTTACATCTATCCACTTTTAATGGTGTGTTCGTGTACCTCTTTAAGGCTAAAATCGATGATGACCGACTGATTGGTAAGTTTTATTCAGGGACACATTATAATACCGGTTGGCTGGCTATTGCCGATGAAAACGCCCAATTACCTGATCCTGATAAACTTACAACAATTACTGATTCGCATTTACCGTTGGAATTGACTTTCCCGGATTTGGATAGCCTTCCGGTTTCATTAGATGATCCTAGATTTAAAGGGAAAGTGGTGGTGATTCAAATACTTGGGAGCTGGTGTCCAAACTGTTTGGATGAATCGCAGTTTTTGGCTCCTTATTATGATAAAAATACACACAAAGGATTCGAAATCATAGGATTAGCATTTGAAAAGACCGATACATTTTCGAAAGCCGTTTCAAATGTTAAACGACTTCAGCAACGATTTAAAATCAATTATCCGCTGCTTATTGCATCAAACCGCGATAAAATCAAGAAAACAATGCCACGGTTAAATAATTTTATTGGCTTTCCAACTACTATAATCTTAGATAAGTCACACAAAGTCAGGAAAGTACATGCCGGATTTTCGGGGGCTGCCACAGGCATTGCCTATGAACAGTATAAGGATGAATTTCATCTTTTCATCGAAAAACTCCTGGCTGAATAATTCAAAATCCTGAAAAAAATCATTTTTTAAGTATATTTGATTGTGGAAAAGTCTGCCACCAATTGAATCGGTTCCACCAAAGGAATCCGTCTGTTGGCGTAATTTATACCACCTTTTACCCCTGCCCTGCGTAACTTCGAACAGTTATTAACAATTAATAATTCCCTTGCTCAATATTCTTAAACATCATATGAAAAAAATCATCCTACCAGGTTTATTACTTATGGTATTGCCATTTTTTGCAAATGCGCAGTGTACCACAACAAATGCAACCAGCTGTGTTTGTGAAACTTCAGGTTCAACAAATTGCGATCTGTTGCCAGATATTCATGTTGCCCGTCCGCCATTGTTGGTTTCGGGATCAAGCGGTATCATTGAATATTCACAATCAGGAAATGGTGCGAATGATGGTCGCTTAAGAATTTCTGTTTCTACTCCAAATATCGGACATGGTCCCCTGGAAGTAAGAACTACCAACAGATACATTTGCGGTACTGATACAATTACAGGAACAGCGCCTGCAACATGTACCAACACCGGATTGCCTCCAAAGCAATTAGTTGTTCAAAGAGTTTACAAGAAAAACGGGAACTCAATGACCTTTATTGATCGCGATGCAGGATCAATGACTTATCACCCAACACATGGTCACATGCACGTTGATGACTGGGGTGTGTATTCCTTACGCATCCAAACGAATGATCCAAATCCAATGAACTGGCCGGTTGTTGCAAATGGTGCAAAGCTTGCTTTTTGTTTGATGGATTACGGTTCATGTTCAACTTATGCAGGACATTGTGTAGATGATAATGGAAACACATTATTAAACGGAAACTTCCCGAACTATGGTTTAGGTGGTGGCCAATACAACTGCTCTCCTACAGTGCAGGGAATTTCATCCGGTTATACCGATATTTACTATCAGTCATTGGATGGAATGTGGATCGATATTCCACCGGGAACTTGTAATGGAAATTACATGATCGTTGTTCAACTCGATCCTTACAACTATTTCCTGGAAGAAGATGAAACTAACAACATCCTTGCTATTCCTTATACCCTAACACAGCAAGTATCAGCAGCAGCAGTTGCTATCACTCCAAGTACATCAGGTCCTGTGTGTGCAAGCACAGGCGTAACATTAAATGCTACCGGTACAGCAGGTAACTCATACCTTTGGTCTAATGGTGCTACCACACAAAGCATCAATGTAAATACAGCAGGAACTTATACTGTTACAGTTTCAACACAATGTGGCGTTGCAACTTCATCACCTTACACAGTTTCATTGATTGGAACAAATCCGGTAACTACCAATGCTGCAATTTGCGGAGTTGGTTCATCTCAATTAGGAGCTACTGCTTCTGGTGCTACGATCAACTGGTACGATTCACCAAGTGGCGGAAATTTAGTTGGAACAGGCTCTACACTTAATACACCTGTTGTAAACACAACTACTACTTATTATGCAGAAGCCACAACAACAGTTACAGGATTTTCCGGTTTTGCTCAACCAACCAACAACACTATTGGTGCAGGTGGTTACTTTACAGGAACACAACACTTAATATTTGATGCATTGCAGAATTTCAATTTGGCATCAGTGAAAGTATATGCTCAAACAGCTACCACAACAACTGTTGAATTAAGAAACTCCGGTGGATCAACTTTAAATTCGATGACTGTATCTATTCCAGCAGGCGCAAGCAGAATTACATTAAACTGGAATATCCCTGCAGGTACAAATTATCAAATTACACGTACCGGAACTGCAGCTCTTTACAGAAACAATGGTGGTGTTACTTACCCATATACTATTCCAAACTACTTGTCAATTAAGAATTCTTCTGCAGGTACTGGAACCTACTATTTCTTCTATGACTGGGAAATCACAACTCCAACTGTTACATGCATAAGCTCCAGAGTACCTGCTACTCTTACTATAAATTCATTACCAACAGTTTCCGTTTCCGGCAACACTACTTTGTGTGAAGGCGAAAATACTACCTTGACCGCTACAGGTGCAGCTTCTTATAATTGGGCAGCTTCCGGAGACTTAAACACCACCATCGGCAGTACAGTAATTGCAACTCCATCAGCAACTACAACTTACAGTGTAACAGGAACTGCTGCTAATGGCTGCTCTGCTACTTCATCTGTAATTGTAACTGTTAATCCATTACCTGTTTTAACAACCAGCAATGATGTAACAATTTGCGCAGGTAATTCTGCCACCTTAAATGTAAATGGCGCTGATACTTATAACTGGTCGCCTTCAACCGGTCTCAACAACACTTCCGGTGTTAGCGTGATTGCTAATCCTGCTGCCACCACTACTTACACTGTTATTGGTGCCAACGCTTTCGGTTGTGTTTCTTCTGCCGATATTACTGTTACTGTTAATCCTTTGCCTGTTGTTACACTTGCAAACTTCTCCAGCATTTGCAGCAATGCTGCACTGCTTACCTTAACTGGTGGTTCACCTGCTGGTGGTTCTTACTCCGGTAACGGTGTTTCAAATGGTCAGTTTAATCCTGCCACAGCAGGAGTTGGTACACATGCTATCACTTATGCTTATACCAATGGTAATGGTTGTACAGCTTCTGCTACCAAAAATATTACCGTAAAT
>JAEUTI010000091.1 GCA_016788065.1 Bacteroidia bacterium | reverse complement strand
TAATCCGGCCGAACAACTGCAGTTTTTTACTTCTTGTTTAGGACGACTGATGATGGGTTTTGCAATTGGTAAACCATGAAAGTCTTAGGAATAATACCGGCTCGTTATGGTTCTACCCGTTTTCCGGGGAAGCCGTTGGCGCAAATTCATGGGGTAACCATGATTGAAAGGGTTTACCGAAGGGCAAAGTTGGCCACTTCTCTGCATGAAGTATTTGTGGCTACCGATGATCAACGTATTTATGATCATGTAGTTAGCTTTGGTGGCAAGGTTATGATGACCTCTGATCAACATCCCAGCGGCACAGACAGGTGTGCTGAGGTAGTTGCTAAAGTGAAGGAGGCTTATGATGTTGTTGTTAATATTCAGGGCGATGAACCTTATATACATCCAGAGCAGATAGATTTACTTGTAAGTTGCTTTGAATCAGGAGATTCTGAGTTGGCAACATTGATAAAGAGAATATCTTTAGTTGAAGAACTCGATCAGGTGAATTTGCCTAAAGTTGTAATCGATAACTCAGGTAAAGCACTCTATTTCAGTCGATCGGTAGTTCCATTTACCAAACCCGAAGCCCGCAGTCAGGCGGTTGAACAAGGTATGTATTATAAGCATATCGGCATTTATGGGTATCGGGCATCGATATTACCTGAGCTTGCAGCACTTCCAAAAAGCAAGCTTGAAATTTTGGAATCTTTGGAGCAATTGCGATGGTTAGAAAATGGTTATTCCATCACAACAGCTATCAGCAATCATGAGAATTTAGCTGTTGATGTTCCGGAAGATATTGCTTTGATCGAATCCCGGTTCACCGTATCAGATTGATTCTTAGCTTTCACGAAAAGTCCGTGTAATTTTTCCATTTTTTGCTTTAACTTAGCACCATTAAAACAGACCTGTGAAAATTGATCCTTTTATAAGCGAACTTCTGTATGATCATGATTGTGTGATCGTTACCGATTTAGGTGGCTTCATTGCCAACTATAAACCGGCTTCAATCAATCCTGCTCTGCATGTAATTTCCCCTCCATCAAAAAAGTTGGCTTTCAATGCTTCATTAAAAGATAATGATGGACTGTTGGCTTCACATATTTCTAAAAAAACCGCCATCAATTATCAGGATGCCTGCGATGTTATCCGTGAGTATGTGAAAAATGCAAATAAGAATTTGCAGGATGGCCAGAAGATTAAGTTGGAAAAAATAGGTGTACTTTTTTTGGATAGTGATAAGAAAGTTCAGTTTTTACCTGATCAGCATACTAACTATCTCATTGAATCATTTGGTATGACAGCTTTACATGCTCCTGTAATAAAGCGTGAAGAAGTTGTTACAGGTATAGAACCTGCTCCTTTAGATAATGTTCGAAAATTAAAACCGGTTTCTGCACTCACATCAACTTCAAAACGCAAATGGCGTTTGCTGGAAGTGGTTCCTGCAGCAGCAGTTCTTACCATTCTGTTTATGGTGCCACCGGTTTTGAATGAAATCAATTCGAATTTGTCGACTATGTTGCCTTTTTCACGGGTAAATGAATACATTCGTGAATGGCGAGGTGAAGAGGTGAAGTTTGATCCTGCAAAAATTAATTACGAATATAAATCACCATTCGATATTCCGCCTGCTTCCGGAATTAAGCCAACAACTCAATCAACCGATTCATCAGTAAATATTAAGGAAGAAGTTGTTCCTGCAATTCCGGAAACTTCAGTGGAATCAACTCCTGCAAAAACAGTTGATGTTGTGGTTGAAAAACCAATAGCTGTAGCAGAAACTACTTCAGTTGCCGTCAATACTCCCGCTCCTGCAGTTGTTGCTGAGGCTTCTTCAGGGAAAACGTTTCATATTATTGGCGGATGTTTTCGTTCACAGGAAAATGCTGAAAAATTTGTTGCTGATCTAAAAGCAAAACAAGTTGAGGCTTCCATCATCGGACAAAATAATGCCGGGCTTTATATGGTGAGCATATTCACTTCTCAAAGCTTTGGCCAGACTACCGATGCTTTGACTGAAATGAAAAACACCATTTCTCCCGGAGCCTGGGTGCATAAGCAATAATTGATTTTTTTTGGGTTTAGTTCCGGAAGAATTCTTTCTTTATTGATTAAAGAATTTATTATAAATAAAAAAAGCTGTTACCCGAAAGTAACAGCTTTTTGTTTGGTTTATAGTTTGCTTATTGCAATACAACTTTTCCTTTTTTCAGGATGGTATTTCCTTTAGCTACTTCATACATGTACACACCGTTAGTAAGTGATTCACGGTTGAAAGCGAATTGCTGAGCAGAAATGTTTTCTGTTTTTCTCACAACGTTTCCAAGTACATCATAAACTGTAAATGTAAATACATCAGATTTAGAAACCGGTGTATTGATAGTTACAGTAGCAGAACTCTTCACCGGATTTGGTGTCATAGTTACGCTGTTGTTGTTGAAGATTTCAGTCAGGCCGGTAGTAAGTGTACCAATTGCCTGGAATGGGAATCCTTGTGCTTCTGTAGTTAGTGTTCCATCAAACAGGTCATTCCATACTACAGCGGTAGGATCGAATTGTTTTGCATTTCCAGTAGTAGTCAATCCAGCACCAAGATTTACCGGAGGAGCCCATGGTCCGGATGTACCGCTACCATTGGTTTGCCAATCTAACCAGTAAGTTCCAGGTCCAAGTACAGTTCCAATTGTCAATGCATTTCTCATGATCGGACGCTGAGTACAAGTAGCAGGATCGCATGTTGTACTTCCAAAATCACCGGTTCTGTAGGAACCGATCCACTCAGTAGTGAATAATAAGTTGGTAACTCCATCACCGAAAACAATTGTGCTGGCTGCATCATCAGGAATGCCATTCCAGATTTTCAGGTTCACTTCTGTGATAGTTGAAATGTTTCCTGACCCTGTTTGATATGCATAGAATATTAATGAATCCAACTGCAATGTGGTATTTGGAGCAACAACCAAATCATCAGCAATACGAAATCCTGATGAAACAGCGTGACCTGCACCGTATGTACCCATACCATCGTGTAATGATGATACATCTGCACCACCTGCACCCTGACCTATAAGATCAGATATCGGTCCATTGTCGAATACAACCTGAGCAAAGGAAGCGGTACCTGCCATTGCAACAGCAAATAATGTTAGTAAAGTTTTTTTCATAGATTAGGTTTTTAGTGGTTTATATTGCAATAATAAGAATAATATTTGAGCAAATTAAATTGTATCAAATTACAATCATTAAATGGTTGATATTAAGGATTGTACAGTAAAATTAGTAATATTTTATAGTCACATTTATATCCTCATTCCGCCCCTTGTCATCACTGCATGAAATTTTTATCGCTCCTGCATCCGGGGTAAAAAAGGTTACTTCATTGGGCTTGGTTCGCTTGTGAAACTTGTCGTTGATGTACCAGTAAATCCAGTGAATATCGGATTCGACCTGACACTGTAATTGCAACTGTTGCCCGGCATTTTTTTCCAGCAAATATTCCTTGCCATTTACGGGAGATGTAATTACCGGCGCATTGTCTGAAAACAATCTGGTGCATTCCGGATTATGAGGTGGAACCTGTTCGAATGTTATATTATTTAATTGATAGAATGCTGTTACTGATGGTGGTAAATTTTTACACATTTTTGTTTTGTAGCCGCTTTCAGGCAAGCAACGGGTACAATATGAAAAGCGTTCATCAGCAGAAACAAATACTTCTCTTAAATGAGTACATTTTTTGCTGTTCGAAATTTGAGGTAGGAAGTAATCGGTTATGATATCGGTGCAAGTCTCGGAAGGAGGCAAACCACTTTGAGAACAAACCAAACGAAAATCAACTGATGCAGGCGGTAAATACCATTCGCTGGATGAATTATAGTCGATTGCATTGAATAAATCGAATAATACCGGAGTTGCAATATCGCCGCCTGTTAATTCCGGAACGCCTTCGCCATTGAAATTTCCGCACCAGACAACAATAGTATATTTGCGATTGTAACCAATACTCCAGGCATCTCGTCTGCCATAAGAAGTTCCTGTTTTCCAGGCAATTTTTGGTACATGCAAACTGCTTTCATAATTATTTGGTAAATCGGGTCGGACTAATTTCGTAAGCATTTCTGTAATCAAAAATGACGCTGCATCCGATATCAATGGAGATGTACGAATGGAATCGTTGTTCTCCAAATACGATAGAGGAGCATATACACCATTGTTTGCAAATGCAGCAAATAAGGCACCCATTTCAGTAACTCTCACACCACAACCACCTAATATTACCGACAATCCCATTTCCTGATCAGACTTAATAGCTTCAAATCCGTTGCGTCGAAGTTTATCGGTGAAATGGGGTACACCCACCTGACTCAATAATGAAACAGCAGGAATATTTAAAGAGTAAGCCAATGCTTGTCCTGCAGAAACCAAACCGTTACACTTGTCATCAAAATTTTCCGGGGAATATCCTGAATAATTTACCGGTACATCAGGCAGCATGGTTGCAGTTGTAATAATTCCTTTATCAATTGCCAAACCATAAACTAATGGTTTCAGTGTGCTTCCCGGAGAACGCACTGCATTACATCCATCCACCTGACCTGCATGTTCCTGATCGCTGTAATCGGGTGAACCCAGATAAGCACGAACTTTTCTGCTTTTGTTTTCAATTACCAGAACCGACAAGTTGTGAATATTTTTTAATCGTAATTTCCGATGTTGATTATAGGCAATGGCTTCACATTTCTGTTGAATGCTTTTATCAATACTGCTTTTGATAGTTGCAGTTTTTGCATTACTGCTTTTTAATTTGTTGGCCAGATGAGGTACCATTCTGGGTACATAATGTTTTTCAATGACAATAGGTTCCTCCAGTGCATTTTGAATTTCACCTGCAGACTGAAACTTATCCTGCAACATTCTTTTTAACCATTTGTCCCGTTCCTTTTGAAGCAACTTGCTGCCTTTCTTCGGACTTAATGAATTTGGTCTGTTGGGGATAATTGCCAACGACACCGACTGACTCAGATTTAATTTGGAAGGTTGTATGCCAAAATATAAAACAGAGGCAGCTTTAACACCTTCTACATTTCCTCCATAAGGAATCAGGTTGAGGTATAATTCCAGAATTTCTTTTTTGGAAAATTTCCACTCGAGCTGAATGGCTCTGAACATTTCTATAAATTTATTCAGATAGGTTCTCTTTGCAGGATAAAGTAATCGAGCTACCTGCATGGTGATTGTTGACGCGCCGGAAGTTTTTCTCCCTGCAATGGTATTGTTGAATGCAGCGCGCACCATGGAGACCGGATTGATTCCATAGTGATAATAAAAATAATTGTCTTCTTTGTAAATAATAGTCTCAACCATTACCGGACCAATTTCTTCCAGTCCGGCATGCATCCGCCATTTATCATCATCCGATAAAAAAGCATGCAACATGTTGCCATCTTTATCATTCACTACCACCGACCAGCCCGGAGGTTCCCGCAAGGGGAAAATAAAATTCAGCAACAGAAAAAGCACCCACAAAATAAATACCGACAGAACACTTCTGAAGATTATTTTTTTTGCTTTTACTTTATTCATTTGTTACGGTCACTATCAGAGTAACCTGTCAATTTGCATGGCAAGCTGGCGGTCTTTTTCAGTGACCGTGTTACCGGCGTCATGTGTCGATAAACTGATGGTGACTTTGTTGTAAACATTGGTCCAGTTTGGATGATGTTCCATTTTTTCTGCCAGAAAGGCCACTCTCGTCATAAAAGCAAATGCTTCCGCGAAGTTCTTAAAGACAAATGTTTTCTTCAATTGATTATTCGATTCTTCCCACATAACATTTATTTTTAAGTAAGATTGATTATTCTGTTATAGTTACCGTTCCGGCACCATGGTAGGAATGGAATGAACCATCATACATGGCATCGGCACTAACAGGACCCATTACAAATTTACCTGTTGATACGGCACGTGCCATATAGTAGAAACTTTGTGGGATGCTTCCGATTCCGGTGAAATAATTTATACGGTCATCTCTGATGTCCATGTGATTTGGAATGGTATTGTCCTTTATCCATTGCAACTCCGGCACACTCGATACACGTGGATTTTCAATTTCTATTCCTGCAGGAAGAATATCTGTGATAACCACATTGTCAACATTGTTGCGGGTCATGTTTGTCAGTGTTAATTTTACTACCACCAATTCATTTTGCTTCAAACCATTCAAAGAAGGGAGTGGCTGACCAAAACGATTGTAGTAGGTTTTCCGGATCATAAGTTGACTGTCTTCCTGCTTAAAGCTGCCATCGGCAGTTAAGCCTTCCATTTCCCAGAAATAATACAACTTGCCGCTTCCACTGGTATTAATTGAAATAGTTGCACTTTCGAATCCTTTATTAATTGTAAGGTCGGAGCCTTTAAACTCACCGAGCATTTTTCCATCAGCAGTAACCGTTGCTGTTACTTTTGAAACGGTTGCCTGTTTCATAAATTTACCTAATGCCAAAAATGCAAAGGCACGTTCTTGTGTCGATAAATAAGGCTGCGTTTTTAATTGTGTGGAAAGATTTCGAACCATCATTCCAATTTGATTGTTGGTTGGATCGGTTTCCAACAATGCATTCAAAGCCAAAGCTTCATCCCTCACATAAGAATAAAAATTTCCACCGGTATTTTTAATAGATTTTTCACCATCAAAAAGTTTAGGCAATAATTCTGTGTAGGCTTTTCTGTCGCCGCTTGCTAAATAGGATGCAGCCAATAAATATCTGGAATCGAGAGCCAAAGTTGAAATTTTAGAACGATAAAAATTCATAGTTGCCAGATCCGATTTGTGATACAGCGATAACAGATACATGGAATAGAATATATCCTTGGAAGCAATTTCTTTTTTCTGTAATGCTCCCTTTTCATCATAGTAATAGTATGTTTCGGTAGGATGTTGTTTTACCTTCGTTGCAAGATATACAGCTATTTTGTTCAGGAATGCCTCGTTCACATCATAACCTGCTTTTTTAGCCTCCTGTAAAAAATGATAAGCATAGGCAGTGCCCCACCAGCTTTCATAATCGCCACCCTGCCAGTAGGTAAGTGCTCCATTGTATTGTTGCATCGATTGTAACTTGCTGATAGCAGCCTGTACATTCGTACTTATTTGTACAACTTTACCGGGTTTGTTCTTTATGGCTTTCGATAAACTTGCAAAGTAAATTTGTGGAAATGCTGTTGAGACAGTTTGCTCCAGACATCCATGAGGGTAGTCGAGTAGGTACGATAACTGATCACTGAATTGAACAACCGGTGAAGTGCTCAATACTAATTTTCCTTCACGGCTGGAAGGAATGAAATTGGAAGCAGGTTGAACCGAAGCAGTTGTTCCTGCTGTAATTTCTCCTGATCCGCTTACCTTTTGTAACGATGCTGCGGGACGAACAGTGATATCTGTGAAGTCACTGAACGTTTCACTTCCGGTGTTGACTTTAATCGAAATGGTACCTTCTCCAATTTGTTTTGCTACTGCAATTTTAAATACCGGACGCGATTCTTTTCCTCCTTCAATGGTGTTGTTTACAGTGGCTGAACTAGTTACTTTCAAAGGACCAGTTGTTACTACCGAAATTGCAGCTTGTTGCGATTTCGCCAATGTATTTGTTATGGTAACGGGTAAGGTTAATGTATCGCCGGGACTCAGGAAGCGGGGTATAGAAGGACTGATAATAATAGGATCAGCAACTTTCATATGTTTTTCGGCATGACCGAAAGCAGCATCTTTATAAGCAACGGCCATGATTCGAAGGTCACCTGAAAATTGAGGGATATCTATTTGGCAACTCGCCATTCCATTACCATCTGTTTTTAATATACCACTCCAGGTCGCAACCAGCTTGACTCGTTTGTTCGACATAGGATTTACTCTCTTCTGTAAATCATATCCATCACCACCTACACTTGAGCTTCTTGATGTGAAATCAGGTAACACATATGGGTAAATATCATATGCATTCACCTCAAGTGCTCTTTTCTGATAAAAGTATCCATGTGGATCAGGTGACTTCGAATTTTTTAATTGCATGATACCTTCATCTACAACTGCAATTGTAACTTCAATGCCTGAGTTAGGGCGGGTCTTGACTTTAATCTGCTGCTTTGTTTTTGATCTTGACTTCTCCACAGCAATAATTTCAACAGGCAATAAAGTCGATTTCTTGGTTACAGGCAGCGATTTGAATCCATGTGCAATCGTTACCGGAATAGTGGCATCATCAAGTGCACGAAATAAAGTTGCAGTAATATATACGTTAGGCAGGTAGGCTTCCTTTACAGGGATATCAACTGATGCTGACCTTTTATCTGTTGTAACATAAAAATACTCAAATACTTTATCGCGTTCAATTGTGACCAGCATTTTTCCTGCAAAAGGAGTTTTGAAAAGCACTTTTGCTTTATCTCCGGCTTCATAACTCTCTTTATCAAATTCCATATCAATCGTACCTTCATTGTTTACTTCAAAGGCATTGCTTTGAGTTGAACCCCATCCATAAGCATAAAATTCTGATTGTACATAAGCATATGCATTAGCTTCCTTCAAACGAATGTAATAGTGTCCCGACTCATTTGGTGTGAAGGTGAATGTAGATCCATTTTTCGCAATGGTTACCATTTTGTCAATGACTACTTTTTCATTTTTCTGTGATACATAGCGGTATCTTGTTCCATAAGTACGCTCCATCACTGTTTCCCAGGTTACTCTTATTACCTGAAGGTTTGCAGTAGCTGCACCAACTGCATTTCCTTTCATATCGGTTGCAGCCATTCCAATAACAAGTGGTTGTTTCGTACTGTTGTAATAGTCACTTAGCTTTAATCCGAAATAATTTTTCTGGGTGCTTACATCAAAATTCATAACCCTGTTCACCGGCCTTCCGGTTTCATCGAATACAGTTGTGTAAATTCTTCCATCCAGTAGGCCGGTATTAGCATAATCGTTACTGACAGGGAAATAATCTATGGCATCACCTGCTTCATTCGTTTTTCCTTCACGGAAGATATTGTTGTAAACAATGTTGTCGGCACCAGAAATGTGGAAATTGTAGTCGGAGAATGTTTTGGAATAAACCGTTTTTCTGCGCAGACTGAAATCCATTTCATAATTTCTCCCAACTGCAGGTGTGCCAAATAAGTTCATGGCGCGCACTTCGTTTTTTATCGAATCGCCGGGTTCATAAGCCATGTCATTCTGTTTAACAGTAACAGAAATCCGGTCAGGAATAAATTCTTCTACACTAAAAGAGCGTGTAGTAAGGAATATATTATTGGAAGTATATAATTCCATGCTCCATGTTCCGGTTACCACACCGCTGCCTAACTGAACAGAACCTTCAGCAGCACCCTGACTGTTTAATGTTTTACGGATGTTCGTATATTCTCCACCATTAGGCATTACAATTTTTATCTTTACCGGAACATCTGCAAGATTGTTCATTGCCGTTGTTCTGATGATGGTATTGAAATAAACTTTTTCACCGGGACGGTATATTTCACGATCTCCATAAATGAATGCTTCGTATCCTGAAGGATTATTAGTTTTCCCACCCACATCAAATCGGGAATCTTCAACACGTGTATCACTCAAGGTCATGTAGTTGAAGTCATCGGCATCACGTGCAGTGATCATTCCAACACGGAAGTCGGGATGTTTGCTTTGAAGTGATTGAATGGAAGCAACACCATCACTGTTTGTATTGGCAGTTCCTATTACCTGATTGTTTGTACTTATAAGTGTGATTTTTGCGCCACGTAACGGTGCAGCACTTTTAATTGAGTTGGCAAAGACAATAACTTCATCACCGGAATATTTCGCCATCAAACCAATATCGGAAATGGAAATTAACTTGGTGGCTTTTCTCCAGCGATCTTCGGTTGAAGAAATGGTTACCAGATATATTCCTTTGAATTGTTGCTGCTTTTCAAAATCAAGATTAAGCAGTGAAACTCCATTTCTCTTTTCCAGATTTTTAGTATCATACTCCTGATTCATGATTTCATCACCAAGCTGATCGATGTTATAATCGTTGTAACTAAAACGTGATGAACCTTCATCATCCCAATAGTCTTCATAGCGGTGGTATCTCATGAAAGCGAGAATGTTGTTCTCATAAATTTTAAACACCCGCAAATGGACTTTAGGAATGTTGACAATATTTATTCCAACTTTCTTGGAAGATTTATCTGATAAATACAATCCTTTATTGGAAGTGAAGCTTATTGTTGGTTCCATCTCACCAAAAGCAACCAGTGCTTTGTAATCGGCAACCATGGCACCTCCGATTGCACCCGAAAGTTCTTTATTGATTTCGAGTTCATAACTGGCACCTGAAACAAAGTTCCCGGAAATAATAAAACCATTTCCATTAGCAGAAACTGTAAACGGCACTGCAGGAGTAATTTTAATGAGTGCTGCTGCATTTTCTGTTACCACTTCCTGATTACAATACACAAGTATGGTACCTCCTGATGTTTCCAAAACGCCTTCTACCTGCGTGATCTCGAGTTTATCGGGGGCCTTTACATCCTGTGTTCCGGTGATTGCTGCAGGAATTCCAAGTCCGCATTGAACACACATAGCACCTGCATTAATAGTGTATTCCAGTTTTGAAGATGCAATGGATTGTGCTGAGATGGAAGTGGTTTGAAATTTCAATTCTTTGCCAATGCCCTGATCATTCAATTTAAATTCAGTTGCAACTCCGTTAATTTTTAATTGCAATTGTTTTGCAATTACCATGGGATCAACATCGTAATTGAACAGCAAATTCCCTTGTAATTTTACCATGCCCGGTTCATCGGTAGCAATACTCCACCAGGTTAGTAAATTTTCCACCTTCAGGAACGGCGTGTGAAATTTGAAAATATTTTCAGCAGGTAACTGTTTGCCGGAAGCCAGTTTCTTCAACAGATAAGGAGTCAGTTCGGCGGTATAAGCGGTGGCCGGTTTAAATTCCGATGTTGGTGAAAATACCAGCTCCTTTTGGCTATTCCACTTAAACATGCCCTTCACTTCTGGCTTGAAAAGAATGTATTCCGTCGAATCCCAAATATTGATCAAAGAATCCGGAACCAGATCGCTGTCGAATTTAAATACCAGATTCTGCCGGGTTTCAATTTCATCACCAAAATTCCGGTCAGTAACATTAATGGTGTTTCTTAAGGAACAGGAGCCAATTATCAGCAGCACCGCAAGTGCGCTGAAGGTCATTTTCAAATTGGGGGACATAGGATGTGGGTGTTAGATCAGAAAGAAGGAGTTGCTGTATAAAGCCAAAATTACTTTTTTGAAACCGGATAATAAAACTTTAATGCCAGTTCCTTTAGTATGTCTGTTCTTAAATATTCTTAGCCACAAAAAAACCCGGAAGTTACTCCGGGTTTATATTAAAATGGATTTGGATAATCCCTCGATGGATCATAATCCGATAAACTTGATTTCAGTTTTTTTCTGGCATTGTGAATCCTGATCTTCACTGTTCCTAAGGGAACTTTCATGTATTGGGCAATTTCTTCGTACTTATAACCTTGGAATGCCATTACAAATGGTACACGTAAGTTCCTTGACAAGGATGAAATGGCATTTTGAATGTCCTTCAAAATCATTTTCCGGTCACCAAGATTGGTGGTCTGAGGCCCTTGAGAGTTAATATAGAATTGATTGTCGGTATCGTCACTAACAACATGGCTGTTTACCTGCCTGCGGTAATTGTTAATGAAAATGTTTTTCATGATCGTGTACAACCAGGCTTTCATGTTGGTTCCTTCGCGGAATTTTTCATGATTGCTGAATGCTTTCAACATAGTTTCCTGTGTTAAATCGGTTGCATCTTCTAAATTGCGGGTTAAACGCAATGCGAAATTGCGCAATGGTTTGTAGAAATCTTTAACCCGGTGGTTGAATTCAATTTGTGTCATCGTTTCTGGCTCCTTTCTGAGTCCTTTGTTTAAGCATGCTTCAATTACTATGCCTTAAGGATTCGTAGATTTAGTTCGACAAAAGTACCTGTGAATAATGAAATTTAGATGAAATCTAAATAAGGACTTAATTAACAGAAAAACAATGTTTTATGAAAATAATATAGATCTTATAAAAGTTGAATTCTGAAAAAATTTAACCTTACCAGGGAGTGGAAGGTATTTCGCCGGGATTTACATCCGGAAAACCGGGGAATATATGGGGCAGTTCCACCTGCGTCCATTGTTGCGGGCCTAAGTGAACCGGAATAGAGTGCATATTCAGTAATTGCTTCACTTCCAGAGTTTTTACATTTCTAAAACGTTCCAATTCCTGAAAAGCACTTTTATATTCAGGCACCAGAGGATCGGTATAAACAGAATTTACACCCAGCACCCGGGCCAATGAAGGAATTATTTTTTCATACCTGTCATGAACCACCAGTAAGTTACTGCCTTTTAGTCGCAATTCATGACGAAGTGTGACAACAGCATTCACTATTTGTCCATAATGGTTTTCAGAATCGTTTCGGGTAAGTCCAGATTCACGTGGATCGAAACAGTAAACAGGAATGAAAAGCGTACTGTGAAATAATGCCTCTGTTAAAGCATTGTTTCTCTGGATACTTAGCTCATCCCGAAACCAATAAAGAATTTTGTTTTCCTGCTTCATGATGTAACAAACAATTGAAAATAATTGATTGTTTTAACTTTTTCAGGAAGGTACTAAAAAAAACGGTAGCTTGTAAATTATTGGTCTTTTTTTCTCCAAATCAGGAAATAACCGATGGCTAATATGATTACCAAAGAAAAAAACAGATTAGTAGCCAACAGAAAATAATCATTCCCCTCCAGAGTACCTCTTTTAAAGTAAAGCATTACTGCAGAAAGCAGTGTTCCGAAAAATACAGATATGGATATAATAAATACGCGGCGGCGGTTCGTCATTAGTTGTTCTTTATTGGGGACAAAGGTAATGATTTGTAAAGTCACAGAAGCGTTTTGAAACCCCGGAATTCACGGTGTTTGGGTCAAAATCTCCGTTGAGATGACTTGCAAAGTTGTATTTTATTTATATTTTTGCTGAAACAATTGATCATGAAAAGAGGATTACTACCGATTTATCTGCTTATTGCCACCTTATTTTTAGGAAATGTAAGTTCTGCACAAAATGTGATTTTGGGATCAGGAACAGCAATTTCTGTATTTAGTCCGATTAACCGTACCAACGATTATTGTGTATATGAGGTCATATATCTGCAATCTCAAATTGCATTGCCCGGGACCATCTCGACGATTGGATTTCAAAGGTTTGACGGTACTAACACCGACTCCATTGAGAACGTTCGTATATATTTAAAGCATACGAATTTATCGCAAATTGCTGCAGGGACGTACGATACCACCGGATACACACAGGTTTTCGCCGGTTCGTTTCCAAACGATGCGGGAGCAGGTTGGAGGGAAGTAGCCTTGAGCACACCTTTTGTATATGATAATGTCAATAATCTTCAGGTGCTGGTAGTCAAAGATTATCAACCGGCCATTGCAAATACTCCGGTTACACCACGGTGGCTTTACACCAATATTTCACCATCTCCCGTGAGAGCCCGACGCTATTATGGGGCAGCTCCAATAACTGTTTCAACAAGTCTCACCACAACTTCCTTCACCAGCAATGCACGATTGACTTTTTTATCTACGGGTGTTGTTGAAATTGGTGATCTTGAAGCGCATGTTTATCCGAACCCTTCCAACAGTTTGGTGAATTTTGAAATTCCGGTTGCCGACGATGATTTGTTCTTGCTGGTGACCAATCAATTGGGACAAACCATAAAAACGGAATCTGTTTTACCGGGAACTACAACTGCATTGCAATTCGATACACCCGGAATTTATTTTTACAGACTGATTTCAAAATATAACAAGCAACAAAGTGCAGGTAAATTTGTGGTGACGGAATAAAATCTTGTTGCTTTCGTTGAATATTCCTGTTACTCTGTGACCATCAAATTGCAGCCTCTCCATTCGCTGTGATCCATTCTTCCCATAATCTCAAAGCGACCTTCTGAAGTGTTTCGGCCCAGGTCCTGTGTGGCAATAAACGCACAGGAATGAATGTTTGCCAAATCAATTACCTGTATAACACCAGTACTTTCATCAGCAACTTTTGAAAAGGGATCATGCAGGTCACCAATAAGCACTTTCATCCAGGGTGGCGTAGTGAAAATTCCATCTGCTACAGCATAAGCCTGCGACAATAATTCTGTCATTCCATATTCTGAATGAATGACATTTGCACCCGATTGCTTTTTGAGAATGTGGTGAAGCTCCGGTTTAATTAACTCAGCACGCTTACCTTTCATACCTCCGGTTTCCATAATGATCATGTTGGATCCCGCAGCAAGTGGTTCATTAAATAAATCCAGCAAAGCATAAGTAACTCCCAATAAAAAAACAGGAGTGCGCTGTTCATTGAGTTTATGTATTTTTATTCTTAATTCTTCATAGTTATGCAAGTAAAAACCACTATCCGGATGATGGCTCTCTTTAATCAGTCGATCTGCCATGTATACCAATGAAGAGCCACTCCGCTCCAGATAGGAGGGAAGCAGGGCCAGAATACAATACTTATCTGGTGCACCATAAAATAGTTCGAAACATTTCAGAAAACTTTTTTCATATATGGTTTTATCAGGAACGAAATGCTTGCTGGTAACCTGACCTGTGGTGCCACTGCTGCTGAAATAAAATCCTGTTTCATTTCCTACCTCTGTAACATCGTGTGTTTTAAAAACAGTAACGGGTAAAAATGGTATTTGCGAATAATGATTTATGGAATTAATATCTGTTTTTAAATAATTCAGATAAGAAGCATAAGGCAAGATGTTTGTCGATTGGTATCTGAAAAGTTCCAATGCCATTTCGTTGAAGGAATCTTCACCGGAAATTAAAAGCGCGCGGTCTATAAAGCTTGAAGGATTCACTTATGCAGGAATTTAATTTGTTTTGTTTTCCTTCTTATCGGGCAACAGATCGGTGTTGTAATGTAACCCCCTGTTTTCGGTGCATGCCATGGCGCCTTTGACTATCAAATAAGCCACATTAATTAAATTTCTCAATTCCATTAACGAGACTGAAACCACTGTTTTTTGATAGAGCAATTCCGTTTCCTGATATATTATTTTTAACCGGTCGTAAGCGCGTTTTAATCGCAGGTTTGTTCTTACAATTCCCACGTAATCGCTCATTACCTTCTGAAGTTCATTAAGGTTGTGTGTTATCAATACCATTTCTTCAGGTAATTTTGTACCGGATGCATTCCAGTCGGGAACCTGTTCATTGAAAGAAATATTTTTAATAGCTTCTGATCCGTGCACAAAAGCCCGGTGCGCATAAACTGCTGCTTCTAATAGTGAATTAGATGCAAGACGATTTGCACCGTGCAGTCCCGTAGAAGAGCATTCACCGGCAGCATACAGGTTGGCAATAGAAGTTCGGGCATTCATATCGACAACTATTCCACCACAGGTGTAATGTGCTGCCGGTACAACAGGGATGTAATGTTTTCTGAAATCAATTCCAAGCGACAAGCATTTATTATGAATATTCGGAAAGTGATTCATAAATTCATCTGCATTACAATGCCTGCAATCGAGGTAAACAAAATCATCACCTCTGACTTTCATTTCATTGTCAATTGCCCTGGCAACTATGTCGCGAGGTGCCAATGATAACCTGCTGTCGTAACGATGCATGAATTCTTTTCCATCGCGTGTTTTTAAAATTCCACCAAAGCCACGAACTGCTTCAGAAATTAAAAATGCAGGCCGTTCACCGGGATGGTAAAGTGCTGTTGGATGAAACTGAATATATTCCATTCCCCTCACATTTCCTTTGGCACGATACACCATGGCTATGCCATCGCCGGTTGCAATTTTCGGATTGGTGGTACTCATATATACATTACCCGCGCCTCCGGTAGCCATGAGTGTAATTTTAGATAGAATGGTTTCTATTTCACCACTTTTTAAATTCAAAACATAAAGTCCATAACATGCAATATCCGGAGTATCCTTTCTCACATCAACACCTAAATGATGTTGTGTTATGATGTCCACCGCAAAGTAATGGGTGTGCAATTCAATGTTGGGATGGGCATGAATTTTCTGAAGTAATTTTCGCTCAATTTCCAGGCCCGTAACATCCTTAAAGTGTAAAATCCTGGATTCGGAATGGCCTCCTTCTTTGGCAAGATCAAATTCACCGGAAGGTTTCTTATCAAAATCGGCACCCCAGGTAATAATATCCTGAATACGTTCCGGACCTTCCTTGATAACCATTCTCACAACTTCCTCATCGCATAATCCATCGCCGGCAATCAGTGTGTCCTGCACATGTTTTTCAAAACTATCACCGGGATCTATTACTGCGGCGATTCCACCTTGTGCATATTTTGTATTTGATTCATCCTCATCGGCTTTGGTGATAATCAAGACCTTGCCGAATTGGGCTGCTTTCAACGCATAATTGAGTCCGGCAATGCCGGAGCCAATAACCAGAAAATCTACTTTTGTCCTTTTCATCGTCTCGAAATATAGAAAAACAGCAATAAAAACGTATTTTTACATCCTGTTTTGTGCACAAAGTTAAGTATACTAATCCATGAGACAACTTATAATAGGCGTTTTCATTGCACTGCTCGCAGTGATATTCGCACTTCAGAATGCAGATCCGGTAACCGTAAAATTGTATTTCTGGGAACTCCGGAATACCAGTATGGCTCTGGTGTTGATAATGACACTGTTAATTGGTGCTATTGCCGGTATTTTATTTTTAGCCCCGGGAATTTACAAACGAAACCAAACCATCAGTTCATTGAAAAAGAAAGTTTCAGAACTGGAAAAACGTCCGGGTACCTGAGTTAATTTGCCGAAAGTATTCTGAGCATTAAACTTTACACATCGCTAACTGTTAAAATTACGAATCCATTTTAATCATATAAATCCAATGCCAATTCCGGTAACTGTTTACGCCGAATCAACGCCAAATCCTTCATCAATGAAATTTGTGGCAAGTATTCCTTTGCTGATGGAAGGCTCAGTTGAGTTTAATTCCCGTGAGGCCTGCAAATCGAGTCCGCTGGCTGCACAATTGTTTGATTTTTCCGGTGTGAAATCGGTTTTTATATCGGCAAATTTTGTGACTGTCACTAAAGAAAGCGAGATCGACTGGTATGAAATAACCAATATTATTCGTGAGTTTATTCGAGGTTATTTGATGGAAGGTGGAAAAGCGTTTACCAGTAATCCGTTTGCAGAACAGAAGCAACCCGAAGTTGTCACTGAAGCCTCATTGCCCGTGTCAGCTGATCAGTCTGAAATTGAAGAGCAAATTATTAAAATGCTGGATGAATACGTTAAGCCTGCTGTTGAACAGGATGGTGGTGCAATCATTTTTAGATCGTTTGAAAATGGTGTGGTAACAGTGGCTTTGAAAGGCTCTTGCAGTGGTTGCCCTTCTTCAACGTTGACTTTAAAATCGGGAATCGAAAATTTGCTGAAGCAAATGGTTCCTCAGGTTACGGAAGTGGTAGCCGAATAACAGGAATTCAATTTTAGGAACTCTAATTGAATTTCGGAGGCTGCATTTGACCATTTTGACCGGTTGTTATAAAGCACTACATTAATATGTGACTGTTTTCTGAATTAGCCCGAAACCTCCGTCAATATTGGTTTTCAACTATCTAAATGGGATAATAGTGACGTTCCTATCATAAATGACCTGCCATTGCGTTACAGCAGAGTTGCCAACAGAAGCTGATTTTTCTTTTATCTTTGTTGGATACAAGTATAACATCGAAATAATCAAATTCTTTATCATTCATTTTATGAGAAACCGACCTGTAACATTCATTTTGAAAGGAAGTATCCGCATGTTGTTTTTAGTTGGAATTTGTTTCATGTTCACCACAGGAGCGAAAGCTCAAAAGTCGTGGACACTACAGGAATGTATAGAGCATGCTTTAAAAAATAATATCACCATTAAGCAATCTGAAATTTCATCAGAAATTGCCAATGTTAATTATGTGCAATCGAAAGCGACCATGTTTCCCGATTTGAATGCAAGCGGTTCTTACAGTTACAATTTTGGTCGTTCTGTAGATCCATTCACCAATGACTTCACCAATTCTGAAATTCAATCTGCGAATATGTCATTGAATGGTGGCGTAACTGTATTCGGTGGTTTTCAGTTAATGAATACACTTGCTCAAAGCAAGTATGATTTTTATGCCGGGAAAGAAAACCTTCAGAAAATAAAAAATGATATAGCACTGAATGTGGCTGCATCATTTCTTCAGGTTTTGTATGGTAAAGAATCTTTGAAAGCTGCCAATGACAGATTAAATGCTGCCACTGAAACAAGAAACAGAACGCGTTTAATGGTGGAAGCCGGAAGCATGGCACAGGGTAATTTACTGGATGCAGAAGCTGCTATGGCGGCAGAGGAACTGGCTGTTGTAAATGCTGAAAATTTATTGAAAAGTGCAACCATCAATCTGATGCAGTTACTGGAATTAAAACCTTCCGATGGATTTGAAGTAACTGTTCCTGCAACGGAATTTCCGGAACAATCAGCAGTAGCAATGAGTCCCGATGATATTTATAATACCTCAGTAAAAATATTACCTGAGTTCAGAGCTGCTGCTTATAATTTGCAGAGTGCCGAAAAAGGTTTGGCAATTGCCAAAGGTGGCCGGTATCCCCGATTGTCATTGTTTGGTTCATTGTCTACCGGCTACTCCAATGCACGTACACGTTTTGCAGGATCACCTGTTTTCCTGGGATACTTACCTAATGGTTCAATTACCTCTTCCGGAGATGATGTTTTAACTCCTTCATTTGATTACAGAAGTGAAAAAGTTCCTTTCAATGATCAACTCGACGAGAATTATAACAAGTCGGCAGGTATCAGTATTTCAATTCCCATTTTTAATGGCTGGGCGACAGAATCAGCAATCAAAAGAGCGCGATTGAATTTAGAAAATATCAAGTATAACCAGTTGCAAACACAGAATCAGGTTTATAAAAGCATTTTTCAGGCGCATGCTGATGCTGTTGCTGGACAAAAGAAATTTTATGCTGCTGAAAAATCGGCCAACGCCAATAAAGAAGCATTGACTTATGCTGAAAAGAAGTATAATGTTGGCATGATGAGTTCGGTTGAATTTTTAAATGTGAGGAACAATGCTGCAAAAGCAGAATCCGATTTACTTCAGGCAAAGTATGATTTGATTTTCAGAATCAAAGTGCTCGATTTCTATTTAGGTAAACCATTGGCTTTCTGATAGTTGTGGATTGCTACTGTTGCAGTGCCGGAAAAGAGTGCTGATGTATTCTCGATGTTTCTTTGTACTTTAGCACGGTTTTCCCGGAAATTCTTCGAATTAACATTGCATTATGGCATCTAAAAAAAACCTTTACAAAACACTGATTATTGGCGGTGTTGTTGTGTTATTGCTCTTAGTTATTGCCCGTAAAGCCGGTTGGATTGGTGAGGATGATAACATTAAGGTAAGTGCAGAAAGCGTAACCAGTGAAACTATTATTGAAGTAGTTACTGCAAGTGGAAAAGTGCAGCCTGAAGTTGAAGTAAAACTTGCAGCTGATGTGTCAGGTGAGGTGGTTGATATTTTTGTGAAGGAAGGAGATGTTGTTGAAAAGGGAACACTTTTAGCAAAGATAAATCCGGAAATTTATTTGTCGGCACTCGACCGCATGGTTGCTTCCGTGAATACATCTAAAGCTAATTTGGATAATGCAAAATCACGGCTAAGACAATCGGAATCTCAGTTTATTAAAACAGAACTTACTTATAACAGAAATAAAAAATTGTATGATGACGGAGTAATTTCTGCATCTGATTTTGAGGCTGTAAAATCGGCTTACGAAGTTGCCAAAGCAGATGTAGATGCTGCCAGGCAAAGTGTTTCTGCTGCTTCTTTTGGCGTAGAAAGTGCAGAGGCATCTTTGAAAGAATCGAGAGAAAATTTAAACAAGACTTCCATTTTTGCACCGGTTGCCGGAACTGTTTCTAAACTGGATGTTGAGAAAGGAGAACGTGTGGTTGGTACCGAAATGATGGCGGGAACGGAAGTTATTAGACTGGCAAATCTGAATGAAATGGAAGTCAGTGTGGACGTAAGTGAGAGTGATATTATTCGGGTGAATGTTGGTGATACTGCTGCAGTTGAAATCGATGCGTATATGAACCGGGAATTTATGGGTGTGGTGACTGAAATTGCAAATTCGGCAAATTCAGCAGATGTGATGAGTACCGATCAGGTTACAAATTTCACAGTAAAAGTTCGGATAGTACGTGATTCTTATAAAGATCTGATCCCTGCCGATAAGCCTACTTATTCGCCATTCCGCCCGGGTATGTCGGCAACAGTTGAAATTCAAACAAGAAAAGAATATCAGGTAATTTCTGTTCCGATTCAATCTGTTACTACACGTGACTCTACCGTTGCATCTTCGAAAGAAAGAAAACGCCCAGGTGATGAAGATGAAGAGGAATCTCCGAAACAGGATACAGAAGAGGAGGGGA
>JAEUTI010000046.1 GCA_016788065.1 Bacteroidia bacterium | reverse complement strand
CCGGTAGAAGTTCCGGGCAGAGGAAAGTTTAAGAGAACCGGTTTCGCTCTTCCTGTTTTAAACAATGAATGCTACCAGCATCTATAGTTTTCCCCGGCACCTCTGAAAACAGGAGGTGCCTTTTTTTATTATCTCGTTGTTTAAGGCGATTATTCCTGTAAGTGTGGAATTTATTCCCTATGTATTGAATGCTTCATGTATTTAAAGCAGCTAATTTTATATGGCACGATTATTTGAAAGTTCAAAATAAATTTACAAATCAAAACTACTAAAATTTAAAATTATGAAAAACCTAATCATCATTGCTATAGCAGCAACGTCAGTTTTCGGAATAGTTTCCTGTTCCGAGAAAAAATCTCCGCAATCATTCGATGAGTACCGAAATTATGTAATGGAACGTCGCAACAACCCGGACGCATACATGAATAAAGATTGGACTGAAATCGAAAGAGAATACGATGAACAGCGTTTAAAGGCTGAAAAAGACATGAAAGACTGGTCAGACGAAATGAAGGCGGAATATGCTTCTCTGCAATCTGAGTGGGAATCTTTAAAGGCTGAAGCTAATGCTGAAAAAGAACGTATGACTCAATCTACCGGAAACACTACTCTTTATGGTAGTTTATTACCTGAAGGCATCAGTTCCGATTTGAGTAATGTTACTGCAGCCAATATTTTAAATGTTCATGAGCATTTTGTGGATTATACAAGTGCTAAAAAAGATGAAATGTCACGTGAAGAATGGGATCAAACTGAAATTCTTTGGGAGCGTCTTGGAACAAGAAAAAATGAATTGGAAAAGGAAATTTCCGGTTCTGATAATCTAAAAATTGCAGAACAAAAGGTTCGTTATGGTTCTATTAAAGCCACGAACAGACCTACCGCAAAAGCCGAGGAAAATTCTGACGCAAAGAAATAAATAGTTAAAAATTTAGAAGAGCATCCATTTGGATGCTCTTCTTTTGTTATATTAGCCTTTGCAAGCAGTAAATATCAGTTAATGTCGACAAATCCCGGTTTGTGGTAAAGCAAGTATGGAGTACACTTCAATTCTTCGTCGGATTTTTATAGTTTTTGGTATTGCTTTGTTAATCACAGCGTTACTTATAAATTTGTATAGAAGTAGTTTTGAAAAATTAAATGAAAATTCTGCTGCTCTGGTACATTCAATGAAGGTTTTGGAATCAATTGAAGAGCTTTTGAGCTTGATGAAAGATACGGAAGTTGGTACGAGGGGATACATAATAACCGGAGATTCATCTTTTCTAAGACCTTTTTTGACTGCTCAGGAGGCATTACCTTTAAAGATGAATGAGCTTAAAATATTGACTGTAGACAATCCGCTGCAGCAATCTTATTTAGATTCTATTGGAGGATTAATTAAAAAGACGATTGATACACAGTCGTTTGCGGTACATTTAAAATCTTCCAATAATTTTAAATTTGGAACCGAAGATGCAATGCTGGAATCTAAATTAGCTATGGATGCCATCCGCTCCTTGTGCTTTAAGATGAAGGTCGAAGAATCCAATCTTCGTAAAACTCGTAATGAAGAAGTTCAGGATTCAATAGCTTTAACTAAAGTTATCAGCAGTATATTTTCAGTTGCTGCTATTACAATAATGGTGATAGCCCTGGTTTCTATTCTGCTGGAATTGAGAAGCAGAAAAAAAATCCAGGAATCCTTAAGATCTGTTCTGGAAGCCACTCAACATGGCATTATGTCATTCAAAGCTGTTCGTGATCCTGTCAACTTTGAAATAGTCGATTTCGAATTCATTCAATCCAATAAAGGAGGCGCAGAGCTTGTTAATGTTCCTTCAGTGGAATTGATTGGCAAACGATTACTTACTGTTTTTCCGGGTAATATTGAAGAAGGGTTGTTTGATGCTTATAAAGCGGTAACAGAAAATGATACTATTTTTAAAACGGAGAAGTATTATAAGCACGAAACTATTGATAAATGGCTGAGAATTGTTGCAGTAAAGTTAGGCGATGGGTTCACCGTAACTTTTGAAGATATATCAACAGAAAAACAATATGAAATTCAACTCGAAAATACAATTCAGGAGCTAAAACGCTCGAACAATGAACTCGAGCAATTTGCCTTTGTAGCTTCACATGATTTACAAGAGCCACTTCGAAAAATTCAGTCGTTTGGTGACAGACTTAAAATTAAAAGTCAGGATGAATTGAAAGCAGAATCTTTGATATATGTTGATAAAATGCTATCAGCTGCAAACAGGATGTCTAATCTGATATTTGATTTATTGAGTTTTTCCCGCCTGGCTAAAAACAATGAAATACTTCAGGAGACAGATTTAAATAAAGTTATGAAAGAGGTTTTGAATGATCTTGAAGTCGTGATTCAGCAAAAAAATGCAGCAATTTCATATCCTCCTTTGCCTGTTATTGATGCAATTTATTCTCAGATGTATCAGTTATTTTTTAATTTGATTGGAAACGCATTAAAGTTTTCTAAAGAAAGCGAACCACCAATTATTAATATTACTGTTGACAATTTTTTCAAAGAAACACCCGACAAGCAGTTTCCTAAATCGATATTAAAAGAGCCCTTTATAAAGATTCAAATCACCGATAATGGTATCGGCCTCGACAATCAGTATTCGGAACGAATTTTCGAAATATTTCAACGTCTTCACGGAAGAAGTGAGTATCAGGGAACCGGAATCGGTTTGGCAATTTGCAAACGGATTGTAGCAAATCATAAAGGACATATCTTTGCCAATGGAATCCCGGGTAAGGGAACTACATTTACTGTAGAATTACCATTGAAAGTTACTCAGGATACCAAACAATTACTGATATAGAAAACACTCTTTTTATAAAGCGTATACGAATCTTTTTTTATCTTTAACCGGAAGAGAATTAGACACATACATTTCAAGTACATCTTTTAACAATTTAAAATAACTTGAAAATTTATTCGGTTTTATCAAATATAAATCGGCTCCTTTTTCATAGGCAAAATCTATATCTTCAATGGCTGCTGACGTTGAAAACATAATCACAGGCAGTTTGGTCAGAGTATCACAGCTTTTCAATCGATTCAAACACTCCCTCCCATCCATCCCAGGCATATTTAAGTCCAGAAATAGCAGGTCAGGTAGGTTATTAAAATTTTGACTCAATTTATTCAATAAATCAAGACCTGAATTGGCACTTTCCAGTTTGATTGGGCCATTAACCTTGTGTATAATGTCCGTGAAAATTTCTCTGTCATCTTCATCATCATCTGTTAATAAAATTGAGATTGGAGATTTATAGTTCATGCAAATTATTTACTTGTTAACGAAGATAGTACTAAATTGTTAATAAAACAAGTTAAATAAGTAATTTTTCAAGTTTAGATGATCAAAACGGGTATCCGATAGCAATGTTAAGCAACAAATTCTCACTTCTCCACGCACTGCTTCCAGGATCAAATTCATCGATTACATACCTGTTACCTTTTGATAGCCAAGGTTTTCTGACCGGTGTTGCCAAATCAAGACGCAACACAAAAAAGTTGGCATCAAATCTTAAACCAATTCCGGTGCCCATAGCCAATTCGTTTAAAAAGGAGTTTGAAAACTGACTTCCCGGCAATTGTGGGTTTTCTTTCAGTAACCAGATATTTCCAGCATCATAGAATAAGGCTCCGTAAAACATGCCCCCAATTCGAAAGCGGTATTCTAAATTTCCTTCCAGCCGAACATCGCCGCCCTGATCAAAGAAACTACTCGTAGCAATTGAATCCCGATAAGTTCCAGGTCCCAGTGAGCGAGCCCGGAAAGCGCGGATGCTGCTCGAGCCTCCACTAAAGTATTGTTTTAAATATGGCATTGTTACGGAATTCCCATATGCAATACCTACCCCTCCAAATACCCGAAGAATCAATTTTTGATATTGATCGAGATTGAAGTAATTTCTGAATTCAAGGTCAAATGAAGCAAACTGGGCATACACTTCACCTGCCAGACTTGCCGGGTTTTCTGAGTTAACCTTCCGTCCTTCGATAACTCGTTTTAAAAGTGAAATCGTATTTCCCGAGAGATCAGTACTACCCATAAAGTAAAACTGATTCTTTTTTTCCGGAATTAATTGTTCATTGTAAACATATCTGTAAGTTAATCCGGCAATAAATTGCTCCTCGAAACTTTTTTGAAGTAAAATATTTTCAGTAAGTAATTGTTGAAATGCTTCCGATTTATTTGAAACACGGATATAATTTATGTTAATCAGGTTTAATTCATGATCTTTCAATAAACTTTCCTTCCATTTAAAACCATAAATCAGCTTTAATGAGGTCAGGTTGAAAAAGCCGGAACGTTTCAGGTAATTGTAGCCGACAACAATTCGTGTTTTGGGTGTATAAAATCCAACCGGATTGCTAACATACACAGGTGTTATAAAACGAGGGAATGTAATTTCTACTTCGGGTCCGAACTCAAATGAATTCACACCACCGGTATTTTTTCCAATCTGCTGTTCAAATGAACCACTCAGGTTGAAAACAAGCAGCTCAGCCCCACGGAATGTATTTCTGTTTCTTGTGGAAACTCTTAATCCGGGACCAATGTAATTGTTCGATTTTGAAACTGCCTCAAGCTCCAGTCGCGCGGTCCATCTCGGAAGCTTAGTCAGGTTAATGAATGATTTCAAAAATCCTTTGGTAACAGAATCAGCTTCTGCAAATCTGACATTTACAAATTTAAATGTACCCATTCCCATGAATTGTCCCAGCGTAGCCTTGTGATTTTTTCTGGAATATATTTCATCTTTTTTAATGAAAATAGCCCTTCCTATTGCTCGTTTCCGGAAACTTTTATCACTGGCATTGTAATATAGCGGCTCTCCTTTTATAGTGTCAGGAAAAAGAACTACTGAATCGGCATTTATAGAATAACTGGTATTCACATAAACATCCTTTATCCTGTAAACGATCAAAGCTTCATATGGAGTTGTTGGTTTAACATTTACATACAAATTAAATTTGTAATTTCGTTTGTTTGTGTCCAGATCAAATATCAAGTATTCACTTCGGAAGTAGTAAAATCCATTATTTCTAAGTACTTCTGCTATTCTTTCCTTTTCGGCACGTATATTTTCAAGATTATATATATCACCCCTTTCAAGTTCGGTTTCTTCCCCTGCCATTCTAATAACTTTGTAAAGATCATTTGTTCCCTGAGGGAAGAAAATGGAATCGATTTTATATGGAGGATTTAGTTTAACATTCAGCTTTACTTTCGTTTTTTTATTTTTTGTTTCCGCAGAAGCATCCACTTTGGCTGTGAAATATCCGGCATTATAAAGATGTGTTTCAACTACATTACTTTGTTGTTGATTTATTTCCGCGTCGTAAAATACCGGTGCTTCTCCCGCTTTAGTACGCAAGAATTTGTTGAATTTCGATTTTTTGGTGGTATCACCTGAGTGCAAATAAATCCAAAGTTTCATTTTTAGCCCCAGAAACTTTTTATTTGCCTTTGGCTGAAGTTCTGATACAATTGATTTTACTTCTCTTTTAGCATGTCGTGATTTATAACTGTCAAATTCATAGAATGTCCCAACATATAGCGATTGATCAGGTTTCAGATGCCGGGTAGTACTACATCCACTCAACAGAATTACCATAAATAGTAAACCAGTAAAGTAATTTAAGTAATATGTATATTGTAACCTATGCATAGCTTTATTGAAGATTGGTATTGTTTTCAGGTTTTCTGAAAAATTGTCCCCATTTATCGAAATCCCGGGTATAAACAAGTCCAATTCCAGATTCCTTAATTTCTCCATCCAAAATTCCTTCATATTGATCTTTGCGAAATACTTTTAGCCGATATCTGCCATCTTCTGTTAGCAGATATTCAAGGACAATATCTCCGGCAATATCACTCATATTATTTTGTTTGGCAGATTCACCTTCAACAGCAATATTACCAGCAACTTGTACTATAAGTCTGTCACCCATTAAACGTTTGGTTACTCCTACATTTACTTCTGTTTTGCCCTCCGGCGAATTGGTAGAATAATCTTCATAACTCTGAACATCAAAATTAAGTTCAACACCTTTTATATATTGCATAGCGAATGCATTGAGTTGCTGACTTAGAAACTTGCTCACACTATTTCTTGCAACATTCTGAATTCCTGAACCTCCTTCCAAAGGATTCGACTGAATAAACCGATTCAATACAAGTAATGCGAATACTTGTTTATTTAACTCCGATTCATCCTGATTAAGTGAATTGAGTTTTGCGTAAACTGTTCCATTTAATGCTCCCTGATCTTCCGGTAAGAGCCCAATTTCAAAACTGATTTGTGGCTTTAGTAATACTCCTTCCATGTGAAGTATTACCTGAAATGGAAGACGCTGCCGATAACGGTTCAAATCGGTTTCTGATAATCCGCTTACTTGGTCTGCTACCAGTTCAAGAGGAGAAGCATTTACTGTGGCAATTCCTTCAATTTCCAGATCTGCATCAGTTACATCTCCTTTCCACGCAATGGTACTGCCTTTGGTAAGAACAAATCGCTTTTTTACAAGATTTTCAAGTGATACTAAATAGCTTCCTTCCGATATTTCAAATGTTCCGGTCATGCTGGTTTTGCCTCCCGGATCAATCATCAGACTGATAACAGCATCGCCTTTGACAATCAATGAGTCGCTCGTTTGTTTATCAACAAGGATGGTCAATGTACTGCTCTTGTTGATCTCTATATTCGCAATTAAATCTATTCCTGTTATTGATTTTGTGATGGAATCAGCCGCTGCTTTGGTGGATTTCATGATTGCATGTGTGGCAGAGTGTTTATCTACAAATCGTATTTCTCCTTCACCCTGTGCTTCTTCAATCATTTTTTCAGGGACTACAAATGTGAGCCTTGATTTATCCAGAATTTTTACCGAAGCTTCTACTTTTGGAAGTTCTGTTGTACCGGTAACGGTCAGGTTATTATCAATATATAAAGTTCCAAAGTATAATTCATTGTCTCCTTTTTGCGTGTTAAGCAAAAGAAAATTATCGCTCCGGATTTTCAGATTTAATCCTATTGGCTCCGAAAGTGAGTAGGCGACATCTCCATCAATGGTGGTTCTGTTGTTTAAAGAATCGTTAATGATAAAATTATTGAAAGTTACACTTTTGTTCCTGATTACTATTTTCTCATCCTGAATGGAAAAAGTGTTATTTAAATAAAGCACACGCCCTTTCACGCCATCAAATGCAATTTCACCGGAAATATCGGGATCTTTTATTGCTCCGTTTATGGCAAATTCTCCATGTATATTTCCACTCACATCATTTATGGCATTCGGAATAAAGGCCTGTAAAGTAGTCATCTGCATTTTATTGATTTTTACTTCACTTTCAATGGAACCGTTTTCGGCATAATTGAAATAGGTTGCATTGGCATTAATGGAATTGTTGCTATTGGAAATAGCTAGATTTGCGACATACTTTATTTGGTCCCTGCTGTCTATTTTAACAGTCATATCGCCAACAGGTGAGTTTCTGTACTCAAAATCGCTTATTTCAAGAGCTATTTCCATAGCAGTTTTACCTGATAATTGTTCCAGTTCTACAGTACCGTTAATCGTTCCTTCTGCTTGCATGGTATCTGCCGATATGATTTGCGTTATTGTGGCAAGTTTAAAGGAACTGATTTCGATACTTGTCTCTTGCGCATTGCTTCCCGAATTTCTGGTAGCCGAAATTCTTTCATCACCTGATTGCAGTTCGAATCTGGTCATCGAGAAGTTCTTATTTTTGATGTTGAGTGTAGCTGATGGAGTTAAAGCCCAAACTCTGTCATCCAAAGTAATTCTATCATCAGGGAACGTAATTTCATAACCATCCGGTTGAATAGTAGCATTTGTTGTAAGGTCCAATCTTGTTTTTACACTATCTGAAATATTAAGATTTAGAAGCATTTCAGAATTTTTTAATGTCATTGAGGCTGTAAGTAGAGGAAGTTTGATGTTTCCTGAGGTTACTGCTGCAATCTTTAATTTGCCATCTACGAGTTCACTGTTTGATTGAATAATTAATTGAAGATCTTTGAATCTGATGTCATTATAATTAATGAGTGGTAAATCGACTTGAATATTTAATTCTGATTTGGGGCCGTTGAAATTTCCTGCTATGGTACCCGCTTCAAATTCTTTTAAGTTTGGAACAAAGAGCTTTGCAAATAGTGCCGGGTCATGAAAATCGATTGCGAATTCAAAATTCTGATCCTCCATATTGATTTTGGAATAACCACTTGTACTTTGTGTATAATTTGAAGTATAGTTTTTAATTACTTGAGGAATTGTGGTCATATTTAAGGTTCCTTTGAGATTCGCATCTACTATCTGACTCTTTAAAATAATCTCACTACGTTGTTCCGTATTTATTACTTTTATATAGACGGAATCTAAAGGATAACGTTCTTCTTCTTTAATGATTAATATGTTAGAAAAGGTGGCCAACCCATTCATGTTATTAATGTCGAATCCTTTTATTTTAATATTTGACTTACCACTCACCCGCAATGGCTTTGAAGCGAGATTTAAATTTTTAAGATCAGACCCATCCAGGTGAATGCTGGCTTTTGCGCTTTGATTAGCAGAATCAAGTGAGATTTCAGCAATTACTGTTGCATGGAGATTGGTGTCATTTACAATCAGATTTGTCTGAACAAGGTTCTTAACCAGGGATGCAGTTAAATTTATGTTTTGATATTGATAAGAATTGTAGTTCAAACCTGCATCGAGCATCTGAAGACGTGTATCCATTTTTTCAGGATCAAATGAAGTTCCATGAACACTAATTAAAAAACTGGTATTGCTTATAATCCCTGTTTTGCCAATATAAAAACCAACATCAACCTTACTGGCTCGTACTTTTGCATAATATTCCGGCTCCTTACCGTCTTGCATTTTCAGAATACCATGTGATTGTATCGCTCCGCGGTTAGTTGCAAGGTCTAATCGGAATTGAAGATTTTCTAGCAGCCCTGCCATTGATCCTTGTAAACTAATAGATTCCGGTAAATTTATATTTGATGGTAATGACAGGATTGATTTCAGTTCATTACCGATAGATTGAACACTAATTTGTGCCCTCTCAAAATTAATAGATTCTTGTTCTGATAGATTTTTAATAAAGCCTGCAGCTGTAATGTTAGTAGAATTCCCTGCCTTTAATTCAAATTGTTCTATATGAAGTTCATTGATTTTGCCGGTTAAAGCTGTCTGAAATTGAATATGTCTGTTGTAATTGGCTTTGATAAATGAAATAGCTGTGATGGCTGGAGAAATTATTTCTATGTCTTTCAGGGAGTTTAGTTCAGTAGTGCAGAGAATTTCCACCATTGTTTCTCCCGGGTTGTTTATCAATGCATCTAAATTTTGAAACCGGGCTTCCAAAGCTAATGCAATGTTGGAGTTCGGGGTAACCAGAGCAAATTGTTCCAAAATCAGCTGATGAGGTAGCATGAAAACTTTGCCTTTTAAAAAAGTAATATGTAATCCGGCCGAATTGCTTGCCTTAGCCTTAATAATGTTTATGGATGCGGATTCATTAAATGCAGTGATATCTTTAGCTTCAAATTCATTAATTGCGTAGAGTTCAGGTAGGGAGTCGGTAGCGTTTTGTTGGGAAATATAGCTGTCATTAATTTGAAGATGTGATAATGCAATATCATACGGAATAGTTATTTGGATAGCATCTGTTTCTTTTGTGTTTATTTGAGCTACTGTTTTATTATTATAGGTTTGAAATGTAGCTCCATCCAACATAATTTCTTTAATATGAATTATATTGTTTGGTAATGACATCGATTCGGATTCAATATATGAATTCCTGCATTTAACTATCATACCGCTCGAATCTGGAATACTCATTTGGTAATATTCGCAGTTCTTAATGTTAATTGTTTCAAAGGTAATATCGGGTGAAGTGGAATTAGTGGTTGAATCAGTAGACTGTTCTTTTAGTGTAGCAAACTGAACAGAAGCACCTTGTAAATCGATTTTTCCTAAGTGAAACTGAATACTATCCAAATTCATTCGTTTTATTTCTATCGATAAATCTGCAATTGTTGATTTGAGATTAATCCCTGATAACTGATCGTAAAATGTAAAATTTAAGTTTTGTACATCCAGTTGATCTGCCATCAGCGTCATTCCCTCCGATGTAGTATCTTTTGCGCTGGTATCTTTGGATGCAAAGGCATCTGCGATGAACTGGAAGTTAAACAAGGAGTCCTCATTGTTTTTTAAAAGGTTACAGGTTATTCCTTCCAGCATTATTGTGCCCAGGTCAATTTGATTTGATAGTAGTTTTATGTAATTCAGTCCTGTTGAAATTGATGTCGCATATAAAAGAGTGTCATTTTTCTGGTCAGGAACATATATTCCCGAAATAGCCAAGCCTCCCCGTATATTTAAGTGAATTCCTTTGATTTCCAGCTTTACATTTGTTTTGTTGAAGTAAAAGGATTCTGCCTTATTAATAATGACTTTTTGAATTGCGGGTATGTATAGTAGCATACCAATAATAAGGAATAACCCCAGTATAGAAACGGAGGTTATAGCCATTATTTTAAGTAAAATCCTTATTGGTTTGCTTTTAATTACCATACCATTCCTTTCGGATTTGTAATTCTGCTTCAGGCTGCTTTCCGAATATCATCTTTGAAATTTTGCATAATAAGGAAAGATGTGATCAATCCTGCAATAATGCCCTCACCAATCAGTAATAGGCCTACTCCTACCGGAGTAAGTTGAAGCTCCGGATATGCACTATTGTATATATAGGTCATCAACTGGTGATCAGCAAATGCCAAATATAGCATCATGAAAAGACTTAAAAGTGAATATGAAATCAAATAGCTAATTATTCCTGCCAGAAATCCTTTAAGATAAGATCTGCCATGAGCCCTGGAGATGTATGCCTTGATTGAAAAGTAAGTAAAGGGTATCAGAATGAGGTAATTAATACTTCGAAGGCCGGTATTCTGATAGTAGCCGGTGAATCTCATGAGCAGAAAATAGAGTATTATAAGTATACCTCCAACAAAGGCATATGGTAATACAATTCGACCAATTTCACTGCTTCTGAATTGCGTTTCAGTTGTTTCATTATTTACGGAAGTTGACAGAGGTTTCATATTGTTAAGGTTTTGATAGACTAGTTCAATTTCAATGCCACTGCAGTGTTTTTCTGTGTTAAGTAAGAAGTTTTATCCAAATTCTACATTTAGGGGAAATTTGGGTAATTCCTGATACAGTTTGCTGATTGAAATTATATTCAATTGCGATTCACATGATTTGGACCGAGTGGCACATGATTTGAATCATGTTAACTCATAACTTTAAAAAATAGCGATATGAACAATTTACTTTATTTTATAGCAATAATTTTAGTAGTGTTTTGGGCACTTGGATTTTTTGTTTATAGTATTGGTGCAGTCATTCATTTCTTGCTTGTTCTTGCCATTGTTGCAATTTTACTAAGAATCATAAGAGGAAGATAAACCAGTTTAAATTAAAAAAATGAAAACAAAAAACATAGTGTTGTTTGCCTTTGCGCTTGGGATCCTCGATCTCCAGGTTAGCACAGCATCGAATCAAATGGCTGACCTGAAAATTGAAGTGGTGCAGCAAAATTTGCTTGGCGAATATGAGAGCAAGTTAAAAATTACAGACAAGAAAATATCTGATATCAAAAAATCGATTACTGAAGCCAAAATGTCGAACCTTGATATTAAAATGAAATTGGGTGAAGTGGAAAATTCACGTAACCGAATCCAGTCATTAATTGATCAGATCAAGAAAACAACCGGAAGCAATTCACAAACCGATTTTGATGCTTTGCAAAAGGAGTTTGAGCTCAATCAGCAATTGATTGATCAGCTATCAGCTCTTTTGAAGTAAGTTTCAAACCGGCATCCCGGGAGGACCCCGCCAGAATTTATTTTTGGCGGGTTTATTATTTTGTAGAAAAAATTCCCCAAAATGAGAAATTATGCACAAAAAAACAGAGTAGTAAAAATTACTACTCTGTTTTTTTCAAAAATATTAGGCTACTTGCTGATCACGGAGTGATTTCATCTGATCGTGAGCCTTTTGAAGCTCAGCATGTTGTTTTTGGATGATTATGCGGGAATCGGCTGACAAATCATTGCCTTCAACCACTGTTTTGTATACCGATAAGGCGGCATCCTCACCAAATTCACATGAGCTAAGAATGGCCTTGCGATCTTTACCGCTTAAGGCAGCTTTAACGTCCATCCAGGCCCTGTAGGCTTTCCCGGAAAGAGTGGTACCTTCTGTAGGCTCACCTCCCAACATTCTTACTTTTTGTCCTAATTCAGAGTTAAATTGTTGACTTTGGCGAAGATTTGATCCGAAAATGGACTTTAAATCAGCATGTTCTGTCTCTTCTTCAGCGGTACGGTAACCCTGAATCCGGTCGTTGTTAATCTCAATCAAGCTATTAATTGCTTGAATTTCATTTTTTGATGTGTCCATGGTATTTTGATTTTAGTATTAATTTTATTCGTATATTCACTAGCAAAACTATGCCATGATAAATTACCCTAAGATTGTATAACCAGATCGGTTTTTGTGAAAATTAATGGATCAGTTGAGTATTTAATTCATCAATCCATGTTTAAGGAACGAAATTTGCAGTTTTGCCGGACACACATACCGAAAATATTTAGATGTTTAATTAATAATGG
The DNA here is from genome assembly GCA_016788065.1 of Bacteroidia bacterium. Classification (GTDB taxonomy): domain Bacteria; phylum Bacteroidota; class Bacteroidia; order AKYH767-A; family OLB10; genus JADKJB01. Next base: position 37,339 of record JAEUTI010000046.1, on the reverse strand, counting down.
GGAAAGAAATTGATGCGATTATCATAGACGACGAGATAGATATATGTATTTTATTAACCGGAATGTTAAAACAAATGGGATTTAAAAGCATGTATGCTACAACACTGAAAGAAGGTCTTACCAAATTAAGTAATTCGCCTGATGTGGTATTATTTCTTGACAACAATCTGCCCGACGGTTCGGGATTGGATGCGCTATCCGGGATAAAAGAAAAATTTCCTGACATTAAAATAATAATGATAAGCGCATATGATGGAGAAGTTGAAAGAAAAAGAGCTGCTGCTGATGGTGCAATTGATTTTATTGGTAAACCACTTAAGCGGGTCTTAATTGTAGATTCGTTGAATAAAATATTTCCCGACTTTCTTAATTAAATTTAAATTACCTCTGCTATATGGAAAAGAGAATCTTAATTTTAGATGATGATACTGATATTTGCAACCTTCTAAGTCGTTTTCTTACGAAGAATGGTTATACAACAGAAACGGCATTCAGTGGCTCCCGAGCTGTGGAAATGCTGAAAGTTGGCAAATTTGATTTGCTGATAAGTGATTTCAGGTTGGGAGATACCGACGGATTGAAATTGCTGGAAAGATTGCACCAGGAAGGTCTGGGATTGCCTGTTATAATTATAACCGGGTATTCTGATATCAAGATGGCTGTAAATGTAATTAAAGCCGGAGCGCTTGATTATGTTTCGAAGCCCTTAATTCCAGATGAAATATTAATGATGGTTAAAAGAGCTTTGGGTGAGGGTGCTTCAGAAGATAACGAGAGTCTCAAATCCCGTCCGAAAAAGCTTCTACCGGCGTCTTCATTTCTGATTGGAAAAAGCAAAGTGGCTCTTGAATTATATCGCCAGATAGATCTGGTAGCTCCTACTAATTACTCTGTTATTATTTATGGAGAAAGCGGCTCCGGAAAGGAAGCTGTGGCCAGAAGTATTCACGATCGCAGTGACCGCAGAGGTAAACCTTTTGTAGCTATGGATTGTGGTGCTATTTCAAAGGAATTGGCAGGAAGTGAGTTGTTCGGACATGAAAAAGGTTCGTTCACCGGGGCAATTAATTCAAAAATCGGACACTTTGAACTCGCAAATGGCGGAACTTTATTTTTGGATGAAATAGGTAATCTTGGATATGATATTCAGGTTTCGATGTTGCGCGTTATTCAGGAACGAAGACTGAAAAGAATTGGCGGCAATAAAGAAATTGATCTCGATGTAAGAATTGTTATTGCTTCAAATGAAAATTTGGCAGTTGCGTTCAGAAATGGAAAGTTCCGCGAAGATTTATATCATCGATTTAATGAATTTACTATTAACGTTCCACCACTTCGTGAAAGAGATAAAGATATTATTCCTTTCGCTGAACATTTTCTTCAGGAAACGAATTCCGAACTGAATCGGAATATTACTTCTTTCTCTGATGAAGTAAAAAATATTTTCCTAAATTATTCCTGGCCAGGCAATATCCGGGAATTGAAAAACATGATCAAACGTGCCGCTTTACTTACCAAAGGTGAAATAATTGAGGTTGATGCATTGCCCGAAGAAATGAAATCTCCTGAAAGAAATAGTTTTAATTTACCAACAGGAATAATTTCAGGTAATAATGAGCAGTCCCGGACATCCGGTTTACCTAAACAGGTAACTAATCTAAAAGAAGCTGCCTTGGAAGCGGAATATGAAACAATAATTAATGTTTTGCAGAAGGTGCAGTTCAATAAATCAAAGGCAGCCCGGATGCTAAATATTGATCGAAAGACTTTGTACAATAAGATGAAGCATTATAATTTGCTTAATGAATCCGATAGTTCTTCCGTATAAATAGAAAGGCATTGACTCAAACGAGTCAATGCCTTTTTTATTCCTGCAATAGTTGGAGTAATTAAAAACTTACACCAATATATAATTGTACCTGTGAATTCATTGCATCTGAAAAGGTATAATTAACTCCATTAAAAGACTTTTCCTTTTCAATTTTTTCAAGGCCCATGGAATATCTTACACCACCATGAATATTGGAAACATCAATTCCTATTCCGCCAATTAAACCCCAATCTGTTTGCTTGAAATTATCTTTGTCAATCTCTTCTTCAAAGTCGAACAAACCTACACTGGAATCATTTTTAGCTTTTGCTCTTACCAGGAATGAGAAATAAGGTCCTCCATGCAGATTTATGTTTTCATTTAATTGAACAACTGCAAGCACCGGAATTTCAATATACTCTACCTTAAGAGAGGTTTTTCCATCAAAGAAGTCGTTGTCGTATGTGAGTTCCGACCCTTTTGTGGTGTATAATAGTTCACCCTGAACACCAAAATAATCGGTAAGATTCAGTTTGCTAAAAATACCTAAGTGGTATCCCAGCAATCCCTTTTCATCATCAACATCCTCCAGGTTCAACCATGAATAATTGGCTCCGGCTTTAATTCCTAAATTTACCAGTTTATCATTATTCTGGCCTTTCGATTTATCAGATAGCATCATTACCAAAGCGATGGCTGATACTAAATAGATTAGTGTACGTTTCATAATTAATTAGTTTAGAAGTTTAAGTTCCATTAACTAATAGAAGAATTGTACCACAGCATATAATGCTATTATCTATTTGATTATCAGCTACTTTTCATAAAATAGTACCGATTTTCGTGGGGATAATATGCACACTTTGGGAAAAGAATCTACCAAAAAGTAGTATGCTGGATATATTCTTTTCTTCAAGATAATTACAATAGTCCTTGGATTATGGTATGTTTTTAAAATCTCCGATGACAAAAAATTTCCTTATTAAATGTTTTTAATGCAGGAATTAAGGATTTTTTGAAAAATGAAATGTTTGGAATCACTTTATCCTCCAATTAACATAACTGTCAATTATTTTAAAATCTATTTTTTCATCCTGCATTATTTTGGCAATGAGGCTTTTTGGGTTCGGGGAACCATCCATACTTTGTAGAATTTCCATCTGATTGTCGTCAATCACTTTCAGTAAAATCCCCAATCCTTTGTTGAAATAAAAGTATCCCGTTTCATGCCTTGTGTGGCCGTGTTTGTTACCACATAAGGGATCATAACAGTTGTATGTAACAACTTTATAAACCGGAATAGTTTGACCAAGAAATTCGTAATATTTAATTTCGGTTTTCGCTTTGAAGGTGAATAGCGAAAGTGAAAGCGAATCGGCTTGTTGTTTATTTTCCGGGTGAGGAATTTTGATAAGAGATTCCATAACTCCTCTTGGATTTGGAAATTTACAGGTGTACCCCTGCCCCGGATCTTCAGAAAGAACTACCGATTTGTATTGTAAAGTATTAAATTCTAGACCATATCCAGAAGGATAGCAAAATATGTATTTAACATTTTTGAATGTTTTTGTACCAGATGATGTATTCTTATCTGTTTGAGTAAAAGCAGAATTGTACATCAACGTAAATAATACAATCAATGGAATAACTTTGAATCGTTTTAGGAAGCACATTACCATGAAGTTGTTTTTTGTAAATGGTTTTTTTGAGCCCAGAGGCACTTTACAGAAGCAATTTCAGTGAAATTCCATAAACATAAAGTTGAAATTATTTGCCTGCTACCGGAATTAAATAATTAATTCAAAAGCTGAATCAAACTACTGTTTCAACAACTTAAAACTATAGTTATTAGTTGGAGTATTTATTTGCATAATATACATTCCCGATGAAAGTGAATGCAAAGAAATTTTACTGGATTGATCTTGTATTTCCTGATCATATACTTTTCTGCCTGTTAAATCACAAATCTGCATTGTGGTATTTTTTGGAATTTCAGGAATGCTGACTTCAATGAAATCAATTACCGGATTAGGATACCAGCTTATTTGTAATGGAGAGTTTGTTTCATTAATTCCTGTAGATTCATATTGCCTTCCTGCAATCAGGTTAGGCAGACCAAGATTACATGTTCCGGTTAATAAATTGATACCTGATGAGGTAAAGCCGGAAGCCAACCCGGCAGAATCGGGATTCGTAATTATTCCCAAAAAGTTAGAATTGTATTGAGTGCAATAAATTTTTCCATCGGGACCTAATTGCATCGTTCCTATTTCAAATAAACCCGGACCACCGATTAATAATTCAGAGGCTTCAATGGTTGCTGCATTGTTTGAGGTTATATCATATTGGTAGATGGTATAAATGCTGGGATTTACCGCAGCATAAAGTTTTGTTTCATCCGGAGAAAAGGATACACCATAACATTGAGATGCCCCATTAGTGAAATGTATATCATTCGTAACAATTCCGGTGTTTTTGTTAAAATCATAAATAGATATATTTGGAAGGCTTGATGTTTCATAACTGCCTAAGGCAATTTTATTTCCAGATTTGGAAAAACACATCTGACCAAGATCATACTGGTGTAACTGTCCTATGCTTGTTGTTACAGGCGTAAGGTTGACACCGGTGTTGCTTACCAAATAAGCATAAAAAGTATTGGTATCAAACATTACCACCCAGATATCGGTTCCATTAGAGTGGAAAGTAGCAGATTGCTTTTCGGATTGCGCATTACCATTGATGATTATATTTTTGTTGGAAGTGATTGCACCAAATCCACCATTCAGGGACATGTCCACTTCGGAATATGCATAGATCACATCCAGTGAAAAAATATAGTATATGTTTGATGAACCTGGTTTCTTTACAATTATAGCCGATTGGCTGGAAGATGAATTTCCGGTAAGACTTGTTCCGTTACTCATAATCGAATGTGAACGGTCATAAACGGTTATTCCGTCTGTATAGAAAAGAATATTGCCGGCATTATCGCTTATAGATGCACATCCTTCGCCGGCATTCATAATACTGTTTGTTAGCGTAACCGGTGTACTACCATTGAAATCTATACCTGCCTGATTTCCAAAATACCAGATGTAGTCTTCTTTTTGTGCATTTACATCAAATGTGCTTAGAATAAATATCAGGGTAGAGGTTAAAATTTTCATAGGGTAGGGATTTATGCGATCAATAAATACAGAATTTATATCAAATATAGGCAAATACCTTTGATATACAAATGATAATTACAACTAAACAGCCTGCTTCTGGAGACAGATACAGTTTCGGACGATAAGTTGCAACTTAGAAAAGAAAATTTATTCAGATCGCAATTTATGGCCGGCTGCAGCGACTATTTTTTCAATCTTATTTGCAGCATTTGGTCCCACGCCATGCAATTTTAGGAGTTCTTTTTTGGACCATTTGGTTAGATCCCTGATGCCATAAATCCCTTGAGCCATCAGTGCTCTGCGGGCCGGAGCGCCGATGGAAGCAAAAACGCCTTCTTTTGGGTTGTTAATGGAATCGCATACAGGACAAACAGGGCAATCACTTGATTTTTGAAAAGTATGGCCGTTGGCACAGGTTTTAAGCATTTTACATCTCCTAATTATCAGATTATTAACTTAAATTAATTGAGGTAATTGATATTGATGTGTAAAAGTAAAAAACTTCATTAAATGAGAAAGTCGGCCCCCTGTGAATTATTGCATATAATTGGTAACTTTGCAGCAGCCTTTTGACTAACGGCTATAGCATAAGTAATTATTTTCAGCAATTAATCTGCCTTTACCAATGTCTGATACCCTTCAGCCTGCTTCATCGAAAGCAGGGAAACAATTATACAGTTATCAGACAGGTGCTATTAATGATATTTTCAAGCGCCTGGAAGATCACCCTGCCCGTTACAATTTACTTTATCAGTTACCTACGGGTGGAGGTAAGACGGTTATATTTTCTGAAATCACCAAAAAATACATTCAGAATACCGGTAAAAAAGTGCTGATTTTAACACACCGGGTTGAACTTTGTTCACAAACGCATCAGATGTTGAATGAGTTCGGGGTAGTAAACATGGTAATTAACAGTGATGTTAAAACTTTGCCTGTACCCAATCCGAACATGTGTTTTGTTGCGATGGTGGAGACTCTTAACAACCGGCTTCGTGACGAAATTCTTGATCTGGACAATATCGGCTTGATGATCGTTGATGAGGCGCACTATAACTCATTTGGCAAGTTGTTCAAGTTTTACGAAAAAGGGGTAGTACTGGGTGTAACTGCAACACCACTTAGTTCCAATATAAAAATCAGAATGAAAGATACCTACGATGAACTCATTGTAGGGGAATCTATTTCGTCGCTGATAAAAATGGGATTTCTGGCTAAGGCAACTACTTATCATTATCAGGTTGGACTTACTTCCCTTAAGGTAGGAAGGAATGGAGATTATACGGTAAGTTCTTCCGAGCGGCTTTATAATAATCATGCAATGCAGGATAAGTTGCTTGGCGCTTATAAAGAAAAGTGTATTGGTAAGAAGACTTTGATATTTAATAATGGTATTGCAACCTCACAGTATGTGTATGCTTCTTTTCAGGATGCCGGTTACGATATCCGACATTTGGATCACACTCACAGTGCACGCGAACGAAAAGAAATTTTACAATGGTTTCGTGATAAACCGGATGCCATTTTAACATCTGTCAGTATTCTAACAACCGGATTTGACGAACCAACTGTTGAATGTATTATACTGAACAGAGCTACCAAATCACTGACCCTTTATTTTCAGATGATTGGTCGCGGGTCACGTGTGCTTCCAAATAAAAAGGAGTTCATGGTAATTGATCTGGGAAATAATTTATACCGTTTTGGTTTATGGGATGCAGATGTTGACTGGGTCAGTATCTTTAAAACTCCTGAATTGTATCTGGCAGATCTGAGAAGTGATGAAGAGATAGAGTATAACTTCAAGTATGTGATGCCTGATGAATTGCGGGCAAAGTTCAGTAAATCGGCAGTCATTGATATGAATATTTCCGATGTTCACAAAGATGTAATGGCAACCGGTGAACGTCCGAAAGAAGTTATTGAAATTTCGATCAGACAACATCTGAAGATGTGTATTGAGAATAGCAATAATCTGACCGAAGCTATGCATCTGGCCGATCTGCTTAAGGAAGAAATTGAATTTCGTGTCAGAATTTTTTGCCGCTGCCTGAGTAAAACTTCAGAAAGTTATGTTCGATGGCTGTCGGAGGATTATGTAAGAAAACTAAAAATAGGTATCATCCGTCACTCCCAGACCATGCATTTATGGTAGCCTGTTGTGATTAAAATGGTGTGATTGACTACAATGCCATTATTCACTATTCAATTCTTGTTGAATAATTTTCAATAAAAACTTTTGGAGAATGAAAAACTATCATCTGCGGAAGATTTACAATAAAAAATTAAATACTGGCACAATCAGCCTTTAGCCTCTTTTATAATTCCATTTTCCAGGGCATACCAAACTAAACCTGCAATATTCCGGGAATGTGTTTTGTCGAGTAATTTTTTTCGATGTCCTTCAATAGTTTTTTCTGACAAACAAAGAATTTCCGAAATTTCCCGGGTTGAGTATTGCTGACAAATCAGGCGGAGTATATCTTCTTCACGAGTTGTTATTTCATTGGTGATGTTCTTTTTCTTAATTGTAGTTGAATTTGAAAATTCTTTCAATAGGAATACTTCAGCAACTTCTTTTGCATAATAATTTTTTCCTGCCAGCATACTTTGAAATGCTTCCAGCAGCTCAAGTTTATTGGTGTTTTTTAAGAGGTAGCCGTTCGCTCCCGCTTTAAACATATTTACAATATTTGCTCTGTCATCCATCATGGAAAGCCCCAGAATTTTAACTTCCAGATTGGTTTTGCGAATGTGTGCAGTTGCTTCAATACCATCCATCTCGGGCATTCTGATATCCATGACAATAATTTTCACCTGCGGGTTTGCTTCGAGCTTAGCAACCGCCTCTTTCCCGGATGCAGCATGAATAACAGCTTTAATATAAGGAATTCTCGAAATCGTTACTTCAAGTCCTTTTCGAAAAATTTCATGATCGTCGGCTAAAATTATCTCAATAGGTTCCATGATTAATCTGTTGGTTTAATGGATTGATTTTTAAACACAATATTATATGATGTCCCCTTTCCTGGTGAAGTGACTAGTGTATATTGGCCTTCATACAAACGCACACGGGCATCGATATTGGCCAGTCCCATGCCTTTTTTAGTTTCATTAGTAATATCAAATCCAATTCCGTCATCATTATAGTTCAGCGTTAATTCCCCGGGAACCTGATTTACGGTTATATTGATAACAGAACAAGAAGCATGTTTAATAGAGTTATTTACCAGCTCCTGAAGAATACGAAATACATTCACACCAAAAGGCGAATCAAGACCGGTTGGATTTGGAGAAACGGAAATAATAAGTTCTGTTTTATTGCGGACTGAAAGCTGTTTTTGAAAGCGATCGAGTTCATATATAAAACCATTATTGATAAGATACTTTGAAGCCTGATTGCGAATAATATTTCGTAAATCACCTACAACCCCATCCAGAACGGTAATGCTTTCTTCAGCCAGGGTGACTGATCCGGGATCCTTACTATCTTCCCTTATGGCATCAATTCTTAGCTTTAAAGCAGAAAGCCGCGCTCCAATATCATCGTGCAAATCTTCAGCAATTCGGGTACGCTCATTTTCCTGTGCATTGTAAACGGCATCAAGCAAAACTTTCTGAGATTTAACCCTTTGGCGATAAACATTATAAATTATAATAATCACCAAAACGGCCATTATAAAAACCGAAATGGAGATCACTACTACCAATGGAACAATTTCCTGTGAACCCATTATCTGGGCTGTTTTGATGGGATACATGTTAACCCAAAGGTAAATATTAAATTGACTAAAATATTTACTACAGAATGAATGATCCAGGTTTTACGCATGACATAGGTTGATTCGTCTATGAGAAATGTTGCCGTGAAAAATATGGCAACGTTAACGGAGAAGTATATAAATAATCCGGCTGCAATCCAAAATCCGGTGTCTTTCACCAGATTAATGTTTTCCATTTTGCTATATCTGATCAATGCATAGGCTGACATTGCCTGAACGACCAAGGATTCACCAGTACGGAAATTAGAATTATATGCCATGGGTCCCGGGTCAAATAGAGTGGTATATAATCCATATCCAATATATGCAATTGCAAGAATAATTGCGGGGTAAAAAAAATCCTTTTCTTTGAATGCCAAATAGAAATATGATATTAATAACAGACCTTCTATCAAGTAAAAAATGTCGCCAAGCAAATTATTATTTATGGAATTGAAATTCATAAATAGAGAAATGGCCTCAACTACCACGCACACTATAAAATAAAAAATAATCAGCCGGAGATTTGTTCCGGCTGATTTTATTTTAATAATTCCAAATAGAGCAGGTAAAATACTTATTGCTGCTGAAATATATCCTATTGTTTTCAGAGTTAGTAGTTGTTTTTAATCGTTCGAAAGGGGACTATCCATATCACACATTGCAGGACAGGGTAATGCCATCTCAGCCAATTCGCCATTGTAAAGATCAACATTCTCTTCGGTTGCTGCAACCAATACTAACACAGGAGTGTTTTCGTCGTCGATTCCATAATAATAACGAATACCGGCAGCGCCTTCCTGGTCAAGGATAGCTTGTAAGGCAGCTTTGCCAAAAAACCCGCCCTTCTTACCTTTAAAAGAATCGCTGTGGCGATAGCGGTAGGTAAATTCAATTGCTTTTTCTAGGGTGATCGAATGATCACGGTTGGGATCCAGAGTGCTCATAATTTTTATATTTTTAGGTTGTGGGTCAAAACTACCTTTTAATTGACTCTTTTCACATTAGAAAAAATTCTACGAGCGATTGAATTAATACTTCAAAATCTCTGAAACCCCCTAAAATCAAGGGTTGGTTCTAAAAAGTATAGGGGAAAACCCTTGAAAATATAGGGAAATCCCTGTAGTAACAAATTCAGGGTTTTCCCTCTTGTCGCCTGTTTATAAATGACGTTCATTTGTGACGTGTGTTTTAATAAATAGGAGTTTATCCCCCAAGATATCTCCGTCCTCTTCAAATCGTTTTTTTGAGTAGGAACATTTATTTGACTGCAGTTGCAGAAATGCAGCTGCAGTTTTTAAATAGCGTATATATGCCTAAAAATAAGCAAGTTATAATACGGAGAAAGGCAATTTTTGATGATCCTCACAATGAATTGCCCTTCGAACAAGTCACCAATCGGAATAATTCCGGTAAATCATCTAAAATACCTGATAATCAAACTAATACAAAAAAGAAGACTTCCTGATCAATTCCAGATTTTGTAATCTTCCTTTTTTTTAATTCCTTCGCCCCCCATGATGTTATCTGCCGATTCAGAATCAGCCCTATCTCAAACAATTGAATATCTTTCCGAACTAAGGTTAGAGTTAAATCAGTTGTTAAAGTCGTTTTCTATTCTTGAACCTATTGAATATCAGGTTCCAAGACATTCTTTATTTTCCGCCCCGAAGTTTTTCAGAAAAGATGAACTGTTTTTAGGCCTCCACCGACTCAATCATTTCGTTTACTTCAGCCATAATTGATTTCAGGCTATTCAGCTGAGGTTCTGAATTAATCAGTCTATTCTGATACATTCCTGTTTTATCTTTAAATATTTAAGGAATCATTGGTACTTTTGCCGAACCTAGTTTTATAGCATGTTCCTGGAATCTACCCGTCATCATTCCCGTCGTAAAGGTGCAATCGAAGTGATTTGCGGTTCCATGTTTTCCGGAAAAACCGAAGAGTTAATCAGACGCCTCAAAAGAGCCAGGATTGCAAAACAAAAAGTGGAAATTTTTAAACCACTTATCGATCAGCGGTACGATGAACAAAATATTGTTTCACACGATAGCAATGCGATCCTTTCAACTCCTATTCCCGCTTCTTCCAATATCATGCTATTAAGTCATGATGTAGATGTTGTTGGTGTTGATGAAGCTCAGTTTTTTGATAGTGAATTGCCCAATGTTTGTGAACGTCTTGCCAATCAGGGTTTGCGTATTATAGTTGCCGGACTCGATATGGATTTCATGGGAAAACCATTCGGCCCTATGCCTCAGCTTTTAGCAATTGCTGATTATATCACTAAAGTACATGCCATTTGTATGCACTGCGGCGATCTGGCAAATCACTCTTTCCGTACAGTTCCCGATAATGCACTCATTATGCTTGGCGAAAAAGAAAGTTACATTCCTTTATGCAGAGGATGCTATGTTGCGGCAATGGAAAAACAACCTACTGTAGGATAAACAATCTTGATACCTGAAAATTATACGCTTTCTTTTATTGCCGGTATAACCGGTGGCGAATGTATTTTGCAACACGCCGATGATGCTATCATGTTACACTTATTGACGGATAGCCGTAAAATTGTCAGCCCCGCATCATCATTGTTTTTTGCAATCAAAGGGGATCGTCGTGATGGTCATGATTTTATTCAGGACCTGCATCATATCGGAGTCAGAAATTTTGTAGTCGCTAATAAAGAAGTTGTTTCGAAGTTCAGTGACAGCAATTTTATTGTTTGCGATCAACCATTAACTGCTCTTCAAAAATTAGCGGCATTTCATAGGTCAAAGTTCAATTTCCCTGTGATCGCTATCACCGGGAGCAATGGTAAAACTATTGTCAAGGAATGGCTCTATCAGTTGTTGCGTGAAGATTACCACATAGTAAGAAGTCCTAAAAGCTACAACTCGCAGATTGGGGTGCCATTATCTGTTTGGCAAATGAAATCTGATAATGATCTGGCAATTTTTGAAGCGGGAATTTCGCAGACCGGTGAAATGAAAAGTCTGGAAGCCATCATTCGTCCCGATACCGGCATTTTCACGAATATTGGAAGTGCACACGATGAGAATTTTGGTTCAACAGCAGAAAAAATAAAAGAGAAATTACAGCTTTTCATTCATTGTAAATCACTTATTTATTGTAAAGATTATCAGCAAATTCATGATCTGATAGGAGATGGAATTACACTTCCCGGACAGAGAACGTATTTTACGTGGTCGCGGAAAGTTAAAGCCGATTTGCAAATTGGAAGAATTTCGAAAGGCAATGGCGAAACCGAAATACAGGGTATTTTTAAGAACAGGTTTATCAATATACACATACCTTTTTCTGATGATGCCTCCATTGAGAATGCCATTTTGTGCTGGGCATATATGTTATTTCTGAATTATGATCAGGATGTAATAGCAGAAAGAATGTCATTGTTGAGCCCCGTAGCAATGCGGCTCGAAATGAAAGAAGGGATTAATCAGTGCTCCATCATTAACGATAGTTATAATTCTGATCTCGGTTCACTTACCATTGCGCTCGATTTTTTGAATCAGCAAAAACAACATACCAAACGAACGGTAATTTTATCCGATATTTTACAAAGTGGTAAAGATGAACGGGCATTATATGAGAGTGTGTCGGAGTTACTTACTAAAAAAGGGGTTAACAGGTTAATAGGAATAGGAACTGCAATAAACCGCCAACAGGATCTTTTTCCTATGGAGAAGAGATTCTTTCTTTCTACCGAAGAGTTTCTGAAATCGTATTCCGGAAACTGGTTTTCTCATGAAACCATTTTATTGAAAGGTGCACGGATGTTCGGCTTTGAACAGATATCGAAAGTTTTACAACAAAAGGCTCATGAAACAGTTTTAGAAATAAACTTAAATGCTGTTGTCCACAATCTGAATTATTATCGATCCCGATTAAAACCGGAAACCAAAATAATGGTTATGGTGAAAGCTTTTTCTTATGGAAGTGGAAGCTTCGAGATTTCCAATATGTTGCAGTTTCACCATGTCGATTACCTTGCTGTTGCTTACGCTGATGAAGGTGTTGAATTGCGAAAAGGAGGAATCACGCTTCCCATTATGGTCATGAATCCTGAAGAACAGAGCTTCGAGACCATGGTTAATTATAAACTGGAACCGGAAATTTACAGTTTCAGAGTGCTTCAGCAATTTAGTGATTTACTGAAACGAAAATCAGAAGAATTACAAGGAGCCCGATTCCCAATCCATTTGAAAATTGATACCGGCATGCACCGGCTCGGGTTTGATGAGCAGGATATCAATGAACTGGTAGTACGTATACGCAATAACCGTTATCTCAAAATAGCAGGTATTTTTTCACATCTCGCCGCCAGCGATGAAGCCATGCATGATGGATTCACCAAGCATCAAGCAGAGCAGTTCAAAAAAATGGCTGACCAGATTGCTTCGCATTTCTCCTATAAAATTTGTCAGCATCTTTTGAATTCAGCAGGCATTATCCGGTTTCCCGAGTATCAGTTTGATATGGTGAGATTAGGCATCGGACTGCACGGTATTGCAGCATCGCCACACGAGCAAAAACATTTGCAGATGGTTGCAACACTAAAAACAACCATATCGCAGATTAAGACTGTAAAGTCTAACGATTCCATTGGCTATTCCCGCCGTGGAATGGTACAACGTGATTCCCAGATTGCAACAGTTGCAATTGGTTATGCTGATGGGTTGAACCGCAGACTCGGAAACGGAGTAGGCTCTATGCTGGTGCAGGGTAAAAAGTGCCCTATTGTTGGAAGTGTATGTATGGATATGACCATGCTCGATATCACTGATGTGGAGGCAAAAGAAGGAGATGAGGTTATTGTTTTTGGCCCCGGTTACACGATTCTGGATATCGCCAAAGATCTCGGAACTATTCCATATGAAGTTTTAACAGCAGTTTCTCAACGAGTCAAACGTGTTTACTTCCACGAATAAATTATCTGGATTTACTGTAACACAAGTTTAGATAGTTGCATTTTTTCTTCAGTAGCGATTTTTACAGTGTAAATACCACGTGCAAAAGCATTTAAATTTAGTTGCACGACTTCATTGCTTTGAATAATTTTTTGATAAACAAGTCGCCCGGCTGAATCATATATGTAAAGTGGAACTGTCGAAGTTGATGTGTTTTCAGAAATTACATATACATCACCTGATGTTGGATTAGGAAAAATAGAGAATACCGGTTCATTGGTTGTGATACGTACTGCTACCATTGGTGATGTGGAGTTTCCACCATCAAAATCGGTCTGTTGCAAACGATAATAGGAAATACCCGGATAAGGATTTTTATCAGTGAAGGAATAGGATAAAGTCACACTTGAATTCCCTGCACCATCAATAATACCAATTGATTCGAAGTTAATACCATTGCGACTTCTTTCCAAAGTAAAGTAATCGTTGTTTATCTCACTCGCAGTGACCCAACTGCATAATACTTCTTTGTTATCTACAGGATCTGCTTCGAAACTGATAAGCTCCACCGGAAGTGGTGAGGTGTTACCCGCTAATGTCCAGATCGAATTATATATATTTACTCCATTAATTTGCATTGTATTTGTTGCAGTATTTATTGATCCTGCCAGTGGCGGAGACCAAACACTAAGATCATGGCGCTGAGGTACAAGGGTTGGTTCTAAAATAGTATTGGTTCCCGAACTCCATTCTGATTCGCGGTATGTTAACTGGATGTTTGATGTGGGCAAAGTTGAAAATCCGGTAGTTTCCATTATCCAGAAACGGTCGATTGTATTTGCAGCATTTTCAACCCCGGTAAAGTTTGTAAGTACAGGTAATCCGGTCGGCAAAGGTCTGTTGTTCGGGGTGGCGAGTGTATTGGTTGGATAGGTTGCTACATCAATTTTCCCGGATGCACCAATTCCATTGGTTGTGAAGTTAAAATTTACCGGAAGAAAGTCACCAGTTCCGGCATTTCCGAAGGGAATCTGATAAGTGGAAGCTGCTGCTATATTTCCTGTTAACCAAGATACTGTTCCATAACCAGCAACAGGATCCGTTTCGCTATGAATAAATCCTGTTGTTCTGATTATTCCGGATGGTAAAGGGTTTTTAATCACCAATGTATTTGAGTTGAGTTCAAGAATCCTGTTGTTCAGATCCAGAACACCACTGCCTGTGCCACCTGTTTCAGTTAGTATTGCAATGGATTTGTTTCCTGAACCATTTAATTCCAGGTTATTGAAAGTGGTAGTCGATGTACCATTAATTTGCTGTATACCACCATTTAGATCTACTGTTCCTGTTGAGGTGCCGAATAAGTTTGAACCACTATTGTTTGTAAAATTTCCAGTCTGGTCAATTAATCCATTATTAGTTACTGTAGCACCTGTATCAAATTCTGATGCCCCTTTAATTGATAATTGTGCTCCGGTATTTATTGTAATACTGCCACCATTACTGAATAATAATTGAGCATTGCTGGCAGTGTAGTTAAAAATTAAAAGCATGACAAGAAAGCAAGAGCTTTTTTGTATGAATTTATTAAAGATGAAGAGAAGAAGTTTCATTATTTCGCAGACTTCAGAATTTCAACTTCTTTTTTCAGATCCTCAATCATTTTTAGCTGTTCATCATTTAATGATTTTAGTTCTTTCACTGCATTAATCAGCATGTAGGTTAATGAAGATGAGTCATAAGTATAGAATTCTTCGCCTTCTGTTTTTACATGCTCTACGCCATTTTCATCTTCTTCATTCACCTGACCGAATTTCGTAAGTTCAACTGTGTACGGAGCTACTTCTTTAATTTCCTGAGCCAGTACACCAATGTAAGTTTTGTTGTTGTTTAAGGATTTAAAATGATCATTGTACTTGAATGAAACAGGACGGATGGCAAGTATTTTATCGAGACCATCAGTAAAATTTTGAACATCTTTTTTCAAACGTGCATCTGAAGCGGCAGCCCATGATCCACCTCCGGGCTTAAATCCTTGGACTCCCAATTCCAATACATCTGCAATATATAAATCTTCATCACCATTTGCGTTTAACGGAGTTGGAGCAGCATCGGCAATAATGTTAATATTGACATTCATATTTCCTCCTCCGGAATTAAAGACTCCGTTCAAAGCTCCTGTATACAAATCACCTGTGGCATCTACATTTCCTGCAACCTCAAGTCGTTCAACAGGAGCTGCCACTCCAACTCCTAAATTCCCTGTCGATGTTAATGTCATTCGGGTTGTGTTTGATCCGGTTCGGAATGTTAGTCCATCTGTATTTGCTACATTGTTATAAATAATCCCACTGCTTGTTCCTATTCCGGGGCGACCAAATATTATTCCGTTCTCGGTTGCATCCGGAGTTTGAATTACCAGAAAACCCGCAGCATTATTTTCAAAGTAACCAATTGCAGATCCAATTGGAGTTGCCCCTGATGGTCCGTTTCCTCTTACATGTAGACGTCTGACAGGGTCAGAAGTTCCTATTCCTACATTAACGGTTGTTGTTGCTGTATTAATACCAGCAATGCTTCCCAAAACCAGGGTATTTGAGTTTGTCGCCAATGCTTTTGCACCTATTGCGGAGGCATTTACCGGAGCTTCCACTTTGGCGCCTGCTCCTATTACAGTATTAAATTTTTGACCTGTTCCAGCTATATCATCCAGAATTGCAAATGCACCCAACAAGGTGTTATTACTATCGGCAACGGCTGAATTCCCTAATTGTGCCTGCGCCCCTATGATGGTATTGTTTAGTGAAATTATTTTAGGGTTCGGAGCACCGGCATTCGTTCCGATTATTATATTATTTGTACCAACAGCAGAATGAAAAGGCACTGAAGAAAATCCGATTTGAACATTAAAATCGCTTATCGCCGGAGGATTAAAACCGCTTCCCAAAATTGTATTGCCATTGCCAAATGTTAATCCTGTCAGCGTATTATTTCCGAATATGGAATTTGAAGCTCCGGTAATCAAATTACGTGCAGTCTGATGTCCGAATATAGCATTTCCGCCTGCTAAGACAGATATACCTGATTCTCTTCCGAAAATTGAATTCCCTGTTCCATTTAATATACTTCTTCCTGCTCTGTAACCTACTAATGTATTGCCTTGTCCGGTTGAAAGCGAAAAGCCTGCACTATCACCAACAGATACATTAAAATCTCCGGAAACGAAAGTACTATTTCCTGCACGAAACCCATAGGAAGTGTTATGATTTAAATGATCGATAGTTCCGGAATGTTGGTTGTTAACACGAAATGATAATGTGCTGTTATCGGTTGTTCCAACAAAATTCACTCCTGAAATGGTTCCGGAATTTCCATTAATTTTCCAGTCGGGTGCAGTTGGGGCAGGACCAATCGCCGTGAATGACCCATCACCACCGGTTTCTATTACTGTTAGAGAACGGTAAGAACCAAAAGCTCCCGGCACTGGTGTTCCGGGACCGTTTCCAACACCATTACATCCAAGTGAAGCCCAATCTATGGAGATGGTATTGACTACATTTGGAGTTACAGCTACTGGATAAGTCATGTTTATATCCCATATTTTTGGACTTCCATTAACAATGTCCTCGATTGAAGTTTGTGAACTCACAACAGGAACAGCGTTGTTGTTCAAAATGAAGGTCAAACTCCGTTGACCACAACTATTGACATTTGCACCTGATGCACTGAAAATTACTAACACCACAGTATCTTTTGGTGTGAAAGAAATAGTCATTTGTGGCATGGGTGTAAATGCTGTAGGTGATGCAAAAGCTCCAACAGTTCCTACTACGCTTCGAATAGTATTTTGCTTCTCTTCACTTAGAGTTGCATTTGCATACGAAATAACAATCCATTTTTGTGCTAATGATGAATACTGTAAAGTTACACTACCGCTATCACGCACTACAAGATTTCCACCTCCGGTTATAATTCCATTGACACCTGCGGCCGGTAAACAATTGGGAAAAGTGGCACTAAATGGAGTTGCGTTCACTAAGGTAACTATTTTTCCATTTGCAAAAGTATTAATACCACCTATGGTGAAGTTAGTTGTTGCATTAGTTAAACGAACAAATGATGATGCTCCGGTATTGATTGATGTCGCAAAAAAGAATGCCCCAGTGATTGAAAATACAGTTTCACGATGAGCAACATCTCCTTCGACATCGAGTCGTGTTGCCGGTGCATTATTACCAATTGCGACACGGGTAGTAATCGTTGCGGAATTGACACCTGCTACAGCGCCTAGGACCATTGAATTGTCTGCATCAACCTGACTGTTTACACCTACAGCTGTGGATCCTGTAAGATTACTTGCACTTCCACGAGAATTCGTTCCTATCAATGTCAGTCCTGTTCCAATAGTATTATTTGACCCTGCACTATTTCCTATAAATACATTTTGTGAACCGGAAGTATTTGCTGTTCCACTTGAATTGCCTGCAAATACATTACCACCTCCTGTTGTGTTTCCGTTTCCTGAAAATGCACCCACAAAAACATTGTTGTTTGCGGTATTAAATATTCCTGCACCATTTCCGATCAAAATATTTCCTGAACCGGTTGTTCCAAAAGTCCCTGCACGACGGCCGATAAAAACATTTTCCTGTCCGGATAAATGGTCTCTTCCCGCTTCAAATCCCAGGAATGTATTATTGGTTCCTGTGCTCACAATTCCACTTTGAAATCCAAAATAGGTATTCCCGTTTGTATGATGGATCTGTCCTGATCTGATATTGTTTACCCTAAAACTAAGAGGTTGTGGATCGGTTGTTCCTATAAAATTAGCCAGAAAACTTGTTCCCGCATTTCCGGTCAGACTCCAGTCCTTATTCAAATTGCCGGTGTCGAACCGTAACCAGTTTGTTCCGCTCCAGAAATAATAACCTGGAGTAACATTATTGGGTGATATTCCTGCAGTAGCAGTATTAAATACCATTAATCCGGTTGCAGGAGCAGTAACCGGAGTTGTAAGATTGGTTGCACTAAGCGCCACCCGGGGAACGAGGAGTCCTTTGTCGGTACTACTAATATCGAGCACCGCACTGGCATCGGGAGCAGGATTGTTAATTCCAATATTTTGCGCACCAACAGTTGATGTAATTAAAAACAAAAGAAAGGATAGTAATAAATGTGGCAGATTGCTTTTCATGATTCGAACTTTGATTTTACAAAATTCGCTCAATATGAAAGTGAATACAATCCCTAATAATAGTGAAACTTTTGAAGTGGAAATGTAACAGGAAGAAGAAAGGGATCGACAGAAAAAATTAATCTTAGCTTAACCTACAATTTTTTGTTGTATGGCTTTAGAAACAGCTTCTCCAACAGAGTGCACATGCAGTTTGTCATAAATTTTTTTGATGTGCGAATTCACAGTATTATAACTGATGTTCATACTCGTTGCAATCATTTTATACGACATGCCTTCCACAAGAAAGGTGAGCACTTCTTTTTCGCGATCACTTAAACCATAATCAGGATTATCGGCAGGTACTTGTTCCCTGAAAAAATTTATAACCCGGGCAGCAATACTTGGTGTAAAAGGAGATCCTCCTTCATTCGCATCATGAATAGCTTCAAGTATACGTTGCGGAGGCGTACTTTTTAAAATATAACCGGATGCACCTGCTTTTATGGCTTCGAATATTCTTTCCTGATCATCAAAAACAGTTTGCATGATAATATGAACATCCGGAAAGGTGGATCTAATTATTCGGGCAGCATCAATACCTGATGTACCCGGCATACCAATGTCCATTAAAACCACATCAGGCTTACTTGCTTCAACATCTTTCAATGCTGAATTTGCATCAGCAAATGATCCACACAGTTCTAAGCCGGCAGTTGCCTGAATTAACATTCCCAGACTGTCGCGTCGGTCGGCATTGTCGTCAAAAATTATAGTGCGTATCATTGTTGTGCAAATATCGGTGTAAACTGGTTGGTGTGCAATCACTAAATTAAGTGATTCTTGGATTTTGAATTATACTTAATTCATTTACAGGGAGTTGGAAAGTGATTCGGGTCCCCTTTCCAGGTGATGATTCAATCTCAAATGTGCCTTTCAGCTCCTGGCTCCGGGATTTCATACTTTCCAGACCATTTCCTTTAATTACCTGTTCTGGATGAAAACCTTTGCCATCATCTTGAACTGTAAGCAAAAGCATGTCTCCTTCAATCCGTAAGTCGCAGTTAATTGAACCGGCATCACTGTATTTGGCAGCATTGTGAAGCGCTTCTTTAAAGAGAAGTAATATGTTGCGCCTGGCTTCCATGTTGAATCGAATTCGTTCAATAGCTTCATCATGATTTAGTGTGAAACGTATTCCCGTCATTCCTAATCGTTCCGATGCAGTTTCTTTCATCCGTGAAATTAAACTGACCCACGCATCGTTTCGGGAATGTATTGCCCAAACAATGTCACTCATCGATTCCATCATTCGCTGAGAGCTATTAATAATTTTCTCAATTACCGATTTCGATTTTTCCTGATCACTCTTAAGCGCTACCTGTCCGTACAACACAATACTTGATAAAGTTGATCCAACATCGTCATGCAAATCATTTGCAATTTTATCGCGCATTCCTTCAAGCTGCAATTGTATCTTTTGATTTTGTGCATATTGATTAATTACCTCTGCCTGTGCTTTCAATTTTTCTTCCTGTTCAAATTTGGCTTTGTAACCAAGTCCCGTGTTGAAGAAGAAAATTTCGAATGCCAATCCTATCATGGTTATATTCAATAAATCGAAAGTTAAATAAGGCACAACCGGTGGAATCAATGGAAGTGTTATTGCAAGAAAGTGACCTGTTACCGCGAAAACACTTGCTATGAGTAAGAATCTTATAAGTTTATTTCGACGCAGGTAAAAAAATCGGATAAGCCATACCGAATAGAGAAATAATAATTGCACAAAAATGGTAATGACAATCATTCCCAGATAGGGTTGGTCGAGTGGAATCAACAACACAATAATAAATGCCATGGCCAGAATGATGTATTCTGCAATTTTAATTTGCTTATCCATTTTAGGATATAATTCAGCTGTTCCAATAAAATATCTCGAAAAACGGAGATAGAAAAAGAAGGGAAGAATCAGCAATGCATCATTTAGATACGGCACTATTCCGGGTATATAAAGTTTTAGAAAATCGAATCGAAGATTAAATTCAAGTCGTACTCCAAAGTAAAGTAAGATACATAACAGGTAAAAAAAGTAATAGGTATATTCTTTTCTTCTGTGATAAAAAAACTGAAGCATCACATATACCACTTGAAAGAAGACCAGCACGACAAAAGCTACCTGCGTAAAAATGCTGTCAGATTTTTGAAGAATATATTCAGCACGATCATCGTAAGTATCTTTACGAAGGACGAAATCAAAACCGAAAACTATTTTCGACCAGGTTTGCCTGTTGAATACATAAACAACCTGTTTACCGGGATTTAATTTGAAATCCTGATAATAGAACCCATTTTCAATTCTGGGTTTTCCTGCCGATACAGTGGAGTCGCCTGATTTAAGTAATAACCCCGGTTGGACAATTGGCGATTTGTATCTAATTGAAATCTCAAGAGGGACAGTTTTTGTATTTTCTAATTCAATCCGGTACCAAACAGGTTTTTTACCAATAGTGAACAGAAACTTTACTATCCCAACCCCATAAAACTCCTTTTCAAAAGCAGCATCGTTCGGAACAGGACTTTCTGGAGCCGGATAAATGTACTTTACAGGCTGAATTAACTGAATACCTTTAGTTGTATCAGAGCGGAAAATGTTGTTCATTTCCCATGTTTCAGCACTTAAGTTATTTGTTAAAGCGCTGATAAACAGGAGTATAATGAGAACTCTTAAATAGTATAAATTTCTAAAGGCACCTTTCGGCATAAACGAACCGGTTTATTTTCCACGTAAGGTAAAGATTGTGAAAATACCGGGGTTAAGCAATACCTAAATATAGTTAGGGGCATTGTTAATTGGTCAAAGGATTCATCAACCGACCCATGAACAGAATGCTTCCTTTACTTTTGTGTTTAAGTATAAAAATAAATGGGCGATCGGCCCGGAACTGCAAGGTCTCATCTTCGAATTCTTTTGATTCGGTACGGACCATGATTACAGCGGTGGCCGCAGCAGCTTCTGTACCTTCTTCATTCACTTCAATAAATGCTTCATGGATTACTTCACTTATTTTTAGAGGTTCATCTTTGGTCATTCCTGAAAAATCAGCTACATCTGTAAATGCTTGTTGCATTCCCATTTCATTCAATTTTTGCGACAGCATAAGTTTTTGCCGAAACTTGAATTTTGGAATGGTCACATCAACTGTTTGGTTAGTCATTTGCTTTTGCCAGATTTCAAATTGAGCTTCACTCATTGCTGCTTCAACTGCTGAAAATTTTCCGGGGTCGGGAAGGATTAGTATCATTGACAATTCATCATTCTTGTAGGGGATTTCAAGAATAGCAGCATTTTCTGTTTTAAGATATTTATGGTCACTCTTCAGTGATTGCATCATTGGTACAACGACACTTTTTTGATCAATCAAATGAAAATATTGATCGGATGTTAATTCTTTCGAAAATTCTTTTTTCCATTGCCCTTTAAAATAAATGGCATTGGTTAGTACCATTCTGGTAAATTTGTTGATGCTTTTTTCAGGTATCAGATCAATTATTTTTTGATTGGTGTTGTTGGCAACCCAATCATTTATAGGTACTCTGCAATTTTCTCCTTCGACTTTAAAATTCAACGACTTCAAGCCTCCTTTGAAATTATTTATCAGACTTTTCTCAAATTCAGGTTTCAATGTCATGCCCGATTGTACCCAAATCGAATTGGCCGTTGAAAGCTTGTATTGTTTATCAGGGGCATTTATGGCTGTTAATAACGACCGAAATCCGGTTTGTCTAATCAAATCATCTTCAGGAAGATGCATCGTTTTAAGCATTTCTTTGCGCGTAGTATTTTTCGCTCCCTCAACGGTCATTCCCAAAGCTACCGAAATGCTGAACGGTGAGTAAAATGCATTATCAGAATTACTTTTAATGGTTTTATACAAGTCGAATGCAAATTGGTTGTTTCCTGAAGTTACCTGAGTTGAGTTTGTTGGCTGGGCATGCATTTTTTGGTAAGAAATTAACAGCAAGCAGGTAAGTGTGTTTAAGATTGCCAGTTTTGAGATTTTCATAACGTTTCATTTTTAGGTTCGTGAGTACTTGATGCAGCAACTGGCATTTTCCACATCAGCCGGTAAATTTTTAATTTTTTGGATCTATATTTTACCTTACTTACATTCGTACGGCGGTTGGTCAATTTCCGTGATTTATTACTTATTTTTGGAAACAAATAAAAAGTTCCGGTTAATTTTCTGATAGAAGTTAATCCAAATAATGTTATGGAAGAAAATAAAGCTACTGTCAGGAGTTATTTACCTGCTGACCGAAACGCGGTACTGGAGTTATTGGAGCTAAACACACCTGAGTTTTTCTCCCCTGCTGAGAGGAAGGATCTGGAATATTATTTGGATCATGAAATTGAAAGCTATTTTGTTTTAGAAATAAATGGTGTTGTGGCCGGATCAGGTGGCATTAATTTTTCTGAAGACAAAAAAAACGGTGTCATCAGCTGGGATATGATTCATCCTTTATACCATGGCAAAGGGTTTGGATCAATTTTGCTGAGACATCGTATCAAATTATTGCAAACAACACATTTGGTAGAAAAAATCAAAGTAAGAACATCACAACACACTTTCCGGTTTTACGAAAAATCGGGTTTTAGAATATTAAATACGGTACCAGACTATTGGGCAAAGGGTTTTGATTTGGTTGAAATGGAATATAGAGGAATAATCCATGAATAAATATTTGTTTACTTCAGAACGATTAGGTTTTCGGAATTGGAATGATTCTGATATCGAAAAGTACTTTATGAAATTGGCGCGCATGAATTTCTTTCTGAATAATGGTTTTTAATTTACTTTGGCGTAAATTTGGCTATATGTACCCAAAACAACTCGCATTGCTGCTGATCTTTTTGTCCTGCACCACCAGTTTGTTTTCTCAACAAACCCGATGGGTAGATGATATCCTGCCTGACTCTTTACTGGATGACCCGGCCTTCAGAATTTGCAATAACGAAGACCAGGTTATTCAGTATTTTAATAATGGGAAAGGCATGGAATATGAAGGTGACAAGCCTGCTTTGACGGATGTTTTCCATAAACAATATAAGCCTGTTGTAAGTATCGGACAAACAGGTTTTATCCGAATTCGTTTTATTGTGAATTGTAATGGTGAATCAGGCCGTTTTCGGATGATGTGCAGCGATCTAAATTACTTGCCCGTGCAGTTCAATACCAAAATAACCGATCAGTTACTTGCTATAACAAAATCACTGAAAGGTTGGAAACCTAAGCTTTGGAAAGAATCTAAAGTCGACTATTACCAGTACATTCTTTTTAAAATTAAAGATGGAAATTTAATAGCAATATTGCCATGAGACTATTTTTAATTAATTGCTTTTTCTTTTTGAGTGTGCACTTGATCGCACAACCCAATTGCAATGTCTATTTGTGGAATGGTGACACTGCCCAATACAAAGCATGTCAATACCTAGAAAGTAATATCGAAAAGTATTATCAATTCAGTAAGAACTTTCATTTGGTTATCGATAGCGCCTTGCTGATTTGTCCGCGATTCGCCTATGCATACCGGGAAAAATCTGCGCCATTTGTAAAAAGTGGAAACTTTACTGAATGGAAGAAGAATATTGATTTGGCGGTGACATATGATTCATTAGTTTATTTGCCGGTACGCGCATCGTTGCGATATAAATTCTTTGCTGATTACGAAG
Organism: Bacteroidia bacterium; assembly: GCA_016788065.1. Lineage (GTDB taxonomy): Bacteria > Bacteroidota > Bacteroidia > AKYH767-A > OLB10 > JADKJB01. Next base: position 12,757 of record JAEUTI010000046.1, on the reverse strand, counting down.
GGACAATAGCTGATATCGAATTACTGGAAAGGCTGAGTCCAAATCTTGTGGAATACTCTTCGAATGGTACTTATCATTTGGAAGTAGTTAAGGCGCTTTGTTATAAACAAATTGGAAATAATGATAAAGCACTTGCCATATTAGAAAAGCATTTACTAACAAATAAAGTCACTCCCGGCCTTTATGATTATTTGCATCTGGCAGTTTTGTACCTTCAAGCAGGCCGTTACCGGGAAGCGGAGCAATTTTTTCTTCTTCAGAATGAAGCCTATGAGTATGCCGACACGTATTTTTATCTGGCGAAATGCTACAAAGCACAGAATAAGATGGATGCATTTCTTGAAAGCAAAAATAAATCGTCTCAATTATATTTGAACGGACAAAAACTTACCGATCCCTATAACGAGCTAATCGATCAGGTTTATTTATCAGATATTGAAAGTCTTAAGTAAGGATCTAAAATTGCATGGCAATCTCTGATTTTTACTAACTTAGTCACGAAATTTTAGCACAATTATGGCTGTTTGTCCCTCTTGTTCTAGTTTGATTAGTACGCGGTTTTGTCACGAATGTGGTGCTGAAGCTGAAGTAAAGCGAATCGACAGAAATTATATTTTGCAAGAAGTAAAGGCTGTCCTCCTGAATTTCGAAAAAGGATTTTTTTATACAGCTAAAGAATTAGCTGTCAGACCGGGAAGTTTAGTCAAGAGCTTTTTAAGTGGTGACCGCAGGAAATTATACAAGCCAATTTCATTTGTAGTTATTTCATCAATTATGTACTCATTGCTGAGTCATTTTCTGGGGCACCAAATCGTGAGCCCAAAGAAAGATGATAACGTATCTGTAATATTTGTGTGGATAACCGAAAATTATGCATACTCCAACCTGATTGAAATTCTATTTCTGGCTATCACACTAAATTGGTTTTTTAAGAAGAAAGGATATAATTACTATGAAAATATTATTGCACTGTGTTATTTTACAGGTTTCAGTATGCTTATTGGAATTGTTTTTGTAGTTTTTGATTCAATTTTTAAAACACCACTTGTAGATGTAATTTTCCCATTGATAGCGATAGCTTACTCAATTTATGCGTTGGCACATTTTTACAAACAACATTCATTTTTGACGTATATTAAATTGTTGGTTGCTTACGTATCCGGATTTTTACTTTTTGCTGTGTCTGCGGTTTTATTGGCCAAGGTTTTGGAAGCTTTCAAGATTTCTTTATAATTTCGGACCGTTATAAATTTCTTGATTCCAATGCTAAAATTAATCAGAACCGATTCTTCCAATACCGACTTTCATGGTTTAGTTCGCGAGTTAGATGCAGATTTGCAAATAAGAGATGGTGCCGATCACGCCTTTTTTGCACAGTTTAATAAAATCGACAGAATTCAACATGTAGTTGTAGCTTATTTCGAAAATGTGCCCGTGGGTTGTGGTGCAATTAAAGAATTTCAAGAAGGTGTAATGGAAGTCAAACGAATGTATGTGAAATCGGAACTCAGAGGAAGAAGAATTGCTACGGAAGTTTTGAAAGAACTTGAAGCCTGGGCTGCAAGTTTAAATTATGGTAAATGTGTGCTTGAAACCGGCAAAAAACAACCCGAAGCAATCGCCCTGTATAAGCGTAATGGGTATCAGTTAATACCTAATTATGGTCAATATGCAGATGTGCTTACCAGTGTTTGTTTTGAAAAAGTTCTTTCCTGAAGAGGGGTTGCAGGTTAATGAAATCCCAATCCAATCTAATACAATTGAATATCAACTTATTAGCATATCGTTGGGCTGCAACTTTTTATTCTCTGCTGTCGTTTTATTTACCTTTGATCCAATTCAGGATATTCACAAGGAACTAATTTTATCGACTATAAATTTAAATAGCTATTTCAATGAGTGCAATTGACAGTACAATTTCTGAAAGAGTAAATACATGGTTGAATGGCAACTATGATGAACAGACTAAAGCGGAGCTTCGAAAATTAATCGACAGCAATCAGCCTGATGAACTGACGGATGCATTTTATAAAGATCTCGATTTTGGTACCGGTGGATTGCGCGGCATTATGGGTGTAGGTTCCAACCGGGTTAATAAATATACTATTGGCGCTGCAACTCAGGGATTGAGTAATTATTTAAAGATGCAGTTTCCGGGTGAACAAATTAAAGTAGCTATAGCATTCGATAACAGGAATAATGCAACCACATTTGCAAAAGTTGTTGCTGATGTTTTTTCAGCTAACGGAATTCAGGTGTATACTTTTGAGCATTTGCGCCCAACTCCGGAGTTATCTTATGCCATTAGAAAATTGCGGTGTCATAGCGGAGTAATGCTTACAGCATCTCACAATCCCAAAGAATACAGTGGTTACAAAGCATACTGGAATGATGGTGGTCAGATTATTGCTCCACATGATAAGAACATTATTGCTGAAGTAAATAAAATTACGTCCATTGATATGATAAACTTTGTGGGTAACCCAAAGCTTATAAATACTATTGGAACTGAAATGGATGATTTGTTTATTGATACCGTGAAATCGGTGAGCATTAATCCGGATGCTATAAAATCGCAACATGATTTAAAAATTGTTTATTCACCAATTCATGGAACCGGAATCACCATAGTACCAAAAGCACTTGCTGCAGTTGGATTTACTAATGTGAATTTGGTAGAGGAACAATGTGTGGTGGATGGTAATTTTCCTACAGTAATTTATCCCAACCCTGAAGAGAAAGAGGCTATGACCCGTGCCTTGCAGCTTGCTGCTAAAATCGATGCCGATTTGGTAATGGCAACAGATCCGGATGCCGACAGGGTAGGTATTGCTGTTAAAGACCCCGCACAAAATTTCATCCTATTGAATGGAAATCAAACCGGGGTGCTTTTATTTCATTATGTACTTGAACAATGGAAAGTTAAAGGTTGGATAAAAGGCAACGAATACATTGTTAAAACGATTGTTACTACTTATTTGCTCGATAAAATTGCTGCCTCTAAAAAGGTTACCTGTTATAATGTATTAACCGGATTCAAATTTATTGGAGCGTTAATGACGCAACTCGAAGGGAAATCAACTTTCATTTGTGGTTGTGAGGAAAGCTATGGATATTTGGTTGGCGACCATGTTCGCGATAAAGATTCAGTTGTGGCTTGCACCATGATTGCTGAAATGGCTGCCTATTATAAAGCAAAAGGTAAAACATTATATCAATCACTCATAGATATTTATCTGGAGTATGGTTTGTTTAAAGAAGAACTGATTTCATTTACTAAATCAGGTAAAAAAGGTGCTGAAGAAATTGCCGCAATGATGGCAGCTTACAGAACCAATCCGCCACTTTCACTGGGTGGACAAAAAGTTGTAACGATCCGGGACTATCAGAACAGCATTGAACGAAATATGATAACCGGTGAAACAGTTGCAATTGATCTTCCAAAGTCCAATGTGATGCAGTTTGTGACTGATGGTGACGGAATTGTATCTGCAAGACCTTCAGGCACCGAACCTAAAATTAAATTCTATGTAAGCGTGAATACTTCGTTAAGTAATGCTCACGATTTTACAGCCAAAGAAAAAGAGTTGGATCAACTCATAGCCGCTATGAAGGCTGATCTTCTGAAGTAAAAAATTCGCACCTAATAGCTATGAAAAATATCGTGTTATTCCGTATAGCTATAATTGGTGTTACATTATTTGTTGTTGCATCAATACTGGGTGGATTTCAGTTCGAAGATTACAGTATCTTTTCGATGCTAATCAGCGAGTCGATGGCAATTGATACACCTTATGGATGGATTCTGAGATACTTTTTTTATGTTCCCTCAGGAATTTTAATTGTACTCTTCTCACTGGTTAGTATAGCAAAACTTCCTTCGTCAAGACTCATTACTATTGGCCTTACAGGATTTGCAATATTTTATGGATTAGGAACTATTATTGTTGGCTTTTTTCCCTGCGATGCTGGCTGTAATAAGGATTTCATAGATCCATCGGTTTCACAAGTTATACATAATATTTCAGGCTTGCTGACTTATACGTTAGCACCTGTTTTTATTTTGCTTACAGGATTTGGTTTCAAAGGTAAATCATCATTTTCCAATCGTTCCATTCTGACTGCAATTTTGAGTATCGTTTTTATAGTGGTGATGTTTTCTTCTCCGGATTCAGGATATGTCGGACTGGTACAGCGCATCATTGAAACATTATTCATTAGTTGGATTATCGGATTGGCTTATTTGGTGAAGCGCACGGTTGAAAATTGATTAATTATTCCAGAACCATGATTTATACCCTTAGAGCCACATTAAATGAACTGGACGGACTAACAGAATTATTTGAAGGTTATCGCCGGTTTTATAATAAGGCAGCTGATTTTAATTCTGCTAAAAATTTTCTGAAATCGCGAATTGAAAATGAGGAATCAGTTATTTTTTTAGCCGTCGGTGAAAATGGGGAATACTGTGGTTTTACGCAACTTTATCCGTTATTTTCAAGCACCAGAATGAAAAGACTCTGGCTTTTAAATGATTTGTTTGTTGCAGAAACATTTCGTGGCAGAGGAATATCCCGGAAACTGATTGATGCAGCAAAGAAACATTGTATTGAAACCAATGCCTGTTCCTTGACCCTGGAGACGGCAAAATCAAATGAAGCAGGAAACAATTTGTATCCGGGCGAAGGCTTTGTGTTAGATGAAGAGCACAATTTTTATTCGTGGGACACCCCCCAATAATTTATTCCAATACATAATACAATCCCACCATCAAAATTATAACGGCGATGGATGTAAGTCCATATAAAATCCAGTAATACAGTGCCGGAACAGGATTGGTCAATGTAAGTACACAACTTATAAATCCCAATACAGCTCCTATAGCCAACATAATAAAGCCGGTTGTTTGCCTTTTGGCATACCAGCCTTTCATGTGCTCTTTGACAATGGAATCTATGGCAGATTCTTCATATCCCAAAGAGGCTAATTTCTTCCTGATCTTATCAGGATCATAGTTTTCAGCAAGCCATTGCTGAACAGCAGAAGGAGTACTTGTTGTCATTTTGGATGTTTTAGTAAGATAACATTCATTAATGTGAACCCCTTTCCTGGTAAAGTAAATGGTTCAATAAGTAATTCTCCTCCAGAGTATTTTGCTATTGATAAGATCGAAGATAAAAAACAGATTTCAATTTACAAAATTCTAATTTGCATATCCTCACATTTAATGAATTGAATATGAGGGTGTTGATATAAAAGGCATCGTTTTTTAAAAAGAATCCGGGAGAAGGTACTAACTGATGCAACAGAGTAAAAGTTTTGCTTGTCTGAATGTAGTACTTTTGAAGTGTGGAAAAGAAGAAAAAATAGCTCTTAAGAAGGCAATTCTGAAATCTTATCTATCAAAACAATTATTAAACTCATGAAATTAAATTTACTCTGCACCCTGATTGTTACATCATTGTTTTCTTCAGGTGTTAATGCACAATGGTCAAATCTGACAAGTGGCACTACTGCAGCACTTCAATCGGTGTTTTTTACAGATTCCTTAACAGGTTACATTGTTGGTAACGGTGGTGTAATTTATAAAACCTCAAATGCAGGCAGCTCCTGGGCACCCCAGGTAAGTGGTACTCCCAACGATTTATTTGAAGTACATTTCCCATCTCCCGATACCGGCTATGCAGTTGGGTACCTGGGATCCATCGTGAAAACAGTGAATGGTGGCGCAACATGGAGTCAGGTGGTGTCGGGGACAACCAATCAATTTAATGCAGTTTTTTTTAATGATGTGAATACCGGATGGGCCGTTGGCGGACTGGGATCGAGCAGTATTGACATGATACTGAAAACCACAGATGGGGGATTGAGCTGGACGGCACAGACCAACGCCCAGTATCAACAACTTTCCGGAGTGCATTTCCCATCTGCGAATATTGGTTATGCTGTTGGCAATACCGGAACCATTTTAAAAACTACAGATGGCATAAATTGGTCACCACAAACTTCCGGAACAGTTTCTTTGTTGCGATCGGTCTACTTTGTGAATGATACACTCGGCTGGACAGTTGGTGCATCAGGAACAATTAAAAAAACAACCAATGGCGGCAGTACATGGACAAACCAAACGAGTGGAACCTTTCAAACTTTGTTTTCAGTAAAGTTTTTAGATGCAAACAACGGTTACATTGCAGGTGGAGGCGGAAAAATTTTGAATACGACCGATGGTGGTTTAACATGGACTGCTCAAAACAGCAATGCAACAGGTAATTTATACTTTTTGTACTTCACGGATTTCAATACCGGCTATGTGGTAGGTATAGATGGTGTTATTCGCAAAACTATTGTTACTACAGGTTTGAATGAAATCCGGGATGATGTTTTCTCGTTTTCTCCTAACCCTGTTCAGGATATTTTGAACTTAAATTTTAATGCTAGTTTGAAACCATCCACTATTCGCATAACAGATACAGCAGGTCGTGTTGTGTACTCCGAAACCGGCATTTATGAGAATAAATCTATCGATGTTTCTTCTATTTCCTCCGGAGTTTATATTTTGGAAGTCAGCACAGCTGATGCAATTGAAAGGACACAAATTTTGATACAACATTAAATTATGGTTCAGCGATGATCATTTCCGTTTTCAAACCCTGGACGTATGTATTTTTATCATTATCAATTTTGGTTTTTGGTATAGGGTATGTAACTTTCGAAAGTGTAAATCACAATGATCAATCTGCGATGACTGTTTTGTTTTTAGCAATCGTTGCTGTTTTCATTTTGTTGTGGTTCGTTTTTGTTTTTATAGAATTAAAAAATAAAGCTGTTGTATTGGAAATTTCGGCTCCAAACCTGATTGTGAAAAATTTTCTCGGTTTTGGAAGTAAGAAAATCTATGCCTGGAGCGAATTCAATGGATTCACCACTAAAGAGCTGGAAGCAGAATCAGGGAGCTTCGAATATCTATATCTACAGCATCCACAAAAGCGTATTGTGATATCTCAGTATTATTATAAAAACTATCAGGAGCTGAAGCAAGAAATTTCAAAGTATGTCAAAAACCGCGGAACAGTATCTTCCGGCAAACAAAGTATTTTTGACAGCAAATCAGGTAACTGATTTCTGATTCAATTCATGAAGTTAAATCCGATTAGTGCACACAATTCTATTTTAAGTCGGTTTTCTCTTAAATTTTTGTGAAATTTGAAGACAATTTGAGCGTTATTAACCAGAAACATAAAACAATACAATGAGTAAAGCATTGATTCACTTGGAAATCAGGAACTTAGTAGAGTTGATCCGCGAGCAGCAGGAATTAGTATTAACGCATCAGGGTAAAATCCCACAATTGGAGATAGATATTCTGATGGGTAACATCCGAAAGCTTTACGAATCGATGTTGATGCTTCAAAAAGTGAATCAAACCATTGTAAATGAGCCAATTTTACCAGAAGTTCAGCCGCAAATTATGCCTCCTGTATATACAAGACAACCTGATGAGTTGATTGCATCAGTAATACCTCAACCAGTTAATCATCCGGCCCCCGAGCCGGAAAACAGCAAAACACTGGCTGAGCAGGTAATGGCAAAGGTTAGTGAAACAATAATTGCTGAGCCAGTTGTGCAGGAAATACCATGGAAAGAAAGCGAACCGGAAAGTCCGTTAATGCAGGAAGAAAAAATTCCATCGCATGCGGTTCAACCCGAACTTTTGATTTCAGAAGTAGAAACACCGGTTGAAGTAAAAAAGGTTGAAGATGTTCCACAGGAAGTAATTCCTCAGGTTGCTCTTGCAAAAGAACGCGCCAAAGAATTTTCCAAACCAACAAACCGACATGCTACGGCATCTTTATTTGATGATGCTCCAACAATAGCCGACAAATTTCAGGGAGCACCTACGTTGCATGATAAGATTACAACTACTAAAGAAGATAAAAGCATCGCAGATAAGTTGCAAAAAAATCCTATTGCGGATTTGAAGAAAGCAATCGGTATCAATCAGAAATTTGCATTCATCAATGAATTATTTGATGGCGATTCCAACTCCTACAATACTGCAATTGACAAAATAAATTCCTTTGCTGAACATCAGCAGGCAATTTCATTTATTGAAACGGAGTTAATGCCTGCATATGGATGGACGCCTGATGGTGAAACTTATGCTCAATTGCAGGAACTAATATCTCGCAGATTTATTTCCTGATATTTTACATGAAACAATTTTTCAATTTAATATTTCTTTTTTTCTTCGTAATCCAAACTGCCTTTGGTCAACAGGCTGCAGAGCATATTCGTATATTAGCTTCTCCCGAATTTCATGGCAGAGGCTATTACAAAAATGGTGACCGGAAAGCTGCTGAATATATTCGGAAGCAATTTATAAATTACGGTTTGCAACCGATTAACGGATCTTATTTTCAGCCCTTCACATTTCCAGTAAATACTTTCCCCGGTAAGATGAAAGTTGTTGCCGGTAATACTTTATTGTCACCGGGTCGCGATTTTATTGTAAGTCCATCTTGTCCCGGAATTAAAGGAACATTTGAACTTGCTTATTTGACTTCAATCGATCAGGTTTTTGAAAGTAATTCACTGAACAGTAAATTTCTGGTAGTTGATAAATCTGCGTTCCCTGATAGTCTGTCAACTAAAATTGATTCAATTATAAAGAGTCCTCCTTCCTGCAAAGGTCTTATTATATTAGAACCTAAAAAACTAACATGGAGTGTTTCCGGTAAAGTGAATGAGCGTGCAGTTATTCGGATCTTAACTGCATCCTGGCCTCAAAAAACAACTACTATTACTCTGAACATTCAAAACAAATTAATAAGTGAATATCATTCTCAGAATGTAATGGGAATGATACCGGGAACCACCAACAAAGATTCATTCATTGTATTTACGGCTCATTACGATCATCTGGGACGAATGGGGAAGGAGGCTTTGTTTGCCGGAGCCAACGACAATGCTAGTGGAACATCAATGATATTGGAATTGGCAAAGTTTTATGCTCAACCACAAAATCGTCCTGCAAAAAGTTTGTTATTCATTGCTTTTGCCGGTGAGGAAGCGGGGCTCATTGGGTCAAAGTATTATACGCAGCAACCACCATTGCCTTTGGGCAACATCAGGTTTTTATTGAATCTCGATTTAATGGGGAATGGTGAGGAAGGCATGATGGTGGTAAACGGCGAAATTCATCCGGAAGAATTTGCATTATTGGAGAAAATCAACAGCGAAAAGCAATTGTTGCCGGTGATTGGAAAACGCGGAAAGGCTGCCAACAGCGACCATTATTGGTTTAGTGAAAAGGGTGTGCCGGCATTTTTCTTTTACACAACAGGAGGATCGAAGGCCTATCACGATATTGATGATTTACCCGGCGTAATACGTTTAGCTGAATTTGAGGATGTTCAAACCCTTATTAAGGAGTTCGTTCAGCAAACGGGACAATAAAAAGTTTACTGCTTAGAAAATTCTCTTACTTTTGCGCCTGAAGTAATCAATTCCATTGTCAGAAACACATCAAATATTTCTTCAGGAGTCAGCTGCCAAGACCGGTGATTTGGCTATGCAGCTAAAGCTATCGTCGGCAGCAAGGCAATATAAGAAGTCGTTTGAAGAGGCGGTAACCCAGTTTTCAAATCTGGAGACGGCTAAAAGACGTGTTGCTTTTACCAGATGGAAGGCACTGGAAAATCTGGATAAATACCTGATAGAATTTGAGGCTAATTTTATCCGCTCCGGCGGGAAGGTACTTTGGGCTCAGGATGCTGCTGAGGCATGTGCTGAAATCATGGCAATAGTGAATCGGTCGGCAAATAAAAACATAGTAAAAGCTAAAACATTAACCTCAGAAGAAATAGGTTTGGATGAGGAGTTTGCTGCACATTCACAGGAATGGACAGAAACAGACTTAGGTCAGATGATTTTGCAGCTGTCGGGTGAAAAGCCCATGCATATGGTGATGCCTGCAATTCATAAAGATAAGAAGGAGGTTCAGCAGCTTTTTAATGATAAGCTGGGAAGTAAGGTTGAGGATGATACTGAAGCACTGGTTTCTTATGCCTCGAAAGTTTTGAGGACGAAGTATATGAATTCAGGAATCGGAATCACCGGAGCCAATTTCATTGTTGCTGATCCCGGCGCGATCGCCTTTACAGAAAATGAAGGGAATGTTTTATTAGCAGCATCCCGCACCAGAATTCACATCGTTATAGCCGGAATCGACAAGGTAATTCCATCAATCAATGATTTGCATACATTTTTACCGGTATTATCGACTTATGGAACCGGCCAAAAATTAACCGCATACAATACGATCCTTACAGGGCCACGCAAAGCAGGTGAAGTTGATGGCCCAGATGAAATGTATGTGGTATTGATAGACAATGGCCGTTCGAAAGTTCTGGGCGAAGAATTGCAGCGTAAGATGTTATCGTGTATACGTTGTGGTGCTTGTCAGTATCATGATCCGGTTTATAGTGTTATTGGTGCTCATCCATACCATTCTACCTGGATGGGTCCACCGGCAACAGTTGTGCTTCCCTTTATGAAAGGATTTAAATCACATGGGTTTTTTAGCGACCTTTCAACACTTAGTGCGGCTGATACAGAAGGGTGTCCGGTTGAAATAGATTTTAATAAATTGTTGCTTGATAATCGCAAAAAGGCTGTCGATGAACAATCACGTCCCGGAACGGAAAAGCTCTTTTATTTTGCCTGGAAGAAGGCAATGTTGAAGCGTGAAATAATCAAATGGGCATCAATAAAGCCACGCAATTTTTTTATGAATGCAATTTTTATGAAGTCACCGTTGGGATTAAGAAAAATGCGTCCACCTGCAAAGGAGAGCTTTAATGAACAATGGAGAAGGCGGTTTACGTAGTCAGTTAAACTGAAGAAGTTTTTTTGTGGATATTCAATAAATTAGTACTGTTGAATGACCACAGGTCTGGAATCAATAATTCCATCTTTATAAATAATCCGAATCATATAAGTACCAGAAGGCAGGTGCGATGTGTTGAGCTGAACCTTTGTATCCGAAATAGATTCTGAATTTATAGAAATCATTCTTCCCGCAATATCGGTGAGTTGCATCTTATCAATGGCTTTTTCTTCAGAACTTATAAAAAGATTTTCAGCCGCTGGTATAGGAAATATCTTAACCTCACTTTTATTTGCAATGGAAGGAACTGACAATAGTATCGATTCATCAAAGCGAACCAACCCTCCAATCTGAGTGCCAATCCACAATACACCCTGATCATCTGTAGTAATTGCCTGCACAAAATTATCAGGAATACCGGAGTTTAAGGTGTTGTATGAAATGAAATTACTGATCCCTTGTTGCTTTACAATACCGGAGTCATTACTTCCGCTCCAGATGTATTCATCACTATCAATGGTAATACAGGTAAGGCTGTTTGTTGTAATGTTGGAAGAGGATGTATTGAAGGTGATAAAGGAAATTCCTCCTATGTAACCTGATAATCCGGCAGCAGGAGTAGCCATCCATAACACGTCACTGGTATCTTTCACTAACCCTAAGATGGTATTATCGGGTAAATTAGAATTCCAAATTGTAAAATGCGACCATCCGCTTGCATCCTTAATAGCAAGTCCTCCGTTGATAGTTCCGAAATAGGCACTGTTATCTTCAGGTTTTACATAAATAGAACCAATATTATTTGAACCAAGCACGGAATTGGAAGTATTATAAATATCCCAGGTTGTTCCATCAAAATAAGCTAGTCCTCCAATAGTGCCTACCCATAAATTTCCGAGAGTATCAATTTCAAGACAACGCACAAAATCATCCGGCAAATCGGAGTTTGCCATGTTGTAAATAGTCCAGTTTGTACCATCAAATTTCACCAACCCGCTGGTGAAGGTGCCAATCCAAACATGGTTGTTGGCATCTACAGCTAAACTGCGGATTGAATTATCAGGAATGGATGAATTAAAAGTCTGGTACACCGTCCAATTCACATCATCAAAAGAAGCAAGACCATAATCGGTTCCAACCCATTTAGTGCCATTGGGTGCAATAGCAATGCATCGAACAGAGTTTTCAGGAAGTGGTGAGTTTTGGGTATTATACACAGTCCAGGCCTGTTGACCAGAGACCAGGACAGGCAGGATCATTAAGAAAACTCCAGTAATAAACTTACGAATCATTGGTTATTAATTTACAATTAACCGGATTGATCTGCGGGTGTTTCCCGATTGAAGTGATACCAGATATATCCCTTTGGCATACTCATCCAGATCCAATTCGATTATTCCATTTTCAGGAATATTGATCAATTGTTTGTAAACGTCTTTACCCAGTATATTGGTTACAATTAATGAGGAATTTTCTAAAATATTTCCTGTAATATGAAGTTCGGTTTTGTCAAATGCCGGATTGGGCACTAAAGATATCCCGAAATCATTGCTTTGATCTTCTATACGACAATTGAAAGCAATAGTAAGAGTTTTAGAACCTCTGTTGCCACAATCATTTTTCACGGTACATCCAACTTTACCAGCGGTAGTACCAAAGTTAACCACAATAGAGTTGGTACCTTGTCCAGAAACAATAGTACTTCCAGCTGGTACGGTCCAGGTGTAAAGGGTAGCATTGTAAGTAACAGGAACGGAATAGGTAACTCCGGTTTGTCCGGCACATACAGTAGCTGGTCCTGAAATAGCAGTCGGAGCCTGTGGTGCGCCGTAAATATTAGCACAACGAGCGGCACTTGTAACGCAACCA
>JAEUTI010000035.1 GCA_016788065.1 Bacteroidia bacterium | reverse complement strand
CGAAGCTACGTGCGGGTACTTTCACATGAATTCAGGTGTTTACAAGAAGCCGGTTTTTTTGACTTCTACAGGAGCTGCAACATCTAGCAGTACCTATGGGAATCATTTTGAAGATAGTTTAACAATTACCAATAATGGAGCAGTCTATTTCAATATGGGTTCAAGTGGTGAAGACATCTATGATGGTCCGGTAATTTTGTATAATTATTCCAGCAAAGAAATAAGACTGGCTGCAACCGATACTAGCTACTTCAATAATCATGTCACCGTCAATGCAAGCTCCGGAGGTGTTGAATTCGGTGCAAGCGGAGGAGTAAGTATACTTGCAAGTGGGAAAACAATTTCAGTTGGCACTTTCAGTAGCAGTTATCTGACTCTTACCAAATTTATACAATTAGGTAGCACTGCTCAAACTCTGACTTTGTCTGGCACCGGAGTGATGTCATTAGAAGGTTGTGTTTTTAATGGGAACTTAACTATCAATGCACCTGGAATACTTACAAAAACCAGTACTTACAATGGCAATACAACATTCAATAGAACTGGTTCTGCAACAAATTTCCACAGCTACGGATCGAATGTCTATGCAGGAAATGTAACTTGGGACAATGCCGGAAGTGTTGGTAGAATTCGCCTCGCATCCACTGCTCCGGATACCTATCTGGCTGATGCAACATTCAGTTCATCGGGTGGACAAGATATGCAAGTTGCTTATGTCGGTGACAATGGTTTTAGCGGAAATATCACAATCACCAGCAATAAGGTAGTCTTTAACACAAGCACCGGAAAAGTTACTTTTACAGGAACCAACAATCAAACCTTAAATGGCAGCTACAACTACCTGTTTAAAAAACTGGCGATTAACAAAGCATCAGGAACGGTCACAGCTAACACCACTTTGAGTGTTGATGACTCATTGATATTCATACAAGGGAATTTAATCACCACGAGTACCAACCTACTGACCATGAAGCACGGCTCGACAGCAAATGGTGCTTCGAATAGCAGTTGTGTGAGTGGACCGGTAAAGAAAATAGGGAATAGTTCATTTGTCTTTCCAATCGGAAAAAGTGGCAATTACAGGGCATTAGAAATAACTTCACCCACTAATAGTTCAGATGCATTTTTAGCGGAATATTTCAGCTCAGAACAATCTCTAGGAAGTTTTGATGATACGACCTTATTTTTTATAGATAACTGCAAGTATTGGAGTTTGGGCAGGACAAATGGCAGCTCAACTGTTAATATAAAATTACATTATAATTCAAGCAATTGTGGAATAGTAGATTCTGCAAATAGTGTGGTTTTAAATTGGCATGCAAGTAAGTGGAACAACATTGGAAATGGCGGAATCTCAGGGACAATAAATTCAGGAAGCATACCAAATGCAAGCACAATCTTAAGTTATAGTTATTTTACAATTGGTTATACAGCATGTCAGCTGGAAGCTAATGCTGGTAGTGACACAAATTTGTGCTATGGAAGCAGTATCGAAATCGGTGGTACACCAAGTGTCACAAATGGAACTGAACCTATTAACTACTCCTGGAATACATCATACCAATTATCAGATAGTTTGTTATCAAACCCAACTGCCTCCCCAACTGCCACTATAAAATACATATTATCCATTTCTGATTCAATGGGCTGTGAAGCAATAGATTCCATTCAAATATCAATTTTAAATCCTTTGGTAGTTGAGTATGATTTCAAAAAACCAACATGTAATGGATGGAATGACGGGTGGCTGCATTTTGCTCAAGAAATAGATTCTGGATTTATGTCACATTTGTGGTTGCCAGATTCGGTAAGCACTGACTCAATGTTAAATTTAACATCCGGATTGTATCAACTTTATTTGGTGGACACGAATAATTGTGAAAAAATAATCGATATAGTACTTTCTCAACCCGGTGAAATTAAAAATATATTTCAAGCTTCCTCTTCTGGATGTAGTGGTCAAAATAGCGGCTCAATAATGGCATTTGTGTCCGGCGGTTCGAAACCATACCAATTTGATTGGAGTCACACAGGGAGTGATACTTGTTTTGTAAACAATTTATCACCACAAATGTATTATCTAGATATAATTGATTCCCTTGGTTGTACACTTAATGATAGTATAGAAATTTTCTCATTAAACTCTGTTAGTTCTGAACTGCAAATAACAAATAATGAAGGTCTTATTTATGAGTCTCAACCTCTTCATTTAGCATTGATTCCAGACACCTTTGCATTAGTTAAATTTTATAAAAACAATATTAAACTTCAAAGTAAAGGAAACAATTCAATTCAAATATCAGATTTCAGCAATGGAGACACTATTAAAGCTGAAGGTTTACTCAATAATGGTTGCATTTTAGAATCACAAATAATTTTAGAGGTGCTTCCAATAAATGATTCATTGTTAGAAAATAACGGAATCTCCTATTGTTCTGGAAGCCTAGACACTCTCGAAATTGAAATATCAAGTTCTGCTCCAAGCACTGATTATATACTTTCCTTTAATGGAATTGATATAGACACAACTTCGACTGGAAAATTCACTTTACGAGAACCACCCGACAATTCAAAAACTTTTCTAATACGAAATATTGATAATTCCGTATTTGCCACATTTAAAACTGTGGTTTCCAAAATTTATGGAAGTGCCATAGTAATTCCTCCTATTTGCCACGGAGAGCCGGATGCATCAATCAGCGTAAATGCCCGTGGGGGATCAGGCATTTATCAGTATAATTTGAATTCTTCAGGATTAAATTCAACCAATAGTTGGAGTTCATTAGCTACAGGTAGTCATACTATCACAATTCAAGACGATATGGGATGTAATACTACTCTGACTGTCACTGTTCCGGAAGTAAGCTTGGAAACTAGTGTAGAAAATTAAATAACGGATGGGTTCACCTCAAATATAAAAATCATGAAAACTTCTCAAGTTTACTGGCAAACAGGAAGGTGTTTAATTTATTGGCTACTAATCATAATATTATTCAACCTGCCAAATTATGCATTTGCTCAGCAGAATAAGTCACATCAAAGTATTGATACAAATTACAAAAAGGCAATTAGACAATTAAATAACAATGCTAATAAACTAAAAAAACGTCAGGACAAGGCTATTGCCAAGTACCTTGAAAAATTTATCAGACAAGAGGAAAAACTAAATAGAAAACTCTGTCGTACAAACCCTCAATTGGCAGATCAGCTATTTAGTTACCATGCAAATCCACTTTATCACAGCAGAACCTTACCAACAATTAAAGGGAAAAATGCAACAAGGCATAATGACAATTACTCAAGCGAATTTTTTGATTCTTTAAATACATCAATAAATAGCAAAGTGAAGCTTAATGAGACACTATCTAATACAGAAAACCAAATATATGATTCTAAAGACCAGACCAACTACCTGCAGGACTACCTCAGAAATAGAAAAGTCAGATTAAACAATCAACTAAAGGGTATTCCAGAATACGAAAAGGATTTGATCCGTTTTGATAAAGCCAATTATTATTTTAAAAAGAAAACGGAATACAATGAAGAGTTATTCTCAGCTGCTAATTCTAAATTCGAAGCAGAACATTTACTCTCTGAAACATTAAAACAAAAAATGAATGGGCTGCCAATTAATGATCGGCTTTTGGGAAAAACTGACAAATTGCAATCAAATAAAGTCTTGAAAGGAATGCAGGACATTGAAGAAACGAAAAATCTTATTCAATCGAATTTTCCAGATTTAGTACAGCTGGATTATTCTACACTGACTGATAGTATCGGAAGTTTCAAATCAGGTTTTCTAAAAAAATATTCAAAGCATCAATTTGCAACAAAATTCACTTTTGCTGATGTACCAAAATTTAAAATAAATCCGCTTAAACATCTCCGATTTTCTGATCGCCTCAAATATACATGTATCATTAATCCAGGGAATCACGTGAACCTTGTGCCAACTTCATTTGAACTACAACTTGGCGTAGGCTATATGGTTGCAAAAAATGTAATTTCAGGGCTTTCAGTTTCAAGCCCAATCTATAGTTCATCCAAAAGAAGTGAACAGATAGAAAAAATGAATACACTAAGCATAAAATTGTATAGTGAACATCTTTTGCTGCAAACAATATGGTTGTATTTTGCAATAGAAGGCAACACAAATTATGAGGAATTAGGTATTACGAATAAACAACCTGATAAAATGGGGAATAGCACCTACAAAAATAAATTGTTTGATACTGGACTAATAGGCTTGAAATTAAGAAATCCATTTAACAATAAATCTGCAGCTATTACTACCTTAACATATGACTTTATAAATAGTAATAAATCTCATTATTCAAACTTAATTAAATTCGGGTTTGGTTGGGAATGGTAAATCACACTATTCATTAATTAGACATTTAAAACTTTAGGTTTATGAAAAAATATATATTTTTACTCTGGCTCTTTGTTTCTCAATTTCAACTATTAATTGGACAGGGAACTGATGAAACAATATTCGATCGTCCTATGGGAAACTTTTCAAATGGGAATTCTGGTGGAGATCCAAGCAATGGCACAATGAATTTTACATTACCCTTGATCGGAATTGGAGGAAAAACAATTTCTACACAAGTTACACTTGCTTACACCAGTGGCTCAGGAGTATTGGTCAGTGAACTTCCAAGTATGGTTGGACTTGGGTTCAATTTGTTTGCTGGTGGGTCTATAACAAGGCAAGTTAGAGGTGTACCTGATGAAACAATTTTTAATCCAGTAGAACCTGTTTGTACTACATTAACCCTTTATTACAATTGTCCTTCACTTCCAAGGGATACGATAAAAGGTGCTGATCCAGTTAGTTTACATTACCTTTATGGTTGGTTTGACAAGTATGATTTCTTCAAAGCCAAAAAAGAAGAGGAACAAGTTCCTTTGACTTGTTCGTTAGCTGTTACTTCAACATTTCCCGAATCAGAACTTGATGATATGACCATGGGTGAGCTTGTAGAAATATTTAAAAGCGAAACCTATTCAGGTCCAACTTCAGCAATAACACCATCCGTTTTCAATTCAATGAAACATCATTACCTGTGGAATGTAGCCAATGGAACATTTGATTCAGAACCAGATATTTTTACTTTTAGTTCCGGAAACTATTCTTGCTCATTTGTATTTAACCCATATGGAACTCCAGTCCTATTACAAAATAATGATTTCAAAATCTTACCTGCTTCTAGATCTAATGATGCGTGGAAAATTATTGCACCAGATGGAACCAAATTTGTTTTTGAAAATAATGATCAATTCTGGGAGACAATGTCGCTAACATCTCAGACTGGGTATCCCAACAGAGTATCGACACCGCTTTGTGGTCCTGATATAAACGAGACTATATCTGAAATAAAATATATTTCAAAATGGTACTTGACCTCAATTGAATCAATTTTTGATGAAAAGATTGTTTTTGAATACAATGATGCCAACGATTTTATTGTCCAATTAAATAACGGCAATCAAATTAAACAGGACGTAATTAATCTGGTTCAAGGCTTTATTTGGAATTTTCATGACTACGAGACTTCAAACATGTTTTCTGGGTCCAGTAGGTATAAATCCATGAATAGCACATCTATAATTGATAAGCATAAATCTATAAAAAGCATTAATTTCCTAAGAAAAAATGAGTATCACAGTAAAATAGATTTCATTTATTCACCAACAATTATATATAATGATAACCAATTGGCTTTAGAAAAGGTATTGAAATATGACTACAATCATGCCCTAATCGAAGGAGTAGAGTTTGATTATAGTACCTTTGGTAATGGCAGATTGAAATTAAATGGAATCAAAAATCTTGCTCCTGGAAATACATCTAAATTTTTAGAAACTAAGTTTGAATATATAGAAACTTATAATCTTCCAACCGATCCAATGTCTCCTATGCAAGATTATTGGGGGTATTTTAATGGTGAAACAAGTAACAATAATTTGATTTCACAAGTAACATTGAAAGCAACAGAATATCCTTTCTTGGATGGCACAGATATGATATTTGCAGGAGCAAATCGAGAACCCAACTTCAATTATTCAACAACTTACTTATTGAATAAAATAATTTATCCACACAATGGTTATAAATTGTTTGAATATGAACAAAATGAATATTATGATACTGAAACAAATTCAAATTTACTATATGGGGGCGTCCGGATTAAAAAAAATACAACCTCCGATGGACTCAACTCTATGAAAGATATTATATTAGAATATCAATACACGGAATATAATAGTACAAATTCCAGTGGACAAATTGGAAAGAAAGTGAAAATGTATGAAATCTTGAATTACCATGATTACTTGTTCAACTCTGATCCGTTTTACTCACATCAGAATCAAGCAACTGGTTTAAACGAAGCTGCTTCCAGAGCACTCTTTCTTAGTAGAACTAATAATATGTCAAAAATTCTTCCCATTGATAATTTAATATATTCCCGCATAACAAAATTAACTTCAAATAATGGATATGAGGTTACCGAATATACAAATCACACAGATTACCCCGATGTATCTGATAAACATGCGTATACACATGCAGGGATTAGCTCTACTTCCATACCATACACTAATTATCTAGAAAACGATTGCGGCGGATACATTACCAGTAACAGTCACAAAAGAGGTTTATTAATAAAACACAGCATTTTTAATGAATCCAATGAGATCGTTAAGGAAACCAATTATGAATATGAATTTGTTGAAGGAACCGAAGAAGTTGTTGCTGGCGTTTCTAAAAACGCATCAAATTTCTTTCTAAGTTATCCAAACTCAACTATTTACAACCAAATAGTTTCATACCCCAAGAACTTAGCATTTTTTTCAGCTGTTACTAACATGCATTTTAATGAATATTATACCCATTCTAATCAATGGTACTATTTAAAAATTGAATCAGCTAAGGATTATACGGTTGGCACCTCTGATTTCATACAAACCAATATAGAAATTACAAAAAACAGACCTTCACAAATTTTTGAAACAAAAACCATAAATAGTGACAGTAAGGAATATATTACTAGAAATTACTATCCTGATAACCTCGAATTTCTGACAAGTGGAACAAATAGCAATGAAGTTACATCTTTGAAAATATTAAATGACTTTCATGTTATTTCCTATCCGATTGAGGTTCTAAAAATTTGTAAAATCGGTTCAACAGAATATGTGACAAATAGCACATTGACCACTTTCGATTTGTTCAATGGCAAGCCTTTAAAACACAAGTCGTATGCTTTGAAAACATCTATTGGGCTTGATGATTATGAATTGGCAGAAGTTGTTGATGATGCGGGAATCAATATTTTGAATATAGATGTTAGAATGGAGCTGGTAGGCACAAATGAAGCGTATGATTTATATGGCAATGTTGTTAGATCCCGACCAAATCATGGGACAAGTTCATCAATTATTTATGGACACAACAACACTTTACCCGTAGCTGTCTTTAATAATGCGAGTGTAGGTTATGATCCAGATTTTGCTGAAGATTTCTCAATGGATGGAAAGGATTGTAGTTATACCGGGTTTGAAGATCCCTTTAAGGATGGTTGGGATGTTTCCATTGGAAATTACGTGGACAACGAAAGTCATAGTGGTACAAAATCAGCGGAAGTCAGCAGTTTGTTTGGTGGTCCAAATATGTATAAGTACTTCTGGCCTGAAAGTTTAAACAGAAAATTTATATTAACCTGTTGGGTTAAGACAACTGATGCATTGATTCCTGAGGGAGGGAAAATTGTTCTGGAAGCAGTAAAATTAGATAAATCCTCATTTAATTCATGTTACATAGTAAAAACAAAAGATTCCATATTATTTGAAAATACTAATGGGAACTGGGTTAAGTATAGTGTCATAATTGACGGAAATGAAATACTTGGGTACACAGGTTCTGGGTGCATTGGAAGTCCTGTTCCTATAACAGAGTTTGGTTTATTAGCTTATGTTGCTAATGAAGATCCATCGGTCAGCTTTTACGTCGACGACATCTCACTTATTCCTACAGATGCTGAGTTTAAATATTTTATATATGATCCTGTTTTTAAAACCCAGCAATATGCTTATGATTCAAATGGTGAAATATCACAAACATCAAGCTTAGATGAATTTGGAAGAATCCAGTGGATTACAGATAAATTTGGATTCGCCCGAACTTATATTGAATATACATATGCAGATATGGCTGTTTCCGGCGATATGAGTTCAATAAAAACATATTCCATCAGGACGAAGCATACTAAAACAGGATTCCTTGATAGTTTAAATAACAATTTGTTATCAGATGAAGATTTTCTGTTGCGAACTGCATATCTAGACGGGTTAGGAAGACCTGTTCAAGAAGTAAACAAAAAGTTATCGCCGGAAATAGGAAGCACAACTTACGATATGGTGAATTTCATTGAATATGACAACCTAGGAAGATCACCATTGAGTTACCTACCATATACGGACAATTCCAGTGATGGTAGCTTCAAGGAAGATGTGATTGATAAGCAGGAAACATTCTATTCGAGTGCATCCATGGTTTCCCATGATGATTTTCCTTTCGCAGAAACAATTTTTGACACTTCACCACTGAATCGGGTAATTGAAAATGGAAGTCCAGGAGAAGATTGGCAAATCTCCAATCAACATACAACCAAACAATACAACAGTCAAAATGCAGCAAATTCCATTTTATTTTGGGAATATGATGAATTGGCTTCTGGAGCTTCCGCAACATCTCAATACCCAGAGGCTTCTTTGTTCAAAAGTACTACTACCGATGAAGATAATAAAGCTATAATAACCTTCACTGATAAGGTTGGTCGGCTTATCTGTTTGCAAACAGTAATTGAAGCGGTTGAAAACGAAGACGGCAAAATTATCACTTCTGACTTTACTGAAGGAGGTCCAGTTGATCACGAAGAACGAACAACCCAGATATTGAGCACATATTATGTTTATAATGATTTAAACCAACTTGTATATACCATTCCTCCTATCGCTGTGCTTGAAATGGATGGCACTTATAGTTTTGATGAAAGTGATGATATTTTTGAAAAATATATGTTCTCCAGCAAATATGATAACAAGGGGAGGACTTACAAATCAAAACAGCCAGGAATTGGCTGGGAAGAATATGTTTATGACCAACTCAACAGGATTGTACTGACGCGTACACCTAAACAATCAAGTGACGATACATGGAATTTTGTTAAATATGATGGATTAGGAAGATCAGTAATAAGTGGTCTGTACACTTCAACGAATACTAGAGAAGAATTACAGGATATTGCAAATACATGGTCTGGTCAAAATTGGGAAAAAAGGAATGATGGAACTGGACACATTCATGGTTACACCAACAATGCATTCCCTGAATTAGTGGAAGATTACCACACTGTCCTTATTGTTAATTACTTTGATAATTATGAATTTAACTACTCGGGAAGAGAGTTTGTTGAATTTAATAATCAGCAAGCAATAAGTTCTGTAAGAGGGTTGCAAACCGGTTCCAAGGTAAAAATCCTGAATGGTGTCTCTGGCGACTATTTATTGTCAGTTCAATTTTACGATCAATATTATCGACCTATTCAAAGTCATACCCAGCATCATCTTGATGGTTGGGATATCGTAAGTTTGAAATACGATTTTAACAACCAATTGATTAGCCAGGTCAGAATCCACGAAAAGGTTGGCGTTGATAAACCATTAATGGTTAGTACCCGTTTTGATTATGACCATGCTGGAAGGGTGTTGAATGAATATAATTCAGTTGGTTTTGGTTCATTGCCACCTGAGAAATTGGTATGTAATTATGAGTATAATTTATTGGGGCAGGTTATACGGAAAAACCTTGACTACAAACCAGCCGATGATGATTTTCTTCAACATATAGACTACCGATACAACATAAGGGGATGGCTCACAAGTATCAACAACGCCGAATTGACAAACGATGGGGATAAGAATTTAGATGAAATGGATGTTTTTGGGGAAGAAATTTATTACAACAATACGACAGCATTGACTATCGACAATACCCAAACAGATCCTTTCGTAACAATAAATAATTATAATGGGAATATCACTGCAGTCCGCTGGAAAACAAAACACCAAACAATATCCTCAAATGATCAACATGAAAATCTGTATGCTTTTAGATACGATGGATTAAATCAAATGACCGCCGCCTATTTTGCAAAGTCGAATTTAGGTATACCAGGATTATTTGAGAATAATTTTCATGATTATGATGAACTGGTCAGTTATGATATGTCAGGCAACATTGTGACTTTAAACAGAAAAAGCCAAGGGAGCTTGATGGATGAGTTAAATTATAACTATGATGGGAACAAGGCTGAAAGTATTACAGATAATATCACAAGCTCTGTAGGAAATGGATTTTTTGATGGGAATACTACTGGTTCAGATTATATATATGACCTTAACGGAAGCGTAACTGAAGATTTAAACAAAGGTTTAACTTTTGGCTACAACCATTTGAATCTGGTTACTCAGGTGAGTAATGGAACTGATGATGCCAATTATCTTTATGATGCATTAGGAAGAAAATTGCGGATTGTTTATCCTGATGCAACCGTTCATCATTATGTTAGTGGAATTGAATACAAGGATTCTGATATTAGTATTGTATATAATGAACACGGAAGAGTAATTCCGAATTTAGATCAGGATCCATGTGCATCTGATTTCAAATATGAATATTTCATCAACGATCACCTAGGAAATGTCAGGGCGGTTATAACTCGAGACTTCAATGCACCTGAACACCATTATGTGGCGACACTTGAGAATGCAAATTTAACAGCTGAAGATGCAATGTTTAGCAATGTATCAAGTACGCAGGCGTCATCCCTATCGGCGTTGGCCGCAGCAACATCAAGTACTTATTCCGCAAAATTGAATCCTGCAGGTGAACCCATTGGGCCCGCCAAAGCCCTCTTCGTTCAAAAAGGGGACCGTGTGTCAATCAATGTTAAATCTTATTTCCAAACATTCACGGGAACCAACAGTCCCCGTGATGTAGATGATATTTTGGATCAGCTAGCTAACTTCTTCATTATCAATGGAAGTGTAGCTCCACCTGGACTAGAAACTTCATTTGCTGCATCCACATTCACATCTAATTCCATCGTGGAGTCTTTCCTAGACGATTATATTACTAGCCAGTCGAGCACAACAGTGATCGCATTCCTTGGATATTTAACCATAGACAAAGATTTTAACTTGATTGAAACCTCTTCGGGAATAATTCCGGTTACTACCGCCAATTCAATTGAAAATATGGCTATTGAAGATATTTTAATTCCGGAAGATGGATTTATTTATATATTTGTTCAAAACGAATCCCCACTTGACGTGTATTTTGACAATCTTCACATAACACACAAAAAATCAAACGTTTTAGAAATAAACGAATACTATCCTTATGGGTTGAAAAACCTAAGCATGAGTCAAGCCAGCCTTTCGTTTGACCCGGTTAATAGTTTGAGCTATCAATCGAAGGAGCAACAGGACTTTTTGGGATTGAACACATTTGATTTTGGATTGCGACAGTACGATGCCACCATAGGTCGTTGGAATGTCCAAGACCCTTATATGCAGTTTTTTAATGCCTATATTGGAATGGGTAATAATCCCGTGAGTCAGATTGATCCGAACGGTGGTATCAGTTTTACGACTCAAGGAAATCCCAAAAGTGTTTCGGAGATGTTAAATAGTCCGGAATATGCACAGAAGCCCAGTAAAGGAGGAGGAGGCTTTTATGATGGTTTATACTTATCAGGAAGTCAACTTGGTATGGTTATTGGGAATGATAATTTGATGGGAAATACTGACTACGATAACAGCTACTTTGGAGTCAGTTTTAATACTTATTATCAATCATACGGTCCAGATGGTAAGGCTCTTGTAATGACATCTTCTTTAGCAACAGCAATCACCAGTTGGTTCTCTTCCTATGGATTAGATATTATGACATGGAAGGATAATAATAATAGTTTATATCTAACAAAAGATAAGGATGGAAATCCGGTGCCACATTATGCCATTTATGATAAAAAAGTTTCTTCTGAAATTCCTATCTATTCAAATTGGAATGGAGAGTATAGATCTCCAAGTACAAGATCCGAATCGAGTTTGTTAGATGATTTACAAACTGCTCTAGATGTGGTAGGTATTGCTGACCCTACTGGTTTAGCAGATGCAACTAATGCATTGATTTACACCGGGAGAGGTCAATTGGGAAATGCATCAATAAGTGCAATGGGTATAATCCCTTATATTGGTGATTTGGCAAAAGCTGGCAAATATGGAGCAAAAACATTACAATTGACCACTAAAGCCAGAACTGCAGAAAGAGGGCTTGAAATAGGTGAGCGATTTTTAGGTCCAGGTTATAAAGAAATAGCCCCAGGCGTGTTTAGATCAACCAATGAATTAAAACAATTCAGAATGACAGATTCAGATATACTTGGTAAAAAAGGAAAGATTGGACCACATTTTCATTTTGAATTTTTAGATGATTATGGTAATTATCTAAAGAATTACCACATGCCAATCAAATAATATGCATATGAAACTAATAGCAGAAATACACAAAGGAAACATAGAAGATGACATTAAATATCTTGTTATCGAATCAGATGAAAATGACACAAAAGGTTATTATTTATTTTTTCATAAGTCTTTAGATGCGCCATGCGAGGCTGACTTATGGTTCGTAGATATAGAAGGAGCAAAAAGACAAGCTAAACTTAACTACGGTATTAATCAAGATGATTGGGTATTTGTAGAAATTTAACTAAACAAAAAAGCCCCATTTTATCGGGCTTTTTTGTTTTACAAGACACCGATATACCCTAGCAAAACTGACTTTATATCTTATCTCGTCCAAGAAATCAACATTCATTTTAATGACTGTTATTTACCTTCAAATTCTACAATTTGTTTTACTTATTCCATGAAGCTGTTTCATCAACAACAATTTCCAAAAGAATTTTTACCATCAAAGATTCATATTTCAACAATAGAAATCAAAAATCATAGCCACTTAAATTCTGTTTTATACAAAACTCTTTGACGAGTGCTATTGGATTTTCAAAAAGTTTGCATAAAATCTGACTCTAATTAAAAAGTTAATAATTCTTTAAAATCCCTTCATCTGCCATGGAATGGTAACATTCTGTTGATATAATTAAGTGATCTAAAATCCTGATCTCAAGCAGATCTCCTCCTGCTTTTATTTTTTTTGTCAATTCAAGATCAGGACTACTCGGATTTAAATTTCCGGAAGGATGATTATGGCAAAGAATGATACCACATGCATTGCACTTAAGTGCCACTGAAAAGATCAATTTAGGATCAATTAAGGTGCCAGATTTTCCACCAATGGATACATTGAACCACCCCAATACATGATTAGCTCGATTAAGCAGAAGAATATTGAACTCTTCACGAATTTCCAAATAATCCGACCAGATTTTCCTGAATAATTCACAAGCATCTTTAGAACTTGTGATTTTTATTCTGTCAGCAACTTTCACTTTTGAAGTGTAAGAAACTTTTATTTCACGTAACGTGGAAGATGTTTTGGATGTAATTGACATTTTTATGAGTTTTTATAAGGTGCTACCCTTATTCAGAAAACGACAAATAATTATTTGTAAAAGGAAACTGGAATACCGGAATACTCAAAAACAACTGAGGATATGCCGGGAAAACTATAACAAATAATTATTTGTTGTTTATTTTTGTAGCAACCTGTAAAAACTCATAAAAATGTCAATCCATAATTGTCTTGACCCATGGAAAGGGAAGTCTTACATTTCAAAATGATGATGCCAAGGACAATAAATATATATTGCTTGCTATAAGTAGGGTAATCAAAAGCTGACATTTTTCAAAAATCCACAATGTTGTCACATCTGACTCAATCACTCTACTATTTTCCAATTAAATAAATGCTACTCTTAATGTAGATGGCACAAAAATTCAAGAATACATTACGATATCATCGAAAGATTTTAGGATTGACATTAAAAGAAGTTGCCAAAATGCTCAAGCATAAAAATGTCAGTCGATTATCAAAGTGGGAACATGGTATATCGGCTCCCAACCTACATAATCTTTTGAAATTAAGTATTGTGTACAAAACCTTGATTGACCAGTTTTATCCAGAGATTAGAGCAGCATTATTGAAAAGACTCTCTACAAAAAGTAAAGAGTCTTCAAAGTCAAACACCAAATAATATGTACACAATATTTTCAACTACAATGTATCTCATTTATTTACATCGAACCCTCGTGGGAGAGTACGCCCGGTGCAAATTCTGAATTATTGTAGGAAATGATCCATTTTATGGATTGCTTTTTCTTCGTGCCATTTTAAATACCAAAAGTATAACGATCGTAACGGAAGGAAATAAATAAATAACCCGATCTTTGAGAGTATAGATGTTAAGTCTTGTGAAATCTGCAACAGTTTAGTATAATTGTAGACTGATTTTCAATTTATGAAGAAATCCGGCACAAGCAAATCTACCGCAGCAAATCCTTCTAAACCTGTTGCTTCCAAAGTAAAAGCTACTGAAAAAGGTTTTCCGGTGTGGCCTTTTTTGGCTGGGATTGTCCTGCTGGTTTTTGTGTTGTATGGCAACTCGCTCCGAAATGATATCCTGACTTTCGATGATAATGAGTACTTCCAGAATTATCCGGAAGTCCTGACTCTGTCGTGGGAATCGGTTAAAACTTACTTTACATCTTATTATGTAATTATGTATCAGCCTTTACCGGTGCTGACTTTTGCCATTAACTACCATTTTTCGGGCCTGGATACATTCCCCATGCACCTGTTGAATCTGTTGTTCCATCTGGGAAATGTGATTTTGGTATTTGCCTTTGTGCAAAAACTGACTTCCAACAAAATCATGGCTTTACTAATTGCATTGGCATTTGGAATTCATCCCATGAATGTAGAGGCGGTAAGCTGGATTTCAGCCCGCAGCAGTGGCATGTACACTTTTTTCTTCCTTGCCGGGATGTATTTTTATCTCCGGTATATTAGGGAAGAAAAGTACTCCATGCTTCTCGCAACCGGCATCTTTTTTATTCTTTCACTCTTCAGCAAAGCACAGGCAGTGACTTTCCCGGTAGTGATGTTGCTACTCGATTTTGTTTCTGACAGAAAATTGCTCAGCAAACAGGTTATTTTGGAGAAAATTCCATTCTTCCTCCTGAGTTTACTATTTGGAATCATTACCCTGATGAATTCAGGTACCATGCACAACATCACCAAAGGAATGCTGATCGATTACAATGCAATCGACATATTCTTCATGGTGTGCTATTCATTCAGCTTTTATTTGCTGAAACTATTACTGCCACTAAAGCTTTGCGCAATTTATGTCTTCCCACCAAAGGATGGCGGTATGTTGCCATGGGAATATTATGCTTCAGCGGTACTGATTGGTGCAGTTCTATATGGTCTGTGGCGGGCACGAAGCAATAAATGGATATTATTTGGCGCTGCATTTTTTGTGGCCACCATATCTATCAATATTCAGCTTATTCCGTCCAGGTTGTTTATTGTCACCGATCGTTACGGTTACCTGCCATATCTGGGTTTGATGCTTTTGATCGGATATCTCATAACCGGAAATACGGTCAATTTTCATAAGTATAAGTCCGGGTTAATAGTGGTTTTCACGGGCTTAATGTTGTTCTTCGCTTTTTCTGTTCCGGCGCGTAATAAGATATGGAACAATGATGTTGTTTTCCTGACCGATGTGATAGAGAAAAATCCGGAGTCGACATACTTATACCGTGCTTATGGCAACAGAGGTATGGCGCATCAGGTGAAGCGTAATTATCCCGAGGCCATTAAAAATTTCGATGAGGCAATTCGGCTAAAGCCGGATGATGCCCGGAATTACCTCAATCGGGGATTGTCTTATTCCTTTATGAATAACGGTAAGATGGCGGAGGCAGATTTTTCGCGGGCTATAGCACTCGATTCCACGCAGGTCATGATTTACAACAACCGGTCACAGGTACGCTTTCAGTTAGGCGATTATGCAGGTGCGGAAGCCGACAGTCGTAAATGTATTGAACTCGATCCAAATAGTACCGATGCTTATAATACCCTTGCTAATGTTGCTTATATGAAAAAGCAATACGATGAAGTTTTGGCACTTTTATCGAAGGCTATTGAAATCGATCCTAATTTTGCAATTGGCTATAAAAACAGGGGACTGGTTTATTTGGAGCTCAACAACAAAATTGCGGCTTGTGCCGATTTCATTTCCGGCTCCAATTTGGGGAATCAGGAAGCAAAGCAATTGCAACAGCAGCATTGCAGGTAATTCGAAATTATCCTTAAAACACCCGCTTTCTCAATCAGCTAAAGCCTTTGCGAACTCTTTGTGGTCGATCCCTCATTCCGGGTTGGAACAGGCTTGCCGGCACCATATTTTTGCCAACAGATTGGTACTGAAATGTAAAAACAAAAATGATAGTATTACAATCATTTTGCCTCGCTTTGTGTACATATTGTTGAAAAGTTTTTTTCGGGGGTTGTGAAAAACCGATAAATCATACGCATCTTTGTACCGGTTCCAGCAGTCGTTTATTTGTCTGTTCGAAAGTCGGAATCGAATTAACTTTTAATGCAACATTACGAATCGGAATCAGGCAACTTCAAAAACGTCACTACTTAATTTTTTTATCATGTCAACTACAGAAACAACCAACAAAGAAAAACTGAAAGTACTACAGTTAGCCATCGACAAACTCGAAAAATCGTATGGTAAAGGAACCATCATGCGCATGGGCGATTCGCCGGTCGAGACGATGGAGGCAATCTCCACAGGATCCGTATCATTGGATATTGCCCTGGGAATTGGTGGATTACCAAAAGGACGTATTATTGAAATTTACGGACCTGAATCATCGGGTAAGACAACTTTGGCCATTCATGCTATTGCAGAAGCACAAAAAGCAGGTGGAATAGCTGCCTTTATAGATGCTGAACATGCATTTGACCGTTATTATGCTCAGAAACTGGGAGTTGATATCGAGAATTTATTGATTTCACAACCTGACAATGGGGAGCAAGCGCTTGAAATTGCCGATAACCTGATTCGTTCCGGAGCTATTGATATTATTGTAATTGACTCGGTTGCGGCACTTACGCCAAAGAGTGAAATCGAAGGCGAAATGGGTGACTCCAAAATGGGTCTTCAGGCTCGTTTGATGTCCCAGGCATTACGTAAACTTACCGCAACTATCAGCAGAACAGGATGTTGCTGTATTTTCATCAACCAGTTACGTGAGAAAATCGGTGTTATGTTCGGAAATCCCGAGACTACAACCGGAGGTAATGCACTTAAATTTTATGCATCAATCCGTCTGGATATCAGAAGAATAGGGCAGATTAAAGAAGGTGAAGCCGTAATAGGAAACAGAACCCGTGTGAAGGTGGTTAAGAATAAAGTTGCACCTCCATTCCGTACAGCTGAATTCGATATTCTTTACGGTGAAGGTGTTTCACATACAGGTGAGATTGTTGATATCGGTGTAGAATTAGGCATCATTAAGAAAAGTGGTTCCTGGTTCAGCTATGGCGATACCAAATTAGGTCAGGGACGTGAATCGGTTCGTCAGTTATTTACCGATAACCCTGAACTGGCTGAAGAGATTGAAAACAAAATCCGTGAGCAGCGTTTAGCAGCAGCGGCTGAATAATATTCATCATGACGACGTTAAGCCGGGAGAGGAAACTCTTCCCGGCTTTCGTTTTTTACAGTATTTTCGCATTTCCTTTAAAAATCATCCACATGAAAAAGTATCTATTACTGGCAGCACTTTTTTGCACCACTCTTTATTCCTGTAAAACAGAAAATAAGAAGGATCCCGAAACGGTCCAGACAACAGATACAACGGCAGTTGGGAAGCAACTTGCTGCATTGGATGCTCAGATTGCCAAAGACCCCAAAAATGCGGTTGCCTTGCATGAACGGGCACGTTTGCTGATAGATGCCAAAAGGTATGAGGAAGCATTGAAAGATATGGAGCTGGTAATGACAATCGACAGCACGCAATCGGCCTACTTTCTGACCATGGCGGATCTTTCCTTTGCTGCAAAACGAACCTTCAATGCCAAAGAATTCCTTACCAAAGCCATTGAACTCGATCCGGAAAATACCGATGCCATGATGCGTCTGGCAGAATTAAATCTCATAGTCAAGCAATACAGCGAGTCTGTTAAGCTTCTCACCACTATCATCAACAAAGACAAAACCAACACTACAGCATGGTTTATGAGAGGCATAAACTTTAAAGAAAACGGCGATACCACTCGAGCGGTAAACGATTTCAGATCAGCAATTGAAGCCGACCCGAATTTTTACAATGCTTATATGCAACTGGGAATTATTTTTCAGGCTAAGAATGACCCCATAGCTGAGGGATACTTTACAAACGCCATTCAAAAAAAGCCGGGTAGTGAAGAAGCGCTTTATGGCCGCGGCTTATGGTACCAGGATCACGGGCAATTAGACAAAGCAATTCAGGATTACACCACCATTGTTCAGGCTAATCCAATGAATAAAAATGCTCATTTTAATCTCGGTTATATTCATCAGATTTATTTAAAGATCTACCCCGAAGCCACCAAGCACTACACGGCTGCCATCAATGCCGATCCGCGCTATGCAGAGGCGTACTACAACAGAGGTCTTTGCTTTGAGGCTGTTGGCAACCTTGCCGCCGCCGCTTCCGACTACAAACAAGCCTTGATGATAAGACCGGTGTATCCGCCGGCGGAACAAGGACTGGAGCGGGTGAAGAATTAGTAGATCAAATACGGAAGGAAATTAGAATGGCTTTTTTAGATTGGTGTTGTGATATGAATATTAGATTTTTTAGAGCAACGAAAATTTTGAGATAAATGATGTTTTGTGCAGAATTAAAAGTGATGAACATTAAACATTAATTTTACAAAAAGGAATTAGATATTAATTTTCAATTTTGTGTTTTTCACTTTTAATTTCTGAAAGTTTACCTTTCTGATGATAATTCAGATTGCTGTGCAGGAATAAAATTCTGAGAATAGTCAAACATCAAGATTTAAGAAAAAACAATGTTTTGTGCAGAATTAAAAGTTACGAATATTAAATATTAATTTTAGAATAAGTAATAAGATATTAATTTTCAATTTTGTGTTTTTCACTT
The DNA here is from genome assembly GCA_016788065.1 of Bacteroidia bacterium. Lineage (GTDB taxonomy): Bacteria > Bacteroidota > Bacteroidia > AKYH767-A > OLB10 > JADKJB01. The sequence goes on along the minus strand of JAEUTI010000035.1, from coordinate 20,875 downwards.
TTAATTTCTGAAAGATTACCTTTTTGATGATAATTCAGATTGCTGTGCAGAAATATAATTCTGAGAATAATTAAACATCAAGATTTGAGAAAAATCAATGTTTAGTCCAGAATTAAAAGTGATGAACATTAAACATTAAGTTTATAAAAAGTAATAAGATGGTTAATTTTCAATTTTGTGTTTTTCACTTTTAATTTCTGAAAGATTACCTTTCTGAGAATAATTCAGATTGCTGTGTAGAAATATAATTCTGAGATTAATCAAACATCAAAATTTAAGAAAAAAACAATGTTTAGTGCAGAATTAAAAGTGATGAATATTAAATATTAATTTTAGAATAAGTAATAAGATATTAATTTTCAATTTTGCGTTTTTCACTTTTAATTTCTGAAAGATTACCTTTCTGATAATAATTCAGATTGCTGTGCAGAAATATAATTCTGAGAATAATCAAACATCAAAATTTGAGAAAAAAACAATGTTTAGTGCAGTATTAAAAGTGATGAACATTTAACATTAATTTTACAAAAAGTAATAAGATGTTAATTTTCAAATTTGTGTTTTTCACTTTTAATTTCTGAAAGATTACCTTTCTGATGATAATTCAGATTGCTGTGCAGGAATAAAATTCTGAGAATAATTAAACATCAAAATTTAAGAAAAAAACAATGCTTAGTGCAGAATTAAAAGTGATGAATATTAAATATTAATTTTAGAATAAGTAATAAGATATTAATTTTCAATTTTGCGTTTTTCACTTTTAATTTCCGAGAAAATACCATTTCTGAAGACAATTCAAATTGCTGTCCAGAAATAAAATTCTGAGAATAGTCAAACATCAAGATTTAAGAAAAAACAATGTTTAGTGCAGAATTGAAAATAATTCGGCAAGCTCTGCAGAAATAATATTCTGAAAAATAAAACATAGGATCAAGATTCACAATATACAAAATGAGATAAAATGAGAAACGATATTTAAAATATAGATTTTATAAAATCATGAAAGAAAATAACAAAACTAACACTAATAAACGTGTTTATGATCTGGAGGCCAGATTGATTGCATTCAGCTTGATGATAATCAAGCTAGTTGAAATTTTGCCAACAGACCGTTCTGCAAGATTACTAGGATCTCAACTGCTTAGGTCCGGCACTTCTCCAGCTTTAAATTACGCCGAAGCTCAAGTTGCTGAATCATCTGCAGATTTTATTCACAAAATGAGTATCGCTTTGAAGGAGCTGAAAGAGTCTCAAGTAACATTACTTATAATAAAGGGGAGAACAATAGTGGACAATAGTCAGTATGTGATTGACTGCTGTAATGAATGCTCTGAACTCGTAGCAATATTTCTAGCGAGTGTTCGGACCGCAAGGAAAAATGCTCAATCTCGTCATTGAAATAGAAAATCAGAATATCTCCGCAATCCGCGGTATAAATTTGTGTTTCTCACTTCTAATTTCTGAAAGATTACATTTCTAAAAATAATTTATATTGCTATAGCAGAGTATTAATCTGAGATTTGTTCAAAGTGTCCAGAATTCAGAATAATTGAAAAAGGTGGCATTGACGTCGTGAAGCTGCCTCGTCCTCGTCCGGAGCATCGGTTGAATAATTTATTGAGCAAAGAAGAGGTAAAAAGTCATATTGGAAGTTGTGAAAAATCAAAAGCGCAAGGCCATGCTATCTTTAATTTATGGATGAGGTTTGAGAGCAGGAGAACTGCTGAGACTATTGCTAAAGGATGTAGATAACAATCGCTATGAATTAATAATCAAGTAGTCGAATGGCAAAAGAGATCGAATTGTGCCTTTGAATGAGAAACTAATTGAAATATAAAGAACCTACATCGCAGCATTCTGGCCTGTAACATGGTTATTTGAGTGACAGGTATCTGGAGAGCAATATCAGGAAAGATGTTTGCAGATGTTCATGAAAATGGTGTTCCCCCAAGCCAATATTCAAAAGCTTGCATCGCTTCACAGGTTAACCCACAGCTATACCACCCATTTGCATGAAATCGGTACAGATAAACGTTTCATTCTGTAGCTATTGGGAAATTATAGCAGTCGAACCCCGGAAATCTACATACATTTAAGTGTCAGGTGCATCCAAAATATTAAGTCGCCATTTGATAGTTTATAATATTTCTGTTACTTTTATATCCCGCCAGGAGAATTAGCGCAAATAGGCGTTTCAAAAGGGTTGGCGGCAAGTTTAATCAAGAACTGAAAATATTATATGTCAAGTAGTTTTATAAGTATTAATGATGTTGGATTTTGGGCAAGAGATGGATTTGTTGAGGCAATGCAGCTTTGTTTAATAAATGAAATCGAAAATCAAAAACTTGACACGATAGAATGGATTAATAATTTCAAGACTGAATTAGCGATGCAATCTTTACCTATTATTTGCGGTGGAATGTCAATGCTACTCGAAGAATTTCTAACAACTAATGAACGTAAATCTCAAATTGTAAAATTGATTGATCAAATTATTGACATAATTGACTCAACGAACGATTATATAACAGGTAGCAATTTGCTTTCAATGAGAAATCGAGCGATGACAATTCTGCTTGAAACAAATCAAATCACAGTTAAGAACCAAGAGGAATTTGATCAAATTGTAAATAGTTCTTTTTGGCATGCATCAGACAAAATGGAAAAATATAAGGATAGATACCAACATTCATTCAAACTACTAAAAAGATTAATCAATGGAGAATTGAATACAACTTCTTCTTCTCCAGAAAATTATTGGAATTATTAGAAAACCTGGTGCTGACACGGGTATTGCGTCAGGTGGGCTGACGTGCAAACTTGAAGCTTTGTGCTTCTAATGAACTTTAGAAATAAATTGAAACTTTGTGCTTCGAAATCCGCTTCATTGCCAAGCGCCAAACCGTTATCCTTAATTTTTTGACATGATGAATAAATATTGTTGCTTAATCATACTTTATTTTATTTGCAGAATTTGCGAGGCTCAAACTCCTGATTGGGAATGGGCAAGAAGTGCTGTCAATTATTCGTCAATCGCCTTGGCTAGTGGTGAAGGAATAGATGTAGCTTCTGATGCCTCAGGAAATGCTTATGTTACAGGTTGGTTCCAGAATGATTCAATTTCATTCGGTTCTATTACTCTCTTTTGTCAAAACCCAAAGGGCTATTACACCTTTGTAACAAAATATGATTCATCAGGAAATGTCCTTTGGGCAAATAAATCAGGCGGGACAGGAGTTGGTTTAGCCAACAGCATCGCAACAGATATTTCAGGTAATGTTTATATAACCGGCATGTATGATTCATCATATATCTCTTTTGGAAATGATACCCTATATTACAACGGGAAAAATATTTTTCTTACTAAATACGATTCTTCCGGTAATGTTTTATGGGCTAAAAATGCTGGAGGGACATCAGTAAATGCTGTTAGCAACAGCGTAGCAACAGATGTGTATGGAAATGTTTACATCACAGGATTTTTTGGATCGTCAACTATGATTTTTGACTCAGATACTTTAATTAACAATGGACTATATAATATATTTACTGCAAAATACGATTCTACAGGTAATGTTCTTTGGGCAAAAAGTGCCCAGGGAAGCTCCTATGACTTATCTTATTCTGTTGCATCTGATACATTAGGCAATTCCTATATAACAGGATATTTTGCATCTCCATTTATTGTTTTTGATACTGATACTCTGTTTAATTCCGGGCCATTTAATACGATTTTTATTGCCAAATACGATGTTTCAGGAAACATCGTATTAGCAAAAAGTTCGGTCGGAGGAGGCGGAAATATTGGGCGAAGCATTGTGACAAATTCCTCAGGTGACATTTATATTGCGGGTAATTATAATTCAACACCAATAATTTTTGGATCAGATACTCTCCTTTACATTGGTAACAACAATAATACATTTTTTGTCAAATATGATATGATAGGAAATGTTTTGTGGGCTAAAAGTATCACGGAAGCACAGCCATATAAAATAATTCTGGATTCGGCTGACAATGTTTATATGACCGGAAACATGGGTTATCCGGGAATGCCAATCACTTTTGATTCATTGACATTGCAACTAATTCCCGGTTCAACTGATCCTATGTTTGTTGCTAAGTTTGATTCATCTGGCAACGTTCTATGGGCTAAAGCTTTGCAAAGTGGAGGTGATGACCATAATGGAAGTGCTCTTGGGCCAAACGGCAGTTTATATTTAACAAGTGATTATTATAATGTAAATCCTTTTATTCTTGGATGCGATACTTTAATACTTACAGGACAGGAAGATATTTTTGTTGGCAGGCTGGGATTTAATGCATGCCAAGATACTATTGTTGCAGACTATGAAAATCAACAAGTAGATAATATTGTTCTTTTTCCAAATCCTTTTAATGCAAATTTAAATGTCAGAACAGAAGATAACCAACAATCAGTAATAATGATTTATGATATTTTATCAAAAAAGCTATTACAGCAAACTTTTACAAATTCTGTATCTTTAAATACAAAACAATTTGAAAAAGGTATTTATATTTATGAAGTGAGAAATAAGAACGGAGTGATTAAGAAAGGAAAAATTGTGAAAAATTGAGGAGCAAAACTACGGATAACAGGCCAAGTGCCGCAAGCCTGGAGATTTTAGAAGGGAATTCGATTCCGTCTCCGTTTGAAACCTAAATTGGAAATGTTTATCTTTCGTCTCCGAACCCGGCCTGCGGCAATTGCCGGATCGTTAGCAGAAATTTTACAGTTACACAATGAATTATAATGCAAATAGCGAATTGAAGAAGCTCGATGAATATTATCCAAATTCTGACTTAAAGCATGTATACATTAAGCATAGAGATGAGATAATTAAGCTATTGAGAGCAGTTGAGACTGTTTGGCAAAACCAACATATTGACAAATACACTTTTAATATTTTATTTAAAGGTCTTCAAAACTCCTGGACTGTTGTGTATTACTCAATCGTTGGTGAACAAATAAATTCAATGATTGGAAAAATCGTTGGAATTGAAGAATTAATATTTAAAGGTATTGAAGATAGAAATTGGCGGACTAGGTTTAATACAGTAGTAATAATGAAGGCGCTTGACAAAAGAGAGATAAAAAACAGAATAATTGACTTGGGCTTAAAAGACAAGAGTAAAAAAGTTAAAGAAATGGCGACTGACGTTAAAGACTATTATTTGAATTGACAAATTAACTGCTGCAAACACTGGTGACATTTGCACAGCTCTCATAAAAATAGATTAATTTCTTAGTGACATCAACAACAATTATATACCGATATACAGGCACTAGATTTTAATAGTGCTATTTGTCGTTGTAGTGTGTGTATTTATGAAATTGTTGAAATCTGCGACAAGTTTTTTGATATTGCACCAAAAATCGATTGCGAGGGGCACACTTAATCTTTTGAGTAGTAACTCTTTTAATTTAAATATTGATACAGAATTAATATATTCAGGATTAGTTTAGCTATTAATGCGAGTCATTCTGTTTCATCGTTTAAATTTACTAAAAAATGAATATTGATTGATCATTAGGTAGCTTCAAAATCTAATTCTACTTTTAACCTTTGATAACAACTAACTTGCGATTATATCTATACGTTCCATCCCAAATGGAAATAAAATACAATCCATTTTTGAGTAAAGGCAGTTGGAAATTTAACATACTAAAGCCAGAATATTGTTTGGTAAGTATTTGCTGACCTGTTGCACTATATACACTTAAGTTGACTTGTTCAAAAGTTCTATTGAATTTAATTAGAATATTTTCTGATTGATTTGCAGGATTCGGAAACACTTCAAAAAAATTGGCTGCGTTTGTTGATTCTTGTAGGTAGGTTAAAAAAGTAGTGTTTAGAAATACACCTTTGGATGTGCCGGCAAATAAAACGGCTCCTATTTCAGCTACTGAGGATATTCGTTGAACAGGAAAAGTGGTAATTCCACCTCCGGTAGAAACCCAGTTCAAACCATTGTCGGTTGATAAAAAAACATCATTGTCAGCACAGCAATACAAATTTGATCCGATATAGTGAATTGAATAAATATTGGTAGCGGGAATATTACTCACCAAATTCCATGTGTTTCCATTATCATTTGAAACCTTGGCATCAATACCAACTGCAAACACATGAGTTCCGTTTCCTGTAAACCTGTAAGCAGAAATCAAGGATAATCCTGTATTCAAAAATGACCAGGAATTTCCATTATCAGTTGATCGATATATGCCGCCACCCCAAATATTAATAAATAGATTTGTACCACTCACACCTATCGAATTCACATCAAGAGGTGAGGATGTGGAGTTCCAGGTTATTCCAAAATCAGAAGAAATTTTGACACCATCGTTAGTTGCCGCAAAAACAAAATTGCCATTCACATCCAAATTTCTTGTTAAATTTGACACCGGGTGCGACCATGAAGTGCCATTGTTGGAAGAAACATATATGCCTGCATTTGTACTTACAAGCAGATTGTTACCGGAAACCACAACATTATTTATTTTAAGTCCAATCCCATTATCGATAGATTCCCAAACTGCACCGGAATCGGATGTTGAAAAAAGTCCATGATCGGTAGCCGCAAAAAATTTCGTTCCAATTACAGCCATTGAATTAATAGGACAACTCATATGATTATTTGAAATACTCCAGCTATTACCATTATCATCGGACCTGTAAACTCCTTTGGTAGATGATGCGGCAATTATGGTAGAGTCAATGGACAGGAAAGCATTATTTAACGGATCTGCAATTCCGTTACCTGAAGGATTCCAGGTTACACCGTTATCCGGAGATTTGTAAATTCCATAATTTGTGGATAGGTACAAATAGGAATTGCAAAATCCCAGTGCTTTTAAAGACAATATCGATCCATTTGTTGTATTGATCCAGGAATTTAAATTGGAGTTGAAAATAAATAAATCATAAGAAGTTATTAAGTATAAATTAGTTCCATTGAAAGTGATTGAACGCACCGGGGAATTTACGGGAAGCCCATTGCTCATTGCTGACCAAGTATTTCCATAATCTGTAGAAGTGAAAACCCCATTACTTGTTCCAGCAAATATTGTTGTATCAACCACACATAAGGAGTATACATAGCTGCCATTCAATCCCGTGCCAGATGGGGTCCAGGTTGAACCATGATTAGTTGAAACAAATAGACCCGATTGTGCTGTGCTTGCAAAAACTAAACTATCCATAATAACCAAGCTATAGACATACATATTCGTCAGACCCATATTGACGGTATTCCAGGAGTTTCCTGAATCAAAAGACATGTATATGCCACTTCCTAAAGTACCTGCATATAAATATTGATTATCGGCAGCAAGGGAGGAAATAAATTTGTTAGATAAGCCATTGCTAATATCTAACCATGTGTTGCCACTATCATTTGAAGCAAAGATTCCATTTCCATTATGTGTTCCTGCAAAAATAAATGAATCAGATTTTGCAAAACAGGAAACAAAAGCTCCAGAAGGTCCATTTGTATTTATCCACTGCCCTTTTAGATTTGAAGCAAGCGATAAAAATAAGCATATAAGCCAAAATTGTCTTATCATTTGTAGATACAATCCTTTGAAATAATTCATTTCTGCAATTTGGTTCTAAAATACAAAATAATTATTGAATGACGATTAAATTGTGTTACCGGAAAACAAATATGCCAGGAAATTGGCAAATAAGGATGCATGATTATGCTTTGCCCCAAAGGTCATCCGATGCTGGTAATTTTGGAGCTTGTTAAAATGGAGGCATTTGATTGAAAATCAATCGAATGTCGCTAGTTGACGAAGGGCATCTGGTTATCCCAAATTGCGATTCGGCATCCACCAGCAGATACCTGCACGGGAACTCCGTTTAGGTTACGGCTGTTACCTTAACCTTTTTTGGTAATTTCATAATGACAGCTGGTTCAACTATTGGGCTCTACGTGTCATCATTGACCAGGCAAGTAATATTCAACGTATCCGTTCTTGGATTATCAATCAGGTTACACTTCTCAATAAGTGATTTTAGTACTAACATTTGGACTTAAAATTGTTGCGAGATGACAGCCACCACTGCAAGAATTGGTTTGTAGCTGTCACAAAGAGAGAGGTACAAAAGGTGCCCGGTTCGGTATGACAGGCAGTCAGCGCCAACGGAGCTGTTTTGTACATTGGTTCGGTTTTGTTTAAGAAAGAAATCTTTTGTACTTTTCAGTGGCCATAGTGAATGCTCGCCAAGCTGACTCTGTATTATTAAAAATTATAAGTTGCACAAAAATAAATGCTTTTAGTGAATAAAAAACGTTATGCGAAACCCAGCAGTTGCATCATTGTATTCAAAGTGGTCAATTGTAAACATTACTTTATATGAAATCAAAACTTTTGGCAATTATTTTAACAGGATTTGGATTCACAATCACGACCGCTCAGGGTCAATGGGTTATTATTGATACATTGTACTCTTTTAATCAATGTACTCTGCCATTTCCTTATCAGACTACACCTGTATTCACAGGTAGCGACACTGCCTATTATTTTTTTAATTTTCCAAATTGTTCACCAAGCTCAAATTCTGGATATAATATATACCGAACTTCGGATTCATTCTCTAGCTGGACAAATATCTTGAATTATCAGAATACCGGGGGTGGTTCAAAAATATTTGACCTGACATTTGTAAATAATAATGTTGGCTTTTTAAGTTTAGTCAATAGTGGAGGTATATATTCATTTTCTAAAACACTTGATGCCGGATCATCATGGAATCAGATTTCATTTTCTACAAGTAGCCCTATAGTTGAAGATTTGTTTTTTACAAATGCTGATTCAGGATTTGCTATTAGTAATAATGGGATTCTTTATAAATATATTAATGACACAATTCATATGGTTGATAATATCAATTTTACTTCTTGCTGGTATCCCAAAATGTTTTTTACTCAAAATGATTTTGGTTACATAATGGCTGGAGATTTTCCATTTTCCGGGTATCATAAAATATTAATGTCTCCAGATGGAGGAGAGACATGGTCAATAGCTTTACAAGATACTAACAGAACATTTTACGATATTTCATTTCATACAGATTCGCTTGGATTTTTAGCTTCCGACACGGGGCTTTACAAGACTAATGATGCGGGATTAAATTGGACCTTATTGAGTACACCATTTAATATTTGTACTTCCATTTCTATTGTTGACAATAATCAGATATTCGTTATTGCTTCTGGCTCTGTTTATAAAACAAATGATGGTGGTGACAATTGGAATCAACAAAATATTCCTGGTAATTGTAATCCTTTATTTGTCAAAATGATTAATGATTCTTTAGGATTTATTTATGCAAGAATGGCTTCGTTCAATTTCGACAATTTGGTTCTTAAAACCACAAATGGGGGAATTGTTGGATATTCTGAAAATAATGAATTAGACAATCAACTTATAATTCAACCCAATCCATGTTTGGAAAAGTGTGAAATAACATTACCATTAGAATTTAAAAATGAGAATTTCATTATGTTTAAATTATGCAATATTTTAGGAAAAACCGTAGAAGAAAGTATAATTCAAACAAATCATAATAAAATAAATTTAGATTTAATTGGAAAAACATCCGGGGTTTATTGCATCATCTTAAGTAATGGTATTAAGAGTTATTTTGGAAGAATAATAGTTGATTAAGAATGTGGGGACATATAAAAAAGCACTTGTTAAGCGATAATTGGTATTAGCATTAAAGTCCTTGTGCCCCAAGGTTGATTATATGAGTTTGTGAATGTGTTTTTAACTCCATTTGGAACGTAAAGAGGAAATCTGTATCTTTCGTCTCAAAACCCGCTTTGCGTCAATGCCCGAAACGATATGCCTAACTTTACCAAAGTTAATGTCATTGACAAAAGAATCAGCAATCTGACACTTTCATACTTAGGTACATCGCAGAAAGCTGAATGATCTCAGACTCCAATTCTGAGCTGTGCCTATCGTAAGAATATTAACAATAACAAGAACCAAAAAGTATGCGTAAATTATTATTTCTTCTTTTAGCATTTTCTTTTTCGACATGTTCTGACCGAACGAGAGATCTAAGTGGAGGTTATTTTTTACGCGAAGAAGGAGCTGAAATGGTAGATATTCTTTCATATTCATCCACAGGAAGAGAAATTCCAGCAAATGTCATAAGTTATAACTATGACGAAGATTTTATTATCGCTTGCCAGCAGCCACTAAAGTCAGATAATATAATGTACACAAATACTCAATATTTTTATGGCAGGGACTCGATTTATTATTGGTTGATTGTTCATCATTCAAAATTGGTTCTTGGACCATTGAGCAAATCTCAATTTGTCGATGCCTTATCAAAATATAAGGTTCAACTGATGTTAGATCGTCATCCTTATGATTAAACCTCTTGCAGGTGAAGGGTATTTAGCCACCAGCCTGGCATTTGAAGAATGGTATGTGAGTTCAGTTCCTATTTGGAAATTAAAATGAAAATCTTTATCTTTCGACTCTGAACCCGTCCTTAGGCACCGAGCGGATCGTTAGCAGCCTTTTTAACGCACAGAACAAACATTAGTGCTAATTCAAATAATTTGGCCATGAAAAAACTTCAATTTCTCCTTATCTTTTCTGTTCTTTTTACTACAGAAATTCAAGCTCAAATAGTTTATTCACCTAATACATATTATTTAATTCCCCCTACGAGTGGTTGCAACGGAATCTGGGCAGTTCAATACCCGCAAAATTGTATCGGATCCAATTCTATAATTAGTCCATTTGGTTGTGCGATAATAAATCATTTTAATGGAGATACATTATTTTTTGACCTTTGTTCAATTCCCTGTGAATATCTGGTTGTTAATGATTCGGGAAGTGTTTGTATGAGTTGTTTGGTTTTTCAGCAAACAACAAACGTTATTGAAACTACTGAAGCTGTTGAAAAAGTAACTGTTTATCCAAATCCTTTTAACAACAAAATAGAAGTCACTAATGAAAATAATATACAATCAGAAATAATTTTATTCGACATCGCCTCAAGAAAAATATTGCAACAGAACTTTACAAACTCTGTTTCTTTAAACACTGAACAACTTGCAAAGGGTTTATATCTTTACGAAGTGCGAGACAAAAATGGTCTGTATAAGACAGGAAAAGTTTTGAAAAACTAAATTAACCGGTTTAATTTACGCAGGGCATATTCGCATGATAACCGTTTAAGCTTAGATTATTGTTTGGTAAATTAAGTTCTTTGTTATTTTTGCAATAAAAGACTATTATGACTAAAATATTTACGACAATCATCCTTCTTTGGACAGGACTACTTTATGGGCAATCATTTGAAGGGACACTTTATTACGTTTCGGACTTTGAACTTGCTGAGAATATGAAAAAAATGGGAATGACCAAAGAAATTCTTCTTGACAAAATGATACAAGAAGGTACTTATTCCGACACAATTGCGATTTCTTATAAGCAAGGCAACTATTTCACCGTGACTAACAACAATCCAAAGTCGTGGTCAATATACAATGCTGAGGCGAATAAAATCTATGCTATGCAAGACGGGGAAGCTGCAGGCATTTGCACCGTTACTGACGCATCAATAGATCTAGAATTCACTTATACAGGTGTTATGCCGGCTATTCAATTGCTTAACACCAGAGTTAATATTGATGGGATTTCTTGCAGCATCGTGAGCGTCAAATGGAAAAGTGGGACATATGACTACTATTTCGACCCAACAAAGCTCCTGGTTGATCCAGCATTGTTTTCAAAACATACCTATGACGGTTGGGCCGACTTTTTAAAAATCTCTAAAGCGCTTCCAGTAAAAATTGTAAAGACAACAGAGGGAATTATGAGCATAACCATGACATTGGTGGCGATAAATTCAGAAGTAATTGACGAAAAATTATTTTTAATCCCTAAACTGGTTCCAGACAAGGACTTGAACTTGGTAAAGTTGGCTAATAGAGAAGTAATGCGGATAATTAAGTAACAGCTGCCTACTTAATGAGGTTTGCCTGCTGAACAAAGAAGTTCAATGATTGGTGTCGACACCTTCATTTATTTGACGGCCCTAGATAGTAAGTTCCCACACGAAGCGATAGGGTGCGGGATAACGGTTTTTAATAGACATCTGCCCACCACTATCAACTGGTGCTAATCAGGCGCCCCGGGCTTCTAAATAAGCGTTTCTAGCACTTAATTATCATTTTTATTGCAGCAAATAGGCTTCGGAGACGAGGTTCAGTTGTAGGCAGGTTTGATTGAATCAGGGATGCAGAGCCTTGTTTAAGGCAGTCATTATGATTAGTATTAGCAAGCTTTTTGAGCTTTTTTGTTAATTTTATAATTATTTGGTACTTTTCGGAGGTGAAATTGTTTCTCTCCATCACCTCATAAGGCAGGAAGGGAAAAAGCTTCTTTAAGAGGTAACTCAACGAAAGTCAAACGAATAAAATAAAACAGACAAAAAAATGAGAAAAATATTTACATTAATTACGACAATTCTGGTTTTATCGACAGCAATAGTAGCAGCACAAACCGAATTTAAACCATACAAAGCCGGACATACCTTTGATATTAGTTTGCCAGAGTATATGAGCAGAACGGTTGGATTTAATACTTCCTCTGCAATAGAATACAAGAGTACGGTAAAAGACGTTTATGGTTTTGTAATATTCGACACCAAGGAAGAATTAGCTTTGGTTGACATGAAATTTTCTTCTATTAATGAATTTTACGAAGATTTCATAAAGGATTTTTTAAAAGATGAAGAAAAAAGAACCGTTTCAAAACCTCAATCACAAAAGAAAGGTGACATAAATTTTATGGAGAGCGACGTAACTTATTATGATAAGGAGGCTGAGATTGAGATTTACTATTTAGTTGGAATTGTAGAAACTAAAACTGCTTATTACAAAGTTTTGTCCTGGGCGGCAGCAGAAAATAAAGACAAATTTAAAGCCGACTTCCAAAAAATACTTTATAGTGTAAAAGATTAACTATTTAATTTAAATAACTGACCAATGACAAAAGTATTAGCACTTATTTTCACTTTCTTTTCTTCAATTACTGTATTCGGACAAACCTTTGAAGGTAAAATATTTTATTCCAGTACATATAAAAGTAACAATCCTCAAATGACCGACCAACAATTGGCATCCATGATGGGTTCGTCTCAAGAGTATCTTATAAAAGGTGGAGATTACAAATCAATTGCAAATGGGACATTAGTTCAATGGCAACTTTACCGAAAGAGTGATAACAAACTTTATACTAAAATGTCAAATTCGGAAACTGCTCTATGGATTGACGCAAGCATTCAAGGTGATGAAGTTCTAAAAGCTGAAGTGAATAAAGAAGTTATAGAAATCTTAGGTTATAAATGTGACGAACTAATTTTGACCTGTAAAAGTGGCATACAAAAGTATTATTTTAATCGTAATTTGTCTGTTAATGCGACATTATTTACTAGTCACAAATTTGGCAATTGGTTTGACTACCTTTCAAAATCTAATTCTTTGCCTTTAAAATCAGTTATTGAAACTGCTCAGTTTACAATGGAAAGTGTTGCTACAGAAGTAAAAGCTATGAAGCTTGATTCAGATACTTTTGAGATTCCGGAAGGCCTACAAACAGAGAAAAGCCCTTATTGAAGGAAAGGAGTGTCTCCATTGATAGCAATTCTGCATAAGTTTATTTGTTTTGGAGCCATGTGTAATTATAAACTTTATTTGTAAGGTAAAGAGACACCATATTTTTTTATCCCAGGAGACGCACAATTGAAATTGGTGGAACGCAATGCCAAATTTGCGATGCCACATCACAATAGTAACCAACTATGCGAATAGTGTTTAAGCTGATGAAAGTTAGTTTTTAATGATGAGTAATAAATGGGTCGTAAGATAAATTACTTAGATTTTGTTAAAACTTAAATAGATATAAAATCTTAGTCTATTTGATTTCATTGGTTTTTTTGCAGCAATTTATCGCATAATTAAATCATGCCAACAATTTGATTTATATGGTTGTTGCGATTTTTTAAATAGGTTTTTCACGATAATTTTAAGGTGTTTTTGTAATTCATATCATTGTCTTATTGTATCAATAAGTTATGTATTGAACCTTTGTTGTCATCATGCGCGGCAGCCGAAAAGCGCTTAATGAGTAGGCGAAGAATTAAACTTAATTAATTATGAAAACTATTTGTAATATGAAATTATTTTCAATACTATTCTTTCTTGTAGTATCGAGTGGTCAGTTAAAAGCTCAATGGCAATGGGCTGTGAGAGCTGGGGATACGCAATTTGACTATGGAAATTCTGTTGTTACTGATGCAGGCGGAAACATCTATCTGGTTGGATCATTTGCAGATCCAGCTCCATCAGGGAATGTAGCATTCGGAAGTTTAAATGTCACTGGAAGCACTTCTGATAACGCATTTATCGCAAAGTATAATGCTGCCGGGACAACTTGTAATTGGGTAACTCCATTCACTTCAACAGGTAGTGCAAAAGCTTTGGGAATTTCAATTGATGGAAGTTATGCTTATGTTAGCGGAACTTATTCAGGAACTCTTACACTTGGAAGTTTTACACTTACAAATGCTAGTGGAGGAACATTTTACAAAGATGCTTTCTTAGCAAAAATCAACTGTAGTAATGGTCAAGTAATGTGGGCAGTTAAAGATGGAATTGGGGGGTTAATACACGATGAGGGTTCTGCTGTAAGTGCAAAAGCTGGAAGCATATTTTTATCCGGCTATAATGGGGTATTCTATTTCTTAACTAAGTATAATTCATCAGGAACTTTAGTATGGAAAACTACTTCAAGTGCAGCCGCGGCTTCAAGCATTCCTACTTTAGGTGAATCTGTCATGCAAGATAACAGTGGGAATGTATATACCTATGGAACATTTAGGACATTTTCAGGGGCTTATAATTTTAATAGTGCTTCCGGATCTGGCGGCGCAACTACATCTTTAACACCTAATAACGGTGATATTTTTATTGCGAAATATAACAGCAATGGGGCAATTCAATTTATTAAACAAATAGGTTTTACCACTTTGACTGATAATGCAGATGGAATGACATTGGATAATCAGAATAACATTTATATTACCGGAAATGTTGGAGGGGCGCCAGTTGGTACAGTATCATATTTTAATGGCAACGGTAATAGTGCTAATTCCATCACTACTCAAGGATCAGGGGATATGTTTGTAGCAAAGTACAATTCGGCAGGTACTTTCCAATGGTTAAAAACCGTTGCGAGTTCCGGATACGAATCAGGATATGCGATTACATCTGATAACCTTGATAATATTTATGTTTTGGGAGAATGCCAATTTTCTAATGCATCTATTGGATGTGTAAATTTTATTAATCAAAATTATACGATTATAGTTGCTAAATACAACTCTAATGGAAATTCACTTTGGGCAGAGCAGAAAACGATGGGAGGAAGACCTGGCACTAATAATAGTATCACAACAGATAACAATGGAAATGCTATTATAACTGGTGTTTTTGCCGGAACAGGTAATAGTTTCGGAAGTACCATTTTAAACTCAATTGGGGGAAATGATATTTTCCTTGCGAAAATATCCAAACCATGTGCTAATGCTGGTGCCAATGGTGTAATTTGTTGTGGTAATATTGTAATCGGAACCCCAGCTCTGCCAGGCTGCACTTATTCATGGACAGGAAGTGGAGTTTCACCGACCAACGTAGCTCAACCCACATGTTCCGCAGCTGGAACTTTCATTTTGGCATGTACAACTAGTACTGGTTGTTTATCTACCGACGAAGTTGTTGTTAATTATGGTCCAAGTTGTTGCCCACGTTTAGCAGGTAAACCAGACGATAATTCCCCATCAGTTCACGTAAGCACTGAAGGTATTCAGATACACAGCAATAACGAATCCAATACTATCAAAGAAATCCTTCTCACTGACATAACTGGTAGAGTTATATTTAAGAAACAATACAATGACAAAATTGTAAGAATTGACAACATTCATTATAATCCTGGAATTTATTTTGTGAGCATAACATTTACTGATAATAGTAATTTTGTTGAGAAAGTATTTTTGAAGAATTAAATGAATCCTTTTACGTTGAATATTTCTTGCTGAGCACTCGCTTTTATTACCGGGTGCTCAGTATTTTCAACATAATTAATATTCGACTCCGGAGGGTGGCGAGAACTTTTGAACCGGTTTGTTTAAGAAAATAATCTTTTGTATTTTTCTGACCTTGAAAAGAGATGCTCGTTTGATCCAACTTCAGGAAATACAACCATGATGCCATGAGATGCACAATCATTATTTTATTGACCTTTGTTTTCTTGTTTTATGCAGGATGTTCAACACCTTCGAATGTAACCACCATAGACAAAGCTAAGGAAGAACTCAGAGACGTGCTCATATTGACTATTTTGGCACACGACTATTTGAAAGATACTGATGGAAAGGATTTTACTATGGAAAATTTATATGTTCTTGACAGTTTAGGTCGAATTTCAAACAATTTTGAAAGCATCAAACAAATTTCTCGTGGCGGACACATTGCTATACAATACAAATTTTCTGAAAGTCGTAATAAAAGAATTGAGTTTACTGAAAGTGAAATGAAGATAGAAAGAAAATGGAAAGTATACGAGAAAACAGATTTGAATGGTTACGATGGTGAAATTCAATTTGAGTACGGAGAAAGATTTTACATCTTTAGAAAGATTATTGTTAGGAAACCTTAATGAACAATAGTTGACCAGAACTAGTATCGAGTTGTTATTTAATGAAATTATTAAGATATGAAAAGTAGTTTCTTTAAATTGATAATCATTTTTGTGTTATTTTTTAATAACAACTCCGTATTTGGACAAATTCAGGATTCAACTATCAGAAGGTCTGTGCTGCTACGTGTACATTACAAAAATCGTTTAGATTCAATATTCTTTAAGGATTCGCTGACTTATCTTATTCCCCATTCAATGTTTAGAATAAACAAGAAATATCTTAAAGAAGATGGTTATACTGCTCAGAGAGTTGGTTTCCTCGGACAAAGGTTAAACGAATACTATGCAAACTCAGTAAAAGCAAAACGTAATCTTAAATACTTTAAAATAGCAAGGGTAGTGGGAGCTGTAGAAACATTAGTTCTGTTCCCTTTATTTTTAGGCTTAGAGATTGATCAAACAAATAAATACAATGCCAAGTATCATGCACCCTATCCGGATATAAATCAACCTCCCTATATGAAATACGGCACTTGGTTTTTACTTACCGGACCTGTCATATATCATTATGTTGCCGGACATTTTTTTAAGAAATCTATCAGAGCATACAAGAATTCCACAGCAGTAACTAATTAGTATTATGTAAAATCTGGTTAAAAATGGTTTGGAAGCGATACATTTTTTAAGTGTTGATGGTGTTGCTTCAATTCCTTTTTCTCTCATTTCTTTGTGGTAGTGCTATTTTGTATTATAGTGCATAATCCGGAAAGTTGTTTTTTACGTTCCAATTTGTTAGTTTTACCTTTACTGACTCGTCCGTTTGTAGCCATTCACCTGGCCATCCTCAAAAGTTACATGTCATAGTATTAACATCCCCCATAAGCAGAAAATGATAACAATAGATAACTACTTAGATAGCCACTACATACACAGAAGTAATTGGCTCAGAGCTGCTGTTCTTGGGGCAAATGATGGCATAATTTCAATTTCAAGTCTTGCAATTGGAGTGGCTGCAGCAAGTTCAACACGAGAGCCTATTGTATTGGCAACAGTGGCAGGACTTGTCGCTGGCGCACTTTCTATGGCAGCAGGCGAATATGTTTCTGTAAGTTCACAAACAGACACCGAAAAATCCGATATAGAAAGAGAAAGGCAAGAGTTGAAGGAAATGCCTGATGAAGAGCTCAATATTTTAGCTCAAATCTATGAGAAACGTGGTTTGAAAAAAGAAACTGCAATGCAAGTTGCAATTGAACTTACTGAGAAAGATGCTTTAGGGACACATATCAGAGATGAATTAGGTATAAACGAAATTAGTCAATCTAATCCAATTCAAGCTGCATTGGCATCAGGAGCATCATTTACTGTAGGTGGTGTTCTGCCATTGTTAATTGTCCTTTTGGCACCTGTAAAAGGAATGGAATATTGGTTGTATGGATTTACGATTATCTTTCTGGTTATACTTGGTTTTACTTCTGCAAAAACAGGTGGTTCAAGCATAAAAAATGCTGTAATTAGGATTACAATATGGGGAACAATAGCTATGGTGCTTTCTGCTTTAGTTGGCTATCTTTTTGGTATTAAAGTGTAGACCCTTCTCTTTGATTTTGACCCAGGACCAGGAATTACTAATCTCTCTTCTGTTGGACTTGCTGACATTTTCATCACCAAATTTGACGCCACAGGCAATTTTATTTGGGTAAAAAACATTGGGGAAGCGAATTCTGATTTCGGCCTTTCCATTGCTCTTGATGGCTCAGGATATATATACTCCACAGGCTTTTTCCAGGGTACCGCTGACTTTGACATAGGATCAGGAACGAGTAATTTAACAAGTGCAGGAGCAGAAGATGTTTTCGTCTTAAAACTAGGTACAACTCCTTTAAGATTAACTGAGAACGGTTATGGGATTCCTATTTCAGTTTACCCAAACCCCACCAATGGTAATATGAGCATTGATTTGGGTGCAAGCTTTGGTGAAGTTACCGTCATCATTCGGAATCAACTCGGACAAGATGTTTTAAAGTCATCGTTAAGTTTTTTAAGCTTGTTTGAAGTCAAAATTCCGGTTGCAGCTGGCTTGTATTTTATGGAAGTAAGCTCAGGTGATAAAAGTGCAATATTAAAAGTGGTGAAAGAATAAGGATGGCCGAAAAATTCTTTAAGTTTGATTACATAGTGCCGGAAAAATCAGCGTTTAAAATCGTCCTTTAACTGTATTCTGCTTCAAGTTATAGTTTTTATGAGACAGGTGTGTTTTTTAGTACAATTTGGATATTATAGAGAATTTTTATATCTTTAAGGCTTAGAATCTACCATTCCGAAGCCGTTCGAAATTCAATGAAAAGCAGAACTAAATAGAAAGACTATGAAAGCAGTTTTGATTTTTGCAATAGCGCTACTCTCCCAAGTTAATTTTTGCTATTCTCAATGGGTTCAAACAGATGGACCATTTGGCAAAACTAAAATCATGGCCATAGTTAACTCTGATTCGTTATTGTTAACTTCTACAAGTTGTGGATACTTTTCTAAGCAACAACTTACTGATTCATGGACATTGAATGCCACATCAAATTTTTCATGCTATACTAAAAAGGGTGATAGTTTATTTATTGGAGGCATGAATGGAGGGATACAATTAATTGACTTAAACTACCCCGGTGATCCTGTTGTAGATGTTTATCCAATGCCGGTTAAAACATTGGCCAATTCCGATTCTTGTCTTTATGCCGGGGCCGAAATGCAAGGATTTTTAAAATCTGATAACAATGGTAATACTTGGAATGCATTTAATAGTGGATTACCTACAGATACTCTATGGAATCCATGGGTTGGAACCTATTATCAGACTAATGTCACAGATATTGAAGTGACAAGCAACTATATTTACTGTGGAACAAATAAAGGAGTGTACAGGAATAGTACTAATTTGAATAATTGGATAAGTATTAATTCAGGACTGCCACTATCTCTTGTGACAGTCATCCAGGATGTGAATGATACCTTATACACTGCCATTTCAAATAATTTGTACAGAAGTTCGGATTTTGGAAATAGTTGGGTTTTGGTTTTTACTGCACCGTCAAATGTTTCAACTTTATTGGCTCATAGCTCTGGCATTTATATTGGTACCCTGGGAGATGGTGTTTATTTATCTACCGATAATTGTCAGAATTGGGCTTCATTAAACACAGGTTTGATTGATTTAGGAATTAATACGCTTTCAATTTATGACACCAAAGTGCTATGTGGTACTTCTGAAAGCGGTATCTTTTATTTGCAAAATGGTCAATGGTATCAGAATGTGGCAGGGATGATTTGTTCATCCATAAGATCAATGGCTGTTACCAATAACCATGTAATTGCAAATGACGAAGATAAAGTGTATAAACTTAATTTTAGTGGTAACTGGGTGGATGTATCTCCAGCAGTGACCTATGAAATGTTCAGTTCATTGGCTTCTAAGAATGACACAGTCTTCCTTTCAGTTGAGTACGATACACCAACATGGCCTTATGATAATCCTTTCATTGTTTACAGTACCGACAACGGTAATAGCTGGAACAGCTTGATCAGTCCGGTCCCTTTTACCCGTGACGATCCTTATAGAATTTTCTTTGAGGATGGCAGGCTGTATGCATATGAAGATGAAAAAATGTATTACACAGATAATTTGGGTTTAAGTTGGAATGATATCAGCCTTTCTGCTCAATTTTGTAATGGCATTTATGGATTCATTGTGAATAACTCCATTCCATTTGCCGCTGCATGTGGTAATGGTCAACTTGTTAAGCTCGATGCATCGCAAAATTGGGTGTTATCAAACAATGGATTGCCTTCTAACAAGGAACCTCTCGCATTTGCCAGTTGTGACAGTGCATTATTTTCTTTCATAAATTTTCATGGAATGTATGTTAGCTTTGACAATGGGAATCAATGGTCTTATGCCAATAATGGGTTAGTTACAAGTTATTCAATAAGCGACTTTACCAGTAGTGGTTCTAACTTGTTTGTAACAAGTGATTATGGTGTTTTTGTTACCAGCGATTTTGGACAGAATTGGGTTGCAATTAATGATGGATTAAAGAATATAAACACAAGTTCAATAAG
>JAEUTI010000027.1 GCA_016788065.1 Bacteroidia bacterium | reverse complement strand
AATACTCCAATACATTAGCATCTGTCCCTTTGAGAAAACTCCCTTACATGAGGTTTTTTCAAAGGGTAAATTACAAGAAATTAAAGAACGAAACTTCAATCAATTGAAAATCAATTACAATTAACGCAACGCTAGTGATTTGGGATCTGTAATTTAAACTGTTTGAATTTCCCTAAATATTTTATATTTTTGATTGTGGGTGTTTGAGTGCTGTATTCATTGGGAGGACCCATTTCTATTTCAGGATTAAATAATATTATTCTTCAGGAAGCTTTGATTCACAAAAAAGACCATAGATACTTATTGATTTTATTCATAGCTCTGGCATTCACAAGTTGTTCGAGTATTGTTTCCGCGTTATATGGTTTTAAAAAAATAAACCCTATGGATGAAACTGAAATCATAAAATTTTCAAAGAAATTTAACATTCCGGCATCGGATTCTTATGAACTGGATACAGCTTTTATCAAATATCTTTTTTCCATAGACACTTCTGGCATTCTTATCAAAAATCACTATCAACCATTGCAAGCTCTATATTATGATAACAATGGAGCTCTGAAATCATTTCATGTAAATTGTTACACAGGTGGATTCCCTAATCTGAACTGGGAACAAAATGGAGCATTTAAAACATTCCTACCCGGACAACAAGCTCCCTTGGATAGTGTGGTGCCACTTGAGTTGCATCTCAAGTATTTAATTTCTCTTTCAACTTCTGAAAAAATTATACCTGAAAAATATGATTATATCGTGGTAGTGCATTGGAGCCGGTTTATGGGCAGACAAAGCAAACGACTGATTAGAATTGTTCAAGAAAACGCCAAACTTTCAACATCCAAAAAGATCCGTATCATATATGCGAACAACGATAATTTGATGTTGAGAGCGAGAAGCTTATCAAAGTGAGATATATTTAAATTTAGGTTATGAAGATCCCCACGTTAGCGATGGCAGTGGTATTCACCAAAAGCAATTTATAAAGCAATCCCCCTGACTACAAAAAATCAAATTGCCAAATCTCCACCCGTTCGATCCGCCAGCCGGCGGACTCAGGGACATCCAAATCAAGCGCAGTCATATTTTTCTACTAAAAAATACTCATCACCAAATCACCAAACCATCAAATCATCAAATCATCATTTCACTCCACTCCCATCTCTCAAACTTTCCGATGGCATTACAAACACCAGTTTCCCGGTTTCATCTTCAGCCATTAAAATCATTCCTTTCGATTCAATGCCTTTAATTTTTCGGGGTGCCAGATTTGCAAGTAAAGTTACCTGTTGTCCGATGATGTTTTCAGGTGCGTAGTGTGCAGCAATGCCCGAGACAATAGTGCGTTTTTCGTCGCCGGTTGATACCAGCAATTTGAGCAGCTTATCGGTTTTTGGAACACGTTCCGCTTCCAGAATAGTGCCTATGCGAATATCCATTTTCATGAATTCTTCAAAAGTGGTTTCGGGTTTAGCGGGTTCAGATTTATTTTCCGTTGTTGCTGCTTCTGCTGCCTGAGTGGCAACTGTAGCTGCTTTGGTTGCCGCAAGCTTTTCGATTTGTGCTTCAATCGCAGGATCCTCGATTTTATCGAACAATAATGCAGCAGCATTCAACTGGTGTCCTTCAGCCAATAAGTTGCCAATGTGATGATCGTCCCATTGGTGATTATCGATGCCCAGCATATCACGTAATTTTTTGCCGGTATGTGGCAAGAAGGGTTCCATCAAAAGTGATAGTGCACCTGATACTTGCAATGCAGCATGCAATACCGTTGCAGTTCTATCTGCATCGGTCTTGATCAGTTTCCAGGGTTCGAGATCGGCGAGATATTTATTTCCGGCACGGGCAATGTCCATGAGCAATGACAAGGATTCGCGTAAACGATAACGTTCGATGCTCTCGCCAATTTGCTTTTTGGTATCTGTAATAAAGTTAATCAGTGTATTTTCTGCTTCGGTATAATTTCCTTTGGCAGGAACTTTTCCGCCATAGTAATTTCCGGTCAATACCAACGTGCGGTTTACGAAATTACCGAGAATAGCAACAAGTTCACTGTTGTTGCGAGCCTGAAAATCGCGCCAGGTAAAATCGTTATCTTTTGTTTCAGGAGCAGTTGCAATTAGTGTATATCTCAAGACATCCTGTTTGCCGGGAAAATCATTGAGGTATTCGTGTAACCACACTGCCCAATTTCGGGACGTAGAAATTTTATCGCCTTCTAAATTCAAAAATTCATTGGCTGGAACATTTTCCGGCACAACATATCCGCCATGTGCTTTTAAGATAGCAGGGAAGATGATGCAATGGAAAACGATATTATCCTTTCCGATGAAATGAATAAGTCGTGAATCTGGATTTTTCCAATAGTGCTCCCACTTATCGGGTAGTAATTCACGGGTTGCAGAGATGTAACCAATGGGTGCATCAAACCAGACATAAAGTACTTTCCCTTCTGCTCCGGGAATAGGAACGGGCACACCCCAATCGAGATCGCGGGTCATGGCACGGGGCTGCAGTCCGTCACCGGCATCTAACCACGATTTACATTGGCCATAGACATTCGGTTTCCAATCATTTTTATGTCCAACCAAAATATATTCACGCAACCAGGGAGCATAATCGTTGAGTGGTAAGAACCAATGTTTGGTTTCCCGCATCACCGGTTTGCTGCCACTTAGTTTTGACCGTGGGTTAATGAGATCGGAGGGACTCAAAGAACTTCCGCAGTTTTCGCACTGATCACCGTAGGCTTTTTCGTTTCCACATTTAGGACAAGTTCCTTCAATGTACCGATCAGCTAAAAACTGTTTCGCTTCTTCATCATAATATTGTTCGGTAACCTGCTCCGTAAATTTTCCGGTATCATAGAGTTGTTTAAAAAATCCTGAAGCAGTTTCGTGATGTTTTTTATTTGAGGTGCGTGAGTAAATATCGAATGATATTCCAAATTCAGCGAATGAATCACCCATCATTTTGTGATACTTATCTACCACTTGCTGTGGTGTAATTCCTTCAGCTTTTGCTTTGATAGTAATAGGAACTCCATGCTCATCGGAGCCACAAATAAATTTGACATCTTCGCCTTTCAGACGCATGTAGCGAACAAAAACATCGGCAGGAATATAACATCCCGCAAGGTGGCCAATATGTACGGGACCATTGGCATAGGGAAGAGCGGCGGTAACAAGAATCGGTTTCACAAAGGTTGGTTTTGCAGGTGGCTTTTTGTTTTAGCCATCCCATTTTTGAGTCTCCAAAGATACAGAAACAGGTCGGATTAATTTTGGTTGTGTGCAGGTTGTTTGATCCATTTCGGAAAATAAAATGAATGGCTAGGATGTCTTTTTTAATTGATATACAGTTAGTTGTAAGGTTAATTATTTTCGTTCATAACTCCTTTGCGGGAAGTACAAATGAAACTGAAAGAAAATTACCTTTGTAATTATACTATGAATACACCACCTCTTTTAGTTCCCGGAAGTAAAATCGGAATTGTTGCTCCAGCCCGTAAAGTGAGTCCCGAAGAAATGCAGCCTGCCATTGATCAGTTGCTTCAATGGGGATTTGAGGTTGCAAAAGGTATGTATTTATATGAACAGGACCATCAGTTTGCAGGAACCGATCAGCAACGCTGGGCCGATTTACAGATGATGCTGGATGATGCTTCGGTAAATGCTGTTTTGTTTGCCCGCGGCGGATATGGTTGTGCTCGTATCATTGATAAACTCGATTTTACGAGGTTCATGCGATCACCAAAATGGTTGATTGGTTTCAGTGATTTTACTGCCCTTCATTCGCACGTAAACCGCCATTGCAAAATTGAAACCATGCATGCACCCATGGCATTTAATTTTCCAACTACACCTGCACCGGTACTCGACAAGTTAAAGCAACTTTTAACGGGACATGCGGTTAGCTACGATATGAGTCCCTCGATTTTGAATCGCCTGGGTAAAGTGCAGGGTGAGCTGGTAGGTGGTAATTTGTCGCTGCTATATGCTATGGCCGGCACCGATTCGGATTTGTTGACTAAAGGTAAAATATTATTTCTGGAAGATCTCGATGAGTATTTGTATCACATCGACAGGATGATGATTAATTTGAAGCGCACCCAAAAGCTAAGCCATTTAAGGGGGCTTGTTGTTGGTGGTATGTCGGCAATGCGTGACAATACTATTCCTTTTGGGAAGTCGGCTGAAGAAATTATTTTGGATGCTGTGAAAGAATACGATTACCCTGTATGTTTTGGAATGCCGGCGGGACATGTTACCGACAATCACCCATTGGTTTTAGGGCGAAAAATAAAATTATCTGTAGGTGAAAAAGTAACGATTTCTTTGTAAATTTACATCGTTAATTATTTTTTATTTCATTTTTTCAAATGTTTTTTTCTTATGGCAGAACACAATGAACTGGGCAAGACCGGTGAAGAAATTGCAGCCGAATTTTTGCGATCGAATGGTTACACAATATTAGATAAGTGCTGGCGGTCGGGTTATCTCGAATTAGATATTATTGCCGTGCATCAGGATATGCTTGTAATTGTAGAGGTGAAAACTCGACGGAATATTTTTCATGGTCATCCTGATGATACCATCAGTCGGAAAAAATTAAATCAATTGTATGAAGCAGCCGACAGATACATCGAAAACAAAAAAATGACACTGGAAGTGCGGTACGATTTAATTACTATTTTTTATTATGGACAGGAATGGGTTGTGGAACATATTCCCGATGCATTTTATCCTTTTATGAGTTGAGATGGTATCATCCTGAAAGTGTTTGCCTTGGTTCAAATAAAAATTTCTGATGAGCTAATATCTGATTTATAAATCTACTTGAAGCCGCAAACGACCACCAAAGCCTTCAGTTATGATGCGCATCAGCGTCGATAGCCTGATGTCGCTTGCATCATTTTCTATTCGGGAAATATACGTTTTAGTTGTACCACATTTCGCAGCAAGTTGTTCTTGTGTCAGCCCCATTTCTTTTCGAAGTTCCTGAAGCAAAACACCTATTTTGAAAGCCTCAAACTGCTGTTCATATTTCTCTCTCTTTTTGGTGCCTTTTTTACCATATTGATTATCCAGATGGTCAGAAAGAGTAGTAATTTCAGAAGTTTTTTTCATGGAAATAAAGTTAGCTAATTAGGTAACAAATTACACGATTACCTGTGAAAAAATTATAAAATTGCTTCTGTCAAAAGTAACAAAAATGTTTTGCTTTTGCATAATTACACTCATATTTGGCTGAAAAACAGAAGGATGCAGCAATTTAGATCAAATGCAAACTTCCCAATAACGCCATTAATTCCATCTCACAGTCAGGCTCTCCCTATAAAATCGTATCTTTGCACCTCAAAATCAGCAAAATGGCACGTGAATTCAGCTCCGGAGGAAGAGGAAAAGGTCGGGGAACATCCAAAAAATCAGATAAGGGCAAAAGTGGCTGGGTAAAACCTGATGGCACTCCTTTGCGTGCCCGTAAAGGCGATTACTTCCCGGACAAGGAAATCAACGACCGTAAAAAACCACGTCCGTTTACTTCCCGTGATGGAGATTCACGTCCCCGTCGCGATGAAGATGCCGGTGAAAGAAAACCTTATGCACGTCGTGATGAAAGCAGCACTGATCGCAAACCTTTTGCAAGACGTGATGATGACAGAGGCGAAAGAAAACCTTATGCCCGTCGTGATGAAAGCAGCACTGATCGTAAACCTTTTGCAAGACGTGATGATGATAGAGGTGAAAGAAAACCTTATGGCCGTCGTGATGATAGCAGCTCCGATCGTAAACCTTTTGCAAGACGAGATGATGACAGAGGTGAAAGAAAACCTTATGCTCGTCCTGATGATAGCAGCACTGATCGTAAACCTTTTGCAAGACGTGATGATGATAGAGGTGAAAGAAAACCTTATGCCCGTCGTGATGATAGCAGCACTGATCGTAAACCATTTGTAAGACGTGATGATGACAGAGGCGAAAGAAAACCTTATGCCCGTCGCGATGATGAAAAACGTACCGGTTTTTACCGTGATTATAAAGATAAAGGTCGTGAAACAGAAACTGGAGATCGTGAAGAGCGTTCTTCAGATCGTCCATCGCGTCCGTACAATGCAACCGGTCGTTCGGGCAAAAAACCTTTTGAAAAGAAACGGGAGCGTTATGCCGATCGCGATCATTCGAAAGAAATGCGCGGGCGCTTTGATAAAGATCGTGGATCAAAATCAAGAAGTGAAAAACCTTCAGGAACACGTAAAAAATCATCATTCACGCCCGATGATAATGGTAGCATACGCCTGAACCGATATATTTCGAATGCCGGAATTTGTTCACGCCGTGAAGCTGATGAACTTATTGTTGCCGGGGTTATTTCAATCAATGGTGAAATAGTTACCGAATTGGGAACTAAAGTAAATGCCGGCGATGTGGTTAAGTATCATGATCAGACGTTGAAAACTGAGAAGCATGTTTATGTATTATTAAACAAGCCGAAAGATTACATCACTACAACCGAAGATCCGGATGAACGTAAAACAGTAATGGCTCTAGTTCATGATGCCTGCAAAGAGCGTATTTTTCCGGTTGGACGTTTAGATCGTAATACTACTGGATTACTGCTGTTAACCAATGACGGAGAATTAACCAAACGCCTCACACATCCAAGTGGTGAGATTAAAAAATTGTATCAGGTAGAACTCGATCGCAATCTCACACAAGCCGATATGTTACGTGCTGCGGAAGGTGTGGAACTGGAAGATGGAATAGCAAGTTTTGATGAAATTCAGTACGTTTCAACGGATGACAAAACGATTATTGGAGTTGAATTGCATTCCGGTAAAAACCGTATCGTACGTCGTATTTTTGAAGCAATGGATTACAAAGTTCGCAAGCTCGATCGTACTACCTTTGCAGGTCTAACCAAAAAAGATTTGCCTCGTGGTCGCTGGCGTTTCCTTACGGAGATGGAAGTGAATATGCTGAAAATGCTTACGGGCAAAAAGCGTAAAGCTGCAGCAGAAATGGATTTGGAAGAGTAATCAAATACTATTGAACAACGATGCCCAGATATTCGGCGAGTTTAATTTTAATCTCGTCGTATTGCATCTGAATTTTTATCAAATCATCAATATCTTCATTCTTGCTTTCTGCTTCACGGATAGCTTCTCTGTTTTGCAGACTTAACTTATGCAGATGTTTTATTTTTATGGAATAGACTGCACTAAGTGCGGCATGTTTGACACGTGAAATTTCTTCTTTGATAAATACATTCCTGCTGTTCCAGTCTGCAAGTTGATATTTTGGAGTCAGTATATCGGCTGCCAGCTGTCGTATTTCCTGATCATCATGATTTACGATGTACTGGGATTGATACGCAGCCTCCTGATGCACCATATTCTCGAATTCCTTATAAATTTTGGCATAAACAGGATGCTCGAAGGAGATCTCATCCATATTTAGTTCATGCACAATAAAAGATTTTACTTTTTCAGTTACTTCATGTGATTCGCGCTCATTGATGGGTTCAATAAAGTAAAGATCTTCTTCACCATAAGTGAGCAGTAATCGAATAATATCAGCTTCCTGATATTCTGAAGGGTTTAAATCGGGTGCCTGATGATCGGGTGTAAGCACATCAGAAAGCAATTCTTCAATTCCCGATTCCGGTTTTGGGAATTTAAAAACTTCTTTGCGTAGAATTTTATTCAGCTCCGAAATAAGTGTTTGCTCATTAATTTCCATGAGCACCGAACATTCGCGGGTATAAGTTTCGCGAAGAATGGGATCAGGTATTTTGGCAATTGTTTCAACAATATCGCGAATGAGTCCCGCTTTGCGAACAGGATCATTGGCAACTTCTTTCAGCAATAACGATGTTTTGAAACGGATAAAATCCTGGGCACTTTCTTTAATATAATCGGCGACTTCGTATGTGCTGTGTTTTCGTGCGAAAGAATCGGGGTCATCTCCATCGGGGAAAAGCACCACTTTCACATTCAAACCTTCTTCAAGAATTAAGTCGATTCCACGAATAGAAGCTTTAATACCGGCCGGATCGCCGTCATACAATACGGTTATATTTTTTGTGTATCGTCCAATTAAACGTATCTGCTCAACCGTTAGTGAAGTTCCTGAGGAGGCAACCACATTTTCTATGCCTGCCTGATGCATGGAAATAACATCGGTATAGCCCTCAACCAGAAAACACTCATCCTTTGCGATAATAGATTTCTTGGCAAAGTATATACCGTATGAAATTTTACTCTTATGGTAAATATCACTTTCCGGAGAATTTAAATACTTAGCAGCTTTCGCATCTGTCTTAAGAATACGGGCTCCAAATGCAATTACTTTTCCGGTAATATTATGAATCGGGAACATGACTCTTCCACGAAACCGGTCAAACATCTTATCTTCGTTGATTACAGTGAGTCCGGTTTTTTCAAGATTCTCTTTCAGATAACCATTCGCTAATGCTTCGTCGGTGAAAGCGCGCCATGCTTCAGGAGAATATCCTAATTGAAATTTTTCAATAGTGGCATCCGTAAATTCCCTTTCATAAAAATAAGAAAGGCCAATAGATTTTCCTTCTTCCGTTTCATGTAGTTGTCGACTGAAAAATTTACGTGCAAATTCGGTTGTGATAAGTAGACTCTCCCGCTGCAATTGCTCCTGATTAAATTCCGGGGTTTTTTCATCTTCTTCAATTGCGATATTATACTTCTCGGCCAGATATCGCAAAGCCTCGGGATAGCTGTAATGCTCATGATCCATGATAAAATTCACGGAGTTGCCGGCCTTCCCGCAACCAAAACACTTATAGATACCGCGAATAGGGGAAACGTTAAATGAAGGAGTTTTTTCATTGTGAAAAGGACATAAACCCAATAAATTAGTCCCGCGCCTCTTAAGATTCACGAAATCACCCACCACCTCCTCAATGCGGGCAGTGTCCATGATTACATCTATGGTTTCTTTTTTGATCACAATATTAAGGGTAAAGTATTGGAAAGTGATTTAATAAAACCAACTTTCAATTTGTAAAATTAAGAAAAAAGGGTGTTCATACGATTTATTTGCATATTGACTTAATTGTCAGAAAGTTAGAAATTACTTTCATCCGAATTTATTAACTGATACATTGAGCGTTTTTAAGTCATTCGAGGTGACATCTTTGAAGCTGTGGATGTACATATTTGCTACCGATCTCCGTAAGGAGCTTTAGTTCGATGCGGGGCAGTCCCTAAGGATTACTCCATGAGAGGCTGCGTACCTAAACAATAATAGCAATTCCCTATTTTTCGTACATTAGCCTGATGAAACGGATTATTAACTGTTTTTTGATGCTGATATTAGTGCTTTTCTGGGGCAATTCAAATGCCCAAAACAGAGGAAACGTTTGGTGCTTTGGTGACAGTGCTGGCATAGATTTTAACAATGGAGCAGTTCCTATCCACTCATCTTTAAATACCCGCGGGAGTTGTGTGAGTTATTGCGATACTTCTGGTCAATTAATTTTATATGCATCAACGGGTTGGGCCGACATTTTCATCAATTATCCATTTTCAACTCAGATTTTCAATTCAAGTCATTCACTAATTTTAAATGGTGACTCAATTCGTGGTGACAATTGGTACAAAGAGCTTGTGCTTATTCCAATGCCGAATGAATCATTGAAATATTATTTGTTCAGTGCAGGAGTTACCACAGGCCCAGGCTTCAGCTATTCCATTGTTGACATGAATCAAAATGGTGGATTAGGTGAAGTGATCCAGAAAAATGTGCTTTTAGAAAGTTTCAATGTAGTTGATGGAATGTCTGCTGTGAAACATGGAAATGGCAGGGACTGGTGGGTGTTTATCAGAAATGCTTCTATGTACTCCAATGAGCATTATGTATTCCATATTACACCCAATGGAATAGCTCCTCCTTTCATTCAATCCGTAGGAAGTGTCAATCACACAAATGCAGGTAGATATGAATTTTCACCTGATGGCTTGAAGTTAATATACATTAATCTTATTGGCCTCATGGAACTATATGATTTTGATCGTTGCACTGGCGTGATTAGTAACCCGGTCACCATTCATCCCGAGCCAACAACCGCACCCTTTGGCAGGTTTTGGGGATGTGAATTTTCAGCCAGTGGAAGGTTTTTGTATGTGAGTACATATAATAGCATTGAAAGCGCTTTATTTCAATATGATTTGTTAGCTGCAAATCCGGTTGCTTCCCGATGTACTTTGGAGTATAACCCCGGATTAAGAGTTGGAAATGGTTTTCTACGAAGAGGGCCTGATCAAAAAATATACTTTAGCCGTGCATGGGAGTGTGCCGTTTCTCCGGATTGTTACCCATATCCAGACAGTGTTTATAATCAGATAAACATGAACCTGAGTGTAATTAATTCACCCGATAGTTTAGGTTTGGCATGCAATTATACACCATATAGCTTTTATTTAGGTGGCAAGCGTACGTATTACGGCCTCCCAAATAACCCAGATTACGATCTACCCGCATTGGCAGGCAGTCCGTGTGATACGTTGGTATCGCAAAATGAGTTGGCTGGGGCAGCGGCAGTAGGCAGTCTTCATGTTTACTACCACCCGGCATGGGAAAAAGCCTTCATTAATGCTTCTCATTTGAAAGGGAAGATCGGTAATTTATTGGTCTATGATATGCAAGGGAAGGTTGTTCATTCGGAGCCGCTGCGGATACTGAATGGGTATTATACTAAGGATTTGTCTATGGAAGGTTATGCTAAGGGGATGTATTTGATTTCGATTCAAACAGAAAAAGAACGTCTGACCAAGAAGATGATGGTGGAATGATTTTTTTATTAGGTCCTGTAAATAATTTTGTGTAAATCTATTTTTAAAAGCTGTAGGAAATGTTGGCAGTAATAAATAAAATTACTAACCTTAAACTACAGAATCATGGAAAAGGACAAATTAGATTTACCAAAGGACTTTTTTAAGCAAT
>JAEUTI010000026.1 GCA_016788065.1 Bacteroidia bacterium | reverse complement strand
CAACTCAAGGCGCTCAATTAAAATTGTTTTCTTCAGCTTAAGATAGGGCCTGCTTCTAAAAAATTAAATTAAATACTGGGTTTGAAAGGGGAAGTTCTGCGATGATTGGCAGCTTTGAATTTTTACCGGACAGTAATGATTTATAATCTATAATTTCAATATTCATTCACAATCGCAAAAATGATCCTGATCAAGATCGATTACAGTTACAACTTTATCATTCGATTCGCAATCGGCAATTACAATCCGTAGCTTGTGTCCGTCGGTGCCTTTTCCTTCATAAGCAATGGTTGGACATGGCTTGTCGCGTGAATCAGATTTTTTGGTATTTATGATTCCGGTTTGTATCACTGATGCTATTTCTGCTTCCGTTATTTCACGGCAATCCATTCTGCAACGTGCATGTTTGGTGTAAACAAGTGGTTCATGGCGGTGTTTTTCGGTATTGACCGAGTTTCTTTCCGAAGGACTATCTTTAGTAACCCGTTGCTTATCGGTTGCCGTGAACCAATAAATAAGCAATGCGACAAATAACAACAATAGTCCGGGTAGACTTTTCGAGAATTTTTTATTCATACTTATTTAGCTATACTAAATTTACATTCTAAGTTTTACGTTTTACATTATAAATTCACAATTCTAAACTTTTCATTGTTCATTTAAAATTCCCTATCCATAGAAAAACCTAATAGCACATTGAAGTCCATTAAAAGCATTCCTAAAATAAAAATAACAATGTTCCATTGGTTCA
Source organism: Bacteroidia bacterium (assembly GCA_016788065.1). GTDB lineage: Bacteria > Bacteroidota > Bacteroidia > AKYH767-A > OLB10 > JADKJB01. The sequence goes on along the minus strand of JAEUTI010000026.1, from coordinate 129,937 downwards.
TTAGGCTTGTCAAAATACACTTATTCCGGTTAAAATAAGATCACGATTGGCAAGCGGCTGGGCATTAAATAAGCTGTTGGCATAGGCAAGCACAAGATAACAGTTAAAATCTATGCAGCAAAACCGTCTTTTAAACCCGAAATCGTCACATAATTATGTTGGTTTGGTGGGTTTTACGCTGAAATTCAATATTATTGCAGTTCAACCAACGATTTCTATGAAAATTAATGCCATCATTCTGGGGATATTCGTTTCCCTTATTCCCATAATCTCAGTCAGCCAGACGACGTTTCCGGTGAATGGAATACCAGACAAAAGAAGTTCTGTATTTGTCTTCACCAATGCTACCTTGCATAGCGACTACCAGACTGTTGTTGAGAATGCGATGCTGATTATTAAAAACGGAAAGGTTGAATATGCAGGTGCTGCAATCGAAGTTCCAAAAAATGCAGTTGTACGTAATCTTGCAGGCCAGCATATTTATCCTTCATTTATCGATCCTTATACTGAGTACGGAATGCCTGAGGCTGGCTCCAAAGGTGAAAACAATAAGGGACCACAAATAACCAGCAAAACAAGAGGTGCTTATAGCTGGAATGAAGCTTTAAAGCCCGAATTTGAAGCTCACTCCGTGTTCGATATCAATGCTGAAAAAGCCAAAGAATTTAGGAAAGCAGGCTTCGGAGCGGTACTTTCATTACGTCGTGATGGTATTGCACGCGGTACAGCAACTATGGTGATGCTTGGCGAAGGACCTGTGCATGAGCAGGTAATTACAGAGCGCGCAGCTGCATGTTATTCATTCGACAAAGGAAGTTCACAACAGGATTATCCTACTTCTGAAATGGGAGCCATTGCATTGCTTCGTCAGTCATTTTTAGATGCAGAATGGTATCAGGCAGGTGGCAATAAAGCTGAGACGAATTTTTCGTTGGAAGCATGGAATCATAATAAATCATTGCCGCAGCTATTTGAAACCAATGATAAATTACAGGCATTGCGAGCATCGAAAACAGGAAGTGAGTTTAAAGTAAATTATATCATCAAAGGTTCAGGTGATGAATATCAGCGTGCTGCCGATTTAAAAGCGACAGGAAATAAATTCATCTTACCCTTAAAATTTCCTGCTTCCGTAAATGTATCCGATCCTTATGATGCCATAAATGTCTCGTTGGAAGAACTAAAACATTGGGAAATGGCACCGGCAAATCCTTATTTACTTTACAAAGAAGGAATTGAATTTGCATTTACTTCATACGGATTGAAAGAGGTTAGTGAGTTTTTACCACAGCTAAGAAAAGCAGTTTTATACGGATTACCTAAAGAAATTGCTTTGAAAGCATGTACTTACACTCCTGCATCGTATTTTGGAGTTGCTACAACAACTGCTGCATTGAAAAAAGGATATGCTGCGAATTTCATCATCACAAATGGTGACATTTTCAAGAACAGTGTTATCATCACCGAAAACTGGGTTGCAGGAAAACCTTATATCATTAAAAATACGCAGGTCGCCGATATACGTGGCATCTACAAAATTAATGCAGGCAAACTTGCAGGAAGCATTTTAACTATTACCGGCGGACAACCCTATGAACTGAAAGGGACTTTAAAAGAAGATACCAACTCCACCAAAGTTTCCGTTTCCTATTCTGAAAATATTCTGCAATTGCGATTTGAACTTCGTACAGCTGCCAACAAGGGAGTATGGTCGCTGAGTGGCTACGCAACAGCAAACGGATTCAAAGGAACCGGACTCAATAACGAATCGGCCACAATCGCCTGGGATGCTACCCGAACAGGAGTTGATACCACCACCATTCCAGTAGATACCGCAAAAATTGAAACGCCTGAATGGGGGCAACTTACCTATCCGAACAAAGCTTATGGTTTCAAACAATTTCCTGTAGCTGAAACTGTACTTTTCAAAAACGTCACCATCTGGACCAATGAAAAAGAAGGCATCATTACAAATGGGGATGTTTTGATTTCGGAAGGTAAAATTCAGCAGGTAGGAAAAAATTTAGCTGCAACAAATGCAAAAATTGTTGATGGTACCGGTAAACATTTAACAGCGGGAATTATTGATGAACACTCCCATATTGCAGTCAGCAACAACGTGAATGAATGTTCTCATGCGGTTACTTCGGAAGTACGAATTGGAGATTTACTCGACTGCGATGACATCAACATTTATCGTCAATTATCGGGAGGTGTTACTATGGCTCAGTTACTGCATGGCTCGTGCAATCCTATTGGTGGCCAGTCGGCAATCATAAAATTACGTTGGGGACAATCGCCGGAAAATTTAAAAATGAAAGGTGCTCCGGGCTTCATCAAATTTGCTTTGGGCGAAAATGTGAAACAATCGAATTGGGGTGATGATTTCCGAATCAGATATCCACAAACGAGAATGGGTGTTGAGCAGGTTTATATTGATGCATTTACCAGGGCTAAAGAATATGAGGCATCGCTAAAATCCTATCAGCCGAAATCGGGAAACATCCCGCCAAGGAGAGACCTGCGACTGGAAACTTTGGTAGAAATAATGAATAAGAAACGAAATATCACTTGTCACTCCTATCAGCAGGGAGAAATTACTATGCTCATGCGGGTTGCCGACTCCTTAGGTTTTAAGATAAATACTTTCACACACATCTTAGAGGGTTACAAAGTAGCTGATAAAATGAAAGCACATGGTGTTGGTGCTTCCAGTTTTTCCGACTGGTGGGGATATAAGTACGAAGTGATTGAAGCGATTCCACATAATGGAGCTATACTTCATAAATCAGGTGTTACAGTAGCATACAATTCAGACGATGCTGAAATGGCACGCAGGTTAAATCAGGAAGCTGCCAAAGCGGTTAAGTATGGCAATGTCAGTGAAGAGGAAGCACTTAAATTTGTGACTTTAAATCCAGCGAAACTTTTACATATTGATGATAAAGTTGGCAGTATTAAGGTAGGTAAAGATGCCGATGTTGTTTTGTGGAATGATCATCCGTTATCTGTTTATGCAAAAGTGCTGGCAACATATATTGATGGTATTTGCTATTACAGTGTGGAACGCGATGCAGAATTACAGAAGGAAATTGCTGCAGAACGAGCCAGAATAATCAAAAAGATGACTGATGAAGTTGCTAAAGGTGGTGGTGAAGTAAAACAACCTGCTTTCCGAATCAACAAACTCCATCATTGCATGGATGATGAAGCACACTAAAAACAGAACATCTGAAATTAAAAATCACAAAACGACTATCATGAAAAAATATATAATTGCCATACTTACCCTTTCACTACCATTGATTGCTTCTGCACAAAAACCATCGCAGCAAAACAACAAGCGAATTTTGTACATGGGTGCAACGGCTCACATTGGAAACGGAGAAACAATTGCGAACAGTGCCATTGGAATTGAGAATGGTAAATTTAAACTCATTGCCAATGCCACATTAATAAGAATAGATCGTAGTGCTTACGATACAGTGATAGATATTTCAGGCAAGCATGTTTATCCCGGATTAATTGCATTGAATACATCTCTCGGATTGAATGAAATTGAGGCTGTTCGTGCAACAAATGATTACAATGAAACCGGAAATTTAAATCCGTCAGTGCGTTCAGTGATCGCTTACAATACCGATTCTAAAGTTACTCCTACAGTAAGAAGCAATGGTATTTTATATGCACAGGTAGTGCCACAGGGCGGACTTATATCAGGACAATCATCAGTTGTTTCATTGGATGGTTGGAACTATGAAGATGCCGTTTACAAATCCGATGGTGCCATTCATTTGAACTGGCCATCGATGCGAATCTACAAAGCGTGGTGGGCTGAACCGGAAGAAAAGCAAGTTCAACATACCGGTGAATCTATTCAACGTATTCATCACTTATTTGCAGATGCAAAAGTATATGCATCACAATCCGGTCAACCTGAAAAAAATCTTCATCTGGAATCGATGCGCGGATTATTTAACGGAACAAAAAAATTATTTGTGCACTGCAATTTCATTAAAGAAATAATTGCTGCAGTGGCATTTTGTAAAGAGAACGGAATAAAAATGGTATTGGTTGGTGGAACAGATGCGTGGATGGCAACTGAACTATTAAAAGCAAATGATGTGCCTGTCGTGCTGATGGGAACACACAACTTACCTTCGCGGGATGATGAAGATGTTGATATGCCTTATAAACTTCCATTTTTGTTAAAACAGGGTGGAGTAAAATTCGCTATTGCTGCAGGAGGATTCTGGCAGGTCAGAAACCTCCCATTTCAAGCAGGAACCGGAGCAGGGTATGGATTAACGAAAGAAGAAATTTTAACTGCCACCACACTTTCAGCGGCGGAAATCCTGGATATCGACAAATCAACTGGAACACTACAACAGGGTAAAGATGCTTCCATGCTGATTTCAAGTGGCGATATATTTGACATGAAAAGCAATTCCATTGAAAAAGCTATCTTAAATGGACGTGAAATTGATTTGGATAATGTTCAAAATCAATTATATAACAAATTCATGGATAAATACGGCTTTGATCGCCCTTAACTTATGAGTTGAAGGTGCCGGGACCTTAGAATCGATTTTTTTCGCACCTTTGCGGCCTAATTCGAAGCGAATCAATGCCTGTTATACTGTTCCTGATCATTCACTGGTACCTTTCCCTGTTTTCCCAGACCTTCTTTTTGCACCGTTATGGAGCACATAAGATGTTCACAATGACTCCTTTCTGGGAAAAATTCTTCTTCCTGTTTACCTGGTTTACCCAGGGTTCTTCCTATTTGAATCCTCGCGCCTATGCTGTTATGCACCGTATGCACCATGCATACAGCGACACCGAGATGGATCCGCATTCTCCACATTATTTCAGAGATGCCTTTCAGATGATCTGGAAAACAAAAGACTATTACAATGCTTTGGTGAATCACAAAATTGAACCGGAAGCACGTTTCGACAAAAATTATCCGGTTTGGCCTGCTATGGAGCGCATGGCAGAAAGCAATATTTCCCGGTATTTATTTGGAGCAGCATACATAGCATTTTACTTCTTCTTTGCCACTCAATGGTGGATGTGGTTATTCCTCCCAATTCACTTTTTCATTGGTCCCATACAGGGAGCCATTGTCAACTGGGCAGGCCACAAGTACGGATACACCAACTTCAACGATGGTGATCAGTCGAAAAACACCCTTTTCATCGATTTCCTGTTACTGGGAGAATTATTCCAGAACAACCATCATCACTTTGCTGCCAGAAGTAATTTCGGTGCCAAATGGTGGGAATTTGATCCTGTTTACCCAGTGATTAAAGTCCTTAACTGGATTGGTGTGGTGAAGATTGTGAAATCGGCCTAATCACTTAGAATTTCTTTTTCTTGTGTTTTAGGATAGTTTGGGGTGCTTCCATGACCTGTTAAATCTTCCAAACTGATAAAAATCACCCTTAATCATTTGTTTTCTTGTTCCTTTGCACCTAAATTCGTTTTTCAGGTACAAGACAGCATTATGAAAATAACAAAATACATTCTTTTCTTAGCACTCACCATTAACATCGGATGCTCGGGAGATTCGGAAAAAATTAAACCTCAGCAACGGGAAATAACCGAGTCGGTATATGCTTCGGGAATAGTAAAAGCCGGGAATCAGTATGAAGTATTTGCAACTACCGGAGGTATCCTTAAAGAAATTCTGATTAATGAAGGTGACACTGTAGCAGAGGGTCATGCGTTATTTATTATCGATAACAAAGTCTCATCATTATCGGCAGAAAATGCACGGTTGGCGATGGAACAATCGGCTGATAAAACAACATCCAATTCCAATTTACTTCGCGACACAGAAGGCAGATTAAAACTGGCAGCAGAAAAATTAAAAAACGATTCGCTACTGTTTGTCAGACAACAATCACTGTGGAGTCAACAGGTAGGTTCTAAAATAGATTTGGAAAAAAGAGAGCTTGCCTATCGTGCTGCGGCCACCGATTACCAGAGTGTCCTGAATCAATATCAGCAATTAAAAAAGGATCTTCAAAAAGGGTATGAGCAATCACAGAACAGTTATCAGATTCTGAAAAAACAACAGGAAGATTATACCATCAAAAGCTTATTTGACGGAATCGTATTTTCCATTAACAAAGAAAAAGGTGAGCTGGTGACAACAGGAAATCCGTTGGCAGTTATTGGGCAGGCGGGGAACTACACAATCGAACTTCAGGTTGATGAATACGATATTGTAAAAGTAAAGGCGGGACAAAAAGTATTCCTTTCACTCGACTCCTATAGGGGACAGGTTTTTGAAGCAGTCATAACATTGGTTGCACCTATTATGAATACCCGCACCAGAACATTTACGGTGTATGCAACATTTACTTCACAGCCGGCAACATTGTTCCCGAATCTGACTGTAGAAGCGAATATACTGGTAGCACGTAAAAAAGATGCATTGGTCATTCCTGCCAGCTACCTTATTGGAGATGGAAAAGTATTAACTGCTCCAAAAGAAACCACTGCAGTTACCATTGGAATTTCAAATGCCGAATGGGTGGAAATCACCGGCGGACTGAATGCCACACAAGATGTTTATCCTCCTGTAAGGTGATGAATACATTAAATCTCAGCATATCGAAAACACTTTTGATGGCCCGGCTAAAGCAATCGGTGATTGCAGCTGCCGGAGTTACTTTTGGTATTGCGATGTTTATTACGCTGGTGAGTTTCATGACGGGATTAAACAAAATGCTTGACAGTTTAATTCTGAACCGTACGCCTCATATCCGATTATACAATGCCATTAATCCGAATGCCGATCAGCCGGTAAACCGAAGTACAGAATTCAAAAACGCAGTGAATATTGTGCGTTCTATAAAGCCATCCGACAGCCGCACAGAAATTTACAACAGCACAGCAATTATTCATTCGCTAAAAAACGATTCCAGAGTAGTTGCTGTAGCCCCAAAAGTTGCTTCACAGGTTTTTTACAATATTGGTGTAATTGATTTAAACGGATTGGTAAATGGTATTGATGTTTCCCAGGAAATGAAATACTTTTCATTTGCCGATTATATTATCAAAGGCGATGCTTATGATCTGAACCGCATTTCGAATTCAGTTATTCTTGGTAAAGGTGTGGCCGATAAAATGATGTCGCAGGTTGGCGATGTAATTCATGTTACATCTGCAAAGGGTGATCAGCTTTCACTGAAAGTGGTTGGTATTTTTCAACTTGGTCTGGCTACTGTTGATGATGTACAGAGTTATGCATCGCTGGAGACCACACAAAAACTTCTGGGCAAACCCAAAAGTTATTACACCGACATTCAGGTAAAACTCACAAATATTGATGATGCTCCTGCCGTTGCTAAAGAATACGCTTTGCGTTATCGCACCGATGCGGAAGATGTGCAAACGGCAAATGCGCAGTTCGAGTCAGGGACCAAGGTGAGGAATATCATCACGTATGCTGTGAGCATTACCTTGCTGATAGTTGCAGGATTTGGTATTTATAATATTCTGAACATGATGATTTATGAAAAAATGGATGCCATCGCTATTCTGAAAGCAACTGGATTTTCATCTTCTGATGTAAAAAACATTTTTATTAATCTTTCAATGATCATTGGTTTTATTGGTGGCGTTGCTGGATTACTTACCGGCATGCTGCTCACTATGCTCATCGATCAAATACCATTCAAAACTGCTGCACTTCCGGCCATAAGTACCTATCCTATCAACTACGACTTCACCTACTATATCATTGGTGCTTTATTTGCAATGGCAACAACTTATATCGCAGGTTACTTCCCGGCTAAAAAAGCTGCACGAATTGATCCGGTTGTAATTATCAGAGGTAAATAATATGAGTGATATCATTCTTGAAACACGTAGTATCAATAAATACTTTCATGATCCGGTTACGTTTCAGGTGTTGAATGATATAAATTTTACTATTCGCAAAGGAGAATTTGTTTCTATTACCGGAAAATCGGGATGTGGTAAATCGACGCTGCTTTACATTTTGTCGACTATGGATACCGACTATGAAGGGGAACTTTATATTGATGGTGAATCGATGACCAAATTGCCACACAATGGATTGGCGAAAGTGCGGAATGAAAAAATCGGCTTTGTATTTCAGTTTCATTATTTACTTCCTGAATTTACAGTTTTGCAAAATGTGATGTTACCGGCATTGAAGCTTGGAAAGTTTGAGCCGGCTGCAATTGAAGAGCGGGCCATGTCGTTGTTACGGCGGCTTGATATTGGTGATCAGGCGAAGAAGGGAGCGAACAGGCTATCGGGGGGGCAAAAGCAGAGGGTTGCAATTGCACGGGCCTTAATCAACGATCCTGTCCTGATCATGGGAGATGAACCAACCGGAAACCTCGACAGTAAAAACAGCAAGATCGTATTCGATATCTTTAAGGAGCTGGTTGCCGAAAAAAAGCAATCGCTCTTAATTGTTACCCATGATGAGGATTTTGCCCGTACCACCGACAGGAATATCGTTATGGATGATGGCCGTATGGTAAAATAACGTAAAATGTACCTATCTCTTTTTTATATTTGCCCTGCTTTCGGCAATAACACCGGAATTTAAGCCCTTATGTTACAAAGAATCCTGCTGGCGATAATTTTATGCTGTTTTATTTCACCAATCGCTGGTGCTCAGGAGGTTGATTCTCTTAAAGTTGACCTTTTCAGTCTCTACGAAAACGCTTCTGATCAGGAAGGGATGTTTTATTTGCCCCAGGTACGCCGGGGAGGGCCATTGGCGCATAATAAAACCATCAATGAAAAGCGATTACAGGCAGCTTTAAAGAATAACAACTACCGGGTTGCTTCCCTCACTGCCATCAATATGGCCTGGATAGAGCTGGAAAACGATAATATCGATAAGTCCATTTCTTATTTCAAGACAGCACTTGGTGCACGCAATGAAATGGAAGATCCTTTGGGTGCCGCTATTATCAAACTTCAACTTGGATTCGTGCATTACCGCAAGCTTGAATACATTGAGGCCATGCAATATTTTGAGGAAGCACTCAATCAGTTGGAAAGTAACCGTCTTACCAGACCTATTCCGGCAGCACAGGCATTGATAGCACAAACTTTTCTGGTTCAGAAAGATTTTGAAAATGCCAACTCCCATTATTTGAAAGCATACAATGGTTTTTCAGATGCCGGAGATAAAAAAGCACAAGCTCGTATCGGAGTGCAACTGGCAGAACTGGCCTTACGCAAACAGGATACCAAAGTAGCTGAGAAATATTTACGGGCTTCCCTGACCTACTTTGAAAAAGTAAAAGATAAAAACGGTACTGCGTTAGTTTACCGGGATCTTGGAATACTTGCTCATAAAGAAGGTAGTTATGATGAAGCCATCAGAAACTACCGTAAGAGCCTCACCTACTCCAATCAGCTTTCAGTTGCAAAACTTTTGAAAGAAACCATTTTGAAACAGGTAACCATCAATTCCGTCAATGGAAATCATGAGGCTTCCAACGATTGGAATATTGCTTATTTACAATTACGCGACAGCATTGATCAGGTTGAGCGTTCTCGCACACTGAGCAGTCAGATGATGCGACGCGATTTGATGGAGAAAGAGTCTATTGAAGAGATGATGCGTAAAGAAAAAACCATCAGCTACCAACAGCTCAGCACACAGGAACTGGTTAAAAACCGTGATCTGGTAGAAGCGGAAATTGATCGTCTTGAAAAAGAAAAAATAATTGAAGAACTGAATACTGCGAAAAGAATTTCGGATCAGTCCAATATGGAACGTGAAGAACGTATTCGCCAGTTGACTAAAGAAAAAGCACTGCAGGATTTAGCACTTTCACAAAAAGAACTGGAAGTAAGCAGACAGGAAAACTTCCGGAAGACACTTATCATTGGAATTATTTCAGTTCTGGTAATTGCTATTTTATTGTATGCCCGTTATCGTGCGCAAAAAAAATCACACGGACAATTAAATACTGCTTACAAAGAATTATCAGAGACACATCACAAACTGGTAGCTACACAGGAGCAACTGGTGCATGCACAGAAAATGGCATCGCTGGGACAACTTACTGCCGGCATTGCGCATGAAATTCAGAATCCTTTAAACTTTGTAAATAATTTTTCGGAATTATCGATTGAACTCATCGATGAACTAAAAGATCCGGGTGCTAATCAACAGGAAATTTTAGCAGACTTAAAAACCAATCTGGAGAAAATTAATACCCATGGAAAGCGTGCCGATAAGATTGTAAAAGGAATGCTGATTCATTCACGCAATGGACAGGAAGAAAAGCAACCTGCCGATTTGAATAAAATGATTGACGAGCTGATTGACCTTTCTTACCATGGAAACCGTTCCCGTGACAATTCTTTCACCGCAGAAATTATCCGGAACTTCGATCAGCAACTTCCGCCGGTAATGATAGTAACACAAGACATCAGCAGAGTGCTCATCAACCTCTTCAATAATGCCTTTTATGCTGTTGGTCAGCGTGCACAAAAAGAGGGAAGTTCATTCCAGGCAACGGTTGGTGTAAGTACCCGTCGCGAAAATAATCGGGCAATTGTAAAAATCAGAGACAATGGAACCGGTATTCCTCCGGAAATAGTAAAGCAAATATTTGATCCCTTCTTTACCACTAAACCTGCAGGCGAGGGAACAGGGTTAGGACTTTCACTAAGCTATGATATCATTGTTAAGGGGCATGATGGCAATCTCACCGTTACCAGTGAACCGGGAGTATTTACCGAATTTGTAATTGAACTCCCCCTTTCCTAAATATAAAATATTAATAATCAACTAAATAAATAACATTAATGGCATCGTTTTCAGACCTCACCTTTTTAAAATCATTTACCGGCAGTGACACGGCCAAGATTACCAAATACGTAACGATGTTCCTTAATTCAACTCCTAAGTGCCTGGAAGATATTAAGTTATATCATTCGAATCAGGATTGGAAGTCGTTGAAAACGGCTGCGCACACTTTAAAATCGCAGCTCAAGTATATGGGAGTAGCAAAAGCTGAAGAGCTGGCAACCACCATTGAGCGGAATGCTGGTGATCAGACGAATCTTGACCAATTGGGTACCTTGATCCCTGATCTGGAATCGATTACCTTGCAGGCTTGCGATGAACTGAAGGACGAGCTGACCAGACTTTGAAAAATCAAACTATTCAACTAATATTGCAACCTATAATAAACCCCTCCTTACCATGGCAGAGTTAAGCAAAAAAATATTCATAGTTGATGATGATCCGGTTTTGGCTGAAATGCTTCGCGATCACCTGGTCAAAATGACAAACTATGATGTTACCTCTTTTTCTTCCGGTGAAGAGTGTCTGAAACATCTCGATCAGTTCCCGGGAATCGTTTTCCTCGATTTTTATCTCGATTCGGTAAATAAAGATGCTATGGATGGCTTGCAGGTGTTGCAGGAAATCAAAAAAGCTTCTCCGGAATCGGATGTGGTGATGTTATCGGGACAGGATAAAATTCAGGTTGCTGTTGACACCATGAAATATGGTGCTTTCGATTATATCGTTAAAGGCGAGAGTGCATTTTACAGAGCTGAAAAAGCAGTTTTTAATATTTACCGATACAAGAAATTACAAGGCAATGCTACGCGATATAAGAACATGTCGCTATGGCTTGCAGTTGGAGTTGCGGCATTAATTATGCTGGTGATGTGGCTGCAGCTTACCGGAAAAATTTCGGATATGCCGGGCTGGAGTTAATCAGCCTTTTTGAAGTGACATGAAGCGGGCAACATATTTCCCGATAATATCGAATTCTAAATTTACTACGGATCCAACCTTAAAGCGGTTGAAATTCGTGTGCTCAAAAGTGTAAGGAATGATAGCTACGGAAAATGCATCTTCATGCGAATCAACCACCGTTAAGCTCACACCATTCACACAAATAGATCCTTTGGCTACGGTGATGGCTGTTTCAGAAGGATCATACTGAAAACGGAACAACCAGCTTCCATTTTGATTTTCAATTGCCGTGCAGACAGCGGTTTCATCAACATGACCCTGCACCAGATGACCATCAACGCGACCATTCATTTGCATGCTGCGTTCCAGATTTACCAGGTCTCCTGCCTGCAACAAACCCAGATTCGTTTTTCGCAATGTCTCCGCAATTGCCGTCACCCGAAAAGTATTTCCATCTATACCAACAACTGTTAAGCACACTCCGTTGTGTGCAACGCTTTGATCGATTTTTAATTCGGAAGTAAAATCACAGCTGATGGTGATGTGTAAATTATCTTGTTCCGGGTCGAGTGCAATCACTTTACCCATTCCTTCAATTATACCGGTGAACATAAAGTCAGTCTGCTAATTTTAAAACCTTAAACTATAAATTTATTTCGGGAGACTTCCGGTATTTCTGATCAACTGAATTACTCCTTTGAGTGTACGGGATTTTATTCCGGCAATCGATTTTTCATTCACTTTACAAATGTAATAGTAAACGCCATCAGGAAGATCTTCGCCTGTATTGTCGGTCTTGCCATTCCATTCTATATCGGGATCTTCGGAAGAGAAAACCTGCAATCCCCAGCGACTAAAAATTTGAATCGTTACTGATTCCACATCCCGGTAAGGGAAAGGATGGAACAAATCATTTAAGCCGTTGCCATCAGGAGTAAACACATTAGGCAGTTCATAAGCAGGACAAAAATCGACACATATCTGACCACCCGGAGCACCTTCATTACCTGTGCTGTCGACCGCTGTAACATAATAACAACCTGCGATAGATTCGGTATCGGTGTAATCGAATGAACCAACTGCAGGATCTGCAATCGTTGCAATTAAAGTGAACGATGCATCAGCAGCGGGAGCAAAATAGATGTTGTATGACTTCACATCATCGGCACAGGTGACATCCGGAATTGACCAACTAAGTGTGATAGTATTTTCAATACAACTATATGCGCTCGTGTCAATCGAAATTGCACATGGAGGAATATCATCTAACGGTGTGGCACATGCGATTTGAGAAAGATTAATCAATGGATCTGCAAAACCGGGTGCTGCATACGAACCAACGCCCCGAATGTAATAACAGTAATTCGTTCCGTTCTCAAGTCCCATATCGGTATAATTAGTTGTAGAACTAACACCAATAGAATCGAAAGAAACACCATTGAAACGATATATTTCATAATAACTATTGATCCAAGGCACACTGAGTTGCCATGATAAATTCAGTTTATTATCGGTTGGTGCAATAGAAAGGAAAGTAGAGCTGGCAGGTAATGAGGTGCCAACAGATTGCAACACTCCGCTCACAGTTGAAAACAATTCTATTTTATAAGTGTAAGAAACAGATTCTGTATTAATGCCATTATCAATAAAGGATGTGTCGTTCAAATTAAAAGTAGTGCCCACAACAGAATAAGAAGTTCCATTAATTCCCGAAGCTCTCAAAATGCGATATTCATGTGGCGGCGGATATTGAACAATACTATCAAGGTCAGATGGACGACTCCATATAACATTGATACTTCCGGTAACAGGACTGGTAGCAACAACACTCACATTGGTAATTACAGGAAGATCTTTTTTCAAAGTCTGACAAACTTCTGCGGAAGCATAGCTTTCGGCACCATCATCGAAATAGGCAATTACCATATAGCAGTAATCCGTCCCTGGTGCTAATCCAGGACCACCATTATTATCGAGGTAAGAGGTTGCTGTTAATCCGGTTGTAGATGCTACCAGTGAATATCCGGTATAGGCAGGAACTCCGGTTTCACATGGTCCCGGAATAAATCCATAAAATCCCTGACGGCGATAAATGCGGTAACCTACTGCTTCCTGGCAAAGGCTTTGATCCCAATTGAGCTGAATCGCATTTCCTGTAGGCGCGGCCGTTAGGTTTTCAGGAGCGGGAGCCACAACGGTAACACGATAAGTTTTCAGGTTTACCAGATTCACAAACGGGTCATTATCTTCTGCTTTAAACACCACCTGATAAGGTTGGCGACGCACATGCGCACATTCTGTTTGCCACTCAAACGTTCCTGTCACTGTTCCTGTTCCTGAGAAAGGTTGATTGAACTGCGCAGGTGAAATTGTAAGATCGAATACCGGACCGGTTGCAGTTAGTGTAACTACATTGGTAGGATCGGGATCGGTTGCTGTTACCGGCATGGAAATGAAGGTGCCGGCAAGCACGCAGGTGTCGGCAACACCGGAGAATACCGGTGGTACATTACTGTTCGGATTATTGCAAAGAATATTAATTTGCATATCGCGTTCCACATACCCTATGTTCACTCCACGTCGCCATTCGCGAATCAGAAATGCTACATTAAATTCACCACAGCCTACCGGAGAATCCCAAACCAGATCACCGGTAATTGCATCTAGATCAAAACTGTTACTTGCAGCAGGATAAGCATAACCGGGAATAGGAAGTCCTTCAGCACCTTTACAAAAAATGAGGTGATACGATAAACTATCCCCATCGGGATCATAAGCATTGGCATTATGAATAAAAGGTACGCCTATGGTACCATCATCGATTGGTGGTTGCAGCAATACAGGAGAATTATTAAACCCTAGTGCAGCCGAAATAATCAACTGTGACTCCACGTAAAACGGCACGTTAATCGAGTTCGGAATATTTACCACACCACCATTTCGGTTGGGATCTTCGAAATACATCGTATAAACAGAAGGCCCGGGATAGGTATGAAAACCGACATAAGTATTTTTACGAATATCACTTCCGGCACCACCGAAATTATCCTGGAAGGATGCACGGGGTAAAGTAGAAGATGTCCCATCGCCCCAGAAAATATCGAGTTCGGGACGATCGGCGGGTGAGGATGTTTTGGTATAAGTGGTAATTGTAGCCTTATAATAGAATTGCGTGAGTTGCTCATAGGTAATTTCACCTGCGCGGTTATGCGTGGCATAGGCGGGAACCAGAGAAATGAGGCAAAAAGCCAGCAGAATGTAAAAACTTCTCATCATAGGTGATTGATTACTGTAAAGATAACTCTTCTAAACGGGAAATAGTATATTCCTTAATATTCTATCAATTGTTGTTCCACAGAAGCAGGAAGCTCCCGATATTCATACTGTTGCGTTCTTAAACGGGGTTCAAATCCGGCTTCACGGATGGCATCCTGAATTCCCTGACTGGTAAACCGATGAGGTGCTCCAGCAGCGGAGACTACATTTTCTTCAATCATAATCGAGCCAAAATCGTTGGCACCGGCATGTAGGCACACCTGGGCCACCGGTTTTCCTACCGTAAGCCACGAAGCCTGAATATTTTCTATGTTCGGAAGCATAATTCTGCTGAGGGCAATCATGCGAATATATTCATCGCCGGAGACGTTGTTCCTGATCCCTTTAACTCTTTTCAGCATAGTTCCTTCATCCTGAAAAGGCCAGGGGATGAAAGCTATAAACCCTTTGGCATGAGTAGGTTTTTCGGATTGCGCCTCCCGCAGCCAAACCAGGTGCTCAAAACGCTCTTCAATAGTCTCAATATGTCCGAACATCATAGTTGCTGAAGTAGTGATATTGAGCTGATGGGCGGCACGCATTACATCGAGCCATTCACGGCCTGAGCATTTCCCTTTCGAGATCATCCTACGCACGCGATCATTCAGAATTTCGGCCCCGGCACCAGGCAGCGAATCGAGTCCGGCCTCCCTTAGTGCCTGCAAAACAGCGGTATGCGTCATTCCTTCAAGCTTTGCAATATGTGCAATTTCAGGGGGGCCCAGGGCATGCAGCTTCAGGGTTGGGTACATTGCCTTTAGTTCCCGAAAAGTTTTGGTATAGAATTCAAGGCCTAATTCGGGATGGTGACCACCCTGCAACAGCAACTGATCGCCACCAAAACGGAAGGTTTCTTCAATCTTGGTTTTGTACTGCTCCATGGTGGTAATGTATGCTTCTTCATGACCAGGGATTCGGTAAAAATTACAGAATTTACAGTTTGCAATACACACATTGGTAGTGTTCACATTCCTGTCGATGATCCATGTGACAACCTTTTCGGGCTTCCTTTGCCATCTCATAGCATTTCCAACATGCATTAATTCGGCAGTTCCGGCATGGTCGAATAGAAATTTACCCTCTTCCGCAGATAAAAAAGCTCCTTCTAAAGCGCGATTCAATAAATCGGTAGTATTCATGATTTCAGGTATTTTTTAGCTAAACCTGTCAATTCTAAACATTTGCAACTAGTAATTGTTTCAATTCGCAGTTTATGGCAAAACACCGGTTTTGATATTATAGCCCGTTTAACTAATTTCAACCGCTCAAAATTATAACTATTTAATGAACACTGCAATCCGTAAGGTAACCACATCCGGCAAAGCCGATCATTTAGCCATTTTAGTAATCGATAATGCTAAATACGAAAGTTCTCTATTCTCGAAACAGGAACTCGAATTTATTAATGCTGAAATTAAGAAAAAAAATAAACTCATCACCATCAATCAGTATGGCAGGATTGTATTTTTACAACTAATTGACACAGACAAAGACAAAAAGTACAAAACGCTGGAGAAAATTCGCCGCGCCGGTGATTCTTTGTGTAGTGCTGCCAACAAAAATGGCATCAAAGAAATAACCATTCTTTCCGACAACAGCAAAGAAAATACGCTCGCTTATGCGGAAGGACTTTTATTAGGAAACTATCAGTTTCTGAAATACAAATCGTCTCCCGATACCAATTCATTAGCTAAAGTAAATGTTCTTTCAAAAGATACAGATGCTGAAGCTATCAAAGATCTTGCAACCGTTTGTGAAGCTGTTTGCAAAGCACGCGATCTGGTGAATGAACCGGTGGCATCATTAAATGCAACGGGACTTGCCAAAGCATTTTCTACAATGGGAAAAGATGCCGGCTTTAAAGTAACTATCTTCGATAAAGCGAAAATAAAAAATCTGAAAATGGGCGGCTTACTCGCTGTGAATCTTGGAAGTATTGATCCTCCTACATTCACCATCATGGAGTACAAGCCTAAAAATGCAGTTAATAAAAAACCAATTGTACTGGTAGGAAAAGGTGTAGTGTATGATACCGGTGGATTAAGTCTGAAGCCTACTCCGCAATCAATGGATTACATGAAATCGGATATGGCAGGTGCTGCAGCAGTTGGTGCAACCATGTATGCTGTTGCCAAACAAAAATTGCCGGTGCATGTAATTGCATTGGTACCTGCAACCGATAACCGTCCCGATGGAAATGCCTATACTCCCGGTGATGTTATTACCATGTACAGCGGCATGACCATTGAAGTTTTGAATACCGATGCTGAAGGCAGAATGATTTTAGCAGATGCCTTGCATTATGCAAAACAATATAAGCCTGAACTGGTGATGGAATTCTCTACTCTTACCGGTGCGGCTGCGAATGCTATCGGACATTATGGTATTGTTTGCATGGGCGACTGCGATGAAAAAGTTAAGAATTCGCTCAATGAAAGTGCTAACAACGTATATGAACGCCTCGTAGAATTCCCTTATTGGGAAGAGTATGATGAATTGCTTCGTTCCGATATTGCCGATATGAAAAATATTGGTGGCGCAATAGGTGGCGCTATCACAGCGGGACGTTTCTTATCGAAGTTCACCGACTATCCATATATGCATTTTGATATTGCCGGACCTTCCTTTGGGAAATCAAACGACAGCTATCGTGGCAAAAACGGCACCGGTGTAGGTGTAAGATTTTTATGCGATTTCCTTAAGAAAAAGGCATCAGCAAAATAATGCGGTAAATCCGTTTACAGTGAATTAATTTTCTCAATCAGATATGAGTAATCTTGTAGAATCAGATATAAAAGTACGGGTAGGAATTACCATTGGTGATGTAAATGGTATTGGTCCGGAAGTTATCATCAAAACTTTTTCTGATAGCCGGATGCATCAGGTTTGCACACCTGTAATTTATGGTTCATCGAAAGTGATTTCATTTTACAGGAAGACGATGAATAATATGGAATTCAATTTTACTTCCATAAAAAACATTCTGGAATTAAATCACAAACGCACCAATCTGATTAATTGCTGGGATGAAGAAATAAAAATTGAACCAGGAATTGCTAACAGTACCGGTGGTAAATATGCGTTCACTTCGTTGCAGGCTGCAGTAAAGGATCTGACGGATGGAAATATTGATGTGCTGGTGACGGCACCTATCGATAAAAAAACCATGCAACAAGATGGATTCCGTTTTCCGGGACATACTGAATATCTGGCACAACAATTTAACACTCCCGATCATCTGATGATGCTGGTGAGTGATCGCTTGCGTGTTGCTACGGTAACGGGACATGTTCCGGTCAAGCAGGTTGCACAGGAGTTGACCAAAGAAAAAATTCTTTCGCGTATTAAAGTCATGAATAATTCAATCAAGCGTGACTTTGGTATTCGCAAACCACGGATTGCGGTCCTGGGATTGAATCCACATTCAGGCGACAATGGATTAATCGGAACTGAAGAAACAGAAATTATTACTCCAGCTATAAAAGCTGCCTTTGATTCAGGTATTTTAGTGTATGGTCCTTTTCCTGCGGATGGTTTTTTTGGAATGACCAAATTCAAAAGTTTTGATGGTGTTCTGGCCATGTATCATGATCAGGGTCTGGTTCCATTCAAATCGATTTCATTTGATGCCGGTGTAAATTATACGGCCGGACTCCCGGTTGTGCGTACCTCTCCCGACCATGGCACCGGTTACGATATTGCCGGAAAAGGTATTGCTTCGGAAGATTCATTCCGCTCAGCGATTTATGCTGCATGCGATATTTTCCGGAATAGAATAGCCTTCGATGAAGCAGGAGCCAACCCGCTTAAGTTCTCGAAACTGGGCGGCGACCGGTAATTGTAGAAATAGTCCTCCCCTCTTTTTTACATAGCGGGTTGGAATTTTAAAAGAAATCACTTATTCTTGTAATTGATTTGCCATACTTTTTTTGACACGACACACAAAATTTTGATTTAAATCTGATAATCAATGACTTACAAATCTATGATCTGGTGCTTTATAGCACTATTGCCATTTATTGCTAATTCTCAAGTCCGACCAAAAGCAACTCCGGAAGATGTTCAACTAGCAAAAGACTTGCTAAAAAAATATCCTACCGATGATGTTGCTTCGCTAAAAAAAACCACCTCATTCACATTTGCGTTGGAGAAAAATAAAAGTGGCGAATATGTTTCTGTTCGACAGAAAGAAAAGGATGAGATTCTGCAAATTAAAAGCGCAGGATATGTGAATTACAGTAACTCCGTTGGATTTGACAGTACATCGAGTGTTTCAGGAGTAAAGTTTTTCGCTCGCAAAGACCGGGAGTTAAAAACTTTTGGCGCTACTAAATCTGCTTCTTATGAAGAAAACGGAATTTTCCATTCCGATGCTAAAATTTTTCAGGTGGCATTTCCAATGGATGGTCCCGGTTGTTACACGGCATTTGAATTCGAGAAGAAGTACAATGAAATTAAATATTTCACTTCTTATTATTTTCATGAATACTATCCTGCTGAACAGGTTACTGTATCTTATGAAATTCCTAAGTGGCTTGATATTGATTTAATATTAAAGAATGGTGAAGGGTACGACATCAAAAGAACTGAAACCAAAAGTAAAGAAGGAAATACCATTGTAACTTTCAATGCATCTAAATTAAAAGCCAACAAACAGGAATCGAATGCACCCGGAGCTTCCTATTTTTTACCACACATTTTCGTACACTTGAAAAGCTATACCGATAAAGCCGGGAAGAAACATGATTTATTTCCAACCACAGCTAATTTGTATGCCTGGTATCGTTCGCTTACCAAAGCAATTGATAATGATCCGTCGAAAATTCGTGCAACCACAGAAGGCCTGATAAAAGATAAAAAGACTAACGAAGAAAAAATTGAATCCATTTTCTACTGGGTGCAGGATAATATTCGCTACATAGCATTCGAAAACGGTATTGCCGGCTTCAAGCCTGATGCCTGTCAACGTGTTTACTCCAAGAAATTCGGTGATTGTAAAGGAATGGCGAATCTGCTTAAAGAAATGCTGGTGATAGCAGGTTTTGATGCTCGTCTGACATGGCTGGGCACCCGTAGTATTGCGTATGATTACACAATTCCATCTGTGGCAATCGACAACCACATGATTTGTACTTTGATGATGGATGGTAAAAAATACTTCCTGGATCCTACTGAAAAGTTCATCTCTTTCGGTGATGTTGCACATCGCATACAAAATCGTCCGGTTATGATTGAAGATGGTGATAATTTTCAGCTTGCCACAACACCTGAATTTCCAAAAGAAAGAAACAAGCGTGAAACAACTATCAAATTCGAAATTAAAAATGATAAACTAGTTGGCAAAGCACGCGAGAGTTATGATGGTGAAGGAAAGACTTATATTCTGCATGCTTACAGCATGATACGTTCCGACGTAAAAGAAGATGCCATTAAGAAACTTATCAATCGCGACAATAAAAATATTTCTGTCAGTAACATTAAAACCACCGATTTTGAAGATCGTCGTGGAACCATTTCATTTGATTATGATATTGCCATCGAAAACCAGTTAACCGATCTGGAAAAAGAAAAATACATTACCATTGATTTCGATCAGGAATTTAAAAACTTCACTTTCGACAGCACCCGTACAAAGGATTACGAATACGATCACAACTATTACAGTGTTAAAAAAATCGAACTTACTATTCCTGCCGGATTTAAAGTAACGCACCTTCCTGAAGCAGTAGAAAAAGTTACTCCTAACTACAGCTTTAAGCTTCAGTATAAAGTTGAAGGAAATAAAGTGGTTTACTCCAAAATACTTTCCATCGACAAAGCCATCATACCAAAAGCTGATTTTACCGAATGGAATGAAGCTATCAAAAAGGTCCGTAAAGCTTATGGAGATCAGTTAATCCTTACCAAAATTTAAAACTAAACTTACCAAAATAAATACTATGAAAAAGTGTGCATTCCTCTTTGTAGCTTTACTGATATCCTATTCAGCAATTGCACAAAGTCGTTCCGAACAAAAAGCCGATGCTGAAGCTAAGAAAATCAGAGATGAGGTTTTTGGTTCTTCCGATAAAGATTTTGCAGTTACAGCAGTTCCGGAAAATCTGAAAAAAGAATCGGCGGTAATTATTTGTCAGAAACTGACTCAGGTATTCGACAAAGAAGGAGCGGATATTGGGATTGGCTCCAATAAAAGTTTATCTACAACGGAAACAATCAGAAAGCGCATTAAACTGCAGGATAAATCTGCCGTTGAAGCATTTTCAGAATTCTACTTTAAAAATACCAAAGATATTGGAATCCTGATTGAGAAGCCTGACGGACGTAAAACAGAAATCAATCTTAAAGAAGCTGTTGAAGTTTCCGATAATACGCGTATCCCCACCATCTACAGATCCTATTATTCTTTTAGTTACAAATACAAAAAAATTGCTATCCCCGATTTACAACCCGGTGATATCATCGATTATTTCTACCGTGTTTCTGAAAGCTATTTTATTCCTCAGGTAACCCAATTTGCATTTAATGATGTAATTGTTTCCCTGGCAAATACTTATCCGACCCTCAAACAAAAAATTGAATTTAATGTTGAGAAACAATTTTATATCAATATTAAAAGTTTGAATGGTGCACCTACATTAACTCCCGAGAATCAAAAAGAAGGGAATTATTCTATTTACACAATGGTTCTTGAGAATCAGGATAAGCAACACGATGAGCGCTGGGTATATCCATACCGTTCCACACCAACTGTTAAATATCAGGTTTTCTTCCTTCGTTCGGAAGGTTCTAAAACCAATTATGTCGTTGGCGAAAGAGGTAAGCCTAAAACTTCAATTACACCTGATGAAGCAGTTGAACAAATAACAAACATATATGAAGATGCACCATCTAGTTTAGCGCAAGGTTTTAGTTATGAACTTGGTAGTTATGTTACGGATAAATTAGGCAAAGAAACTGATCCGGTAAAAATTGCTTATGCTGCCTACTCCTATCTCCGTGGTTTAATTTCGGTGCCAGCAGTGGTTTCCATGTATCCCGGATATCTCGATCAACCTTATGAATCTGTAAAAGCAGCGCTATCAGATCCAGATTTATATGGCCCCAGCAATGAAACAATAAATGACGAAATTTTTACTAAAATCATAGCAAGAGTTCTCAAAAACAGGAAGATTGAATTTCGGGTTGCCTTTGCCGTTCCCCGTCACATCGGTAATTTGGAAGATGCTATACTTGCAAATGAGTTTATGTGGGGCTTACATGTTGAAGGAGCGAAACCATTTTTCCTTTTTGCACCATCTTCAGGTTCACTACCCGGTGAAATCGATGCCCGCATGCAGGGTGTTGATGCTTACCTGTTTAATCCGATAAGTAAATCAGGAAAAAAATATGAAATTAAAAAAATAGCTGTGAGTTCCCACGAGCAAAATGCTACAATGGAAAAACTTACGGTCACTTTTGATGAAAGCATGGAACTTGCAGCTTTCAACAGAAATGTAACAGTTAAAGGATTAAATAAAGATCCCTATTACAATTCTACCATCATTGTGAACGATTTCCTTGATACAGAAATGACTGAGTACAAGCTTAAACCCAAATACATTTACAAAGGCAAAAAAGATAAAATGGCCATAATTGATGCCGGAGTGAAAAGCGCACGTGAAGAAGCAGTTAAAAATCGTAAAGACAGTCAGAAGGCAGAACTCGAAGACAATGGTTTTGAAATTGGCACCTATGACTCCTTCGATCTGGTTAGTGATGGCAGAGAAAAAGCAAAACCTGAAATTAAGTTTACTGAGAAGTTTACTGTTAAAAATTTAATCAAAAAAGCAGGTCCTACTTACATCCTCGATGCTGGTAAAATAATTGGTGAACAGCTGGAAGTGAAGGAAGATGAATTGAAACGTCACTACGACATTTATATGAGTAATACCCGTTCCTTCAATTACGAAATTGCTGTTACCATTCCTGAAGGCTATAAAGTGGAAGGAATTGATAAGCTGAACAAAGATGTTGATAATGCAACCGGCTTCTTTAAAAGTACAGCAAAGGTGGAAGGCAATCAGTTGATCATTACTGCAAGCAAAGCCTACAAAACTATTTATGAGAAGAAAGAAAACTGGCCTGAAATGGTTAAGTTTCTGGATGAAGCCTATAAATTTACTCAGGTAAAGGTAGTCCTGAAAAAAGCATGATTTCTCTAAAATGAAACGAAAAAAAGTCCTTGAGGGGACTTTTTTTCGTTTAACAATACGTTACTTGAGTTGTTTACGTTATCAGCACATGAGAATTATACGCTCCTTCTGGTTTATTTTATTGCTGATACCGGCATACTGTCCGGCATACGAACTGTCGGAAACCGATAAGAAGGTTATTGCAGTTAAATCGGGTGGTGACACCGATAAATTGCATGCAGCAATAGTCGAAATTGCTTCTTCCAAAGCAGAACAGGTGCGTGCTTTTTATGTTTGGATCGCGCATCATATCAGCTATGATGTTCCGGAATCGAAAAACCCGCAGTTGAATCCGGTGAAGCAGGAACCGGCAACTGTTTTGAAATCATCGAAAGCAGTCTGCCACGGCTACTCGCGCTTATTTCAGGAGCTGTGCACCAAATCAGGAATTCCCTGTCTGCTGGTGAATGGTTATACCAAAACAACCGATCAGTTTAATCCTGCCGGTCATACGTGGAATGCAATCTTTCTCGACAATAGCTGGCAACTCATTGATGTAACATGGGGTGCGGGAGGTGTAAATACTTCGAATCGCTATGTGAAAGAATTTTCAGAACGCTACTTTCTCACAAAACCTGACGTGATGCTTGAAGATCATTATCCACTCGATCCTGTTTGGCAGTTGGTTTCAAATCCGGTACCGGTTAAAATTTGGAAAAAGAAAAACTGGCAGGAGAATTTTAATGTCCATGAAAGTGGCAACGACTACACTGAAATTCGCAGTCAGCTCATGCAAATGGATGAGCATGGAATCAGATGGGCGGGCGCTGAACGGGGTAAGCAACTGAATCCCGATGATCCGCTTACCGATGAGGAATTTAATTTTGCACTGGTAGCGAAAGGAAATGAAGCACATAAAAAGGCATCTGATATTGTGATTGTCTATTCCAAAAAACCTGCTAAACCAGGTAGCAAGTCCAATGTCACTGATACGAAAGAAAGCATTGAAAACCTTCAAAAGGCGAAAGCGCTTTACGAAGCGGCCATTTCATATTACTCCATAGTGAAACTACGTGAAAGTCGTGATATGCGCGTGATTGAACAAAACCGCAGCGCAGCAAAAAATAACATTGCTTTTATAAATCAGGAACTTAAACGTCTGAAACCCTGAATTTTTCGTGCTTTAAGTCAGAGTTTTACCTGCTTCTTACACTATTATGAGGTAAGGTTCGGTTAAACTGCTTAGTTTTGCAAAAATCCGGTTCAGCATGCACCCTTTTACCACCACACTCACCAGAACATTCTGGATGGTGCTGGGTTTCATCTTTGTAGCGATTGGCATTATTGGATATATCACGCCAATGATGCCGGGATTGGTATTTTTCCTGATGGCCACCTACTGCTTTGCTAAGGGCTCCCGCAAATTTCTCAGACTACTCATCAGCAATAAATATGTGGGTCAGCAAATTATCGATTTTAAAAGAGGTAAAGGCATGACCATGCGAACCAAAATCATTGCCATCATCACCATGCTGGTTAGTATGTTTATCAGTGCTTTTTTTATGGTGAAGATTTATTGGGTGAAATGGGCGATTTGTATTACTGCAATGCTTGTTGTGGTGATCATCTGGAAACAGAAGACGAAAGTTGAAAGTTGATTTGCACATTGCCTGAAATCTATTTCTGTCAAATTAAAACTCCATATTATTTTTTTTAAACGCAGAGTTTGGGAGACGCAGAGAATTTCGCTTGCGCGAGGAGCAGGAAAATTTTTCATTGCCTACCAATGACCCAATGACTGCGGCTTTGCCGCTAAATGACAAGGGGAATTATAAATTAAAAATGATAGATGATAAATGGGACTTCGCTTAAAAAATGAAGTTTTTTACGCAGCCACCAAATTTAATTTTACATTCTTGTTAAATGATATTCAGAAATAATTTTCATGCAGGATACAAATTACATTTCTGACATAAGATACCCCTATGACTTATGACCAATGACCTAATGACAGCGGCTGTGCCGCCAATGACCCAATGACGCGGCTCTGCCGCCAATGACCATTAATGACTTTGAGACTATGAATTCTATTTTACCAATAATTTTCATGACTTCCAGAAATATCTTCCAAGCAGCAACCCCACCTGCGCACCCAATTTAAAGATGCCAACAAACTAATATACAACCACTTACCCCACTTGGAAGCTACACCAAAAAGTTGTACCTTTGCTGCCCCATTTACCGGGAGTCTTGTTAAAGAATAGTTAAGAAACATTAACGGGCACCCGGGACAGCTGCACAATCCCTTAATTTGTAAATTAAAATATTACTCTCATGAACAATTCTTTACCGATGATTAAGAAGATGCAAATATTGTTTGCCTTCGCCGCAATTTGCGTGTTACCTGCACTTCAGGTTAATGCACAAGGTGGTTGTATTGAAATAAGAAGCATTCTGGTTGATGCCTGTGGCACACCTGAAGGTGAAAACGAAATGGTACGCTTTGATGTTGGACCAAATGCATTGAATACTGCTAATATGATTGTCGATTGGCCAAACAATGCTTTCCAGGGTCTTTGTCAGGATGCCAACACTGCAGCATTAGTAGCAGCAGTAAATCAGAATATTGTTGGTTGTGGTTCTTTAGTTGAACCGGTTGGTGGCGTTTTACCTGCCAATGCAAAAGTATTGCTGTTGACTAGTGTAAACATTAATACCATTGCAAACACATTCGCAAATCTGAATGATGATGTAATCGTTTTGTTTCAGTGTGCCGGTAATACATCAGGACACTTTGCAAACTCTAACGTGTTACCAGGCTTACGTACTTTAACTATTGAATTTACCGGTGCTTGTCTCGATTCAGTTACTTACGATCGTACACTTCTTGTAAATCAATATGGCGCAATTGGTGGATTCACCTTTGAAAATGATGGAGCATTTGTAGAATTTACTTCCGGAGGTGCTGCTACATATTTGAATTATGGATGCCAGGCATTATCTACCGGTTTGAGTCTGACTGCCGGTCCTGATGCAGGAATCTGCCCAGGTGCTTCCAACATTGCAAACCTTACAGGTAATGCTGTGAACATGGTTGGAAATCCACAATGGAATGGTGGAACTGGGACATTTTCAAATCCTACTTCTTTAACAACAACGTATACTCCGGGGCCAGGTGAAAGCGGAATTATTTTCCTTACTTTAACAGGAAACGGTCCATGTGCTGCAACTATCACTGATACTGTTCGTGTGAATATTGTTACTTCATTGCCTGCAGTTTCTATTTCATCATCAGTATCCGGACAATTCAGCTCCAGTGTTACTGATCCTACTTATTTCTACAACTGGTATCCTGATGGATCAACTACATTTATTCCAGGTGCATTTGCTCCAACTTTCACTCCAAATACCAATGGCTGTTATTATATGATTCTTTCTACTGTTGGTGGATGTAATGTTACTTCAAATGTATTGTGTATTACTAACGTTGGACTTACCGATCTGAATTCAGAAACTTATATGGACATCTATGGCAATCCTGGTAACAACCCATGGTTAGCTCTTGAAACTGCTACACCTGCCAATGAGGTGAATGTTGCTATCATCGATTTGTATGGACGTGTAATCAGCAGCACTGATTTAACTATGCCATCAGGTGAATTTGAAATCCGCCCTGACTGGACATCAGTTGCAGCAGGAATTTATATGGTTCGTGTTTCTTCCAGCGACTGGAAAGTTGAAGGAAAAGTTGTACTAACCAAATAACAAAAAATATTTACAGGAAAGTCCCGGTTCATAGCCGGGACTTTTTTTATGCTTTTAATTTCTTACTTTCGGGATACCAAAACAAAACACCATGAAGCATCTGAACAAAATACTTGGAATATGTCTGCTGGCATCTGCAATCACATCCTGCAAACAGCAACCCGATACCTTTAAACAACTTAGCACCTTAGAGGGAAAATGGCTGATGCAAACCCCGGAGAGCACCATGCTGGAAGTCTGGGAAATCACCAACGACACATTGTACAGCGGAAAAAGCTACAGCATTGAAGGAGCTGACACAACCCTTTCAGAAACAGTACAACTTTTAAAACGGACAGATGGCATCTATTACATACCAACCGTGAGTAATCAAAATGGTGGCGCACCCATTCCATTCAAACTAATTTCATCAGAAGCCAGTGAATTCGTTTTTGAAAACCCCACCCACGACTTCCCAACCAAAATCACTTACAAAACCGATCAGAAAGATAAACTCTCGGCCTCCATCAGCGGCAAAATAAATGGCGAAGAGAGGAAAATGGGGTTTGAGTATGAGAGGGTGAAGTAGTAAGATATTACTCTTCTCACTGCTATTTTACGCCAGCATTTTCAATAACTATTTTATAAAAACAAGGGTTTACTTTGGGAGTGTATTCGAATAAATGCATGATGTTAAAAATATTGTAATTTAAAAATGCGATATAGAGATCCGAAAATTATTAACAGCTTCGAAATCGTTGAAATATCATTGGTTGTTACTTTAATAAGGATATTTCTATTTATAATGACAATTGCTCCTGTAGTTTTGGCTGAAATAGTACCTTCAAAATATCAGATATTAGTGAGATCATTCAGTGCGGTATTCATAATTGCACTTTTCGTATTTGTGCATTTAAAATCAAATTACAAAAAAATCGGGTATTTAGATTTTTATGAAGATTTCTTCCAAATATCCATTTCCAATACTATTATTAGATCTTCAGAAGAAACGAAATTAAATATTAGATATTCGGGTTATGAAGGAGACCATTACTGGCTGCCTGGGACTCTTTTTGAGATAGTTCGAGTTGATGGGATAAACGAGATACATTTAGAAACTAATAACAGAAAACTTAATTACAAATTTCGATCAGTGGATAAAAGAGACTTAAATTCGTTGATAAGTTTCAAATCAAAATTTAAGAGACAAATGGTAATTGATATGTCACGGTGGTAGATTATTACACGGATAACTGCCTATTTTGTCCAGAGCATTGATTTTAGGATGTGAAGGCCATTCTCCCTATCCATTTGGAAGGTAAATGGGAAATATATACCTTTCGATTCCAAACCTGTCTTGCAGTATAGTCGGGTCAATATTGCTAAATTTATTGATGGAAGCTATCATCAAATCAAAACCACCGTTCATTATAAAATCTTATGATCTGCATTTCACTATTTCAGAGAATTTTAATGACGAAAATGAAACATGTTATTATTATGCTTACCGGATTTAAAAGTTAAAAATATAAACCACCCAACACCTTCAAACATGACATTCAAAATAAAACTGGGACTGACATTATTTGCTTTAGGAATGTTAGGCATTTTATCAATGCTTACGGTCACCATACCGCTTGACAATTTGCCCAAGGAAGCTTTAGAAAAAATATCACCGGAAACACTCCGGTTTTTAGTGTTGGTTAATCCAACTTTTCTGCTGTTAATTGCAGTGATAATTGGAACCGTTTTGCACGATAAAGTGAACCTCACAGTTCCTGCAATCACTGCCATACTTAAGTCAGAAAAAAGTCAGGTATCATTCCCGGAACAAGCAAAATATGGAATTATTTGCGGATTAGTTGCAGGAATATTGATATCTATCGTAGGACTGATTTTTAGATCTTCATTGCCACAGGAATTTATTGAGGTGGGTGATAAAATTAAAATAACAATACTCGCCAGATTTACTTATGGCGGCTTAACAGAAGAAATATTAATGCGCTATGGGTTTATGACACTAATTGTTTGGATAATGTATAAAATTACCAAAAAGCTTAATGGAATTACCTACTGGATCGGAATTATATTGGCAGCTGTTCTTTTCGCACTCGGCCATTTTCCCGTTGCATTTAGTGCAGTAAGCAATCCTTCAGTTTCCCTGTTGTCCTATATCCTTATTGGTAATTCAGTCGCAGGAATATTTTTTGGATGGCTATATTGGAAAAAGGGATTGGAAGCAGCATTTATAGGGCATATATTCGCCCATGTTGCCATGTTGACTGGAGAGCAATTATTTCAAATTTAATAGGTGAGCATTGAATTATGATATTCTAAGTATAGCAATAGTTTTTTAGTCAAAACGCATTTTAAACTTTAAGGGTAACATTTCTTACCAAATTTATGGTGGATGCGACCAGCTTTCACACATATTTAATTGATTGCAAGTCATTTACTATAGTTCGAAGGAATGATGATCTTTGATCATATTCATGAGTTCTATTTTGCAGCAATCAAAATTTATCGTACTTTTCAGGTTAAATTCCGGAAAACAACTTTGATATTTAGCACTCTTTTAAAACTTTCAGACAGGAATAAGCCTATTTTCTTTAAAAGACTTAACATATAAGCTGAATTTTAAGGATGAAGGATTCTAAAATATATTACATTAAATCCAGTGATGGCCTAAAATAATTTTTTGAAGCAGAAATAATTCATAGCTAATTAATAAACCGAATACTTTAAAATTAAAAAATGAACGATAATACCATAGAAAGTCTGCGGGAGGCATTAAAACAATCGCCTGACAACATTCCATTGAGACTTCTTCTGGCAGACAATTTACTTACATTAAACAGACTTGAGGAAGCGGATAAAGAGTATACCACAATTCTTAAATTATCGAATGAAACAAGGCCAAAAATTGGACTTGCAACAGTATTTTACAAGAAGGGAAGTTATTCTGCCTGTAATGTTATTTTGGAAGAAGTAATAGATCAAGGTACCAATGAGATAAATGTTTATGCTCTATATGCAAAGTGTCTTTTGAAAGAGCATTCCATAACGAAAGCTATAGAGGCCTATAGAAAAGCTCTTGAAATTGATCCAAAGTATGTGGATGATGAACTTGATAGCCAATTAAGGCAAAAAGGTAGTATTGAAGTCCGAGAAGAGGAAGAAGAAATAGACAACCGTTTTTTACAAAAACCGAATATTAACTTCAATGATGTTGGCGGCATGGACAGTGTGAAGAAAGAAATTGATCTTAAAATAATCAAACCACTGCTTCACCCAGAACTTTATAAAGCATATGGCAAAAAAACTGGAGGAGGCATTTTATTGTATGGTCCCCCGGGATGCGGTAAAACGTTCATTGCTAAAGCAACAGCAGGACAAGTAAATGCAAAATTCTTAAGCATTACCTTGAATGACATTCTGGATATGTGGATTGGAAACAGTGAAAAAAATCTGCATGAAATATTTGAATTGGCAAGACAAAATACTCCTTGTGTATTATTCATAGATGAAATTGATGCACTGGGCGCTAGCAGGAGCGATATGAAGCAATCCAGCGGCAGACATTTAATAAATCAATTCCTGCAGGAACTCGACGGAATTGACAGCACAAACGAAGGAATTTTAATCATAGGAGCGACAAATACGCCCTGGAATCTTGACCCGGCATTCCGACGCCCCGGCAGATTTGACAGAATCGTATTTGTTCCACCTCCTGATGTTACTTCAAGAGAATCGATTTTAAGGCTTAAGCTCAGCAACAAGCCAACAGGAACTATTGACCTGCAAACAATTGCGAAAAAAGCAGAGAACTATTCAGGAGCAGATATTGATGCAATTATCGACATTGCCATAGAGCAAAAACTTGAGTCTTCATTTAGCGATGGCATTCCTAAACCAATTGAAACTATTGATTTACTCAATGCTTTGAAGAAACATAAACCCAGCACACAAGAATGGTTTTCAACTGCCAAGAATTTTGCCATGTTTGCAAACGATTCCGGTTTATATGACGATATTTTAACCTATATGAAAATAAAAAAGTAAGATGACAGAAGATATCAGACTTTCCAAAGTTGAAATTTTAATTCAGCAAAATAAATTTACAGAAGCTGAAAAAATCCTTTCTGATTTATTGACAGAGGATTCAAACAACATTCATTATCTCACCCTGCTTGCAGAGGTATACTTTCAACAAGAAAAATTTGAAAATGCAACCAGTATAATTGATAATGCAATAGGAATATCACCCGATGCACCCTACTTATTTTATTTAAAAGCCCGCATTGGTATTCAATTAGATAATTTTGATGATGCAGAGAAGAATATTAATCAAGCAATTGAACTTGATCCTTATGATGCCGATTACTTTGCTGTGCTGGCAAATATTAAAATGGCAAGAAAATTATTTGAAGAAGCGCTTCAAACCGCTGATCAGGCTCTGGAAATAGATCCTGAAAATCTCTTAGCTTTAAATATCAGAAGTTCCGCACTGAACAAACTTAACAGAAGCCAAGAATCTTTCGAAACCATTGAAGGCGCACTCCGTGAAGACCCAAACAATGCTTTCACACATGCTAATTATGGGTGGGGCTTGCTAGAGCAGGGTAACCACAAAAAAGCCCTGGAACACTTTAAAGAAGCACTTTCCAATGACCCCAATATGAGCTATGCTCAATCTGGAATGGTGGAAGCTATAAAAGCCTCAAATCCGGTTTACAGGTTGTTTTTGAAATATTCATTTTTTATGAGTAACCTGAGTGAGAAATATCAATGGGGTGTACTCGTAGGTTTTTACATTGGTAGCAAAATATTAATTTCCATTGCTAGGAATAATGAATCCTTTCAACCCTACTTATTTCCTTTAATTGTAATTCTTGCGCTATTTGCTTTTTCAACCTGGGTTATTGGCCCTGTAAGCAATTTGTTTCTCCGGTTCAATAAATATGGACAATTACTTCTTGATAAAAATGAAAAATTGAGTTCAAACTTAGTAGCTGTGAGTTTGGGGGTTGCTATCACCGGGGCTCTTTTATACTTTGTATTTTCAGAAGAAAAAATGCTATTATTTACCGTATTTGGTTTTGCGATGATGCTCCCTTTAGGAACCATGCTATCATCCGCTAAAAATAAAATGAAGCTCGTAATATTCACAATTGCATTGGCACTTGTAGGACTTATAGCTATCGGAATTTCTTTTAAAACAGGTGAGTCGCTGAATATGATGGCCCTAGTTTTTGTTGTTGGATTTAAAGCTTATCAGTGGGTAGCGAACTATATGGCTATAAAAGAGGACAACCCTTAACGATATTATAAGCGATTGATTTTTTTAGATTGAAATATTCCAATAAAGCATAAATGTAATTACAATAATTGATACACCATAAAATCGCAGTTCATAGAAAATAACAATCAAATAATTCATAACCTTATTGAAATCATGCTATAAATAATCATCTCAACCAATGAAAGTACGGATTACAAATACAGATTACGCACAAATAAACGGATTTACAAGTGAATCATGCAGTGTAATATACTTTGGTTCGAGAATTGATAACACCATGATGTATGGAGTTTTCAATGATGATCTTAGAGTTTGCAATTTGTTGGAATCCTCAGTAGTCATAGTAGATGATGATAAAACCAATTTTATACCAAGAGATGAACTTAACTGGGGGCGGACATTTTTTATTGATAGCACATTATTTGAATGTACTAACGTACAATATAATTACCTTGAACTAGATTCAGAAACAGTTTGGTTCAAAAGTAAATTGATTCCATTTTTTATAAATAACAACTATAAATTAACTGAGACATTTAAAAACACAGCTTTAAATGAAAATTATAAACTAAACCTTATTGAAGGATACTTAATGTTTGTCAATAGGTATATATCTCCAAAATTTATAGGAGGCCATTACTTCGAAAGGTTGGACTTTTACAAAGCAAATAGCCATAACTCAGTAGCTGAAATTGAATCTGAAGCAGAACTTACTAAACTTGATAGATCAAATTACAACACCCTACTTATCAACCACATTTCCAGTGCACTCTATGAAAAAGAATTCGGAGAAGAGCAGTCTCAGGGGTATATTTCAGAATTGTTCAGCTTAATAGATTCCATTTTTATTGAAGGAATAGATGATATATACAGCTACCAAACCCACTACGACTCCTGCTTAGTGATCAAATACAAAGATGAATTATATTATTTAAACAGGAATTGGGAAGGATGAAATTTCCCTTGATTTGCCTTTGACTTTCCGAAATCCTTACTCATATCCGCTCTTAATAACAGTCAAAATCATTTTAAACCGGCCATTGGGCTCAATCAAACTTGACGCATGGGCGGGAATAACAATAGAGCTACCCGTCTTCAATAAATTCATTTTCCCGGCAATTACAATGGTTGCTTCACCATCAATCACCTGAACAAATGTATCAAAGGGCGTGGTTCGCTCAGTTAATCCTTCGCCATTATCAAACGACATAACACTGATATTGCCTGTTGATTTTCTTAATATGGTTTTAATAACTACAGAATTCTGCAGGTATTCTACAATTTCAACAGTTATGTTTGAAATTCCTTTTTTAATTTCACCTGAATCCATTAGGTTGTTTTGAATACTGTTACTTATTATTTATGAGTGACTTCGAAGTCAATACAAAGCGACTCATACTTTTACTTTGAAACTGAAACTTATTCTTAAATGAAGAATCCATTTCCATTTCACCGGCTGAGAAAGCCCTTTCATGTTGTTCTATTTTAATAGTGGTTAAATGTGCCATCAGGTAACTGGTTGTCGACTCTGCACCTTGATTCAGATTCACATGAAACTCCTCCATTCCGTCATAACAGCCTCCCGTACAGGGGTTATAAATGATTTGCTGCAGAAAATTATTCCCATGAAACCAGCTGAATGCAATATGTTGTTTCCGCAAATAATCTTTATTGCCAAAAGTCTTGTAAAACCTATCCAGTGCCATTATGGTATATGCTACATCTATAGGCTGTTCACCACCCGTTGCCGGCTGAGTGTCCTGTGTACTTCTGTTTAGCCACGACTTATTCGAAACCACTTTAATTTCATTACCATTGAAAATTTTTGTCAATAAAAAGTCAAAAGATTCTTTAGCTACTTCCTTGTAAGTTGAATTCCCGGTTGCCTGCCAGGCACATAAAAGTGCTTCCGGCAAAATACTGTTGGCATAAGTCATATAAGATTCGTACCAATTCCAGCTTTCATCGCTTTCATGTCTGTACATCTGAACCAGCCGATCGGCAAAAAGAGTAATGAGCTCCTGCCCTTTCACTGTTGGTCTTGCGGTTTCGGCGTAATACAACCCTTTAATCATAAATGCCATTGAACGGGTTGAACAAATAGAAGCAACGCGTTCAATAGCTGCATCGAATATTCTTAATGCCTGCCTGATTAAATGAGATGGTAATATGGGTTTAAGTGAAATTAAGTATCCCAATGCCCAAAATGCCCTTCCGGTTGCATCGGCAATATTTGTGGTTTGATTCTGACCGGTAAACTTTTTGTTAAAATCGACATAATTTAAAAAAGTGCCATTCTCTTGTTGACAGAATTCAATAAAATTGAGATAAATACTAATCTGGCGCAGATCCGGAAAGTCGTGCAACTGCTCATAGTGCATGCAATAAGTTACCAAAGCGCGTGCATTATCATCTAAGGTATATCCTGAATTTATGTCGGGAGTATTAACTCTGGCAAACTGAATGATGCCGAAATCTGTGGTCATCTTTTTAATATGATCCATCTTTAATTCCGGAACTTTAAAGCTTAAACCTGCATCACTGTTAATAAGATTAAGAAACAAATTGGCATGCGCAATTGCAGCATTTTCCCACACTGAGGAGGAGACGTTATGCAATGCGGCAATCCTCATTTCTTCCCTGAGCTCGTTATCTGACAGCAATTTATTTACAGCTGCAGCCAGCTGCGTGCTATCCTCAAAATCGAATAAAATTCCGCAATTATTCTTCAACACCTCAACAGCATGAGGAATTGGAGTAGAAACAATTGGACAGCCGCAACTAAGTGCATAAACAAATGTTCCACTGACAGCCTGATTCCGATCTTTTGAAGTGAACAAATAAATATCAGACAACTGCAAATATTCCAATAGTAAATCGAGTGGCAAATATCTGTTTACAAACCTTACATTTTCATGAAGTCCCAATTCATCCACAATATTTTCCAGATACGAACGGTATTTTTCTCCTTCTCTCCTTTGAATGCCGGGATGAATTTTTCCAATTATCAGAAAAAGAACTTCCGGATGTATGGCAATTATTTCAGGCAAACTGTACAAAGTAGTTTCAATACTTTTCCCGGAACTTAGCAATCCGAATGTTGAAATAACCTTTCGGCCATTCATTTCATATTTTTTCTTTAGTACTTCTTTATCGATATGTGGTATTAAATGCGTTCCATGTGCAATAACAGTAACCAGCGATTCCGGAATGCTATAATCAGCTATCAAAATCTTCTTGGATGTCTTAGTCATTACCAAAATAGCCTGAACTTCATTGGCTATTTCCATGACCTGATTCCGTTTGCTTTCATCGGGTGCAGGCAAAACAGTATGAAAAACAACGGCTACAGGAACCTGTATTCCTTTTATAAAAGCAACCAGCTTTTCATGGCAATTTTCGAAAAAGCCAAATTCATGCTGTATAACTACCAAACCGATCTTTGAGTTGTTGTTTATTGAATTTTCAAGATTCGTAAATGAATCACTCTCATCAACATTTAAAACAAATTCAGTATCAAAATCATAGTTATGCACTTCAGCTTCCGATTCAAGCGGACAAATTTTAAATTCGAATGTTGTATCAAACTTATTCGATAAAGACTTCACCAAATCAGCAGTATACGTAGCTATTCCACACTCACGGGGTGGGAATGAAGATATTACTAATACTTCCGGATTTTCGGCTTTCACAATTCTTTTGATGTATTTTCTTTTAGGATTCATTGGTTTACTGATTAATTAAGTTCTTAAGAAGCATCAAATATGGGATTCTGATACAGAAGCAACTCTGCAATAAGATCATCTAACACCATTGATACTGTCGCAATTCTTTCGTCAGCCGCTCCATAATAAATATATAGTCTCTCATCGAACACAACGGCCCCGGTTGGAAAGCAAACATTATTAACCTCACCCGAAAGTTCCCAATCTAATTCAGGTTGGAATAGAGGATAAGGCAATCGGGATATCTCAATTTGAGGATTATTTAAATCGAGCAATGATGCACAAGCATTATAAACATATCCTTTGGGAGTATCATAAACGCCATGGTATATTAACAACCAACCTGCTTTGGTTTCAATTGGGGGACAGCCACCACCGATGTAACTGACTTCATGTGGGTTTTCGGGAGTAAGCACTATATGCTCGTGAAACTTCAGAAAATAATTCTGCCAGAAT
This sequence comes from Bacteroidia bacterium, assembly GCA_016788065.1. Lineage (GTDB taxonomy): Bacteria > Bacteroidota > Bacteroidia > AKYH767-A > OLB10 > JADKJB01. Next base: position 93,496 of record JAEUTI010000026.1, on the reverse strand, counting down.
TCATGATTTAATTCTTCCAGGGAATCAACTTTTACAATTTGTATGTCGGGTTTGATACGATGCAGGAAAATAAACTGATTATTAATGAGTCGAGGAAAAAATATAACATTCTTATCCCATACATACAACTGAGATTTTAATGTATCTGCAACCAGGCCGGGATTATTAAAACGGAAATATTTTTCGTTCAGCGGATGTCCTGCACCAGCCAGATGCGCAAACTCATCGAAAGCAATCATAGGAACTAAGAAGCCCTGCTTAACAAATTTTATCAGATCTGTAGATGTGGCATATGCTCCAAGTGCATTCAAACCATCATATGCTGTATAAGTTAGGTAGTACACATCTCCTATTTTCGTAATTCTCGGATCTTCAACGCCATGATTTTCGTAAGCAAATTGCGGAAACATCACAGGGATGTCGGATCGGTAAGTTAGTTCATGGGGACCTTTAAAAATGCAATATCCCAGACTTGAGTAATTTCCTTTACCTACAGCCCTGTAAAACATGTGTACATTGTCATCCACACGAATAACCCCGGGATTTAAAACGCCATCATGTTCAAATCCAAGTCCTGATTTCCCTAATAATACGCCATGCTTTACAACTTCAATCATTCTGTTCGCTCCACCCATTAAACTTTATTACCCTAAAAAGTCACTACAATATTTTCATTTAGGTAAAAATTTCCCGAATTGAGGAATCCAGCCTTTTGTGGTTAAATTTTTGCCCAATCCGGCAGTTAGTTACCTGTGAACTCACTGTTATTTTCTGTTTAAGTCGACGTTATTGCCTTAAACTGAACAATTCCCGCTCTTAATACATAACTACCTTGCTACTACTGTGCCAGATATCCGCCATCCACTTCGACAGCAGTTCCGGTCATAAAGGAACTTCCCTCTGTTGCCAGAAATAAAAATACATTTGCGATTTCATCATCATCACCGAATCTTTTCATTGGATGCAGGTTTTCAATCATAGTTTTCACTTCTGCATTCTGACTAATTCCACCGCTTTCCAATAACGGGGTACTCACAAAGCCCGGACAAATTGCATTGATTCGTATTCCTTCAAGAGCATATTCCATTGCTGCGGTTTGTGTTAAACCTATAACACCATGTTTAGCAGCTACATAGTGTCCCGCATTAGCAAATCCAACTTTCCCTAAAATGGAAGACATGTTAATAATAACACCACTTTTTTGCTTCGACATCTGATATAATTCATGTTTCATGCAATTAAAAACGCCATTCAGATTTACTGCAATCACATCTTGCCATGCCTTTTCAGTCATATCTCCTATCCGGGAAGATTCTCCACCAATGCCCGCATTATTTAGTGCAACATCAAACGAACCGAATACGTTCACGGTTTCAGCTATAGCGGATTCAACTTCATTAAAATTAGAAACATCGCAATGGATAAAAATGGCTTTTGCATTCCATTTTTTGATTTCAGCCATTGTAGCGTCTTTAGCGGGCGAATCCAAATCAGCAACGATCACATTTGCCCCATCACGAGCAGCATATAAGGCACACTTTTTACCGATCCCTGACAACCCGCCAGTTATAAATACATTTTTACCATTTAAATTGGATATACTCTTCATGATTTCAGATTAAACTATTATTAATACTATAAAATTACTTATGAAAACTAGTAAGCTTTAGAAAACCAAAAGCCTGACTCCACACTGAGTCAGGCTTATTGATTGGGCAGAAAAGTCAGTTTGGAGGGGACCAAACTAATTCATAACATTTCCGATACGAATTCAAGTATAGTTTTCTAAATCAGATGATGACACAAAGGTATCTCACCTCAAAGCGAAAAGTTTGCACAACTAAATAAATAAATTGCAAAATTCACACATCATTAATCGACTTCCGCTTCTGGTTTTTAAGCTTCTTGAAAAAGCTGGGAGTTAGTCCGGTTACTTTTTTAAATTGATGTGACAAATGGGCTACACTACTGTAATGCAACTTCCAGGCGATTTCCGATAAATTAAGGTCGCTATACATAATCAACTCCTTCACCTTTTCAATCTTGTGCAAAATCATAAAATGCTCAATGGTAGTACCTTCTGTTTCTGAAAACAAATTTGCCAAGTATGTATAGTTGTGATTCAGTTTCTCAGATAAATAAACCGAAAATTTTACTTTGGGAAGTTCTTCTTCATAATGGATCATCTCGATAATGACTCCTTTAATTTTTTCTATCAATTGTGCCTTCTTGTCATCCATTAATTCCAAGTCTGCACACTTTAATCTCTCCTTTAGTAATTTCAATTGTTCAGCAGTCAGTTCCTCGCAAGTATTAACTTCTCCCAATTCAACAGACAAATAAGGTATTCCGACTTGTTCCAAAATATCCTTAACCACCATTTTACAGCGCAGACTTACCATGAATTTGATGTATAGTTTCATGGTTAACTGGTTTGAGATTAATAAAGTGATGATCGCTTATTGTATTTCAAAAAGCAAATTATATACTATTTAAGCCCTGTGGCCGTCAGACCAGGTTAAAACGCAACAACACTATACTCAAAAACTATTCCACAACCAATTTGACCTGCGAGGATCCTTTGGATGAAATTACTTCAACAATTTCTGGTGCTTCTGTGATAACATATTCATTACTAGATTATTAGCCGTTTATCATGATTGTATCGCAGAAGGAAGTTGTAAAAATTATGTCAAATGTTTGGTTGTTTATTATATTTGTATAATATACAATTCGCATCAATGAATAAATTTAAATTGTTGCTTCTAATATTTATTCAAGGCATTCATCTAAATGCTCAAACGCCAGGTGCATTGGATACCTCATTTGCAGCTGTTACAGGAAATTTTGCCCCCTATGCATTTTCTTGTGAGGTACAACCAGATGGTAAAATATTGGTTGGAGGTCAGTTTGACTATGTTAATGGGATTGTTACTAATAATTTTGTGAGATTAGAAGCTGATGGTGAAGTCGATACATTGTTTAATAATATCTTACATGCATCAACTGGAGGTGTAGGTATGGGGGTAAATGGATGGGTTTACAGTATTAATTTGTTACCAGATGGGAAAATTATGCTTGGTAGTTCTGGAGGAGTGCTAATCTCCCCCGGAGTATACCAACATGGGATATCCAGGCTTCAAGCAAACGGCGCTGTTGATACCAGTTTTGTTATTGGCGCAGGCGCAAATACCCCAAGTTCTACAATGAACGTTTTTACAACGCAGTTTTTACAGAATGGTAAAATATTTCTTGCAGGAAATTTTCAAAAATTTGGCGTGACAGTTAAAAATAATTTGACTAGAATAAATTATGATGGTAGTTTAGATACAACATTTAACACAGGAACAGGTACTAACAATTATGTTTTTACCTCTGCAGTGCAATCAGACGGAAAAATAATTATAGGGGGAACATTTACAGCTTTCAATGGTGATTCTGTTAATTATATTGTAAGATTGAATATTGACGGCAGCAGAGATTCAAGTTTTCAGGTTGGAACTGGTGCCAATAATTGGATAAGAAAATGTATTGTGCAACCAGATGGAAAAATCATTATTGCTGGTGATTTCACAGAATTTAATGGAGTTTCCAAAAACAAAATTGTCAGAATTAATCCGAATGGTACAATTGACAATAGTTTTGATATAGGAACAGGTGCTAATGATAAAATATGGAATATAGAATTACAATCAAATGGCAAAGTTTTGATTGCTGGAGGATATTTTACAACTATATTCAATGGAGTACCCACTGCCAAACTTTTTCGCTTAAATGCCAATGGAAGTTACGATTTTACTTTTGATTCTGGAACAGCGACCAATTCACATATTCGTGATATGGTTGTACAACCTGATGGCAAAATAATTGTTGTTGGTGATTTTGACACTTATAATGGAGTATCCACGAGCAAGATAATTAGAGTTCATGGCGATACTGCAATGGACAATTGTTTTAACTTTAAATTGTTTTTTAATTCCATTTCAAATTTCACTTGTGCTGATAGCATTGGAAGTGCCACTGCGACACCATTTTATGGTCACCCACCTTTTCAATATACCTGGAACACATCACCGACCACTACAACAGCAACTTTAAATGTTACAACACCAGGTATTTATACAGCTACAGTAACTGACACTTTAGGATGCAATAAAACTGCTTCTTTATTTATACCAACACCTCCTGTTTCTGGTTTTGACCTTGGGGTTTATGTGGTAGCGGGCTCATTTAGACCCTCTAATTTTACCAATGTTAATCTCGAATATAAAAATCAAGGTTGTGATTCCATTGATGCTGATTTAAAGTTTGTAATTGACTCTTCATTAAACTTATTTATGGTGACACCACCGGCTGATACAATAATTGGGGATACAATTATATGGAATAACATAGTGGTCACTTCTGACTCTTCATTTAAGCCTGTTATAACCTTATTATCTCCGATAAATTCTATTGTCGGAACTACATTGAATTTTAAAGCTATTGCTGAGCCATTATTGGGAGATGGCAATATTACAGATAATATTAAAAATTACAGTTTTTCAATAGTTAATTCCTTCGACCCGAATGACAAGTTCGTTTATCCTAAAGGAGATTGTGATTTTGGTTATGTTGAACCTAATCAACAGTTAAATTACACTCTTAGATTTGAAAATACCGGCAATGCAAATGCTCTGAATATTGAAATAATAGATTCACTTGATTTGGATTTGGATTTGACAACGTTGAAAATTTTAGCAAGCAGCCATGATATGTTTACAGTTATTGATAGTGGAAATGTCGTACGCTTCATCTTTAATAATATTAATTTGCCATATGTTAATTCACCTGTGACAGCCAATAGGGGATATGTTGTTTATGGCATAAATCCTGTAGCAGGGCTTGCAGATGGGGCTACAATTGATAATAAGGGCTACATTATTTTTGATACTAACAGCCCAATCGTAACGAACATTGTTACTAATACTATTGCAAGCGTTAGCCAAATCCCAGATACTGGTGTAGTGCAATATGGAGATACGCTTATTTCCAATGCCGCAGGGGCAACTTACCAATGGGTTGATTGTACGACAGGAAATATACCAATACCAGGAGCAATAAATCCTTTGTTTATAGCTCCTGCACCAGGCAGTTATGCAGTACAAGTTTCGGCGAATGGTTGTACTGCCACAAGCGGATGCTATCAATTGCTGAATACTGGTATTGGAAATTTTTCTTATGATATGTCAAATTTTATTATTGAAACTAATGATTTAGAATCTTTAGTAATCAAACTTTCAAGAAATAGTTTAAAGGATAAATGTTATTTTTTGTTAGCAGATGGAATGGGCAAGACAATTGCTTTGAAAGAAATTGACACCGAACGAATCAGCATCAGTAAAAAGGATTTGCCTCAAGGAATTTATTTTGTAAAATTATTTGGCGATGAGAAAATGATTGGTTTCATCAAAATGCCTGTTGTAAGATAATGGATCAATATGAAGATCTACTTTTATTTCTCCAATTATTTTTGTAATGCTTCCATTTATCGAAAAATAGTAAACAAAAAGAAAACCATATTGAATAGTTAGAATTGACAATTGAAAGTGTACTTTAAAGAGTTTATAGATGACGTCTTTATAAACTTACCACCGGAATGAGAAACAACTTTCATGCCTCAATTATTATAGCAAAGCGATTTAATTCAGGCACTATTAAAAGGTCCAGTTCTGAAGCTTCAATTCACACAAAAAATAAACAATAAAGCCAATTCAGATCTCAATTTCTGAATTGGCATTTAAAATTTTTTTGAACTCACTTATTCCACTACTAACCTCACCTGAGAGCTCTGATTCAAAGAGATCACAGAAACTATATACACACCGCTTTCGAGTCGGTTTGCATAGCTGTAACGAAGTGATGTTCCAATCATTACCTTGTCGATTATTCGTCCGGTGATATCTGAGATCACAAGTGTTCTTTCCTCAATTTTACTGAATAGTATGGAAAATCGGCCATGCGAAGGATTCGGATATAATTGAAACCCGGATGCAGCATTTTCAGCTAATCCTACATTCACAAATGCAAGTGTATCGGAACAATTTTCGCAACCGTTTGCATCAGTACCACACAATTGATAAGTTCCGTTTAATGTTGCTGTTAAAGTGCTGCCATTTGCTCCCGGAATCGGACTTCCATTGTAATACCATTGCAAATTAACTCCCGTAACAGCAGTTGTAAAAGTATTTCCGGTGACAAAAAAAGTTGGTTTAACAGGAAGTGGATTTATAACAACCTGAGTAACCACAGATGTGGCACCACATCCCTGAGCTGTAGTAACCGTTGCAGTATAATCACCACTCACCAGAGGAGTATAAGTGATTCCATTTTCACCAGCAAGTATCAATCCGTCCTGATACCATTGAATAATATTTACTGTATCGTTAACAGCAAGAGTAAGTGAATCGCCTTCGCAAATTGTTAATGGTCCTGAAGCAGTAATCACAGGAACAGAAGGTGACTCATACACATAAATGGTATCTGTTGCTTCCAATGGAACAACAGGTGTGGAGAAAATCGTATAATTCACATTCAATGAACCGGAAGCACCACTTACTGTACCTGTTGCAGTACCTGAAGTGCCATTACCTGCAAAGCTGATTTCACCTAAATCATCATCAGCACCAAACAAGCCGCCATCTTCATCCCATACATGAACGACATAATTGCCATTCGATAAAGGAATATTTGGTGTTCCCCAGCTAACAGGTGGGAAAGTATTATCGATTGCAGGTCGCGAGTCATAAACCTGAGTTCCCGATGGATCATACAGCAAAAAATAAAGATCCGGATCATCAATAAAGCCACCGTAATTATCGGGCACCGATGTTACTTCAATATTGGTAAGAAACCAGGATGGTGTAACATTCGGTGTAACCGTTTGTGTTACTACATAAGTTCCGGGAGTTGTATAAGTTTGAGAAGGTGGATTTTCAAGTGTGCTTTGCAATCCATTTCCAAAATCCCACAAATAGGCAGCTTGTCCAGGATTGTTATTGGTAAAATCCACTGTCAAAGGTGCGCAACCTGTTGAGTTCAACATGGAGAATCCGGGGTTCGAAACTGATCCGGGTAAAACTGTTAAAGGCACGTCGAAAGGTATCACCTGATTACCCACCAATTGTACATCGGCAACAACCGTTACAGTCATGGTATAAGTTCCGGCTACCAATGGCGTTCCGCTGATCAACACACATCCGAAAACTGATACCGAAGGATCATACACACAACCATTGCCGGAATTATTGCACTGCCAGGTTAACCCCACAGGTAAACCCACCACACTTTGAATCTGATAACTGTAAATTGTCAGTCCAAGTGTATCTGTCAACATCACGAAAGTTACATCCACGGAATATGGTGTATTCGCAGTTGCATCCGGTAATGTATCGGGATAAACTCCGGCTCCTGATACTGTTGTATCAATGATACATTGTCCGGAAACAGGCTTCACTGCCAAACAAAGGATTGACAACAGGCAACCAAACAGTAATTTTCTCATCATGACGTTTAAATTTTCACTAAGGTAAGTCATGGGTTTTAACTACGCAAATGAAACGGATTGCCAAGGACTTCTGCAAGCTGCCTTTTAGCTATGGCATAGTAAGTGCCGTTCGTTATATATAACAATCTTATATGTTTGATTATTAATAACTTATAAAATTTTCTAAAGCATTGGCCAATTCCCTTTTACGCCAAAGTCCCAAGTTTTTAATTAACACCCTCAAAAAACATCCTTGTCAGATAAATCGTTTTAAGGGGAATCGAATGCCAATTGCTTCTTATCTTTGAAGGCTTAAATAAAAATATGAACCGACCGGGATTTGACGATATTTATATGGAGCTGGCTCAAAATCTGGCTCAAAAATCGCATTGTGTTAAAATTAAAGTTGGCGCAGTTCTTACCAGAGATACCCGAATCATTTCTTTGGGATACAACGGACCACCCGCAGGAACACACAATTGTGATGAAGAATGGCCTGAGCGTGGATGTGCCAGAGACCGCAAAGGTGGTTGTTCACTGGCAATTCATGCTGAAGAGAATGCCATTCTTTATGCGGCAAAAAACAATTCACAAATCGAAGGAGCAACATTGTACGTAACGCTTTCCCCTTGTCTGGCATGTGCACGTGTTATCTTTACTACAGGAATAAAAAAAGTAATCTATTTAAAATCGTATGCCGAATACAAAGGCATAGAGAGTGATGAAGGCGTCGATTTCCTTCGTCAGTTTAAGGTGGAAGTAGTACAATATCAGACACCTGCAAATAAATAATTTTCCAGAACAAACTATTAATGGAACAAGATTCGAAACAGGGAATGAATTTGATGATGCCAATACTTTTTGCATTGGTATTAGGTGGTGGAATTTTTATTGGTACAAAATTAAATGTTCCTTTTATTCAGGAGCGATCGATTTTTTCTGCCGGCTCATCGCACTTTAACAAGTTCAGTGATGTACTTACCTATATTCAGCAAGAGTATGTGGATACTATTGATCGCGAGAAGCTGGTAGATGCATCCATTGAAAAAATGTTGCAGACTTTAGATCCGCATTCAGCTTATATTCCTGCAGAAGATTTACGTCAGGCCAACGAACCACTGGAAGGGAATTTTGAAGGAATAGGAATTGAATTTCATTTGCAGGAAGATACTATCATGGTTGTCTCTGCTATTTCAGGTGGACCTTCGGAAAGTGTTGGCATACGTGCAGGTGACAGAATAGTAATGGTTGAAGATACACTGGTTGCAGGTGTGAATATTACCAATGCCGATGTGATGCAAAAATTACGCGGACAAGGCGGCACTAAAGTGAAAATTAAAATTTACAGAAGAGGCGTGCCAAAATTAATTCCATTTACTATTACCAGAGGCAAAATTCCTATTTATTCACTGGATGCTTCATTCATGATCAACGACAGTACCGGTTATTTTAAGATCAGTCGTTTTGCTGCAACCACCTATGACGAATTCATGCAGGCTTCTATTGAGATGAAAGCAAAAGGCATGAAACAAATGATTATCGATTTGCGCGGAAATCCTGGAGGTTATTTAGATGCGGCTACCAAACTGGCAGATGAATTTTTACCGGAAAAACAAACCATAGTTTATACACAAGGTAAATCAAGGCCTCGTACCAATTACGATGCAACTTCAACAGGTGAATTTGAAAATTCAAAAGTGGTGATTCTTGTTGATGAAGGTTCGGCATCTGCTTCTGAAATTCTAGCCGGAGCTTTACAGGACTGGGATCGCGCCACAATTGTTGGAAGAAGATCGTTTGGTAAAGGACTTGTTCAGGAGCAAACCATTCTGCCCGATGGTTCAGCCTTGCGTTTGACAATTGCAAGATATTACACTCCAACAGGCAGAAGTATCCAAAAGCCATACAAAGATGGCTATGATCAGTACAACAATGAACTGAATGCACGGTTCGATCATAATGAGTTACTCTCTGCGGACTCCATTCAATTCCCTGACTCTTTAAAATTCACAACACCCGGAGGTAAAATTGTCTACGGTGGTGGTGGCATTATGCCCGATGTTTTTGTACCAATTGATACCAGCGGCCGTAACAATCTCTTTTTGATAGAAGCAATTAACAATGGCGCCATCAGTCAGTTTGCATACGATTATGTCGATATTCACCGAAACGATTTGAAAGCCTATAAAGATTACAAAGACTTTGATAGCAGATTTATTCTGAATGAAAACATTTGGAATGACTTTGTAAAAAAAGCTTCTGCAGGAAATATAAAGCACTCAGCAGCTGAAATTGCAGAAGCTGCTCCTTATTTGAAAAATCAACTGAAAGCATTTATTGCGCGACAAACATTTAAGAATGGCGGCTTCTATCCCATCCTGTTAAAGGTCGACAAAACGTATTTGAAGGCAGTTGAGGAAATTTCATCCAATCAAAAGGTGAATGCATCCACAAAGTAAATATTCGCTGCCACTTTTGCTGGCGATTATTTTCCTTTCCAGGATACCATTTATTTTTTCAGGTTATGGTTCAGAAGAAGATGCATGGGGATTAATTCTCACTGCACGTAATATAGGTGCAACCGGTGTTTATGAAGTATCCCGTTTGCCCGGACATCCTGTTCAGGAATTGTTGCTGTCTTTAATCTGGCAATGGCCTGCATGGTTGTTAAATCTTTTAACGGTTTTATTCTCGACAGCAGGTATTGCGGCTTTTATTTTGGCACTTAAGAAACTATTAGTACAAAATTACTTGTATGCAGGGGCACTTCTGGCTGCTGTTCCGGTTATCTACATCAACAACACCAATGTCATGGATTACACATGGGCATTGTCGCTTACACTTTTTAGTCTGTATGCCATTACCCATAAAAAATATGTAGTGGCAGGGGTGCTACTTGGTTTGGCTTGCGGATTTCGAATCACTGCAGGAGCAATGGCCATTCCATTTGCCTTAATCATTTGGGGTCAGGAATTACGTTTTCCGATGCTGATTCGTTTTGCAATTTCAATAGGTATTACAGCAATCGCCTGCTACATTCCTGCCTGGATGGTTTACGGCAAAAGTTTTTTCACCTACTACGAATATTTTCCTTACCCGCCGTTTCTCAAAAATATTTACAAGGCAACAATTGGTGCCTGGGGTATACCCGGAATGGTAGCACTGGTAACCGGTGTTTGGTTTTCATTGCGGAAACTTCAGCAAACAACTTCTACAAATCTCACTCACAAATACCTGCTTGGTGCAGCAGCAATTACTATTTTGCTGTATACGTATTCATTTATCAAAATCCCGCAAAAATCGGCTTTTGTAATTCCGATGGTTCCATATATTATTTTGATATTCGTTGTGCTGTGTAAAGAAACCCAACTGAAATGGATAACCATGTTTATGATACTCTCCTGCTTTTTTGCCGGCATTCAACTCGACGATAAACTGCGTGGAAGCACACCTACTTTTGCATCTGTGCCCTTTCAAATTGGCAACACTAATGTCACTTTCGATTTACTTCAGGGACCGGTTACGGCGGATGATTCCAAAAGAAATAATAAAATCGCTTATGCAAAACAAATTGCATCGGAACTTTCTGAAATTAAAAAGCCTACTGTTTTAATTGCCGGCTGGTGGCAAAATGAAGTGAATTACTTCAGAATTGCTTCACCAAATCCCAATGCGGAAGTTGTCTATTATATTGATGAAGCTACCATCAACAATTATCAACAACAAGGCTACCAACTATTTTACCTTCCTGAACAAGAGTATTACAACGATTTAAGATTTCAGGGAAACTTTACAAAAGGCAAAGCACTGCCTTTCCCATCTCAAGAATAAAATATTTTTTTTATTTAACCTCCGAACCTTCGGTTGTAGTACCAACTGAGTCGGATGTCCCTTCTTTTTTGGTATCCGTATCTTTGAAAATCACACCCTGAAAAAGTAAAATCAGAATTACCCCAACTGAAATAGATGCATCAGCAATATTAAATACCGGTCTGAAAAAAATAAAATAATCGCCACCCCAGAATGGCACCCAATCGGGGAAGTTTCCTTTTAGAATGGGGAAATAAAACATATCCACCACTTTCCCATGCAGCAAGGATGAATAGCCTCCTTCAGCAGGAAAAAGAGAAGCTAACTGAAATTCACTGGAAGAAAAAATAACACCGTAGAAGGTACTGTCGATAATATTCCCAAGGGCTCCGGCAAAGATGAACGCAATGCTTGAAATCAAAACAACATGCGCCTTATTTTTAACGAGATGATTCAGGTACCAGCCGATTCCACCAATTGCAAAAATCCGGAAGAGCGATAAGGCAAGCTTTCCATATTCACCGGCAAATTCCATTCCGAAAGCCATTCCATTATTTTCAGTGAAATGAATAATAAACCAATCGCCTGCCAAATGAAATTCCTGACCCAGGTACATGTTGGTTTTGATCCAGAACTTCAGAGTCTGATCAATCAGCAAAACGAGAAAAATAATCAACAGCGGACGTTTCAACGGAGTTGGATGGTTGTATCAGGTTTTACAAAATGTATCCCTGAATGACTTTCAAATCAGACAGGGATACATTAAATTTTTAATCAGACGGGGGAAAGATTAATCTTTGTATTGCTGCAATTTTGCTTCAATACTTTGTGTAGTATGAGGTACTGCACGAAGTCTTTCTTTTGGAATCAGTTTACCGGTAACTCTGCAAACGCCATAAGTTTTGTTCTCGATGCGGATTAAAGCATTTTCGAGTTGTTCAATAAACTTCTTTTGTCTGGCAGCAAGTTGTCCGGCTTCCTCTTTTGCAAGAGTATCGGATCCATCTTCGAGCACTTTAAAAGTATTCGCGGTATCGTCGGTACCATGTTCGTTTGCACTGTTAAGGGCAGCCTGTAAATTGACTAATTCTTTACGGGCATCTTCGAGTTTTTTAATAATGAGTTCTTTGAATTCAATGAGCTCCTTATCGCTGTATCTTGTTTTTTCAGCTGCCATGAGTAATCTTATTTATACTTGTTAATACTTGAATTTGGTCATCCACATCAATTAAAATGCCATCATTATCGTCGAGGTCATTAACCAGACTGAAAGAATCGGCCAGCACTTCATTGCAAATATAGTTGAAATTATTTTTAACGGAATTCGTGATCAGTCCGTTATCCTTTATTTTAACTGTGATCTTATCTGTTACTTCGAACCCTTTGTCTTTGCGGATATTCTGAATCCGGTTCACGAGTTCGCGGGCAATTCCCTCTTCTTTTAATGATTCAGTTAAGGTAACGTCTAAAGCTACAGTTAGTTTACCTTCACTGTTGACTTGCCATCCGGGAATGTCTTCGGAAATGACTTCCACATCCTCTGAAACTATCTCAAAGTGTTGACCCTGAGGCGACAACGAGAACTTACCTTCTGTTTCAAATTTCGCTATATCAGTTTGTGACATTGCCAAAATTTCATCGGAAAGTACTTTCATCAATGGTCCGGCTTTCTTACCCAACACTTTAAAATTAGGCTTCACCTTCTTCACCAGGATTCCGGTTGTATCCACAATAAAATCCATTTCCTTAACATTCACTTCAGCGAGAATCAACTCCTTCACTGCAAGCAACTTCTCTTTCATACCTGCTTCCAGCACAGGAATCATGATTTTACATAATGGCTGACGAACTCTGATATTGACTTTCTTCCGTAATGCAAGCACCATTGAAGAAACTTTTTGAGCCAGCTCCATCCGTTCTTCCAGATTCTTATCGATCAAAGAACTATCCATCACCGGGAAATCCGACAAGTGAACTGATGAAACTTTATGACGATTCGTCACACTATTCAAATCATTAAACAACTGCTCTGCAAAGAATGGAGCAACGGGTGCCATTAACTGGGAAATTACTTCCAGACAACGATACAATGTTTGATAAGCAGCAATTTTATCTTGTGAGAATTCACCTTTCCAGAAACGACGACGGCATAAGCGAACATACCAGTTACTCAAATGCTCATCCACAAACTCCTGGATTGCGCGGGTAGCTTTCGTAGGTTCATAATCGGCATAGCACTCATCAACAAAACCAATGAGCGAATTTAATTCTGACAATATCCACTGATCAATTTCCGGACGTTCACTGACAGGAATCTCGGCTTCTTTATAAGTGAAGCCATCAATATTTGCATATAGCGTAAAGAAGGAATAGGTATTGTACAACGTACCAAAAAATTTACGCTGCACTTCTGTTATTCCATCGCTGTTAAATTTCAGGTTATCCCAGGGCTGTGCATTGGATATCAGATACCAACGGGTTGCATCGGGGCCAAATTTGTTGATGGTTTCAAATGGATCGACTGCATTACCAAGTCGCTTCGACATTTTATTTCCATTCTTATCAAGTACCAAACCGTTTGAAACTACATTTTTAAATGCAACTGAATCGAACAGCATTACTGCAATGGCATGCAATGTAAAGAACCAACCTCGGGTCTGATCAACTCCCTCCGCAATAAAATCTGCTGGAAATGATTTTTCAAATTCTTCTTTATTCTCGAATGGGAAATGCCATTGCGCATAAGGCATAGCACCTGAATCGAACCAAACATCAATCAGATCCGACTCCCGGAACATTTTCTTACCGGTTGCACTTACCAGAACTATATCATCAACATAAGGACGGTGCAAATCGAATTGCTCACCCTCAGTTTTAAAGGTATTTTTTATTCCTGCTTTTTCCGCTGTGGCGAGATGTTTTTTCAGCTCTTCAACAGAACCTACACAAATTTGTTCGGTACGATCTTCGCTGGTCCATACCGGTAAAGGAATACCCCAAAAACGAGAGCGACTCAGATTCCAGTCAACCAGATTCTCCAACCAGTTACCAAAACGACCTGTTCCGGTCGACTCCGGTTTCCAGTTAATTGTTTTATTCAGACTGATCAAACGCTCTTTACAAGCAGTAGTTTTTATAAACCAGGAATCGAGCGGATAATATAAAACCGGCTTATCGGTTCTCCAGCAATGCGGATACGAGTGTTCATAGCGTTCAACTTTGAAAGCCTTATTTTCTTTCTTAAGTTGAATAGCAATCCTTTCATCAACCGATAAATATTTATCGCGTCCCTGTTTAATTTTTTCTGCTTCTTTTTCTTCAGCAGATAAATAATCTTCCTTAACAAATTCATTGGCATAATCGGTAACTTCTTTCACGAAGCGTCCACGTTTATCTACCAATGGTGTTGTATTGCCAGCTTCATCTTTCACCAAAATGGAACTGATTCCATTTTCATTACAAACCCTGAAATCGTCGGCACCGAATACCGATGCTGTATGCACAATTCCGGTACCATCATCGGTGGTAACGAAATCGCCGGGGATTACAGTAAATGCTTTCCCTTCAGGCTGCACATAAGGCATCAGCTGCTCATAGTTTAATCCAAGCATATCGGTGCCACTGAAATTGGCAACAATACGCCAGGGAATTAATTTGCCACCCGCTTCATATTCATTAAAAGCAATTTCATTTTGCTTATCGCTGAAATATTTTGGCAACAAATCTTTTGCAAGCACAACAGCTACCGGAAGGAATGTATATGGGTTGTATGTTTCAACAAGCACGTACTCAATTTTCTTTCCTACAGCTAATGCGCAATTGGATGGTAAAGTCCAAGGTGTAGTGGTCCATGCCAAAATGTACACATCCATTGCAGTTTTCGAAAAAAGAAAATCCGCATTAGGTTCTCTTTTCACACGGAACTGCGCAACTGCAGAAGTATCTTTCACCATGCGGTAAGTACCGGGCTGATTCAATTCGTGTGAACTTAAACCGGTTCCGGCAGCAGGTGAATATGGCTGAATGGTATAACCTTTATAGAGCAAATTCTTTTCATAAAGCTTGCTTAATAAACTCCAGACAGATTCAATATAATTATTTTCAAAAGTAATGTAAGGATGATCCAGATCGACCCAATATCCCATTTTACGGGTAAGGTCATCCCAGACTTCTTTGTACTTCATTACTTCACGTCGGCAGGCTTTATTGTAATCTTCAATTGAAATTTTTGTTCCAATATCTTCCTTGGTGATGCCCAGTGTTTTTTCAACACTCAATTCAATTGGCAAACCATGTGTATCCCAGCCACCTTTACGCTTCACTTGAAATCCTTTCAGTGTTTTGTAACGGCAAAAAATATCCTTGATGGTACGAGCCATCACATGGTGAATACCAGGTAATCCGTTTGCAGATGGAGGACCTTCATAAAAGGTAAATGTTGGACGGCCTTCGCGACTTTCAACACTCTTTTCGAACACAGATTCTTTGGTCCAGAAATCCAATATACGGTTTCCGACTTCAGGGAGATCCAGCTTTTTATATTCTTTGTAACTCATTTTCTAAAAAGAAGGTGCGAAGATACGGAAAATTAGGGAAGAGGACAAGTGGAAACCCAACCTGAAGTCAATGTTATTGAGCTAATTATCAGGTGTTTATCGAAATTTAATGCTGCCAACCTACCGTATGAAACAAGACAGGGATAATTGAGGGAGTTCCGGATGCCCTTGCAGGACACATTTACAGCTCCATTTTGTTTTGAACAGGCTAACAACCTGTTAGTTAATTGCTCCCTGAAAATGTGATAAGCAGTTCGAATTTTAATCATTGGCATATCAGATTCTTCTTAGTACTTTTAAGTTCTAAAACATCAAAAACCATGGGAACAACATCTTACAAGGATAAACTGGGCAGATTTATCCAGAAGGCACAGTCCGAAATTGATGAATTAAGATTAAAAATTGCATTGGGTAAAATGGACGGAGCTGATTTATTTGAAGACATGAAAAAAGAGCTTCGCGAGTCAGTTTCAGAATTTAATGCGGCCTTTGATAAGGAAAAAATGGCTGCCACCGAAACTATAATCAAAGGGATAGAGACACTACAACTGCAATTGGCACTTGGAAAAGCAGAAGCACTGGATGCGTATGAGGGTCAAAAAGAAAAAATTTTGCATTCCATTACACAACTTGAGAATGAACTCAAAGAAAACAGGAGCGAGTTAATGGCTGATGCAAGAATGAAAATTCAGAATGAACTGGAGAAATTCCGGTTAAAGATGGAAATACTTCAAATCAGATATGAATTGGGAAAAATAGATTTGAAAGATAATATTGAAGAGAAAAAATCCAAATTCAAAAAAGAGTTTGATCAGTTGATTGAAAATCTGAAAGATGAATCATCAGAGCAACTTGCAGAATATGGTAAGGATCTGAAAGAAGCCTATGAAAAGTTACGAAAGTCACTCACTTAATTTCTAAAGCAGGTCATCATAGTAGAAAATATGTCTGAAAATTACCTTACCAGTATTCGAAAGCAATTTGAATACTATAAGTCACTTGGCGAGAAAACCTTTGCTCAGGTTAGTGACGATCAACTATTCCTTCAGTATAATGAAAACAGCAACAGCATTGCCATGATTATAAATCATCTGGCAGGAAATATGTTGTCGCGGTGGACCGATTTCATGACTACTGATGGCGAAAAAGAATGGCGTAATCGCGATCAGGAATTTGAATCGGTTGAAACCAACCGAGCGCAGATGCTGAATAAATGGGAACAAGGCTGGCGATGTTTTTTCGCTGCTATCGATAGTCTGCAAACCGAAGATCTGGAAAAAATAATTTACATCCGAAATCAGGGGCACACTGTCATGGAAGCATTGAACCGGCAACTGGCTCACTATCCCTACCATGTTGGTCAGATAGTTTTCATTGGGAAAATGTTTGCTGATGACGAATGGACATCCTTGTCGATTCCAAAAGGCAATTCAACAAAATTCAACGACGATAAATTTTCGAAGCCCAAAGAAAGGCGCCACTTTACAGATACTGATCATGATTCGAAATAAAGCAATCGGATTTTGATTGCTGATATTGAAGATTGCTACTTCACCCGTTTTGAATTAGCACCGGAGTCATTCTTAATTCCTGAAGAATTCGAATTCACAGGAACACCAAATCCATTGTGTGAGATTGCTGTGGCGGAATTGCAAAATTACTTGCAAACACAAACTGAATGGCAGCATAATTTCGGTTTGTTACCGGATGGGAATGGGAAAGTCATTGGCAAAATGTTCGGAGTACTGGTAGTTATGACCTCAAAAAATGAAATTGGATATCTGGCAGCTTTTTCAGGAAAGCTTGCCGGAATGAATACCTTCGACCGATTTGTTCCTCCAATCTTTGATGGTTTGCAAGAAGCAGGAATAGTCAATGCCGGTATGCAGGAACTAACCCGCATCAAAAATGAAATTGACAAACTGACTCAACTTTCATTGATTGATAATCATCAGCAAATAGAAGCCTTAAAAAACAGCAGGAGTACACATTCAAATCAGCTGCAGCTGGAAATATTCAAAAACTACATCGTAATAAATAAGTGGGGGAAAACGAAATCGCTGATAGCAATTTTCCGTGAAGCAGGATATAAAAATCCTCCCAGTGGCGCGGGTGAATGTGCGGGTCCGAAATTATTGCAGCATGCTTTTCTTAACAAATACAAGCCACTAGCGCTGGCCGAATTCTGGTGGGGACAATCACCGAAATCGGATCAATGGCAGCATGGCGAATTTTATCCCATTTGCAAAGAAAAGTGTGAGCCTATTTTGAGATATATGGGATATGGAGATTCTGCATAAAAAGTGTGCAGAAGACGGATGGATTAAGGATTAAGGATTAAGGATTAAGGATTTTTAGTTTCTTCTCAGAAGGAAAATTCGATATGATGATAAATTATAGGTGATAGATTGAATTCTGCGCAGAAATCAATTTAGTGTTCGATTCAAAATGTCAGTATTAAATATTCAATTCTTGTTAATCAATATTCATCAAAAATATGTTGGAGCACGAGATACCAACAATTTTAGCAGTCACTGGTTCTGGCAACTCCTCACCCCGGCCCTCCTTGTAGGATTAAAGATTAAAAATTAAGAATTAAGAATTTTTTATTTCTTAGTAGGATGAAGCTTATACTGCTCCTTTTGCTCATCTCTGCATTCTTGCTCTTGTTCTAAACCCCAATCTGTTCCGTACTCATTCTGCTTCTCATTCCGATTCTGTCACTTCCTCCGTGGAATATTTCGGGCTGGAGAGGGAGAGAAGCGGATTAAGGATTAATGTGTTTCTGGTCAGAAAGAAAATTCGTTATGATGATAAATGATAGATGCTAGATTGAATTCTGCGCAGCAATGAAATTAGTGTTCAATCAAAATGTTTTTATTCAATTTTCAATTCTTGTTAAACACTATTCGATTAAATCATCTTGAGAACGAGAAACCGGGAAGTTTAGCAGCAACAAAATAAATCACATGTGAAAAACGAAAACTTGAAATTTACCTGTAAAACGTTTATTACTATTCACTGATCACAATTCACTGATTACTAAGTATTAATATGTGCAGTTACATTTTTTTACACAGGAATCAAAAATCAGCACCCTTCGACTACGCTCAGGGCAACGCATCAGCAAATTAGCACATAATTAGTGCAGTCACAACTTTTTACTCAGGACCCAACTTTCAACCCTTCGGCTACGCTCAGGGCGTCGCTTTCAACTTACAACTTTTAACTCAAAAGGAGTCACATCTTTTTACTCAGGAACACCCATCACCAAATTATCAAATTACCACCCATCGGCTACGCTCAGGGCGTCGCTTTCAACTTACAACTTTTAACTCAAAAGTAGTCACACTTTTCTTACTGAGGAACAATAATCATCAAACCATCAAATTACCAAATCACCAAATCAATTCAACTCAAACTCCACTCTGGTTTCGAAGCGTATTTTAATTTTTTCAAATGGCATTGAGGTCTCGCCACCATAGGGTGCATCGGCTGCTTCCATCATCATATTCGATTTGTACATCATTGGTTGAGGGCCACCAAAATCGACTTCTTCAATCAGTAATGCAGAGCCTACTTTTTCACCGATACTTTCTGCAAGATAAATTGCCTTTTCACGGGCTGCCTGAACCGACTTAATTTTTATTTCTTTACGGAAGGTTTCCATTTTACTGTGACTCACTTTACTGATATACATATTTGTAACAGCATTATCGTTGAGAGCCGGAACCAGTTTATCGATTGATTTGGTATCGGAAAATTTAATTATATAGGTGATGGTAGCAACAAAGTCAGTTTCTTTTCTTTTTTTACGAATAAACCAATCCTGGTAACCGCTTCCTGCCATGCCATCTACACGGATTTGTTCTTTGGTTATACCGGATTTTTCACAGGCAGTAAGAAATTCTTTTCGTACTGTTTCGATTCCGGTTTTTTCTTTTTTGGAATTGTAGTATTCACTTAAAACAAAGTTTACATAAATTTCGTCCGGGTCGACATCGGTTTCGGCGCTGCCATTGACCACGATTTTTTTGATCTTAGGTTGTGGGGTTGTCATTTGGGCATTTGATAAGTTTGAAAAAGCAACCAGTATAGTTGCTATAATCAGGGTTGATAAGGTTTTCATGCTATTATATTTAGTTGATTCAGTGTTTCAGATGCAAAATTGCTAATTTTCCACATCAGGTGGGACCAGAATCAAATTCTGTTCCAAAATTTTTAATTGTAGAGTCCCGATTCAAATCCGGTATCAATAGCCAGGTGACTGGAGTTCGCTGCAGCCACTGCCAGTTCATCACAACGCTCATTTTCAGGGTGATTGTTATGTCCTTTCACCCATCGGAACTTAACCTGATGTTTATTATAGATCAGCAAAAAGCGCTTCCATAGATCAGCATTTTTCTTGCCACTGAAATTTTTCTTTACCCAACCAAACACCCAGCCTTTCTCAACCGAATCAATTACATATTTACTGTCGCTGGTGATTAAAACGGTTTCGCCTTCCTTCTTTAAAGATTCTAAAGCAATGATCACACTTAACAATTCCATCCGGTTGTTAGTAGTCTTGCGAAAACCCGCAGATAACTCTTTGCGATGCGGACCACTTACCATTATTATTCCATAACCACCCGGTCCCGGGTTGCCAAGTGATGAACCGTCTGTGTAAATATTAATCATGCTGAAATGATAACTGAAAGTAGACTTATTAAAGTATCAGGCATTCCTGATGAAAAGATGTAGTTACGGCTGTAAAGGTATAAAATTAAATAAAATCAGTTATACCGATGCTGGCGGCATCGGAGATCGCTATTTAATATTCATTACCCCACTATTATTTCCGTTGCAACCTTTAAAAACATATATGCGATAAGGGTTAGTAAATTTTACAGTAGTAATACTGCTACAAATGGGATGTCAGACTCAATTATTGTTTTTTACGACAAAAGTCTATGTTTGTGATATTCAAGGATTTGTATCTGCTTTTAGCCTTTTTTGAGGTTACCTGAAACCTTTTTATGCTGCTCGCTATATAAGCCTACATAATTCAAACAAACAAATAACAAAAACTAATTAAAAAAGATGAAACACATCACAAAAGTATTTGCCCTTGCGATTGTTGCTATCGGATTCAGCACACAGGTTAATGCCCAGGCTACAGCTTCAGCTTCAGCTTCAGCAACCATCGTAACTCCAATCAGTATCACAAAAACTGTTGACCTCAACTTCGGTAACGTAGGTGCATCAGGAACTGCCGGTACGGTTGTAATTTCTCCAGCAGGTGTTCGTTCAACAACTGGTGGTGTATCTCTTCCAGCTACTGCAGGAACTGTAGCAGCTGCTTCATTTGATGTTGCAGGAGAAGCTAACTACACTTATGCAATTACATTGCCTGCGTCTGTTACCATTTCAAGTGGTGCAAACAACATGACTGTAAATGCATTCACTAGCACTCCGGCTGCTACAGGTACTTTGAGTGCATTAGGTGCTCAAACTGTTACAGTTGGTGCTACTCTGAACGTAGGTGCATCACAAGCATCTGGTGTCTATACATCAGGTACTCCATTTGATGTAACTGTAAATTATAACTAATTTACATCACATACTTAAAAGCGCGCTGCTTACTGCAGCGCGCTTTTTTTGTTAGAC
The DNA here is from genome assembly GCA_016788065.1 of Bacteroidia bacterium. Classification (GTDB taxonomy): domain Bacteria; phylum Bacteroidota; class Bacteroidia; order AKYH767-A; family OLB10; genus JADKJB01. The sequence continues at coordinate 71,956 of JAEUTI010000026.1, read as the reverse complement.
GCAATATCTTGCGTCTTTAATGCATTAACATGCAACATAGCAACAAGGCTAAGACGTATTGTCATGGGCCTTTGTAGCTTGCACAAGAAGCATTATCATGGGTCTTTACAGCTTTATCATGGGTCTTTACTTGTTGTGTAAGACACTTATTCATGCTGTAGAGACGCATGTTAATACGTCTTTTCTAACGGTCCATTTTCTGAACTTTAAAAATAAGTCCATCAATATAATCTCCGGCCGTGAGTTTTTTTATAGTGACAGGTAACAGATCAGGGGTACTGATCAATTCAAGCTTCGTTAGCTGAAGCGGATCTAACTGAACACGATAATTTCCGGGTTTAAGTCCTGAAAAACGAAAATACCCATCCGATTCAGAAAGCGTTTTACCTACCAGTTGCATTTGCTCATCATATATCCGGACTGTTATCTTACCCAATCCACGGGAAGTTGCATTTTCCTCCAGCATTACCTGGCCCGATACCTCTGCTGAAACATCAACAGGCACAAAAACCGGTTTCATACTATTTGGATCAACGATAACCTTAATCACTTTGTTTTTCACCGTCCATGCAATATTGTCGAAGCTTGAAGGTTGCAACTTGACATGGTAAGCCGTATAAGGTTCCAGTTCGAAAATCTGAATGGCAGTATCTTTTTCAACATACATCATTCTGCCACCATTGATACTCACTTTTAAACCTTCTGCTTTAGGTTCATCATCTCCTTTGATTCCATTTCCATCCAAATCGACAAATGGAATGAGTGTGATGCCACCCTTTCCCATGCTATTCCGGTTTGAAACATTGAAATGATTTAGTCCGGAATTATAAACAATACCACCGTTTGCTGTTTCAGTAAAATTTGTAGTCCGGTTACCACGAATAGCCTGGAATCCCACTTGTGCAAAGGAAAGATCCATCCGTAAACCCACACCTACTGTCCTGATATTGCTCTGCACATTTTCTTCATAATATGCATTCACTACGCCAAAACCCTTTAATGTTTTTTCTACAAGACATCTCATAGATACTATATTACTTTTTGTATACTCATACTGCAATTGAGGAGTAATTATGATCTTCTTTACCGGATGAAAACTGAACGAAAAGTTACTGTAAATAAAAGGATCTGTATCTTTCACCAACAAAGCATAGCTGCTGATATTATAATTCACTTTTCGTAAAGCACCCGACAACAACCATTCTGTTGTTATATAATCGGTGTTATCCAATACAATCTGATTGAATGCAATCCGTGAATAGGCAGTTAGCCATTTTGTCCGCACAGGAAAAGATACCATTGCTTTACGCTGTTCGAGATAATCGAATCGTATTGCTTCCTGATTCTTGTCGTAATTCAAATAATTCACCTCGAATTGCCATCCGGATGGCAAACTATATGACAAAACACTTTTACTAAGTACTTTATCGGTATAATCAGTTGTTAAAAGCAACAATGGCGTCAATCTGATAGATGCGCTGACAAATGGCATAGCCGTGCCTGTAGAAACAGAAGAAAGGTATTCCGCTCCGCCTCCAATTGTAATATAAGGATTTAAACCATAATCGATCCGTGCACGTGAAAACAAACTGTTTTTTTGTCCTTCAATGCGGGTATTTACAACGGAATCACCATAAACCGACTTCACATTAAAACTGTGAAATCCATCTTCAATTATCCCGCCACTTACATTGTATTCCAATTTTCCTGAAGGCATAAAATTGAATGGGATGTTGATATATTCTTCTGCAGCCCTTTCTTCCCCGTAAGGGCCATAAAAACGAAGTTTAACAACAGAATTACCATACACCAGCGGAACCTGAAATGTGTAAAAGCCGGAAGCATCTGCCTTTACATAATTGACTAATACATTATTTACATAAAGTTCCACAATCCATCCCGGATTGGTAGTGTTGCTGATAGTATAAGATCCGAAAGAACGCTTGAAGGTAGTGGCTGTATTGGTCAGTTGAAATCCGATTGCAGGTGCATAAACAGATGAAACGAATTGTGGCTGTACTTTTCCTAAAATAACCTGTCGCAAATAATTTCGCTCATTACGCACATGGCGCCATTGATAAAATTGTTGTCTTGGTTCCAGGCCGGTGGCAGAATAATAATTTAGATTCAAATTTGTTTCACCACCCAAAAGCACACCGCCTAAGCCGAGTCCTAACCTTAAATCATGATTACCTTCCAAATCATGTGAATTTATGACTAACCAATCTGCCATACTTAAACCTGCAGCTGGAAAATTCCTTTCAATAGTAGTATCTGCAACAGTCTCGCCCTGGAGTTTCGAAACATTAGCACGCATCAGCTCTTGTCTCATCTCTTTGATGACGGGCAAATCGACATCGGTATCTAGGACAACCGACAAATTCCGAAAGTTGAAATTACATTGCAATCCGAATACACTTCCAAAGTAGGTTCTTCTGAGATATAAACGGCCATCATATCTGATAATGTCATGCTGCATGAGAGGTTGCACTTTACCCTGATAAACAATAACATTTCGTTGCTTACTGATCAGGTAAGTTGCATCTTCATTCAACAAATATCCGGCAACGGAGTCGAGCGTTTCGTTGTAGGTGCTTTTAATTTTGAGAAAGCGAAAAACGTCGATGACAGAAAGGTAAAGTTCATCATCATAATATAACGCAGGAACTTCAGCGCTACCGATACCTTTCACATTTACATTTACAGATAATTCATCTATATCATCACTAATGTCAGCTAAAGCTTTCGATGGAAACGTCATTTGAAAAACCAGGGTACAAATCAGAGCCAGCATCTTTGCAGACAAGCTGTAATAATTCCGAAATGTAACTACCTTAAACATCATTCGCATTTTGTAAACTGACTATTCCTGAATAAAAGTCACCATAAATGTTCCACTATAATTTCCTCCGGGATTAGCAAGTGCACTGCCAACAAATAAAGTACCTCCAATGCGCACCTGTGTGCGGCCGGGAGGAGCAACATTGGTGATAAAAGGCGAGCCGGTACTTGAAGCTCCTATCTGCATTAACATACTTCCACCATTACTTCCCGTTAAGGTAATATTAGGACCGTTGAGAATACTTACCACGGTACCAAGATTTGCTTCTACTTCAAAAATAGCTGGCGAGAATGGTGTACCTGAACTTAACTGTACCACAGATCCCGTAACTGAACGCGTTCCATTGGGATAAATAATGACGGTTCCGCCTGAAGGGCCATGCGTAAAAGTTCCAAAATGGAGTCCCTGCGCAGGATTAGCATAAATGATAATTGGTTTAGGAGGTGCTTCCTGTGCCGAGAGTGAAAATGGTAAACAACCGAATATTACAACAGTCGACAGGCATAGCACCTGCTTAACTGATTTTGCAATATTCCATTGTAATTTCATCATTCGCCATTTAAAAATAATTTCTTCGAAAATACTCCCGAAGAAGATCGTAACGTTACCACATATATGCCTGCTCCGTTATTCAGCCTTATTTCTTTTGATCCGGAACCTTTCAGATATTCCTTATGCAATAGCTGTCCCTGCATATTGGTTACAGTCAGCTCACCCGTTTCACCATCCTTTAATTTATGATAAATATGTGTTATATTCCCATAGCCATATACACCAAACTGATCGGTGTCGGTGACAAAAGGTAATTCTTCCGTTGAAAAACGAATGCTGAATCTTGAATTATATGTTCCCTTGTCGAGGTAAATTTTACATTCCGGTTTATCGCGCAGATTATAATTCATTCTTTTCTCAGCATCATAAAAATAAACATTCAGACTATCATCAACATTCAGAATTTCAGATGCATTAAAAGTCAGCCATCCGTTTCTTTGGGTGATTACTCCTACCGGAATCACTGCAACCTCACCGGGTGTTCCGGGCATTGCATTAATCGATAACAAAACATTATCGGCAGCGTGAGAAAAAATATTAGGAATATTCTCATCTGTATTCATCAGTTTCAATGCATCAGTCTCCATATTAAAACCTGCAGTTGCTCCATCATCAAAATAAATGGTAACGGCATCCCATACACTGCCTGCATCCGAATATTTCGCTTCCATCCGGATTAACGAACGGCCTTCGTTTGAAGCAACCCTGTGGTAGAACGGATTCAATGTTGTTGTACGTGCAGCATTATTCACCGAAAGTGTTCCATTGACAGGAAAAGTACCATTGGTAACATGCACAAAAAATCCCTGCATGGCAGGAATGATATTTCCTGCTACACCATTACTTGAAATACCATTGATATAAGAGCTGTACGTTCCGCTATATTGGTTCAGTGCTCCGGCATCAAAATAATAAATCGCATTATCGATATTAGTTTTTGTCCAGCCGGTTGCTGCATCCCAATTCAGGGGACTAGGATAAGGATTCCCTACCAAATTAAATCCTTTGGTGAATGGTTGATTATTATTTTGGAGATTGATAGTCCTCAATCCATTAGCAACAGCACCTGCAATATCGATTGTTTTAGGAGCTGTTGAATTACCAAAATTTGCTGCATAACCTGTGAATGGTACCAACGCTCCTCCGGCTGCAGTGTAACTATCCCATCCCGATGAATTTACATTCTCAATGTATCGATAAAATGTTGGGAAAGCAGCGGCCAGATTCAGATCATCTGAAAACTCATTTACAGTTGCTGCTACAACCGGTGAACTAACATATTTGTAGCCATATCCGGAAGTTAAATACCGTTGAATATTAACAGTACCCAGTACATTCCCTGCACCTGACCCATCAATCAGTGCAGTTTGTGTGGCTGTAGATAACAGCGTAAGGAAAGTTCCGGTATTAAAATTACCGACATTAGCTTTTAGAATTCCATTGACACTTAAAATTCCGGAAAGATTTACTCCTGCAGGATTGTTGGTTGTAAGATTCATAATCTGATTTCCCGAAAACACATTCGCAGGAATTGTTTGCGTGGTGGTTCCATTTAGCTCAATGGCACCACTGGTAACATTGAATGTTCCGGTGTTGGTGATGGTGCCGCTGATTTGAAGGATGCCTGTTCCACTCACCGTAACAGAGGCTCCGGGTTGAATGGTAACATTTCTTACAGAACCGGTACCAACAGTGAGTTGAGGATATCGGGGTAATCCGGTAGGCACTAAAATATTAATTGTTGTTGTTGGTAAAATTCCACATTGCCAGTTAAGTGGATCTGCCCACACGGTACTTGCACCTCCGGTCCATGTACCTATTACTGATGCCAGACAACGTTCACCTACTGCAAAAGCACCAAAGGCAGTTATTCCGGTTGCCTGAATAGAAGTTGCCAAAGGTGCAGTTACTGCCATTGTATCCCATACCGATGTATATCTGGAGACTTTGAATAAAGCGGTTGATGATCCGGGATCAATATCTGCTGCCTGCCAGTTAAATGTGATGCGACAATTATTAAATACCATTCCTGCATTGGTGAATGTCCAGTATTTGTTCACACTGCGGATTGAATTCAATGTAGATGACGATATTAACGGATGATCACCAGATGTTACTCTAGCATTTACTGCACCGGACGTCGTAATTGTTGCGGGATTTAAAACTGCAGGAGCATAGCGAAGACTGTCACCAATCATGAAAGTCTTTGTTAAATTTATTCCAGTTGGAAAAATCATTTCCAGTGTTCCAAAAACCCAACCTGTAGTTTGAGCAGCACCACCTATTTTTCCGTTAACTGTAATGATAACTTTAAAAGCACCTGTCCTTATATTACCTCTTGTAAAAACCAGACTGTCATTGAGACTGATATTTGAAGCAAGATTAACATAGCCGGAAGTCTTATTAATTACCAGTTTAAAGAAATTGCTGGTTGATGATACTTGTTGCACACCGAGGCCATTTAAGATAATTCTATTTCCGGTTGCGTTCAATATTCCTGAATTAGTAAAATCTCCTCCCACTGAATGTGTGAATGTTCCTGTATTGAAAGTAGTGCTAACACCAATCGTTACATTGCCGGCAATAGTAAAATTTGACAAGGCTGTAAATGCCAGCGAAGAAGCTGTCCCTCGAGTTGCAGTGAAATTACCATCAACAAACAGAGCAGCAGTTGGCATTGTTTTAAAGACATTACCGGTAGCGGCAGATAATACCAAATTTCCATAAAACATATTGGCGACAGTTTGATTGCCTCCATCATATACAACAGTGCTGGCAGTATCAAGACCAATACCTGTAAATCCGATAGGGAAATTACTTCCTGCTTGTCCACCTGTTAAACCCGACAAAAGCAGGAAAGCATTATTATTTACAAGCAGCGTACCGCCATTTGTGGCCCTGTTACATCGGTAAGCATCCATATCGAATGTACCAAGGTTCACTGTCATGTTAGCGGAAACGAAAATATTGCTTTGAAGAAATAAAATACCGGAAGTTTTATTTACAACAAAATTTCCGAAAGTTGAATTGGTTCCATTGGAAGCAGAAAAAATTGTTTGGTTTGCAGTTCCATTAAAAGTAAAAGTAGCATTGGCAGTATTGTTCAGTGAATTATTATCATTCGAAAAATTTCCTGCTATTGGAATGGTACTTCCAGCGGTATTGGAGAAACCGGGATTTACGTTATTGTCGATTAGAACATTGAAAAATTGTCTGGTTCCTGATGCAAAATTACTGAGGGTTCCGGAACCGGAAAACAGCACAGTACCATCAGTTGCATTAAAAGTACTTCCTGTACCCATCAGCCAGTTACGGTCAACCCGAAACAGTGCGGCAGCGCCAGTCTGATTGAACACTCCACCTCCGGCAGATAAATCACGAACAGTAATGGTACCTCCCGATTGATTAACAACACCACCTGTGTTTACGCGAAAATTTGCTGAAGGAGAATTATTAACATTATTTCCCATGTGCAAAACTCCGCCCGACTGATTGACAATTCCACCAGCACTAACAGACGAAGTAGAAGTTGCTGTTATATTACCACCAATCTGGTTTATAGTTCCGGCAATAGTCATACGGGTGAAATTAATTTGCCCCCCCGTTATGGTTAGCAATCCAGTAGCACGCAAATTCAACCTTCGTGCATTTACATTGCCTGAATTAACGGTCATCCGGCCACCGGTACCGGTATTGTTTATGGTTATATTTCTGACATTGATATTGGAAGTTATTACCGGATAATTTGGTCTTCCGCCTGGAATAAGTGCATTGTCATTGTTACCGGGAACATTATTTCCTGCCCAATTGGAGCCAACATTCCATGAAGTGCTTGTATTACCGGTCCATGTGATATCGGCCGCAAACATAGTTAAACTGAACATGGAGAAAATGAAAAGCAATAGCACAATCTTCCTTTGCACACTATTGGTGTGCCAGGTATTATTATGACTTAATTCTTTATTCAATTTAAAAATCATTTTGGATTGCCGCTGTTCGAATAGTTATTTGGATGCTGAGAAATCGATCAATACTTCCACTTCAGTCATTTTAACCGGATTCACATCAGAATCGGAGTTGTATGAAATCAATAGCTTACCTTTTTTCAGATCAACTTTGTCTGCATCCTTCAGTTTCATTTCAAAATTTCTTTTGGCATTCGGCGTATAAACAGAAACACCATTTGCACGACCAATAGTGGTTTTAATTCCTGCATCGCTAACATGCTCTACTTTCACATCGCCGTAGACCGACTTTGTTCCCTTTCTGTTCAACACCATCGATGTTGAATAAATACTATCATGTTTCATGATTTTCACATCAGAAATGGCAACCTCAGCAGAAAGTTCTCCAACACGCACAATGATTGGAATGGTAATTCCGAAAATGGGGATAATAGAAACGGAGATGGATCCTGAATCGACACGAGCTTCAAATTCGCCCAAAGGTTTATCGTCGCGCTCAGCCCGGAAATAAATATGTGAGCGGTACTCACCGGGAGGTAATTGTTCTGTTCTTGAGAGCTGCACTTTCATTAACTGCGACTCGTTAGGTGCAAGAATTACGCTTCTTGGGAAAAATCTTAAATACGGACTTGCGAAAAGTTGACCGGAATCGGGTTCGGCAATGCGTTCGAAGCTTCCGTCTTCTTTCATTCGTATTTCAACAAGAGAAAATACATAGCGGGCAGAATCTTTACCAATGTTAGCAAGATTTAGTTCCTGTATTTTCTTAGACCCTTCGAAGACAACTCTCCGGGGTGTGATTAATAAATTACCCTGTGCAATTGCAGCATCGGGGAACAGCATTGCCAACAACAATACCGGTAATAACAGATTGCCTATGGTTGCTGAGAAATATTTACTTGATTTTGATCCGGACAAAAATGTTCGATTCATAGTGTGTTTAAGAATAAGAGATGATTTGATTGATAGCTGGTATGTGCACTAAATGCACATTTTGCCAATAGCTTTATGAAGCCAATGGCAATAAAAAATCTGCTCTGAGTAATATCAGAGTGACGCTAAGAAATCTGGTAGGCTAGGTGTTGTTGAGAGTCATTTTCGGGCAGTTTAAGAGATGTGAGTACATGTTTTTAAAGGGAAAACTCCCTTTCGGGCAGAAGTAATTTTACGGACTACTTCAGCATGTAAAATAAAAACACATTTAAGCCCCTACGATTCAAACACCCCGTAATTGTTAACAAACCCGTGTTGATAAGGGTATCAGCCTATTAATTAAAGATAGGTCTGTAATTATGACGATTGGAAAATGGCAGCTACAGGAATAAAAACGGCGGTTAAATATTGAGACTTGTACGGAAGAGCTTTACAGCGATTGCCAGCAAAATAAATCCGAATACTTTTCGCACAACCCCAATTCCAACCGGCCCCAGCAAATGCTCAAGAAAACGGAGGTTTTTAAGGCACAGGTAAACCAGAATGAGATTTAGCACAACTCCAATAATGATGGTAATACTGTCGTAAGCAGCCCGCAGGGATAAAAGTGTAGTCATGGTTCCGGCACCGGCAATAAGAGGAAATGCTATAGGGACAATGGATGCCGTTGCGGGCATTTCATCTTTATAAATCTTTACTCCGAGAATCATTTCAAGCGCAAGGAAGAAAAGTACGAAAGAACCGGCGATGGCAAAAGAAGGGAGATCGAGGCCTAGGAATTTTAAGATTGTTTCCCCCAGAAAGAGAAACAGCATCATGATCAGAAGAGAAACCAGCGTTGCTTTTTCAGGATGAATATCGCCAACCTTCTGACGGATCTGAATGATAGCAGGAATGGACCCAATGATATCGATTACTGCAAAAAGAATCATGGAAACGGTAATAATATCCTTGATATGCAGATCAAACATGATGGTACATTTTAAAAGTTAAGAAGAACTAACTACTACCCGGATTCTTACAACAGTTTGAAGCTCTCCATGAACTTCGTTGTATAATTACCTGCGCGGAAGTCGGGGTTTTGCATCAATTGCACGTGAAAAGGGATGGTGGTTTTCACACCTTCAATTACGTACTCACTCAGTGCTCTTTCCATGGTATTGATTGCCTCTTCGCGTGACTGTGCGATGGTAATCAATTTAGATATCATGGAATCATAATTGGATGGAATAGTATATCCGGCATAAACATGCGAATCGACGCGTACACCATGACCACCGGGAACGTGAAGGTTGGTAATTTTACCCGGACAAGGTCTGAAATTATTGTATGGATCTTCGGCGTTTATGCGGCATTCAATAGCATGAAGTTTCGGGAAATAATTGGCACCTGAAATTTCAATTCCGGCAGCAATTTTAATCTGTTCTTTAATCAGATCATAATTAATAACCTCTTCCGTAATCGGGTGTTCCACCTGAATACGGGTATTCATTTCCATGAAGTAAAAGTTGCGGTGTTTATCGACAAGGAATTCAACGGTACCAACACCTTCATAACTTACAGCGAGGGCAGCTTTAATGGCTGCATCACCCATGCGTTCGCGTAAGTCTTCGGTCATGAATGGTGAAGGCGTTTCCTCAATCAGTTTTTGATGACGGCGTTGAATAGAGCAATCTCTTTCAGAAAGGTGACATGCTTTTCCATACTGATCGCCTGCGATTTGAATTTCGATATGACGTGGTTCTTCAATATACTTTTCAAGATACATTCCATCATTACCAAAAGCGGCGCCTGCTTCCTGGCGGGCAGAGTCCCATGCTGCTTCAAACTCTTCAGCATTCCAGACAATTCGCATTCCGCGGCCACCACCACCGGCAGTAGCTTTCAGAATTACGGGATAACCTATTTTCTTTGCAATTTTCTGTCCTTCAGCAACACTGCTCAGCAAACCATCAGAACCCGGAATAGTAGGTACACCGGCCTTCTTCATAGTGTCTTTCGCATTCGATTTATCACCCATCGAGTCAATCATCTCAGGTGATGCACCAATAAATTTTATATTGTGCTTAGCGCAGATGCCGGAGAACTTCGCATTTTCAGAAAGGAAACCATAGCCGGGATGAATAGCATCGGCATTTGTGATTTCAGCAGCAGCAATCAGGTTAGCAATATTGAGATAAGAATCCCTGCTTGGAGGAGGTCCGATACAAACGGCTTCATCGGCAAAACGAACATGCAGACTTTCCTTGTCGGCAGTAGAGTAAACCGCAACAGTGCGGATTCCCATTTCCTTACAGGTACGGATTATACGTAATGCTATTTCGCCTCTGTTAGCGATCAGGATTTTCTTAAACATAGCTACACAAATTAATAGTAGAAAGCGTCTTAATGACTAGGAAGGATCAACCAGAAATAAAGGCTGGTCGTACTCAACCGGAGAAGAGTTATCTACCAATACCTTTACAATTTTGCCGGTAATATCGCATTCAATTTCATTGAACAACTTCATTGCTTCGATGATACAAATTACCTTGCCCTGTTTTACCTCATCACCCACATTTACATAATTGGGTTTATCTGGACTCGGAGAGCGGTAGAAAGTACCAATCATTGGTGATTTCACCACATGAAACTTCGATTCGTCATCGGCTTTAGGAGCTACCGGAGCTGCAGGTGCTGCAGGCGCCGGAGCAGCCACAGGAGCAGGAGCGGCAACAGGTGCGGCTTGCAAAACCTGTTGTGGTGCAGCCACAATTGTCTCAAAATTTCTGCTACTGTTTTTGATCGTAATTTTAAAATCCTTTTGTTCGAGACTAACCTCGCTCACACCGGCTTTTGAAACGAACTTTATAAGTTCTTCAATCTCTTTCTTGTTCATCAGAATGATGTATTTGAAACAAATATAAATAAATTAATTGTATGCCCAACGGATATAAACTGATCCCCAGGTAAATCCTCCGCCAAATGCGGCCAGAATGATATTATCGCCTTTATGTAACTGATTTTCCCATTCCCACAAACAAAGAGGAATGGTACCATTGGTAGTATTGCCGTATTTCTCAATATTCAGCATTACTTTTTCATTGCCCAATCCCATTCTGCGGGCTGTGGCATCAATAATTCTTTTGTTTGCCTGATGTGGCACCAACCAGGCTATGTCTTCGGCTTTCAATTGATTACGCTCCATAATTTCCGCAGAAACATCAGCCATATTGGTTACGGCAAATTTGAAAACCGCTTGTCCTTCCTGATAAACAAAATGTTGTTTGGCATCCACCGTTTCATGCGATGCAGGCAACACACTTCCACCGGCTTTCTGATGAAGATGCACTCTTCCCGAACCATCGCTTCTCAGAATAGAGTCCACGATTCCGGCTCCCGATTGATCAGGTTCCAAAAGTACCGCACCGGCACCATCACCGAAAATCACACAGGTAGTGCGATCGGTATAATCTATGATAGATGACATCTTATCGACACCAATAACAATCACTTTTTTATACTGACCACTTTCAATATATTTTGATCCGGTAACCAGCGCATAAATAAAGCCTGAGCAAGCAGCATTGATATCGAATCCAAAAGCATTTTTCATTCCTACCTTATCACTCACAATATTTGCAGTAGCAGGAAATTGCATGTCGGGAGTTGTGGTAGCACAAATCACCAGTTCGATTTCTTCAGGAGCAATATTTTTCTTTTTCAACAAGCCCTGCACAGCAGCAGCAGCCATATCGGATGAACCCAGACCTTGACCTTTTAAAATGCGGCGTTCTTTAATTCCGGTTCTGGAGGTAATCCACTCATCGGTGGTATCGACCAGTTTTTCCAGTTCCAGATTGGAAAGAATATAGTCGGGTACATACCCGTTCACGGCTGTAATAGCAGCTCTGGTCTTTTCCATAAACGTTATTTGGGCAATTGTTCACTCACCGGTGTATCGGCAAGTGCTTTGGAAATTTTTTCAGCAAGTCCTGCTTCAGCAACTTCCTTAGAAAGCAAAATCATATTCTTAATAGCCTTGGCATTAGAAATACCATGGGCAATTATAACGGTGGAATTAACTCCCAATACCGGAGTTCCTCCATAATTTTCAAAATCGAAGCGATCGAAATATTCATCATGAATACCACGTTTGCGGATCAATGAATAGAATGATTCGGCAAGTTTCAGCATCACATTTCCGGTGAAGCCATCGCAGACAATTACATCAGCTCTGTTATTAAACATATCGCGACCTTCGAGGTTCCCGATGAAGTTAATATTCGAAGTAGTCTTTATTAACTGATGTGATTCTTTGGTAAGGATATTTCCTTTTTCATCTTCTTCACCAATGCTCATCAATCCGATTTTCGGATTGTTAATATGATACACATTTTCGGCAAAGATGGAACCAAGAATAGCAAACTGCTGCATCACTTCCGGTTTACAGTCGGCATTAATACCAACATCCAGAATGATTCCAACACCACCATCTTCTTTAGGAATAATAGATGAAATTGCGGGACGTAAAATTCCCTGCACCGGCTTAACGGCAAACATTGAGCCCACCATCATAGCACCGGTATTTCCGGCACTGGCAAATGCGTCAATTTTCTTCTCCTTCAGGAGATGAAAACCAACGGCAATGCTGGAATCCGTTTTTTGCTGAAATGCTTTTGTGGGATGGTCGGCCATCCCAATCACCTGGCTGGTATTGACAAATACAAATCCGCTTTCATCGGCATGATACTGACGAAATATTTCGCGGATTTCGGATTCGTTACCAATAAGAACCAGCGTGTACCGGGGATCAAGTTCTTTCCTCGCCTGGATCGCCCCTAGGGTTGTTTCCAGTGGAGCAAAGTCCCCACCCATCATATCAATGCCAATTCTCATCAACGGCTGTGTGTTTGAAATTAATGATTAAGCGGAGCAGTGCATTAAGCAGCTGGTTGCTCCATCACCACTTTACCTTTATAATACATTTTACCATCATGCCAGTAAGCACGGTGATAAAGATGTGCTTCACCGGTAGTGGAGCAGATAGCTACTGTAGGAGCTGTAGCTTTGTAATGGGTTCTCCTTTTAGCACTCCTCGATTTGGAGTGTTTGTGTTTAGGATTTGGCATTTTAGTACTCTTTAATTATGTTAATTCAAATAGTTAATTTTCGTTGAAGCCCAGTTTTTTCAGTGCCTCCCACCGTGGATCTACAGGTCCTTCCGGTGATTCTTCTTTAATCTCATTCAGCTTCGCAATAAATTCCGGATCACAGGTTGGATTACCCGACTCATCATCGGGATGAACTACCCGCATAGGAACCTGCAAACTGAGATAATCATAGATGTGTTGCGCTATGTCGAGATGACTGTCACTGTGACTGATCACAATGATGTCGTCAGTTTCTCCAACACCCGGTTCACCAAATTTTACCAGCATTATTTCTGTGGTGTCAATTGGCATATCAAAGTCTTCCAGACAACGGTCGCAATTCATATTCAAACTGCCAACCATTCTGAAAGTCAATGTTAATACTGTCTCCGATTTGTTAAAATCAAGATCAATATGAACCCGCGCTTTCTTGATTACGGAATTCTCAAATGATTCAAAGAACTTATCATCAATATCAAATTCATACTGATGGCTTCCCTTTGCTAAACCTGCAAATGGAATCGAATATTTATTCAGACGATCCACTACCTTATCGATATTTAAGCTTTAGGAAAGTGGGCAAAGGTACGAAAAATCAATGAATCCAAAAAACCTCATGCACGGCTATCCCTTCAAAATTTCACATATTATTGATAATCAAGTTTTAAAATCAGAAGCAGGTTCTTAAATTTTTACTACCATTTCATTATCAGTGACTTACCATCAGCTTCTGATGGTGAATGCCATAATTGGTTTCATAAGTAATCAGATATGCGCCGCTGCTTAACTTAGAAGCATCTATAAAATAGTGATTTTCAACAGCTTGCATTCCTCCATCGTACACAACCATAACTTGCTGACCAGTAGCACTTTGTATAGAAATTCGGATTTTTTCTCCGACTTGTCCTATAACGGGCAGACAAGTAATTGCTTTAGCGGGATTTGGGAAAGGGGCCTTTGGCAGGATGACCACATTTTCTTCTTCAATACCAACAGCGCCTAAAACCTTAAATTTCCAGTAGCCATCTGGCGCGGGCATTGGCCGAACTTGTTGCTTACCGGAAACTGCTACTCCTTCTACATAATAATAGATGGTTGTTCCCACCGGCTGGGGAGGAATAGCTGCAACCTGATAATCAGGGGTGCTTCCCGGCGCCATGGCAATCTGAAGGTAAGGTTGAAGCGTATCGGTTCTATAATAAAGTGTAGCATTTGCGATACCACTCCGATGTTTCATGTAAGCCTGAACGATGTAAGGATTTACATCATCATATGTATCAGGTAATGGTTGGTGACTGATCAATAATGGATCAGAAGTTCCAATCTCTTTTGTGATACAATGTAATGCACCCAAAGCACCGATGCTGGCAAGTGAATTTATCCCTACCACCGTATAGCCCGGCAAGGCCTCTCTGTAAATTTGAAGAGCAGTGGTATCGGCAGGGATGCCGTAAGTAGGAACAATGATTGTTTTATTAATGAAAGAAGAATTTGTATAGGTGAAGTAATCCCCATTGGTATTGGGATATTGGCCATTATCAGCTGGCATGGGAATGCGGACAACTTTATAAGGAGTGCCATAAACAGAATTGAAATTATTGATGACATAAAGCAAATTGGCCTCTATTTGTGGTCCGTCGGCAACCCCGGCAGGATACTCACCCATGAGTAGGGTTTCCTCATCCAGCAACTTCATGTGCATATCGATATGGTGGATTACATCATAAGGGAGTTTATCCATTTTAATGTATCGGCTTATTCCCATAAAACGATTCATGATGGTATCAATTTGCGCTTCCGTTTTTGAGGGATTTTCATCCAGAATTAATTTCGATGAAAAACCGGTACCAAAACCATCCGTCATGAAATTACCTCCGGTATGAATGAGATTCCAGGGATTTACCGATGTTTCATAAAAAGGCGTATTCAACTGTGTTGCCAATGCAGCCGGAATAGCATCGTCAAGTGGTCGGGGTCGGTTATAAATCCAATCAATTGTAATTAGTGTATCCACTTCATTGGTATATGCACTCCACAACCCGTAATCGCGGCTCCAAACACTGTTGTAAGGAACTTGCAGGCATGTAACATTTACAGTATCAATATTATATGATGCAAGATAATTGATCACTGTTGTGGCATTAGAGCAAATTATATATACTCTGGTTTCCTCTTTTGCATACCGTACTATCTCTTTAAGAATGCTTTGGTAGGATGTCCATGTTATAGTAAATCCTTGCAGCTCCTCCCATTCAGCAATGGTGCGTACGGGTGATGCAGGTGGGGTGGTTATGGCATTTGGGGATGCTGTTTTGCTACCAAAATAAGCAGGAGCTGCCAGTTTTTCAGCAGGTGTAATTATGTGTGGAAGCTGTTGAGCCTGTGCTTCAGCCAAACTAAGAATCAGGAACAGGTACAGAAAGAAATGTTTACATTTCATGTGTTTCGGTTTAATGCGACTAAGATAATGAACCGATTGGCAAAAACTGGTTACTCAACTAAAAAACCCTTTAAAATCCATGAATATGTCGATTCTTACATCAGCAGCAATCTGGTTTGAGAATACCAATAAAAATGAGCCTTTGCACCCCAGAAATGGGGTTGTTTACGGAATTAATTCAGATATAACACAAATATTTTTAATTTTGAAGTCTGACAAGAAGGCCAGAACTTAACGGTTGCACACATTTTGACCAGATATTCTCAATACATAAAGCGAATCAATATTTTCAGTGATTTTATCATACTGAATCTCTGTTACATTGCTATGTATTACTATAAGCTGGAAGCATATCATCCACCTTTTACCTTCATGCTTTTCTATATCAATCTGGCATGGATGTTTGCAACATCAATCATTAAGCCATACGATATCAGTCGAACTTCGACCTTTTACATAGTACTCCGATCATTTATGATGCTTATGGCCATGCATGTATTGCTGGTATGTGCATACTATGTATTTGAGCAATCTCAAAGGTACTCCCGGGAGTTCCTTGCTCTTTTCTATCTGTCACTTTTCGTTTGCATGTTCATATATCGGTTGTTTTTCCATTATGCGATTAAGCTTGCCCGAAAGCGTGGCATGAATTATCGTAACATTGTTATCATCACACAAAAAGATAATCCGGTTCAGGTGCAGGATATTCTGGATTCGCGACCAGAATATGGCTATAGAATCAGAAAAATAATTGATGGCAGCGCTAAGCTTGATGAATTAAAACAATATTGCTTAGCCAATAATATACATGAAATTTTCTATTCTATTTCACTGGTCAAACACGATACACTTGCCGACCTGATGGTGTTTGCCGAAGAAAATCTGATAAGGGTAAGGTTAATTGCAGATTTCAAATGGGTAACTGTCCGTGATTTGGAACTTGAAAAAATTGGTTCTGTTCCAATATTAAAAGTACACACAACTCCACTCGACAACTGGGACGCACAACTTATCAAACGGATTTTCGATATTGTATTTTCATCTCTGGTGATTGTATTTTTACTTAGCTGGCTATTGCCAATCATTGCAATTATCATAAAGCTCGATTCAAAGGGTCCTGCATTTTTTAAACAACGTAGAACGGGGCGCGATAATCAATGGTTCTGGTGTTTTAAATTAAGAACTATGCAATTGAATAATGAAAGTGATACACTTCAGGCAACAGCCAACGACAAACGTATAACCCGGGTTGGAAAGTTTCTTCGAAAATCGAGTTTGGATGAGTTACCACAGTTTTTCAATGTACTTATTGGTGACATGTCAGTGGTTGGCCCTCGTCCCCACATGCTTAAGCATACAGAAGATTTTTCAGCAGAACTTGATAACTTTATGGCCCGTCATAAAATTAAACCGGGCATAACAGGTTTAGCACAATCGAAAGGATACAGGGGCGAAACCAGTGCCTTTGAAATGAAGAAAAACAGAGTGAAACTTGATCTCTTTTATATAAATAACTGGACTTTTATATTTGATCTGAAAATAATTTTCAATACCATTATAAGTATTATCAAACAAGACAGCGAACCAGGAAAATTACTGGATTAATAATCCGGTATCATTGAAAATTAAATGCCCGGGATATTACTTTCAACCACCATTTCTCCATTTAGTAATTTTTCCTGAACCAGGTTATTCGGAATTCTGATGCTGAATGTTGCTCCTTCTCCGGGACGGGAAATTACCGTAACACCACCATTCCAGGTCTCAGCTATTTTTCTTGACACCGGTAATCCAACACCCATTGTTTCCAAAGTATCTCTGGGTTGTAAGGTTTGAAAAATAATAAATATTTTATCCTGGAAAGCAGGATCAATTCCAGGTCCATTGTCAATCACATCCACAAAAAAACCGGTTTCTGTAAAACGTCCATTAATAACAACTTTCTTTATTTGCTTGTCATTAAATACTACAGCATTTTTAATCAACGCACCAACTACTTTAGCAAAATGTTTCTCGTCAATGAATAGTGTCGGGAAACTTCCGCTAACAGAAAATTCCACATCATGCGACTTCCATGCAAGTGCTTGCTTATGAATGACAGCTTCAGGATTAAAATAAGTTGGTTGAATAACAGCATCCGATATGTTGGAATATTCCAATAAGGCATCCAGCAACTGATCCATTCTGTTCACTCTGGTTTTAATCAGATTAAAATACTGTTGTGTTTGCTCTCCTTTAAATTGTTGCTCTTCATCCTCAATAAAACCGGTCAGACTTCCAATTGCACGCAGTGGAGCTTTCAGATCATGAGCTGCTACCGAAGCGAACTTACGAAGTTCAGCGTTGGTTTTCTCGAGATTGTGCGAATAAGTATTCAGTAATTCATTCTTTTCCTCCAGAATTCTGTTCTTCTCTTCCAGAAGGATTCGCTTTTTGTCAAGGTCCTGAATTACTTCATTTTTATTACTCTGTAAATAGTTTCCCTGAACTGCAATCAGGAAAAAAGACATTATTGCATTAACAAGAAAATCTTCATTAATTAAAGTTATATCATTCTTAAAAAAATCAAAGCTGGTCCAGTCGGTGAATGTTGAAACAATAAAGAGATAAGCAACATGTGTAATTACAACAATTGTAAATGCTTTACCTGACTTTCTTCCAAGCAACATGTACGCATACAAAATAATTACACCAAAATACAATGTACCTGCCGTTCGGATTCCTCCGCATGAATAAGATACAAGGTGCAATAAAGCAACGGCAGAGCCAAGCATAATTAAATAAGCTTTTCTTAAGCCAGCCTGAGTCTGAATGCTGTAGAAATTAATAAGCATTACCGCGCAAAGGGCAAGAATCATCCAGGGAAGATATCCGGCATTATCGATGGTAAGCAGCATTTTGGCTGAAACACCAATACATACAAAAGCACCTGTAAAAGAAAATATACGAAACAGCACAAATTGTTGTCTGGAAACCGGTTGATCTTCCGGTATCAGATTATACAATTTCTTCCTGGTAAGAAGTGCAAAGAAGTTCTTCATATAGTTTATGAAGATTTCATTGGATAACTAAAACAAAATGAAATCTGTGAAGATTCATTACTTTCAATCCAGATTTTCTGACCAAAATCTTCAACAATCTTTTTAACCACAGCCAGTCCCACGCCGGTAGTTTCTTTTTCATCTTTTGATTTCAATGTTGCAAAAAGTTCAAAAACCTTATCATAATATTGTGGCTTGATACCGGGACCATTATCGGTAACCTTAAAAATAATTGCGTCCTCTTGCTTGATGGCAGAAACAGAAATCAATCCATTTTCAGGATCATGATGATGAATCACTGCGTTACTTATCAGGTTGTGAAATATCTTATAAAATTTTATCTGACTTGCCTGAATTACCGGAAGTTCATTCGCTTGAATTGTAAATCCTTTTGGGGGCGCAATAGCTTCAAAAATTCCATGAACCATCTGTGTAATATCCAATGGAGCATCTTCATCTGAAATTCTTCCAACACGGGAAAATTCTAACACACCATCCAATAAACTCGACATTCGGTTTACCCTGCTTCGCATCAAAGAAATATTCTCAGATGTATTGGCATCGGCTTGTCCGCCTAAATCATCAGCAATCCAGTTACATAAATTATCGATAGCACGAATAGGAGCTTTTAAATCGTGGGATACAATATAAACAAACTGCTCCAACTGAGCTTTTATTTGATCATACGACGCTTTCATCAATCCCAGATCATTCTGCAACCTGTACATTCTTTCATAGGCTGCAACTTTGTATTTAGTTTCATCCAGATTGAGTGGTTTACCCAAACAATCAATAGTACCTTCTTCGAATTCCTCTAAGGAAGGTCGCTCACTTTTACTGACAGCGGAAACAAAAATAATTGGAATATGTCGGGTCTTTTTATTTGATCTTAATAAGCGTGCAACCTCAACTCCGTCTATGTCCGGCATCTGAATATCGAGCAATACCAGAGCAATTTCTTCTTTAATGGCTATCCTTAATGCTTCATTTCCACCAGAAGCCTTGATAATATGTCTGTCATCACGCTCCAGAATACTCTCAAGCGTCAATAAATTCTCAGGTCTGTCGTCGACAAGCAGCAGATTTAGTACCTGCTTTTTTACAACATTTTTTACAGGTGATGATTGCAGTTCCATGTGGCAGAGGAAGGATTAAGGATTAAGAATTAAGGATTAAGGATTAAGGATTAAGGATTAAGGATTGAGAATTAGGGATTAAGTTTTAGTAATGAATATGCATGATTCATGAGTAGCTCGGAGTTTACGGGTTTTGTTATATATTCAGAAGCACCGGCCCGAATACATATTTCCCGATCGTCGCGCATAGCTTTGGCTGTGACAGCTATTATTGGCAAATGAACAAAAGCATTTATTTTTCTGATTTCCTGCATTGCCTGCAAACCATCCATATTTGGCATCATAATATCCATTAGAATAAGATCAATACCCGGATTTTCCTTCAGGCATTGCAAAGCTTCAAGCCCATCCATTGCAAAAACAACCGTAGCACCTTCGTTTTCAAATAATGTTGATAGCGAATAAATGTTTCGCATATCATCATCAGCAATTAAAACTTTTTTGCCTTGCAATGAAACCGAATCTTTGTTTCGGGCAGGTGGCATATTAAATACAGGAATTACTTCTTTAACCGCTGGTTCACTAACATGTAAATCAGGTGAGTTACCTGTCAATGCATATTCATTCGCATAAACCTTTGAAAGAATTTGAGAAACCAGAGACTGATTAACAGGAGCGGTGGTGTGGAAAATGATTTCAGATGCTATTTCTGCAGGGACATACTCGGAAACAGAACGTGAAATTATTGCAGCATTTTTCGTTGCATTCATTCCTTTAATCATGTGCACCATACTGATAAACTCTTTATCTGAAAGTGTCTGATCTATAATTACAAGGGCCACCTCCCGTCCCGAACCAAGATCATCAGGAACCGAGAAGGCCATTACTTTAAAATTCTCAATGGCAAGTAAATTTCTCCATGGTTCCACATTCGCATCATCGGCAGCAAAAATTACAACCTGCCGCGCATTATCATAGTTAACCGGCTGTGACTTAACAGTCCGGACCACATCACCAATTATAGCCGGAGTTGCATCATCATATTGTGGAAGATAAATACTAAAAGTTGATCCTTTGTTTTCAATACTATCAAGCACAATATCACCACCCAATAAAGCAGTTAGTTGCCTGCTGATTGCCAATCCGAGACCTGTCCCACCATATTTTCTGGTAATTGAGGTATCGGCCTGATTGAAAGCTTCGAATATCAGTTTTTGCTTTTCTTCAGGCACACCTATACCGGTATCTGTAACAGAGAAGCACAAAACAGATTTACTGTTCTGAAGTTTTTCATTCCGGAATGAAACAGTGGGAGCAGCCTTCGTAACCTTAAATGTTACAGTTCCGGTTGCTGGAGTAAACTTGAAAGCATTAGACAAGAGATTCTTCAGCACTTGTTCTATTCTGACCCGATCAGTATGAATAACATCTTTCAGGGAGCTGTCAATTTCTGTCTTGAATGATATGTGCTTATCGACTGAAACTTCTCTGAAAAGTTGCTCCATATTTCCAACAATTTCTGTCAATGCTGTAGGCTCTTTAATAAGCTCCAGTTTACCGGCTTCAATTTTAGAAAGGTCAAGAATATCATTAATAATAACGAGTAAGTCGCTGCCCGATTTATGAATTACCTTCGCGTGTTCAATCTGCTTTGGATTCATATTACCGGTACGGTTTTCACTTAACAGTTTAGCGAGAATTAATACACTATTAAGTGGAGTGCGCAACTCATGCGACATATTTGCAAGGAAATCGGATTTATATTTACTGCTTCTTTCAAGCTGATCGGCTTTAAATGCAAGTGCTTTATGAGCATCTTCAATGGTCATATTTTTTTCTTCCAGCAGCAACGCTTTTGCTTCCAATTCAGCATTTACTTTTTGCATGGTTTCCTGCTGCTTTCTGAGAGCTGATTCCGATTGCTTGAGGCGACCCGATTGAACCATCAGTTCATTGTTAATCTGACGCAATTCATCATCCTGTTGTGCAAGTTCTCTGGTTTTTAGCTGCGATTCTTCCAGTAATTTCCGGGTTAGCAAATTTGCCTTAAGGTTCAGAATATTGGATGCTATAGGTTCAGCAACACGCTCAATAAATTCACGCATCTTAACAGTAAGGGGCTGCGCAGACTTTATCTCGACAGCACCTACCACCCGACCCGCTGCAAACAAAGGCATCACGAAAACATCGCAAACTGCAATTTTTGCTACACCAGTTTCAATTGGCGGAATGGTTTCTTTAACATTTTGCAAATGGATGCGTCGGTTAGTAAAAATTACCTGTCCAACAACACCTTCTTTAAAATCAATTCGCTTTAAATTCAATTCCGTTCTTCCGGGTGCAAAAAATGAAACAGGTTCAATAAATACATCCTTTTCATTCTCATCATTTACCAAATACACAACACCTTGTTGTGCTTCCACATACATGACCAGATCGCTGATTAATTCATTGGAAACACTTCTGATGTCATCAGTATTCCGGTGAAGGATATTTGAAATTTTGGCAAACCCTTCTGAGATCCAGTTTCTGACAGCATCACTTTCTGCTGCATTTTTTAATTTGTTACGCATTTCCAATAATGCACTTCCAAGTACATCCTTCTCACTTAAAGGAGCAAATGAAGCATTAAAATTGGACTTCCCTATTTCTCCCGCAAAGGTGGATGTACGTTGTAAACCATCACGCAATTGAGCAAGTGCATTTGTCATTTCTGCAAGTGCATTGTTGTCGTAATTCAGATTCACATCCGGAAGTTCCCCTTTACTCATTCGAAGCATAATCTCTTTTACACTAACTAAAGGGATGATGATTTTTTTCATCATGTAAATACCGGCAGCCATTACCGACAAAACTATGAGCACCGCAAGAGAAAAAACAATTACCAGCAAATGATCATTATCCTGAACCATGTGGTCCTGCATAATTTTTGCTTCATCCTTTTTAAGCTTAATAATGGTGCGCAGATTGCCCAGAATTTTATTCGTACGAGGAATAATTTCACTCTCCAATTGCTCTTCAGCAAGATATTTCTTCATGGGGTCCTGGTAGTCATCGAACTCCACCAGACTCTTCATAATTTTTTCTTGTTCACGAATCACTTCCTCATAATCTTTGAACAACTTATCCATGTGCTCAACATTCTCGGAAGATCTCCATCCGGTAGATAATCCCGTTAACCTGCTTTTAAGTTTCGGATAATTGACTTTATTAAACTGAACTAATTGTTCTTTGTCGGTTTCATTATTTGGTAGATAAACCCAGTTTGTAATAAACATGCGGGAACGCGTTACCAGCATGTTGAATTCTTCCAGACTCTCTAATGTTGGATTCGTAAATGTGGTAATCTCGAATATGGTATTCTTATTGTTTCTGATTTTTGAAGTGCTCAGCAATGCATTGGCAACTGCAATACAAACTACCAAGGCAAACACCAGGTAGATCCGTTTGTCGAGTTTAAATGCTCTGTTTTTTAAGAAAACCATATTTCAAATACTGTTAATTGATGGTTAATTACATGCTAGCCCAACCTGTTTGCCTTAATGCAGCAACTCACGAGTGTTAGCTCAATGTTAATCAATTGGTTGTTAATTACTTGCAAATTAAAACCGTAGAAACCACCCTAGTTTGGGGAGACTTTTCCGCGCATTTCATTACCCTTGTACGCAGCCTGTTGAAACGGTTACAATACTTCAAAAATAAACAAGTGGCTATGTTTCAATATATTACAAAATTTTAAAGGATTTTAAAACATAAAAGCATCTAACCTGTTGAATATCTGTGAATTACATCAATTTCACCTTGCGTTTCCTTTCTTTTATTAATTTAGTCGGGCGAATTAAGAGCACCAACACCTATGAGTTCACCAATGAGCCGTTCAGTAGCAGGTTATCACATGTTGATGATCCTTTCTGCAGTGGATGGCAGATTTAATGGAAAAGAAGATAAAATAATACGTCAGTTCATGGAAGAGAATCTGGGACAACTTCCCGATCTTGAATCTGAAATGGATATAATTTCTGCTATGAAAAGCGAAGACTATGCGCTTCATTTCAACACAGCAATGAATGACTTTTACATGGATTCCACTTTAGATCAGCGGAATCACTTTTTGGATATGGCTACCAGACTGGTTGCGGCCGATAGGCAGATTTCGAAGAGAGAGAATCTCTTTTTAAATGAGCTTTACAATGCCTGGGAGTACGAGCGTGAAATTTGATTTAACTTTCCCATTAAGTTAAGTCCTGCCTGAATGTCAGCTTTTTAAAAAGAAAGCCAGATTGCATTAAACTTATTGCCCATATCATTTGTTTCATGAGACTCAAATTGAGTCATATGAAAACACTTCTACTTTCCATTGGATTACTGCTTGCTTGTGCGGGAGTTAATGCACAAAATTATGCAATAGGTTCAACTACGATAACATTTACTGATCCGTCACGCGGGAATCGTGCTATCGAAACAACGGTGTATTATCCGGCCACAGCCGCCGGAACCAATACCCCTGTGGCAGGTACGGGTATAAAGTTTCCGGTAATTTCTTTTGGACATGGTTTTGTGATGACGACTGCTGCATACGATAATATTTGGTCGGCATTGGTTCCTGAAGGTTATATTGTTGCACTTCCTAAAACCGAAGGCAGCATACTACCCGACCATGATGCATTCGGGCGTGATCTGGCTTTCGTGATCAGTTCCTTGCAAACTGCAGGTAATACTTCCGGGAATTTATTTAACGGTAAAGTGTCGGCTACTTCCTGTGTTATGGGTCACTCTATGGGAGGAGGAGCATCTTTTCTTGCTGTACAATACTTACCAACCATCACTGCGATTGCAGGATTAGCTCCCGCAGAGACGAACCCATCAGCCTCGGGCGCTGCTGCTGCAATTACAATTCCTGCACTAATTTTTGCAGGAGGAAACGATTGTGTTACACCGGCTGCACAACATAGTCAGCTCATTTATAATAACACCGGCTCCGATTGCAAAAGCTACATCAATATTCTGGGAGGTAGTCATTGTCAATTTGCTAATCAGAATTTCAATTGTTCATTTGGTGAATTAACCTGTAGTCCATCACCCACTATTAGTCGTGCCACGCAACAAGGTAAAGTAAACCAGTATTTAATTCCCTGGTTAAACTTTCGTTTGAAAGATCAATGTCAGGAATGGTATGCAATGCAAAATCAGCTTAGTGCCGATGCGTCTGTAAGTTTGTTGCAAGATTGTTTGAATCCGGTTATTTGCGTTTCACCGGGTGGTCGCAGAACAAAATATATCACTAAAAAATCTGCCTTCTTAAAGTGGAATCCTACAAAATGCTATTCAACTTTTGATGTAAGGATCAAGCCGTCTTCATCAACAACATGGACAACTATAACGGGATTGACTTCAAACACCTATCAATTAACAGGATTGCTTGCAAACACATCATACGACTGGAGTGTGCGAGCAGTTTGTGATGCTGCAAGTGGAAATATTTCACCTTGGGGGACGAAGCAAACATTTACCACCTTGCTGGTAAATCCTTCTAACTTATCATTTCTGAAAGAAGCTGAAACAAACATCAACATTATACCGAATCCAGGAAATGGTAATTTTGATTTACAGATATCATCGGCTATAGCCGGCTCGGCTACTGTCACCTTAAATGATATGCAGGGAAGAGAAATTATCAGCCAGCAAATTTCTGTAAACGAAGGACAAAATTCTGCTTCTTTTAATATTCAGAGTCCGGTGAAAGGCATTTATGTTTTGCGAATTACTGATGGCACTTCTCTGGTAACGAAAAAGGTTATTATCAATTAATAAACCAGATGTAAACAGTTGAATAATCAGTAGTTTAAGTCAGGAAATTGACAATTCCACATCTATTCTTATCTTAGCGAAGAAAAGATGTATTTGTGAATATCCTTCTGTCCATATTTCAACTCGTTTCAAATTTAACACATGTCAGATTGCTGATTTCAGCATTCCTGCTTTTTAGTTGCTTTAACGAAGCTTCAGCACAAGAGAAAATTTTAAACTTAAAGCACTATTCCGCGGAACAGGGGTTATCCGATAATCAGGTAACAAGTATTACCAGGGATCATAACGGCTTTATGTGGATAGGAACAAAAGACGGATTAAACCGCTATGATGGTCATGAATTTCATATCTTCAAACACATCAGCAATGATACAAATTCCATTTGTGCTAACAGCATAACCAGTCTGGCTGTTGATGCTGATTCCATATTATGGATTGGTACAGCATCGAGTGGATTAGCTTCTTATGATTTTAGGAGTGGAAGATTTAAATCATACAATAAGTACAGGTCGGGGTTTCCATCCAATGCTATTAACACCATTGCATACGACAAATTCAGAAACAGATTGTGGATTGGATTCAACAATGGCGGATCAGGTTATATGTCGCTGGAAAATCACAAATATAATACAGTTGATTCCGCCCGATCCTGCTATGCATTGCTGCCTACGGGTAAAGATATTTATGCAGGTACTATTGCCAGATCCATTTATACCATTATCAGGAAAACACAACCCGATTCAGTAAGATTTTATAGTGCATCTACCATTAACACCATCTATATTGCAAAGGATTCTTCGGTGTGGGTCGGCGCCTGGAATAATGCGCTTCACCGGTTAGATCTGGAATTAAATTACAAGCAACAATATTTTTTCGACAAATCGGAGAAGCTGAACAATTCAGGCGATGAAATTTATGCTATAAACGAAGATCCGTCAGGTACACTCTGGATTGGCACTAAACTCGCAGGACTTATCCTTTTTGATCGGAGCAAAAATTCATTTAAAGATAATTTCCGGTTCTCGATACCTGTAACTACGAGGGTGAATGCCATTTTCAAAGATGACTTTAACCGGATTTGGATTGCAACTATGTCGGGGCTATATTTATACGATCCTACACAAAACCAATTCGATATTACCTACTTACCGGTTCCCAAAAATACCATTACCTGTCACATTCATGGCAAGTGTACTACTCCGGGTGGTATCGAAATTGTGGCTGGTGATTGCGGACTTTTTTATAAAGATAAAATGAGTTCCAGCTTCACTCATAAAGAATTTATATATGAAAAATCTCCCTTGCAGTTAACTGAAATATTTCAGACTTCTGATAATAAAATTTTTGTGGGCACCAACAAAACACTTTTTGAGCTTGATACTTTGAACATGTCGTTGATTAAAATGAATAGACTGGTAAGTTATGAGACATTTAGTTTCTTTTCCATTTATGCATCCACCATTAACAGTATTGCAGAGTTCAAAAGCTCTGATAAATCCTACTTAATTGCTTCCATTTATGGTCACATACTTGCGATAGTTGATCCTGATAAAAAAGATGTTGGATTACCATTTAAGCTTCAGTCATTAAAGAAGAGTGATTATCTCGACAACCTGGTTCGAAAAATTTATATTGATTCCAAAAACAGAATATGGCTATGTGGTGTCACCAAGGGAATTCAACAATTAATTCCAATGGAAGTCGATTTGCAGGATTCGTTGGATAGTCAAAATTCAATTCCTGAGTTGAAAAGCTGGGTTACCTTTACAGACAACAAACTTACAACACCTGTTAATAATATTTTCGACATGCTTGAAAATAGGGATGGAACTTTTTGGGTTACTTCTCAGGGATCAGGATTAATGAAATTCAACCCTGAATCAACGAGCGGACACTTTACCATCATACCCGGAAACTATCAATCATTACAAGGTATAAATAAAGACAATAATGGCAATTTATGGATAATAACTGCATCCGGAATTTTACAATATGATCCGGATAAAAATCGCTACAAGCGATATGATCGGAGTCACGGTATTCCCAATGGAGTCTCAGGTCATTTTTTTGAAAATGATAACCGAAGTTTATCAGCCGGCTTCAATAGTGGATATATTGTATTCAATCCCGATTCGATGCTTGCCAATTTTGAAAAGCCTAAAGTACATATTACGAGGTTGTGGGTTATGGATCAATCATCCGACTCTTTGCTCAATCAGGAACTTGTTCTTCCTGCAAATAAAAATTTCGTTAAATTATATCTTTCAGCAAACTGCTTCTCCTTCAATGATCAAACAACATTTCAGTACCAGTTGGAGGGTATAGATGACGAATGGCGAAATAACGCTTCGAACCCATTAGTTTCCTATACAAGCTTACCTCCGGGGTCATATAATTTCCGGTTCAAGGCAACAAACAGCGATGGAATAGAAAGTGAAATAGCATACTATCAAATTACTGTAGTTCCTCCTTTTTATAAAACATGGTATTTCTATTCACTTCTAATACTTATATCAGGCCTCTCTATTTTTGGATTGTATAAGTATCGTATCCGACAGATATTGAAATTACAGGAGGTCCGGAATAAGATTGCAAGAGATCTGCATGATGATATTGGATCTACATTGGGAAGTATCCATTTATACAGCCAGGTAGCACATTCCAAATTGAAGGGGGAATCAAATGAAGATGTTACAAACATATTAGAGAAAATTGCTTCCGGGTCGCGGGAAATAATAGACAAAACCAGTGATACGGTTTGGGCGGTTAAACCGGAAAATGATGCATTAAGTGATTTATATTACCGGATGGAAAGCTATGCTGCTTCGGTCTTGGGAGTTGCCGGGATTTCCTTTACCATCAATTGTCCTGATCATCTTCTAAATATGCATCTTAAAATGGATCATCGAAAAAATTTGTTTCTGATCTTTAAAGAATCGCTGCATAACACTATAAAATATGCGGAAAGTTCGGAAGTTCACATTACCTTTTCCAAAAAAGACAACCATTTGCAAATGAAATTTAGCGATAACGGAAAAGGGATAGTGATAACAGAAAACAAAGCTTACAACGGAAATGGCATACAAAATATGCGTAAACGGGCCGAAGAAATTGGCGGTGTGTTTGCGATACAAACCAGTGATTCACAGGGAACAACTATTACTATTACCCTGTAGCAGAATTTAACCAATACTGGTGATTGTAAAGAATAGAGGTGGTGATTAATATTGCTTAAAATTGAATCATGAAAACCCCAAAGCTTCGTGTAATAATATTCGATGACAATAAGAATGTTAGGGAATCGGTTAAGTTACTGCTTTCCACTACTGACACCATGGAAATAGTGGATTCGTTTGAAAATTACGATAATTTGCTGAAAGATATTGCCTCTACCAAGCCTGACGTAGTCATTATGGATATTGATATGCCGGGAGTAAATGGCATTGAAGGTGTCACGAAACTGCGGGTGAAATATCCCGAACTACCTGTTTTAATGCTCACAGGCTTCGAAGATGATGAAAAAGTTTTCAACTCTATTTGTGCAGGTGCCAATGGCTATGTTTTAAAAAACGCGAGCATGGAATCACTTATATCACAAATCGAAGAAGTACATCAGGGCGGCGCACCTATGACTCCGGTAATCGCACGAAAAGTATTGAATAAATTCTCTAAAATCCATCCCCCATCAAAGCCATCATCAGAAGACGATACGTTACAATTGAGTAGCAGAGAATACGATGTTTTGAATTTATTGGTGAAAGGAAAATCGTATAAAATGATTGCTTCAGAACTAAACGTTAGCTATGAAACAGTCCATTCACATATTAAAAAGCTCTACCAGAAACTTCAGGTAAATTCGGTTGGAGAAGCTGTATCAAAAACATTGACAAAAAATATTCTCGGGAAAATTATGGTTTTGATGGCAATATCTTTCCCCTCTGTGTAAATATCTTTATCCTAACCTGATTTTGAACATTAAAGCGTCTTTACAAGCTTTCCCATTTTATACTTTCCGTTATCATCAACCATTTTATAAAAATAAATGCCTTTGGGAAGATGATTTGTTTCAATCACAGCATTACCTTCATAATCCTGACTAACTACAACCTTACCGGAAACATCTGAAATTACAAAAGTATATGAGGATGATTTACCAAATTGAAGTGAAATAAATTCATTGAAAGGATTTGGAGAAATTTTGAATTCACTTGCTGATACCTCATCAGAAAACCCAACAGTAGCATTACAGGAGTAATTTAACTTTGAGGAATCAGCAGAAACACAAATCATGTCAATAAAATTATAGGCGAAGTGATAACCTGCCGGAGTTGAACAATCTGAAACATTAACATCGGCATCAGTATAAAAATTGCCAATAAACAAGAATGAATAAGCAGAGTCTGCAACAAAGCTTCCTTTAATTGTTGCCCAATCATTTTTATCACGGAAAATTGAATCGGTGTTAAAGTGCGAATAATTATCGACTACAGAAGTTGAAGGCAAAAAAGTATTTGAGAATTTGAATCCAAATTTATTTACTACACAATCGGCAATGGAAGTATCAGGTCTGATAATACAGGCAGAAATATAATATCTCGTCCCGGGCACCAATGGTTGTTTAAGTTCGGTACCTATAATTTCTCTAAAATCAGGAGTCGTACTCACATACGAAACCAAACCAACATATGCATTTCCATCTGCAGGAATAGTGTTTCCAAAATAATTTACCGGCACATCAATATCTGCATTATCGGTACAGGAATTAAAATAGTCAGGAGTCTGATTAACCGTGTACCAACCATTTGTACGCCATAGCTGATGTTCATTCGTTGGACAACTTACTGTGTCTTCGAAGCTGGGATTATTAACCAGGTTTTGTGTAACTCCATAAAAAGGAAGTAACACTGCTACAAACAAACAAATAATGAAATATTTGAACCTGATGAATAGCATGATAGACTTGTGGTTAGTTGTCTGGTTAGTACTAAAGTAAAAGTTTAGTTCCAGACTACCAAATCAATGCGGCTTCAATTCACATACTATTCATTATCAGTGGCTTGCAAATGTTAGTGCAGAGTTGAAACCGACCAAGTCCCTGAAAAAGAAGCATTGGCTTAATTCATCCCCATCAAAATCAAAGCTTAATAAACTTAGCATTAAATTGCTGTTTTTCTGTTATCACATTCACAAAATAAATACCCTGTGACAAATCGGCTATAGGAATTATTCTAATGTTCCCGACCATTTCAAATTTACCAACAGCTTCGCCGGTGATGTTATAAATTGTTACTTGAGAAGAATTCTCAGTTTCATCAAGTGATAGCTCAATGTAGTCACTGGCTGGATTGGGATTTACATTCAGGAGATTAATATCAGGATTACCATTCAAATCCTCTATATCTAATGTCAGACAAGGGCTGCTAAATGCAAAATTTTCCGGAATGAATGCCTGAATTGTGTCATAGCTATTTATTAGGTAAGGCACATTTGTAAAGCTCCGAATAGTATCCGTTAATGTTAAAGGAATTGTAGTAACAGGAATAATGTTGTAATTACACAAAGGGTTATCAAATTCAACTTTTTCATGAATCGCTTTTCTTGAGTTCCCGTACATCTGAACTCTGGAGATCAAAAAAGTTCCGGCAGAATTTTCGACAGGGGTGCTTTTTATCCAATGGGTAGGTGTAGGCAATACTCCTTCCATAGCTGTTATACTATCCAAATCAAGATCCGCTTTAAGAATCAAAGTTGAAAAGGGCCCCGCAACTAAACTTCTATATTGTCCGGAAATCAGTAGCATACTATCTGAAGATAAATCAATGCTTTCCGTTCTGATTGGTTCTACCCCCTGGAATTCCTTGCTGAAAATAATATTTCCTGTAAGATCTGTTTTTACAATTGTAGAAATAGTAGCAGTGGGTGTTGGGTGATTAGAAATAAAATAAAAACTACTGTCAACCTGCACGAAGTCACTTATGCTCACTCCAGTATATTCTCTGGTCCACACCAAATTACCTGAAGTATCTAAAAAATTAATAATAGAATTCCTGGGGCTAGTTCCAACATCAACCAATCCTGTTGCAAGATAACCAGCTAACTGATTATTTATTCTAACTTGTTTTATGGTTGGGTCATTCCTCAAATATTTTCCTGGAATAGAATTATCGAGACGGGTAATAAACTGGATGTTTAGTGCAGTATCGAGTTTAAATGCAAAATGCTCATAACAACAAGCACCATTTGAACCATTGTAGATATAATAGGTACCATGAAGCAACAATTCATTGGTGACACTATCAACATCGCCAAAATCAAAATTATGGCCAATAGTTCCAAACATATTGAAGGGTGTATATTTTGCCTTTTGAAAATTGCCAAATTTATCAGACTTAAAAATGGTTGGATAAATGTATGTCCCGAACATACCATCTACTAAATTACTCATAAAATAAAAGCCACTGTCATGTGTTGCAATTATTTCTGATGGGAAAAGATCTACCGGATTATTCATTGGCAAGCTTTTGCTCCATTCAATGGTACCTGCATCATCCGTTTTAATAATATAATAACCTGCAAAATATAATCCTGTTAAAAAATAACCTCCATCGACACAAGGCACTATGTTGTCGGCCCAGGAAAATGCAGAAGTACTTCCAATTGCATTATCAATCCTCATATCGAAACTCGATTGCGCATTTAGGTTGTTAGTGGAGATATTCAAAAATGCGATAAGCAAAAATATTTTCAGAAAATTGCCGAATTCAGGAAAGGTTGTTTTCATAAGCTTAATTTTAAAGATAAAATTAAACATTTTTTCCAGATAGTTAACATTTGTGAAAATAAAGGGCAATTAATTGCATTACCAAACAACCATCAGCTCCTCAAAATCTTTTCCATGGTTTTGCCTTTCGCCAGTTCATCAATCAACTTATCAAGGTACCTGACTTTCTGCACCAGTTTATCTTCAATTTCTTCAACACGATAACCACAAATAACACCGGTTATTTTGGAAACATTCGGGTTAAGTTGGGGTGCTTCGGCAAAAAAGGTTTCAAAATTGGTTTTCTTATCGATTTGTTTTTGCAGCGATTTTTCGTTGTATCCAGTAAGCCAGAAAATAATAGCATCAACTTCCTCTTTGGTCCGTCCCTTTTTCTCAGCTTTCTGAATATACATCGGATATACTCCTGCAAAAGACATTTTGTAGATTCTTGAGTTGTCCATGGTTACTAAATTCTTCTAATGTAAAATTAACAACTTGAAGTCAAAATGGGAAACCAACCAACTCTAGCGCCGAAGCGAACCACTCAAACACAGTGAGCAAAGCGAACCAAATAAAACACCGGAGCGAAGCGACCAACTTAACAGGGAGCATAGCGACCAACTTAACAGGGAGCATAGCGACCAAGTCAACGAAAAAGCCGTTTCAACAAAGTTGAAACGGCTTTTTCTAACCGAGGTCGCGAGCAGACTCCGGACAACCTTGCATAAGTTATTGATTTGGCGATTAGTACATGGAACCGAGTATGAGCGGTGAAGCGCCAGGTGAAGCGATATGCACTTCTGTACCGGTATTTTGAGAAAAAGGTCCTTTGGATGCCAAAACTGATTTTGATTTCTTTCCAAATGGCAGACTTGAACTAAAATTTTCCATTACCGTGAAGATACGAAATATTTTGCACTTTTCCATTAAAAATTTAAGATTCAAACTTCATTAAGTTCAGACTTATCAATATCACAATCAAGGTAACGCCCACATCAGCTGCAATAGCCATCACCAAATTTCCATATCCCATGAATGCCAATAATATAAAGAGCACCTTGATTGATATAGCTCCGATGGTATTCATTTTTATTCTGAATAATGTTGATTTGGATAATCGTATAAGAAAAGGAATGAGCGACAGTTTATCGTTCATTAAAGCGATGTTAGCGGTTTCAATAGCAGTATCACTGCCTGCGGCTCCCATGGCTATACCAACAGTTGATTGAGCTAAGGCGGGCGCATCATTGATTCCATCTCCTACCATTGCAACGCTTTTATATTTTAAAATGGATTCTTTGATTCGAGCTGCTTTATCTTCAGGAAGAAGGCCTCCAAATATTTCTTTAATGTGAACAATATCTGCAACATAGTTGGCTGATAAAATGCTATCCCCGGTTAACATAATCGGTTCAATTCCCATAATCCTGAATTCCTTGATGGCCTCGGCACTATCTGGTTTAATTTCATCCATTAAGCCAATAATTCCTGCAACCCCATTTCCAAAACTTACTACGACACTTGTTTTGCCTTGCTCAGAGAGTTTTTTGACTATTTGTTCGGCATCGTTGGTGATGGGCTGGCTTTCGCCAATAAATTGAAGCTTTCCTATGAGAATTGTTTCATCCTCACAAACAAGACATTTTGCTATAGCTCCTTTGCCTATAATGCTTTCGAATTTTTCGGCAGCATGAATTTTATATCCTGCATTTTTTGCAGCATCTACAATGGCCTGTGCAAGCGGGTGCTCGCTAAATACTTCAGCACCTGCTGCACATGCCAATAATTCTTCTCGACTGGTCCCATTGAGAGGAATTACATCTGAAACCACAGGATTACCAAATGTAATAGTCCTTGTTTTATCAAGACATATTGCGTTAACACCCGCCAATAATTCCAAATATTTCCCACCTTTAATTAATACTCCTTTTGAAGAGGCATTTCCAATAGCTGCATAGATAGCTACCGGTGTTGATATAACAAGCGCACATGGACAAGCAATTACTAATAAGGTAATAGCCTGTTCAAGCCAGTGATTCATATCTTTATTTAACAAGAAAACAGGTACTACAAATAACAATGCAGCTAAAACTATAACTGAAGGAGTATATATTTTGGCAAATTGTTGAATAAACTTTTGCGTTTTACTTTTATTCGCACTGACCTCAAATGTTAATTTTATTATTTTGGAAAAAGTAGTGTCAGTGGAAAGTTTAGTGGTCTTGATTTCAATAAAACCACTTTTGTTAAGTGTACCGGCAAAAACCAAATCTCCCTTGTGCTTATCTTTAGGTATAGGTTCACCGGTGATTGCAGCTTCATCAACTGCGGATTCGCCGTATTCAATAATTCCATCAAGCGGAATCATATCATGAGGTTTAACCTGAATAATTGTGCCTATCTCAATCTTATCAATTGGGACATCAATTCCAGATGCTTTAATGAAAGCTGTTTTAGGAGATTTTGAAACCAAATCATCCAATGCTGACTTACTATTTGCTATTCCTATATCTTCCAGGCGTTCACCTAATACATATAAAACAATTACAACCGCAGCCTCAGGGTATTCTCCCAGATAAAACGCTCCAACAACAGCAATAACCATTAATAAGTTGATGCTGCTGAAATTCAACCTAAATAGTGCCTGAAAGCCATTCCAAATAACTTTATGTCCAATTGCCAATATAAAAGCAACATAAATGAAAGGTGCATATGGCATTGGCATATCAATTCCAAAAATGGAAAATATTTCAAGTGTAACAACTACCAAAATTGCCACTAACAGAAAAATAAATTTCTTGTCTTTAAGAGGAAGTCTCATTATTTATAATTATTAATTATTTGTATCAAATCGTCTGGAATATCCATAGGCTTCAATGGAGGAACATTGGCTCCTCCGGTATTTCCAACTGGTATTTTTCCAACAAACGATTTTACTCCTCCAAATAGGAGTCGGGGAATTTGCCCGATAATTTCAGAAATGTTTTTTGTTTTAATGCCGAAAAGAAGCATTCTCCAATGCACCATTGAATGGGCTATCGGATATGGCTGGCCTAAAATATGCGCGCGCTCAAGATGTCTCCAGCTCTGTTGATAGTGCTTCATCTTAAAAGCGGCTTCGGCATTTGATAATTCCAGGTTATAGAATGCTTCTAATGCCTTTGGCATCAATGTATTCAACTTCATGAGTCAATTTGAATGTAATTCATTAATTTTCAATGCTCATGACCTTCACCAGCATTGGTCATTTTACCCAGCACGAAAAATGCACCTTTTGTAACTATTTGGGCATTCGCCGGAATATCCTTCAATAAAGTAATTTCCGAGTAGCCAATATCGGTTGTGCCTTTGGCCACAGGAATCCGTTCAAAAGTGAGCATGCCGGCAGAAGTTACATTAGTTTCATGCACTTCTTCTGAATCGCTATGTTCAGCATGCGATTCACCGTCTTCATGTTCATGTGTCATTTTTTTATCAGAAATTTCTGAGTCTTTGTGTTCGTGCCCATGTTCGTCGTGATTATGCCCATCCCCATCACCATGATGTTCTTCTTCATTATGAGCATCAGAAACTACGAAAATAAAATCCTGTCCTTCAAAACTAACAATCGATTCCGTTGGAACTGCATCAACGGCTGTTTCGCTTAAGCTCACTATTGCAGTTATACTCATTCCATCAATTAAACCGGATTTATCACCCAAAACCTGTGCGTGTACAGATACAGCTTTTGAATTTGATTCAAATGTGTTGCTTATGGCATAAATCTTTGCATCATATTCTTTTCCGGGGTTATTTGTTAGTGTAAAATGAATAGTCTGACCTTCTTTGAGTTTTGATAAATCCTTCTCATACACATACAAATCAAGGTGAAGCTGAGAATTATCCACAATTGTGGCGATTGGATTATTCGCTTCGACAAAACTTCCTATGTTGACTAAAACATCACTAACTACACCGTTTATCGGACTGGTAATATTGACGCTGGATTGAAAATTTTCACTTGTCAATTCATTAACACTGATACCAACCAATTCCAATTGCTTTTGCAGTCCTGATTTTCGCGCTTTGAGCGATTTCAGGTCAGCCTCGGACTGTTGATAAACTTTAGCAGACGTTGCATTACCTTTTTGTAATTCCTGCTGGCGATAAAAATCTGACTCAGATAACAGCACCCTGGCACTAACCGCGAGATACTCTTCCTGCATTGCAATGATAGAAGTTCCGGATAAGGTGGCTATAATCTGTCCGATGCGAACAGAATTTCCCGGCTGAACTAAAATCGACTTTACAACACCATCAGCCATGGTTGAAATGGTTGCACGATTCTGATTCGGAACCTTTAACAGTCCATTTGCTCTGAGCGAAGCGGTCAATTGCTTTTTTTCAATATTGCCCAAAACAATTCCAATGCTCTTTATCTGTGCTGCAGTAAGAGAAGCTGTCAAGGCATTCTCATGCACACCTTCTTCCTCATGTCCATGTTCTGCTTCTCCTGCATTACTTGCAGATTTTTCAGAACAACCCGACAGTACAAAGAAATTTAAAATCATTCCAAAAAATACAGGATAATTATTTAGTTGAAACATGGGTGATATATATTTATGTAATTTCATGGTTTGCATGTTTATTTACTGATTAACAAGTTAATTTGAACAATAGATTGATTGATTTGATTAATAGATTGCAAGTACTTTATCTTTATGTTAGCAGCTGTTTCAAGGGCATTGATATACTCCATATAGCCAATTTCGCCATTCTTAAAACCAAGCGTTGCTGTACTAATTAAGGATTCAATGTAATTTGAGGAAGCCTCTTTATACATTTCGTATTGCAATACACTGGAACCATAATTTTGTAATGACCGCTCAAGCTGATTTTGCAACATTCGCTTGTTGTTTTCACCAGCCAGTTCTAATGCATCTCTTTGTAATTTGTATGAATTTGCCTTTGATGAATTACTAAAAAATGTTAAAGGAATATTGAGTCCGAGGCTAAAACCGGTGAATCGGTCGCCAGAGTCAAAGTAAGTCTCACTTCCATTGATGCTTTGTAAGCCGATTATTGATTGATTAAAATATCCCAACTTAATATCAGGTAATGCTTGAGCAATTTCCAACTTGGCGTATCTATCTGCGACTTCAGCTTCCTGATAATATTTTAACAAGTTTGGATTTTGAAGTACTGCTGAAGAATCAATACCTGACAATAATTGCAAGGGCTCAAATGATGCACTCACCTCGAAATCAAATGATATGTTAAGTAAGGTTTTGAGAGCATTATACGCAGCGAAATACTCGCTTTCCATTCTTGAAAGTTGTATAGATATTTCACTGCGCTTTGTTTCAGCTGATATTTTCTCAAGCAAATTGGTTTCACCTGAATTGTATCTCAATGTTGCAACCCGAACAAATTCATCATACAAACTATCCAATTGTCTTACATTTTTTTTGGCCAATAAAAGATATTGCAATTGAAAGTAGTTTTCCTGCACAAGTCCCTTTAATTCATTTTCGGAGGCTTTGTAATCTAATGTACTGCCCCGCACCTGTGCGTTCAACAGCCCTGACTGAGCACCATAGTATGTAGGAAACGGAATATCCTGGGAAATCTCAATACTGTTATCCTTATTGTTGCTGTTGAACTGTCCATACTGGTAACTCACTTCAGTTTTGGGTAATTCAAAGAAAGATTTTTTGAGCTTTTGACTTGCCTCCATATTAAGTTTTGAGACCTTAATATTCAAATTACTGTCAAGCGCTATTTTTATAGCGTCTTCCACACTTAATATTCTGGAAGCAGTTTGTGCATTTGAATCGTAGCTTGCAAATCCTGAAATAATGACAAAGATTAATCCTACAATTGTTTTGTTCGAAGTTGATACCCTCTTTGGCGAAAATACCAGGTAAAGCAATGGTAAAACAAAAAGTGTCAGGAAGGTTGCAGAAATCAAACCTCCGATAACTACAGTTGCCAATGGTCGCTGAACTTCCGCCCCTGCTCCATGTGAAAGTGCCATCGGCAGAAATCCTAATGAAGCAACCGCAGCAGTCATCAATACCGGACGAAGTCGAATTTTTGTTCCTTCCATAATTCTTGTTATCATATCAGAAACACCATCTTTTTGCAGCTGATTGAATGTACTAATCAATACAATACCATTTAACACTGCCACTCCAAACAAGGCAATAAATCCTACTCCTGCTGATATGCTGAATGGCATATCCCTCACCAGAAGCGCGAACACTCCGCCAATTGCGGCCATAGGAATTGCGGTAAATATCACTACTGCCTGGCTGACAGAAGTGAATGTGAAGTAGAGCAAAATGAAAATAAGAGCAAGTGCAACCGGGACAGCAATCATTAAACGGGCAGAAGCCGCCTGCAGGTTTTCAAACGTGCCGCCATATGTAAAATAATAACCTTCCGGTAGTTTAACTTTGTTCGCCAACATACTTTGCATTTCTTTTACTACGCTTTCAACATCCCTGCCTTTCACATTAAACCCGACTACGATTCTGCGTTTCCCGTCTTCGCGGCTTATCTGGGCCGGCCCTAACTCCAACTTAATATCTGCAATTTGTGATAGCGGAATTTGATTTCCTCCAGATGTTGGAATGAACAAATGACTCACATCTTCAATATTATTTCTGTGTGTGCTGTCTAATCGAACAACCAAATCAAATTTTCTCTCATTTTCAAAAACAACACCTGCATCACCTCCTGCAAATGCGGTACTTACAATATGATTGATGTCCTCAATGGCAAGTCCATAATTTGCAATTTGCGACCTGTTATAATTAATAACAATCTGTGGCAATCCGGATACCCTTTCAACACTGGGTTGTGTTATTCCTTCTACACTGCTGATAGACTCATTTACTTTATTGGCGTAAAACAGCAAGGTGTCCATGTTTTCACCAAATATTTTAATTGCAACATCCTGCCGGATTCCGGTCATAAGTTCATTAAATCGCATTTGAATGGGTTGGCTTTTCTCAAAAAATACTCCTGGTATCACTTCAAGTTCTTCTATAATTTCTTGAGCCAGTTCCTCATACGTTATATCACGTTTCCATTCATCCGGCTGCTTTAATATTATCATTAAATCCGTTGCTTCAGGAGGCATTGGGTCAGTAGGTACCTCAGCACTTCCGGTTCTGCCTACAATCATCTTTACTTCGTCAAATTGTTTTACAATTCTTGATGCCTGCATTGATGTTTCTATGCTCTGAGATAAGGATGTTCCTTGCGGAAGAATACAATGAAATGCGAAATCACCTTCTGTTAAAGTAGGTATAAATTCACCTCCCATTCTTGCAAACAGCACTACAGTGAAAATAAAAACTACCGCAGTTGTTCCAATGACGATTTTCCTTGCAGCAATAGCTTTTTGCAGCAATGGCAAATATACTGCCTGGATTTTCATCATCATTTTATCTGAAATATTGATTTTGTGTGCTATCTTTCTGCTAAGGAAAAGAGCTGATACCATGGGAATATATGTAAGTGAAAGAATAAAAGCACCAAGAATGGCAAATGATACAGTTTGCGCCATTGGACCAAACATTTTGCCTTCAATTCCAACAAGTGATAATATTGGTAAGTAAACAATCAGAATTATCATTTGTCCAAAAGCAGCGGACTTCATCATTCTTTTAGCACTATCCAAAACGGTTTCATTCATTTCCTCCGTAGATAGTTCAGTCCTGTTGTCTTTCAATCGGCTTGTCGTGATTCGGTGAAAAATGCTCTCCACAATAATTACAGCTCCGTCTACTATGAGTCCAAAATCAATTGCTCCTAAACTCATGAGATTCGCACTCACACCAAACAGATTCATCATTCCAAGGGCAAATAGCATGGATAGTGGAATCGCAGATGCAACTATAAGCCCGGCACGAAGATTTCCCAAAAACAACACCAGTACAAAAATCACAATCAGAGCACCTTCAAGAAGATTCTTTTCAACGGTGGAAATAGCGCGATTAACCAGGTCTGTTCTATCAAGATACGGCTCTATAACAACATCATCAGGTAACGATGCTTTAATCGTATTCATCTTTTCCTTGACACGATTTACCACATCAGCGCTGTTTGACCCTTTGAGCATCATCACCACACCTCCAACGGCATCAACCTGTCCATTATACGTCAAGGCTCCATACCTGACAGCACTTCCAAACCGAACTTCAGCCACGTCACCAATAAGAATAGGGATGCCATTTGGATTATTTTTAACAGCAATTCTTTTGATATCCTCAAAGGAGCCTATCAATCCAACCCCCCTTATAAAATAGGCATTGGGTTTTTTATCAATATAGGCACCTCCGGTATTTTCATTATTCCTTTCAAGAGCAGTGAATATTTCCGGAATAGAAATACCCATTGCCACAAGCCTGTCGGGATTCACTGCGACTTCATACTGTTTGAGCTGACCACCAAAACTGTTCACCTCAGCAATTCCCGGAGTACCATACAGCTGCCGGGCCACAATCCAGTCCTGCATGGTTCGAAGGTCCATAGCAGTATATTTGCTTTCGCTTCCCTTTTTTGGATGTATTATATATTGGTACACTTCTCCTAATCCCGTACTTACAGGAGCCAATTCGGGCGTACCAATTCCTCTTGGAATTTTTTCCTCAGCTTCCTTCAGTTTTTCATTAACA
Source organism: Bacteroidia bacterium (assembly GCA_016788065.1). GTDB lineage: Bacteria > Bacteroidota > Bacteroidia > AKYH767-A > OLB10 > JADKJB01. The sequence goes on along the minus strand of JAEUTI010000026.1, from coordinate 30,738 downwards.
AGCTGCCTTGCAAAATAGATGTCGACCTTGTCCTCAAATACCACTGTAACAACCGAAAGTCCGAATCGAGAAATGCTTCGTAACTCTACCACGTCTGGCAAGTTGGCAATGCTTTGTTCAATAGGGTAGGTGACCAATTGTTCCACTTCCTGGCCAGCAAGTGTAGGGCAAAGGGTTATTATCTGAACCTGATTGTTTGTTATATCAGGAAGTGCATCAATGGGTAGTTTAGATGCGCTCCATGCCCCCCAAACAATGAGTGCAAGTGTCATCAACCCAATGATGAACTTATTATTTATACTGAACGCAATTATTTTGTCTAACATTAAATTAGTTGTTGAATAGATTAAAATAGAAAACCGGCCAATGCATAGCATTGACATAGAATTTAAACAGTCCTTAGAAAAAGGACATTTTGAAATCTATAAAGCGAGTTTTGGCGGTTGCCAAATTGAAAAGTAAATGGAAGGAAGAAAAACCTGATTTAATGAAACAAAACTTCTGACATAATCATTCTTGATAATTTCCAATGACTGAAAATGAGCAAATGTAATCTGTGAAGAACAACAGGAACAAGAGCAAAATGGAGAACATAAATCCGAATGCTCCTGATGATGTTCCTGAGCGGAATTCATAGAAGACACCACTTCATGTAAATCCTCGGCACAAATGTCAGCACATGGAATGAAAACCATGGAGAGCATGTACCAGGCAAAAAAGAAAATAAAGGCGGATTTGATTTTTTTCATATCAACTAACAACTGTAACGTAATTTTGAGACAGTTGTTCTAAGATGCCGAAATTAGGAATTTTCTCTTCAAGGTGAAACAAAAGGTGAAACATATTGAGCCTTTTTAAAAAAATCAAATTTTTGATGTCTGATAATCAATGACTTGAGAAAGCAGTGATTTGGGTTCAAAATCCTATTTTAAAGATTCATAAATACTCGAAAATCAGATGTAATTCACTCGTATTCAAATCCATAAAAAAGGAGCTGGAAAATTTTCCAGCTCCTTCGAGGTCGCGAGCAGATTTGAACTGCTGTACAAGGTTTTGCAGACCTCTGCCTAACCACTCGGCCACGCGACCTTATTTTAAATTCGCAAAAATGATTTTTTTAACTATCCCGGATTTGCTGTCCGGATCATTTTTTGGAAGTGCAAATTTAACAATTTAAATCAAAAAACGATAATGGAAATTTGATTTGCTCCTTATTACTACAATCAGTCAGCTTTGTTGCGTGAATCAACAAATTTAATTTTAACCTTCTTTGATTGTGAAACTCGCATGATGCATGTTTCCATTTACAGGGGGATTAAACTTGGTGATTTTCACCTCTATAGCCTTCTCCCCTGGAATCAGTCTGCTCAATTCTTTCAAAATTCGACCGGCAACATGTTCAATTAATTTAGAACGAATCGCCATTTGTTCCTTAACTATCTTATTTACAACTACATAATCGACGGTGTCGTTCAGTTCGTCGTTAAATACAGCTTGCTCAACATTCTTATCTATTTGAACATCAACCAAATAACGACTTCCGATCTTTCCTTCTTCTTCCATGCAACCGTGAAAGGCATAGCACTCAATGCCTCCAATAGTAATGGTCGTTTTCACGTTTTTCATTTCTTTTGTTCTTTAGCCCAAGAATCTTTTAATGGAACAGTCCGGTTAAAAATGAGTTTTCCGCCAACAGAATCCCGGTCTACACAAAAGTAGCCTTTACGCAGAAACTGGAATTTATCACCCACAGCAGCATTTTTTAAGGATGGCTCACCCAGGGCATTTGATTTCACTTCGAGACTATGTGGATTTAAATACGATTTGAAATCGCCCTCTTCAGAAGAAGGATCTTCAACTCCGAATAACCGATCATACAATCTTACCTCAACAGGAATTGCCGTATTCGCTTCAACCCAATGAATAACTCCTTTTGCCTGAAGTCCGCTTGTATCAGAACCACTACGACTTTCGGGGAAATAGGTACAATGCACTTCTTTAATATTACCTGATTCATCCTTAACAAAGGAATCGCATCTGATAATATAAGCACTCTTTAAACGCACCATTAAACCGGGAGCCAGACGGAAATATTTTTTCTCAGCAACTTCTTTGAAGTCTTCGTGTTCAATAAATAATTCGCGGCTGAAAGGAATATCGCGTGTGCCACTGTTTTCATCTTCCGGATTATTTTCTCCTGTCAGAATTTCAGTTTTTCCTTCTTCATAATTGGTTATAACTAACTTCAAAGGATCAATTACTACCATCGCACGAAGTGAATTTTTATTCAGGTCTTCGCGAATACAAAATTCAAGTAATCCAACATCAATAATATTATCGCGTCGGCTTACTCCAACTTTTTCTGCAAAAGCACGAATGCTTTCCGGAGTATAACCACGTCTGCGTAATCCGCTAATTGTAGGCATACGAGGATCATCCCAACCGGTAACATGTTTTTCGTTGACCAGTTGGAGCAACTTCCGTTTGCTCATTACCGTGTAATTGAGATTCAATCGTGCGAACTCATATTGTCTTGATGGATACAAATCCAGTTTTTGTATAAACCATTCGTATAACGGCCTGTGTACTTCGAACTCGAGTGTACAAATAGAATGCGTAATATTTTCAATGGCATCCGATTGTCCGTGAGCAAAATCATACATTGGATAAATGCACCATTTATCACCGGTGCGATGATGATGGGCATGCTTAATTCTGTACATCAATGGATCACGTAAATGCATATTCGGTGAAGCCATATCAATTTTTGCACGCAATACTTTTTCACCATCTTTAAACTCGCCATTTCGCATACGCGTAAACAGTGAGAGATTTTCTTCAATGCTTCTGCTGCGATATGGACTGTCTTTACCAGGCTCTGTTGGTGTTCCTTTCAACGCAGCAATTTCTTCTGCTGAACTATCATCAACATAAGCTAAGCCCTGCTCAATTAATTTCACTGCAAAATTATAGAGTTGATCAAAATAGTCGGATGCATAAAACACATTCGCCCACTTAAATCCCAGCCAGGCAATATCTTCCATGATACTTTCGACATATTCGGTGTCTTCAGTAACTGGATTGGTATCATCAAATCGCAAATTAGTTTGTCCGCCAAATTGTTGCGCCACTCCGAAATTCAAACAAATAGATTTCGAATGCCCGATATGCAAATAGCCATTGGGTTCAGGCGGGAAACGAGTGAGCAAACGACCACCATGTTTACCGCTTGCCACATCTTCCTTCACAATTTCCTCAAGGAAATTCAACGATTTTTCAGTTGACATTTTAATTTTGAATTAACTATATTTTATACTTGAAATTTTCACCGGAATTCCAGTGTTTAATATTCTTAATTTACTTTTTTCAAAGCCTTGTTTAATCTTTCAATAACTTCATTCTTACCAAAGAGCTCCAGCATCCCGATTAAATCGACTCCTGCACCTTGCCCGCTTACAAATACACGCAACAGTTGCATAATCTCTCCCGGTTTAATTCCGGATGTTGCAGCAGTACTTTTTATAGCAGTATCAACAGCAACAGAATTAAACTCCTCCAGTGATCTTAAATTTTCAATCAATGCATTGAAAAATGAAGCAAGTTCAGGTTTCCATTTTTTAGCCAGAACCTGTTCATCATAAACATCAGGCGCCTGAAACAAATAACTCCCCTTTTCTATCAATTCCGATTCAAATTGTACACGATCCTTCAGCAACGTGACAGCTTTCACTAAATAATCAGAAGAAACCTTAACATCATCATCGCCTAAATTGAACTTGCTTTTCACAACAGGTTGCAAACGGTTTGCAAGTGCTTCCGTTGTTTGCTTACGCAGATATTGTTCATTGAACCATTTCGCTTTTTCAGGATCAAAACGTGCACCTGCTTTATGAACATGTTCGAATGAAAAATGCTGAATTAATTCTTCCATCGTAAACAGTTCCTGCTCCGTTCCCGGGTTCCATCCTAAAAAAGCCAGCATATTTACAAATGCTTCGGGATAATAACCTCGTTCACGATAACCCGACGATTTCTCACCTGTGTTGGGATCCTGCCAATCTAATGGGAAAACAGGAAACCCTAAACGGTCGCCATCCCGCTTACTAAGCTTACCATTTCCATCAGGCTTTAACAGCAATGGAAGATGTGCATATTGCGGCATCGATGTTTCCCAACCCAAATAGCGATAGATTAATATATGTGCTGGAGCTGATGGCAACCACTCCTCACCACGAATGGCGTGTGTAATTTCCATTAGCACATCATCAACAATATGGGCCAGGTGATATGTTGGCATTCCATCCGATTTCAACAACACCTTATCATCAACAAGCGATGAATTTACTGTCACCTCCCCCCGAATTAAATCCGTAAAGGTAATCTCTTCCCCGGAAGGGACCTTTAAACGAATTACATACGGAATACCGGAAGCAATTTTGTCATCCACTTCTTTTGCACTCAATGTCAATGAATTAGACATTGTTTTGCGTGTTTCGTGATTATATTGTGGAGCAACATTGCCGGCAGCTATTAAACGGTTTCGCATTTCTTCCAGCTCATCTGCTGAATCAAATGCATAATATGCATGACCGGAAGCGACCATTTCTTTGGCATATTTCAAATAGATACCCTGCTCTTTTCTTTCACTTTGACGGTATGGTTCAAATTTCCCACCAACAGAAACCCCTTCATCTATCTGAATCCCGCACCAGTTAAGGGCTGCGACGATATATTCCTCGGCGCCGGGAACATAACGGCTTTGGTCAGTATCTTCAATTCTTAACAGAAAATCACCTCCATGCTTTTTGGCAAAGAGGTAGCAAAATAAGGCGGTCCGCACCCCACCCATGTGTAACGGGCCGGTTGGACTGGGAGCAAAACGGGTTCTGATTTTTTTAATTGACATGATTTTGTTTGAGTTGCAAAGGTAGCACCTTGAAAGGAAAGCGAAAACAGGAATAGCAGCATGTGCAACGGCTCAAATGTAGCTGTTTTACTACAAAATTCCATGCAATTAAAATTCGGCCACCGAGTCAGGTAATCTATTTACCCATAAAAAAGACCAATACACAAAATTGTAGTTTATCTTTACCAAATCGGACAAAAAACATCTGAAAACTACATTACTTTTGTATCGTGATGACAGCAAATGATATTTTATTTGATCAGGATTTTTTAACCATTTATGTAAATCCCGATCAACATCTGGTGAAGTTAAAATGGAAGAAATTTGCAACTTCAGATCAGTTTCGGGAAGGGCTTAATGTTGCTCTCGAAGCAGTGATTGAGCACAATGCAAAATTCTGGTTAGCTAACTTAAAAAATATGGAAGCTATATTACCTGCCGATGAAGAATGGGCAGCGAATGTATGGTTTCCGAAAATTGCTGCAACCGGAATTCAAAAAATGGCAATTGTAACATCACTTGATTATTTCAACAACACTTCAGTCAAAAAAATTATTTCAACAGCCCAACCGGTGATTAATTTTGAAACGAAGTATTTTGTTGATGTGAATGATGCCAAAGCCTGGCTTAAATAGTAATTCCTCCCTGCTTAAAACTGCTGCTACTTCAAACGCATCAGTCTTTCATTAAAATAATAGCGAATAATATTTTTCACTTCTTCAGGAACAAATGCCTGATCGAGTAATTTACCTGCTTCATTTCTTCCTGCTACCAAATGATCCATAATTTTATCGGATCGCTTTCGGTTTATTCCCAATCGCAAGGCAAAATTGGTAAACTCATTTCGTGTGTAGTGACCATATTCCCGAAACTCCGGAGTATTTTTATCTCCCTGATACAATCCACCGGGAGCGGCAATTTCAGGCCCTATTGCATGAACACGAGTACATAAAATATCTGCTAATGGAAAAAAGGTATAGTCTCCTAAAGAAGTTTTCCGAAGTCTGATATTTTTCATATATGCATGGCCGTTAGCAACCAGCCAGCTGAATAAAATATTAGTAAAAAATCTTTCCTTTCCAATCAATGAGGCTGCTACATTTTCGTTGATTACAGTAACCAGATCAAAATAAGAAAATTTTTCTTTATCAATAAACGGTTGCGTTTCATTCTGATTAATCAATTGACTGAAATCAATTATTTCATCTTCCGGAAACGGAAAATTATCAGAATAACGGGCAATTATTGCGGGTTGTCCGTTTTCAAAAAATATCATCGCATTGGGAACGGTATCAATTCCATAAACCTGTTTGGCAAGTTGCAGACAAAAATGTTCATTGCCTGCCTGCTCAAATGGAAACTTCACCGAATCAGTATCATCCGGAACAATTTTTAAAATATAATTTCCTGCAGGATGCGGTTCCGGTTTATTTTTATTTAGTGCTACCCGATACCATTGTTGTCCGCCAAATTGCTCACCATCGATTCTTGCTTTCTGCCAGGATACTGTGTCGGAATTCCCCTCAATAACATGAAAAACTTTCCGGCTGTCGAACAAGGTTCGTAAAGTACCCGGATTATAAGAGTTGAAACCATCTTTTAAAGAACCCGGACAACGCGGCGTATTGTATAAAGTACGGTTCATTTGCGAAGTCTGAAAATAAGTTCAATCCCTAAAACCTGCATGACTTTTTCCAGGGTATGTAGCGACGGATTTCCTAATCCCTTTTCTAAATCCCGAATGGTCCGTAAGGCAACTCCTGTGGTCTCAGATAGATCCTCTTGTTTGATTTTCAAATCCTTACGCCTACTCTTCAGCAACGGAGCCAATTGTTGTACCGGTATTTCCATAGATTAAAATGGGCTTTATAATGCCTGATGGATGTAAAAATATAGACAAATACCAATTCATCCCGGGTAGGATTCTGTTACTTATTAACGGGTGAATGCGAATAAGTCTGCGCTACATTTCCACCAGTTCATCCAGTATTTTTCCGATTTCCACCAGTGCATTTTCATCCTTAATAATATAACCTTCAGCACCTTCCGAAATTGTTTGCAAAGCCACACCATAGTGCTTCTGACCCGATAGAAACCAGCAATGTGCTTCGGGCGCTATCTTCCGGATCTCTTTCATGGTATCGATCCCATTCAATCCCTGACCTTTTAACTGATCCAGATGGTAATCGATAATAACGACATGCGGGTCACGATGTGCTGACTGGATAGCCTCTTCACCTGTGGCAAACCAGCTTACTTCCCATTGGGGACGTTCCTTTAAAAAGGCTTTTAGTTTATCTGCAAACCGAAGATCTTCCTCAACTATAAATATCTTGCGCTGACTCATATTTTATGCTTTAATAATGTGGTAGTAAAGATACAGAAAGACAAAAATCAATCCATGACAAAAATCATTTCACCAAAGACTTTATTAAACCGTGTTTTTGTAGAAGATGATCTTTCAGGTCTCAGGATGAGCAAATTATCAAACTACAATTGACCATTCTGAATCTTTTACCTAATTTTAGAAGCTTAATTTAAAAAGTGATGTCCATGAAAAGATTTATACTGTTTATTCTCGTTGCGTTTTCTGTTATCGACCTTCAGGCACAAGGAATCGACAAACCACAATATGAAATTATTACCCGTCGTGCGGGAAATTATCTCGGCACCATTAATATAGAGTTGTTTCCACTCATTGCACCATTACATGTGCATATGTTCGACAGTCTCACCAGTGAACAATTTTTCGACAGCACCGCATTTCACAGAGTGGTTCCTGGATTTGTTATTCAGGGTGGAGATCCAAACACCATTAGTGGCCCTATTTCTACATGGGGTCAGGGACAACCCTGGCAACCAACAGTACCGGCGGAATTTAATGTGGTTCGACACCTTCGGGGAATCATTGGTGCAGCACGCGATAACGATCCGAATAGCGCAAACTCTCAATTTTATATCTGTGTTGCCAATTCAACTTTTCTAGATGGGAATTATACGGTATTCGGACAAGTAACATCAGGATTGAACATTGTTGACTCCATTGTTTTATCACCTCGTGATGCTAATGATGTGCCGTTGCAAAAAATAGATATGTTTGTTTCCTACACCGGCGTGAATGATAGCATACCTGATGCACCAACATTAACTGCACCTGCTGATGGAGCTACCGGAGTTTTAAATACACAATCGTTTGTGTGGAGTGCTGTTCCGGGAGCTGTCATGTACACTATTGAACTTAGTACCGACCCTGCATTTTCTACCATCGACATCTCAAGGAATGCAGGAACCAATAGTGCTATCATCACCAACTTAGGAGGATTTACCAATTATTTCTGGAGAGTAAAATCGAATAATGGTGGTCATGAAAGTATACCTTCCAATGTTTACAATTTCACATCTGCGACAGCTGCTGCAACGTTAACCTATCCGGCAGATACAGCAACTGGCATTCCATTGAATCCAGTATTTAGCTGGACTCCGGTACCGGGCGCAGATAGTTACACACTGCAGGTTTCTACCAGCAGCACATTTACTACGGCATCCATGATTTATAATGTTTCCGGGCTCACAGCAACCAGCCAACAAGTTACAGGGTTGAATCCGAATGCAGTTTACTACTGGCGAGTTCGAAGTGCAAATGGTAGTGTACAGGGCTTTTATTCAGTCAAATTTTCTTTCACAACCGGAACAACTATTGGATTACAGGATGAACAACCATTTAGTGTACAGGCAATTTATCCGAACCCTGCAACCGAACTCATCACTGTTCAGTTGTATTTGCAAAAACAATTAAATGTGACAATGCAACTTTCAGATATCTGTGGTCGCGTGCTAATTAACAATGTATATCAAGCGGCTTCCGGATTAAATGAAACGAAAACAGATTTAACCGATATTGCTCCCGGAATATATTTCATAACCATTGCTGCTGACGGAATAGAAAATCAAAGTAGAATAGTAATTCAGTAGGATCGATTTTTAGTCTTCAAAGAGAAGTACGTTACAATTTTTCAATGAATTTTCTCCTGAGCGATCAGGCAATATTTCCCATGTTGGTATTTTAAATCTCTTGTTGGGGAAAAATTACCCGACTAATTGTGTTTAGTCACACCCCACATGCTTTGAATCAAGTGGCACGATTATTCCCTCCATGATCTCAACATGATAATCTGTCATGGTTAAATACCATTAACACAACAATTGATCAAAATTATTACTTATGAAAAAATTACTACTATTATTCATCATGGTTACATCTTCGTTGTTTGTAACCGGTCAAACAATCGACAAAAAATGGAATGTAGGATTCCATGGGGGTGCACAACAATACAACGGTGATCTGGGAAACGGGTTTTACAAAACTGATCTTCCATTTTATGGTTTTGGCGGAATTTCATTTTCGCGCTATTTAGGAAGTCACGTAGATTTAAATCTTTTATTTACAAAAGGAGAAGTTGGTCACAGAAACGATACAGTCAGCTTCCGCACAGGATTCTCGACTGTAACTCTGAACTTACGTTTTAATATATTAGGTCCCCAATACAAATTCCGCCCATACATTTTAGCCGGAGCGGGTGCGATGCTTTTTGCAGAAAATCCCACAGTACAGGATAAAAGCAAAATCGATTATTCGGTACCATCAGCAGGTGCAGGATTTAATGTTCAGCTGAGTCCAAATGTCATGTTGAATATTCAGGAACTTTTCCTTTATTCTACCAATGATAATAAAGATGGGGTAGAAGAAAATACGAATGATGCATTTTTGATGCACACCGTTGGTTTAACTTTTAATGCAGGATCAAAAAAAGATGCTGATAAAGATGGTGTTGCTGACAGAAATGATAAATGCGCAGACACTCCTCCAGGTGTAGAAGTTGATAAAAAAGGATGTCCGGTTGATACCGATAAAGATGGAGTTGCAAACTATCAGGATGCATGTCCGGATATTGCAGGAACAGTTGCTTTATTAGGCTGCCCTGATACTGATGGAGATGGAATAGCTGACAAGGAAGACAGTTGTCCTGATGTTGCCGGACTGTCAACTTTAAAAGGTTGTCCTGATACAGATAAAGATGGCATCACAGATCTTGACGATAAATGTGCAGGGACTGATCCAAAGTACAAAGTAGATGCAACTGGATGTCCTATGGATAGTGATAAAGATGGCATTCTTAATGAAGATGATTTATGTCCGGATCTCGCAGGTAACCTTGCAATGAAAGGTTGTCCTGATACTGATGGAGATGGTGTTGCAGATAATGAGGATCGTTGCCCTACCGTAAAAGGAAATATAGCAAATAAAGGTTGTCCTGAAATTACTAAAGAAGATGTGAAAAAAATCACTCAAATTGCGAGTAAAATATTTTTTGAACTAAATAGTGATAAATTAAAAGTTGCATCAACAGTTCAGTTAGATGAATTAGCAACCATTCTGAAAAAATACGATGCCGCTAAATTAATAATTGAAGGACATACTGATAGCCAAGGTGAAGATGCATATAACATGACTCTTTCACAAAAAAGAACGGAATCTGTAAAAACTTATCTCATGGGTAAAGGAATTATGGAATCACGTTTAACTGCTACCGGATTTGGAGAAAGCAAACCAATTGCCGACAATGCAAAAGCAGATGGCAGAGCCAAAAACAGAAGAGTAGAACTCAAAACCGAATATTAATAATTAACGCTTGAATGAAAAAGGCTGTTGAATTTTCGACAGCCTTTTTTTATGATTAAAAATTATTTTTCTCCTTTCTTTTATTTCAGATATTGTTATCTTTAGAACCTACTGTGTGACAGGATTACAATCATTCTGATGGAATACATTAAAGGCCGTGGCGCTCAAATAAATACGAAAAACAGATTCGAAACCCGTGAGCGGGTATTGGAGCATTTTGAAGGCATCGATGAGCTTCCTGATCTGGATGGCAAAACTGAAGTATTTCTGGAGCACCCCAAAACCATTCTCAACAAAACGGAGAGTCCCGATTTACCTTTCGATTTCTCACTAAATCCGTATCAAGGTTGTGAGCATGGATGTGTTTATTGTTATGCCAGAAATGTTCATCAATATTGGGGATATAGCGCCGGCATCGATTTCGAACAAAAACTGATTGCAAAGCCCGCTGCACCGGAATTATTACGCAAAGCATTTCAAAATAAAAACTACAAGCCATCCCGAATAAGTCTCTCCGGAAACACCGACTGTTATCAACCGCTGGAGCGGAAGATGGAAATCACCAGAAGCCTTTTGAAAGTATTTTTAGAATTCAAACATCCGGTAGGCATCATCACCAAGAACAGTCTAATTCTACGAGACATTGATATTCTTTCTGAACTGGCAGAGAACAATCTCGTACATGTAATGGTATCTATAACTAGTATGCGTGAAGACTTACGCTTATTGATGGAACCCCGGACTGCAACTACCAAAAACCGTCTGGGAGTGATCAAGCATCTCACAGAAAATGGAATCCCTGCCGGTGTGATGACAGCACCTATAATTCCCGGACTAAACAGTGATGAAATTCCTGATCTCATTCAGGCTGCTGCCGATGCCGGAGCACTTGCAGCAGGATTTACCATGGTTCGTTTGAATGGTTCTGTAAAAGATATTTTTCATGATTGGCTCTTTAAAAGCTTTCCGGATGCTGCCGACAAAATCTGGAACCAAATCAAGGAGTGCCACGGTGGCCAGGTGAATGATAATCGTTTTGGCATGAGGATGCGTGGTGAAGGTCATATTGCGGAATCCATCCGCCAGCTTTTTAAGTTGTCTGTTAAGAAACATTTAGATGGCCGCTCCTTCCCGGAATACGATTATTCGCTATTCAAAAGACCCGGAACCGGATTGCAACTTGAACTGGATTGGTAGTCAGGTACCGAACTTTCCCAAATATCATTATTTTGTTACTTTTGCCACCTGCAATTTATTCCTGAAAACAGGATGAAGCCAATAGCTTGCAGCAACTGAAAATGTCACCTTTTGGACCAATCTTTTCCATTTTTCGACTGAACCCCGATTACTCTCAAAGAGTTTTTGGTTTGGATCTGATGCGCGCATTGGCAATTATTTTTGTCGTAAACGGTCATGCATTAATGCTGGAAAAAGCAGAAACCGGTTTCCCTTGGATCAAATTGATTGATGGTGTGGAACTATTTTTCGTGCTCAGTGGATTCTTAATTGGAGGCATTCTGATCAAAACTTTTGAAAACACTGCTGATTATAATTTTAAAACAATTAAAAACTTTTGGATCAGAAGATGGTTCAGAACTTTACCTGCCTATTATCTGGTTTTGTTGCTCAATGTAATTTTTGTTTATACAGGAATTATTAAAGAAGATTTTATGCAGTTTAACTGGAAATTTTTGTTCTTCCTTCAAAACTTCTCGCAACATTTTGTTGGTTTCTTTTGGGAATCGTGGAGTTTGAGTATTGAGGAATGGTTTTATATTTTCTTTCCGGTTATACTTGGAATAGTCTTTTTGGCAATGAAACAATTTCAGGTCAGTAAAAAGTATTTATTCCTGACTGCAATTGCTATATTTCTGTTAGTACCATTTCTTTTAAGATTATTCATTGCATCCAAAATAGAAGTAGATGCCTTCTGGGTTTCCGTTAAAATCTTTAAAGTAGTAATTTTCCGGCTTGATGGAATTGCACTAGGATTACTCGCGGCATTCATTCATTACTGGCATTACGACATCTGGTTCAAATTTCGTAAAATCGCTTTTGTTGCCGGTGTAATTTTGTGTTATTACGTTTTATATGCAAATTGGGAACCAAATGATTTTTCAACCAAGGTTTTCAAGCTTTTGATTCAAAGTATTGGTTGTATGCTTTTACTACCTCTTTTCGAAAGCATGAAAAAAGGCCCTGTACTAGCCACCCGCATTTTTACCCACATCAGCCTGATTTCCTATTCCATGTATCTCATTAATCTGGCGCTGGTAGCTGAAGTTATTCGCGATAACTTCCCGCCAGCAGATGCTACAAGTGCCTGGATTGCATATGGAGTTTATTGGGTAGCTGTCATTGGATTTTCAACCTTGCTTTACAAATACTATGAAAAGCCTTTTACAGAATTAAGAGAAGAGTATTCACAAAAATAAATATTTGATATATTTACATCAGGTAATTCAAAAAAAGTAAAGCAACTTCAATACTAATTTTCCATGAGATTAATTCTGATAACTATAACCATTCTAATTTCAACTATTTGTATGGGACAAAAGCCGTCTGCTGCAGGAATCTATTATCTCGAAAATGTTATGGAAACAGCTTCGGGATTCAAACTCAATGATGACCATACATTTGAGTTTTTCTTTTCACAGGGAGCACTCGACCGCACAGGCAGTGGCACGTGGCAACAAAACGGTGAACAGATAATTTTTAACAGTAACGGAAAAAGGGATAAGGGATTCATCATGGTTGCCAGCCGAAAGAATGGTACACCCGATAAAGTAGTTGCTGTGAAAGATCCTAATACAATGATGTCATCTTTTGTGTATGCAAGATTAATTTCCGGAGCCAATACCACCGACTTTCAGAAAATGACTAATGAAGGCGAAACCGTTTTCAAATTTGGGAATCCTGAAAAAATAGAATTACTTTTTGAGCTTTGTCCGGAAATGATCCACACTTTTGAACCGGAACATCCGGGAGACAACTATTTCGAATTCAATTTCAATCCCAAAATTATGGATGTATGGTTCGAACAATTCACTTTGAACTTGTCTGATAACAGGTTAAAAGGTTCAAATCCGGTATTAAAGGGGGAAGAATTTGGAGAATTTGAATATGTAAAATCCAAATAACTTTATTCTGTATAATTCAGGTCTTTGCCATAGGTTTCCTTCAACAAAACTGTACTGGTTATTGCAAGCGACCAAACTAGTATTCCGGTAATTATCAGACTGAATGCAAGTGAAAATTCAAATTGTGATTCAAGCCACAAATGAAATGGAATCAGCAAGGTTACTGATCCCCGCATAAAATTGGTTACGGTAGCTGATACCAATACTCTTAAGTTCGTTCCAAAATGTTCAGCTGTAGCAGTTACAAACACCGATAGATAACCACATCCGAGACCCATCAAAAAACAGGAAATGTAATTCGTGTTTGAATTTTCAAATCCGCTGAAAAAATAAACTGTAGCCGCAATGGCCATTAACATATATCCAAGAATTACTTTTTTGCGAGTCTTCAGCAGCTGGCTTAAAATTCCACTGCTTAGATCACCAACAGTAATTCCGATCTGAAAGAGAGTAAATGCTTTTGTTAATGCCCAGCCATCAATTTGATGATCTTTTGCCAATTCAGGAGATAGTGTAATCAGTAAACCCACGCTAAACCATATTGGAACGCCCATCAATATGCATCCAAGATATTTTAGTGCACGTTTCCGATCCGAAAACAGATATTTAAAAGACCCTTTTTGTTGTGAGCTGACGCTTTCCGTTTGTTTAAACATTGTTGTTTCCATCGACTTCATCCGCAGCAGCAAAAGCAACAAACCCGCAACACCGGCGACAAAAAAAGCTGTTCTCCAGGGCAGGAAATCTCCGGCAAGTCCGGCACAAACCGCACCGGCAGCACCCATGGTAGCAACCAGTATGGTTCCGTATCCACGCCTTTCAATGGTCATAGATTCACTTACCAACGTTATTCCGGCTCCAAGTTCCCCGGCCAAACCCACTCCGGCTAAAAACCGTATGATTGCATAGCTGGTAGTGTCGCCAACAAAAGCATTGGCAATATTAGCTGCCGAATACAACAAGATTGATCCGAAGAGTACCGCAACCCGACCTTTACGATCACCTATGATACCTGTAAGAATTCCACCAATCATCATCCCAAGCATTTGAACAGCCAATAATTTTTCACCTTCAGCTTTGAGAGCGGCTCCTGTTAAGCCAAGTTCGGTTAAACTGGGAATTCGATAAATACTGAATAGAAACAGGTCGAATGCATCTACAAAAAAGCCCAGGCCCGCCGCAATTACAGCTAGATTAAACGGTGACTTGTGCAATGTGGCAGCTTTCATCGCACAAATATAAAATCCAGAGGAATCCGTAATTCAAAAAAATAAAATTAATTCCCGGGCAGCAGGGCGGCAATTCCTGTTGTCTAAATTAATCAGGGTCAAAGCACCAGTCATCAGAAATTAAAAACTATTACCTAAATTCGCTAAATCAGTGCATATAAAAATGAAGCTATTTCTTTATTCCGTTACTATTATGCTCATTTGTCTGGTTACGAAACCTGTTCAAGGGCAGCAAACATTTTACAAAACCTATGGACATATCAGTGCAGGTGGTGAGGGGCGCACTATAACAGAGACGACAGATGGAGGCTATTATTTTTCTTACTTCATTTATATCTCAGGCAGAGCCATTGCCTGTGTAACAAAATTGAATTGTGCCGGCGACAAAGAATGGGAGCAGTTCTTTGATAATGGAATTTATACCCTTCCCGTAGAGCTGATTCCGCAAGCCGACATGGGAGCATTGATCTTATTGAACACACAAACAGTTTCGGGCTCCTGGGAAGCCGTGGTAATGAAATTAGATTCGATTGGAAATACGCAGTGGAGCACTGTGATTGATCACCGGATTGATGAAACAAAAGGATTCATGAAACAACATTCCGATGGAAGAATATTTTTATGCGGAAGTATTGTGAATAATATATCAGCCGTTACCGCTATTTCCGTTGTTTGTTTAAATTCAAATGGTGATGTATTGTGGCACCATCAATTCTCTAACATCAACTATTACACACCATTGGGTTTGACCATTACTGCCGATGATAAACTGGCCATATTCGGGACATTGAAAGCCATATTTTTACCATTCATGGATACTTTTATTCTGACTTGCACACTCGATGGGAATTTTATCAAAAGAAAAACTTACTCAACAACTTATGATGATGAACCTAAAGCCATTTGTTCAGACAACGAAGGTAATTTGTATATAACCGGAAAAAGTTATTTTATTAATTCGGAATGGGATATTATGTTTTTAAAAGTCGATACCGGACTTAATGTTATTGAATCAAAATTTTATGATGCACAAACACCGCAGGGTGATATTGGCAGAGATATTATTTACACAAATGATGGCAACGTTGCGATTTTTGGTGATGAAGGAGCCTGGGAACAAAGAAATTTAATGTTGGTAAAATCACAACCGAACGGAAATGTGATATGGTCTAAAAGTTATGGTATATCCCCTAACTTTACCAATTATATATTTTACGGTTCGCAAACATCAGATGGTGGCTATTTAATGACCGGTGATGCACGGCCGGCGATACAGTTTCGCATTGCCCCATTATTACGAAC
The DNA here is from genome assembly GCA_016788065.1 of Bacteroidia bacterium. Taxonomy (GTDB): domain Bacteria; phylum Bacteroidota; class Bacteroidia; order AKYH767-A; family OLB10; genus JADKJB01. Next base: position 14,481 of record JAEUTI010000026.1, on the reverse strand, counting down.
AGATTCCAACGGAGACCTTGGTTGCTATACTTCACCTTTGAATTTAATTGTAAGAGATGAAATTTTGGTTGTGGAAGAAATTCCTGTTCCGGAAACTGTACTTCCTTTGACAGCGAATCATACTCCTGTTCCTCCTCCTGCATTTTCGATTCCGACATCACGGACAAACTTCTGCAATAATTTATTGCCCTGCGGAACATTTGCGGCATCTGTGGATACACTTTGTCCTAAAATATGTTATAGCTTTACACAACAAAGTTTGCTTGCAGGAAATTGGATTTGGACATTTGAAAATGGAACACCTTCACAATATATTGGATCAGATCCTCCAGTTGTTTGTTTTACCGGCAATGGACCTCATCTTGTTCAACTCACTCTGAGCAACAGTTCAGGCACTGTTACCTATTCACAGTATGTGAATGATTCAACGGATTGTCCGTTCTTTCTGCCCAACATTTTTACACCCAACAATGATGGGGTGAACGATTTATTTCTTGCGAAAGGAGTTTATGATTTCTCGCTGCAAATTTTCAATCGATGGGGAAATGTTGTTTTCAAATCAGATGCACCCGGAACCTGGTGGGATGGGAAATCCGAAAATGGAAAAGATGTTCCGGATGGAGTATACTTTTACATTTTAAATGCAGCCGACAGAAATGAAGTATTTAAAGGAACGGTGGAATTAATTCGTTAAATTTTAGAATACGTAACGAATATTAAGTGCGCCATCAAAATAAAATCCGGAGCCATCAAAGAAATCGATGAACGGTTTTATATCAACTCCAATTGCCAAAGGGACATCCTTAATTTTATATTCGAGTCCTATAATCAAATCTACACCTGGAACTACAGCAGTACGACCTTCGTCATAAACATAATAATATTCATTTTTCTTTTTATAAAAGTAAGAACCACGATAACCGAAGAAACCTATGTGACCACCAGCACCCACATACATATTTAATCCGGTTGCACCGGGAATTGCAAAATGTTTCTCGTATAAGCCTGTGGCAATAAAACTATGCCGACCGAATGATGCAATACCTTCTAAAGCAGAAGTAGAGTTCACAAATCCTTTTACAGAAATACCACTTGATAATCCACCAAGTCGTAATCCGATTCCTGTTCCATAATCTTGCGCAAACAGGTTTCCGGTAAATAATACCATAGCGAAGAGAATTGTTTTTACCTTTTTCATAATTTGAAGCGTTAGGTTAATATAGTGTGTTTGATATCATTGGCAAGTTTTGTTCCGTTTAAATCATTAGGTGTATCTAATTCATTTTTAATTGTTTGGCAATACGAAAAATTCTCAATTTGGGAAATTATATCGCTACTTTTCCCATTTAGCGAAAAGGTGGTTCCCGGGTTTGCTATTCATTAACGCGATAAATGTCATTTTCAGGATTGGAATATTATGTTACTTTTGAAGCAGTAAGACATCGGTATGAAATCAGGCAAGTGGGTTGCGTTTTTAGAGGAAGTGGGAGCGATTGGAAACTTTGCCGGAAGATTTTTCCGGGAAGGCTTAAAACCGCGATATGAGTGGCAGGAACTGTTCCGGCAATGCTACATAATTGGTTATAAATCGTTGCCCCTAGTTGGAATTACAGCAGCAATTATGGGATTGGTGCTTACGGTGCAATCGCGACCAACATTAGCGGAATTTGGTGCTGAATCCTGGTTACCCGCCATGGTTGCCGTTTCAGTTGTCAGAGAAATCGGGCCTGTTATTACAGCTTTGATATGTGCAGGTAAAATTGGATCCAGCATCGGAGCTGAATTAGGATCAATGAAAGTTACGGAACAAATAGATGCTATGGAAGTATCGGGAACAAATCCATTTAAGTATTTAGTTGTTACACGAGTTATGGCAACCACTCTTATGCTTCCTGTATTAGTAATAATTGCGGACCTGCTTGCGCTCTATGCTTCTTACCTTGGAGTAAATATAAAAGATGCAGTAAGTTTTAAATTGTACATCAACCAGGTTTTTGATGCATTAGCATACAGCGATTTTGTTCCTGCATTTGTCAAATCCTATTTTTTTGGATTTGCAATTGGAATAGTTGGTTGTTACAAAGGTTATCATTCTATGAAAGGAACAGAAGGTGTTGGACATTCAGCTAACTCCTCTGTGGTTATAGCATCCTTATTAATATTTGTAATTGATTTAATTGCCGTTCAATTTACAGATATGCTGGGATTAAACTAACGAATTGAGAAATATCTTAATAAAAAAATCTTGAACGATTCAGACTCAAAAGAAATTGTAATTGAGATTACAGCATTAAAAAAAGCATTTGGCAATAATAAAGTGCTGGATGGTTTTGATCTCTCTGTTCACAGGGGTGAGAATGTTGTTGTTTTGGGTAAATCGGGATCAGGCAAATCGGTGCTCATTAAATGTGTTGTAGGTTTGCTCAAACAAGATTCCGGTACCATAAAGGTTCTTGGGAATGAAATTTCAGAAATGAAACAAGAATCTCTGGATGAAATTCGTGTAAAGATTGGATTTCTTTTTCAGAATAATGCATTGTATGACTCCATGACTGTTCGGGAAAATTTGGAATTCCCGATGCGGAGGCACTGGTTCAATCAAACGAAAGAAGAAATTGATGCGCTTGTAAAAGAAGCTTTGGAAAATGTTGGATTACCACATACCATTGACATGTTGCCGGCAGACTTATCAGGTGGTATGCGTAAACGAATCGGTCTGGCACGAACACTTATACTGAAGCCTGAAATAGTTTTATATGATGAACCAACAACCGGACTTGATCCAATAACCGGAAAAGAAATTGTTGATTTGATGATGTCACTTCAGAAAAAATATAATATTTCATCAATTATAATTAGTCATGATATTCAGGTAGCGCACAAAACAGGCAATAAAATTGTAGTACTTCTGGAAGGTACAAACTATGCAGAAGGAACATTTGATGAGCTAATTAAAAGTTCAGATCCAAAAGTTAAACAATTCTTTGAAAGCATGCAATGAAAGCAACCACCACAAACAATATTCGATTAGGTATATTTATAACCATTGGAACTGCAGCACTTATAGCGGCTTTGTATCTGATAGGTAGTAACAGGAATATATTCAGCAATACCATCAAAATTTCTTCTCAATTTTATAATGTCAACGGACTAATTCCCGGGAATAACGTGCGTTATGCAGGAATCGATATCGGGACAGTTGAGAAAATAAAGATTGAAAATGACTCCAGTGTAACTGTCTACATGATCATTGAAAAAAGCAACAGCACCTACATCAAGAAAAATTCTATTGCTTCCGTTGGAACAGATGGATTAATGGGAAATAAACTCATCAATATCAATCCGGGTTCAGGTACTGCACCAAATATTGAAGAAGGTGATGTTCTCATTTCTTTACGCCCGATCGAAAATGATGAGATGATCAGAACTCTTAATACGACCAACCAAAATCTGGAAGCTATTACTGAAGATCTTAAAAATTTTACTTCCAGACTTAATAAAAGCAGGGGGATTTTAAAGCTTATCGAAGATTCTGTTTCGGCCGATAATATTCGTCAGACGCTGGCGGTAATTCGCGATGCAGCTGTTAATGCGAATAACATCACTTTACAATTAAACAAACTAGCGACTGAATTGAATACTGGAAAAGGATTAGCTGCAACATTAATTCGCGATACGGTTATTTCTTATGAATTAAAAACCACCATTTCAAACTTACAACAAACATCAGACAGTCTGAATATAATTTCGCAGGAATTGAGTGAATTTTCAAAGCAACTGAATAATAAAAATAGTTTGTTGCATGCAGTAAGTGCCGATACTTCACTTGCCGGCAATGTGAAAAATGGAATCGCAAATTTGAAATTAAGTACCGAACTATTAAATGAAAACTTAAAAGCGATGCGGAGTAATTTTTTATTCAGAAAGTATTTCAAAAAAAATCCGGATACTAAAAGTAAATAATGCAACCAAAGAGGTTTGGAAATGAACAGTGTTTATTCATAGAATATATATGCCATGGTTTTTCACATCATCATCCTTGAATTTCAAACACATAATAGTTCCTTAGAAAGAACATCCTTTGGAATGTTAATTTTTCACTATCTTTGTGAAAAGGCTTGTACCATATTCGAATTCAGCCTGTTAACCTTAAATAAACTTCTTTATGAATAAGAAAACCCTTCTAATAGCATTAATTCCTGCTGTGATAGCAATATCCTGTAATTCAGCGCCTGAATCGACCGAGACAACTACGATGGATACAACACAGGTTAATCCTGCAGCTCCAATTGATACACTGGCAATTCAACAAAGCCTGGAAATGAAAGCAACAGCTGATGCTGCGGTAGCGAGCGGACTAAATCCGGAGCATGGTATGCCGGGGCACCGTTGTGAAATTGCTGTTGGGGCACCACTTTCATCGGCCCCCGCACCGGGAAGCACACCTGAAGCCGAAAGCAATACCATGACAATCACTCCCGGAGAAATTCAGGGGTCGTCAAAAATTACCTTGCCAGCTGCTGCTCAACCGGCTACTCAACAACCCACTTCTATAATGACTGCTCCCGCTACTGGAACTCCTGCAGGAGCACCAACCGGGTCTGTAGCTGCGGGAACCAATCCAGCCCATGGGGAACCTGGTCACGATTGTTCTATTCCGGTTGGAGCGCCGTTAAAAAAATAAAGGCTTTGGATTTATTTTGATAAATTCAGTTTTATACCAACAATTATTCTGGAGGGCCGCTGCAATTCAACTTGCCGGCCCTCATTGTTTGTGAGGATACCGCCATAGTGGCCAAAAATCCCCAGTGTGCCCAAATCAAGTACCGCTCCTGCTCTGTAACCAACTGAATGTCTATTGAAAGATAAATTCACCCCGTTCACATTTTCGGAATGATCCATGAGATAATTCCAGCTTGGCCCACCTTCTATTGATAAGAATGGCAATAATTGCAACCCAACCAAAACGGGCACTTCGATGGTGCTCATATTAAAATCATCACTTTCGTTCACATTATCTTCTCCTCCCGTAACTGTCCCGCGAAGAAAACTAACATTAGCCATTGGCTTAACATAAATAAATCCTGCAGGAATACGGGTAAAAATTCCAAGTTCTGCACCTGTTGCTTTACTGAAATTGAGGTTGGTTCCCGGTGTCAAATCTGAAACTTTAAAATTTGTTTTGTTGAACGATACGCCACCTGTGACACCAAATTGCACCTGAGCTTCGGTAATCAATGTCCATGATAATAACATGGTAATCATTGAAATTAATTTGAGATTTTTCATTGGTTTTAGTTTAGATGATTCTATAATTCCAAACTTTGTACCAGTATTTTTATTGCACTAAAAAATAATTACGGGCAAACGTTAAAAAAGTAATTATATTGTTATAGAAAACGAAACTGTTGTCTTCTGATAGCAAACTTACATGAACCCCTTAAAACTCTTTTTATAAAGTGCCATCGCATCTTTAATAATCTTGAAGGCAATTTCTCTGTTGAAAAACTTTTTCACTACAACCTGCTTCTTTTCAAGCTTCTTATAATCTTCGAAAAAACGTCTTACTTCACTCTCTGTATGTGGAGGCAATTCACTCACATCGTTCATATAATTGACCGACTGATCAAAATTCGCGACAGCAATAATTTTATCATCCTGTTCACCATTATCAACCATTCGCATGCAACCAATAACTTTGGCATCAACCAGACTTAGTGGTTTAAAATCTATGGATGAAATAACTAAAATATCAAGTGGATCCTTATCATCGCAATATGTTTGTGGAATAAAACCATAATTTGCAGGATAATGGACTGAACTGAACAAAACTCTATCCAGTTTTAATAAGCCGGAATCTTTGTCAAGCTCATATTTTGCTTTACTTCCTTTTTCAATCTCAATAACTGCCCTTACTACCTTAGGTGCCTGTTCTCCGCTTTCAACCCCATGCCAGGGGTGTTTTACATGAATACTCATAAATAATTTTTTACAAATGTACACATCTCTGACATCACAAATGATTGACAAATAAGTTAATTAAATAAAAATAATGAGCATTCTAATTAACAACATAGAAATGAGCTGATTTTTTAGTCAGCCACTTCAACACACTTGACTGTATTTCAATTCATTACAAACTTATTTCGTTAACACATTATTTTATTTAGTAAGTAACCTTAACAAAGAATCCCCGTATATTTGTACACTCATTTTATGCGATTTCTACTCACACTTATTTTAGTTATTTACGGAGCAACAATTTTTGCAGGAGATGCAGAGGGCGTTTCTTCACATCGATTCAATAAAAAAGGTGAATTTTATTTTTATTGGGGATGGAATCGTGCATGGTACACTAAATCAGATATTCAATTCACTGGAACCGGATACGATTTTACGCTTAAAAATGTAATTGCTTACGACAGGCCGTCTCCTTTTGATGCAGATGTTTATTTTAATCCCGCACAGCTTACAATTCCACAATACAATTTGCGATTTGGATATTACTTCAAAAACAATCTTTCAATTTCTATTGGAACCGATCATATGAAGTATGTGATGCGAAATGGCCAAAAGGTAAAAATTAATGGGTTTATAGAGAATAGCAGTTCTGCTTACAATGGTATGTATGATAATGAAGATATCACTCTTTCAAAGGATTTTTTAATTTTTGAACATACTGATGGATTGAACTATGCGAATTCAGAAATCAGACATCACGATCGTTTATATCATTCATCTCAGCTAGAAATTAATGCTGTAGAAGGTTTTGGAGTTGGAATTTTATATCCACGATCAAATGTTACATTACTTGATTTCGATCGTAACGACCAATTTCATTTAGCTGGATATGGAATTGATCTTGTAGCAGCTATTAATATCACTTTTCTAAAACATTTTTTCATTCAACCTGAACTGAAAGGCGGATTTATAAATATGCCTGATATTAAAACCACTAAAAATTCTTCGGATAAGGCAAGACAACATTTCTACTTTACTCAGTTCAATGTGGTATTCGGAGTAAGCATGCCACTCAAACTAAAATCCCTGAACAAGGAAGGCTAATTTTTTTCTTTTGGTATTTTTCTACTGCGTAATAATCCTGTATTCATTGTTTTTTATATTTTTGCCTGGCTAATCCTATAAGTCATGTCAGATTTAAGAAATCTATTTTATAAAATCAGTTCCGGAGCTGAACACCGCTTCGATGATTTTATGATTCGTTTCCGTCAACGTATGGGATGGGATATGAATATTCAGATTTGCCCTTACATTACTTTTGGAAATCATCAGGAACTATATGTCAAAGGAAGGGTTTTGCATGATTATGAAATTTTATCTTCTCATGACGATGCCATCTGGGATAACTTGTTAAATATGTACAAGCGATTTAACAGTCATGAAATAAAAGGAGCACGGTTACAGGTTTCGTATCACGAACAAATCAAAGAACTGGTTACCGATGAAGATGGATATTTCGGAGATTCCATAGCATTTCCCAAGTCAGCAGACATTCATTCTATCTGGCACTTTCCAAAACTGGAACTTCTGGAATCAGCGGTGAACTTTACTCCTCCTGTGGAAGCTTTGGCAAAAGTTGTTGTGCCTCCTGCATCAGCTAAATTCGGGGTTATCAGCGATATTGATGATACCATCTTAAAGACCAATGCAACCAGCATTCTAAAAACAGCAATGTATACTTTCACAGGAAATGCACACAGCAGACTTTCATTCCCCGGCGTTTCATCGTTTTATCGTGCTTTAAATTCTGGAGCATCAGGGAATGAACAAAACCCATTCTTCTACATCTCAAGTTCACCATGGAATTTATACGATCTGTTAACCGATTTTATTGAAGTAAATAGCATGCCTGCGGGTCCGGTTTTTCTAAAAGATTATGGATTTTCGCATGACAAAATTATTTCTGACAGCCACGATCTGCACAAACTTAAGAAGATTAAAAAAGTATTGGATGCATTTCCGGAAATGAATTTTATACTCATTGGAGATAGCGGTCAAAGAGATGCAGAAATTTATGCTAAGGCAGCAGGGCAATTTCCCGGAAGAATTTTGGCAATTTATCTTCGCGATGTAGGACATGCAGAAAAATCGGTAAACACAAAATCGATTTACGAAAAATCAGATCTTAAAATGAGGTTGTCTGATGACACATTAGAACTTGCCCGACATGCTGCTGACCATGGGTTTATTGCACCAGAAGCTATTGATATGATAATAGCCGATATTGAGCAATCAAAAAGAGAATCTATGCAGTGATTGCATACAATTCATCGCGCTGAGCTTTTACCCTTTCATCATTCAGATACTCATCAAATGTCATTCGTTTATCGAGCAATCCGTTTGGAGTAATTTCAATAATACGATTTGCAACTGTTTGTGTAAACTCATGATCATGAGAAGTAAACATCGCAACATGCTTCCAGTCTTTTAACGCATCATTGATAGCTGTAATCGACTCCAGATCCAGGTGATTAGTAGGTTCATCCAAAACCAGGCAATTTGCATTGGTTAACATCATCCGCGAAAGCATACAGCGAACTTTTTCACCTCCTGAAAGTACATTCGATTGCTTCAACGTTTCTTCTCCGGAGAACAACATCTTACCCAGGAAACCACGAATGTATGTTTCATTCTTATCTGCTGAAAACTGTCGTAGCCAGTCAATCAGATTATCATCTCCGGTAAAAAACTTTGAATTATCGTTTGGTAAATAGGATCTGGTAATAGTACTTCCCCAGGCGAATGTTCCGTTCTCAGCCGTATCTTCACCATTCAGAATTTCAAACAAAGTGGTTATTGCTAAATGCTCCTTCGCAAGGAATGCAACTTTGTCGCCTTTATTCAAAGTAAAAGTAATATCAGAAAATAAAGTGATTCCATCCTGACTTGTTTTCGATAAATTTTCTACAGCCAAAATCTGATCACCGCAATCGCGTTCGGCTTTAAAAATGATACCGGGATATTTACGATTCGATGGTTGAATGTCATCGATCACCAACTTCTCAAGCAATTTTTTACGACTGGTTGCCTGACGCGATTTAGATGCATTGGCACTGAAACGTTCAATGAATTCCTGAAGTTCCTTACGTTTATCTTCCACCTTTTTATTCTGATCGGACCGTTGACGAAGTGCAAGCTGACTCGATTCATACCAGAATGAATAGTTACCGGTATAAGTTGTGATCTTACCAAAATCGATATCAGAAACGTGAGTACAAACAGCATCCAGGAAGTGCCTGTCGTGAGATACTACAATAACTGTATTTTGAAAATCGGCAAGGAAATTTTCGAGCCAGGTGATTGTTTCAACATCCAAATCGTTGGTAGGCTCATCGAGTAACAAAATATCAGGGTTTCCAAAAAGTGCCTGCGCAAGTAATACCCGAACTTTTTCTTTACCATTCAGATCTTTCATCAAACGGTTGTGCATTGATTCCGGAACACCCAAGCCACTCAACAATTCTGCAGCATTACTTTCGGCATTCCAGCCATCCATTTCAGCAAACAAAGTTTCGAGTTCACCAACACGGTCGCCATCAGCTTCACTAAAATCGGGTTTAGAATAAAGTGTATCCTTTTCAACTATTACATCCCACAGTTTTTTGTTCCCTTTCAAAACAGTTTGAAGCACTTCCATTTCGTCGAATTCAAAGTGATTCTGTTTCAAAACACTCATTCGTTCACCGGGAGTAATAGAAACCTGTCCCGTTGAAGGATCAATTTCACCGGAAAGAATTTTCAAAAAAGTAGATTTACCTGCACCATTGGCACCAATGATACCATAGCAGTTTCCGGGCGAAAACTTAATATTAACGTCTTCGAATAAAACCCGTTTTCCGTAACGGAGCGATAAATTAGATACTGAAATCATGTGTGGAATGTCAAATAAGGGTGCAAAGGTAGTGATTTTTATCAGCGGGCACCATATCCAGTCCCTGACAATATCATAACAAATTAAATATCAATAACATGCAATTGGATCAATTCCTGATAATTGCTACCAATTTAATTTTTGAATCTTCAAAGAATTTCTTATACTTTCGCTTACAAATGAGATTCACAATTTAAAATAAGTAAGATGAGAACCTGGAAATGTTTAATTTTTTTAATCGCCTTTTTATGGAATTCTTATACAGGGTACTCGCAACAATTTGAAAAACTCGGATCAGGACTTAGAGTATCCGGAACTATACTTTGTATGGAGAAGGATACTATTGGGGACAGGATGTTTGTTGCCGGCGAATTTGAGACCATTGAGAACCTGGACACAAAAACAATAGCTTACCGGGACAATTCCGGATGGCATGCAATGGCCAATACTTTTAATTATTATGTGAGGGATATGCAATATGTGAATGGCCGGCTTTATGTTGGCGGAAATATTGAAACCATTGATGGGGTCACCATGAATAACATTTGCTATTATGACAGTACCGGATGGCATCAGATGGGGCAAGGTTTGAATGGTGTTGTCACCTCGATAGAATATTATGATTCATCATTGTATGTATCGGGTTATTTTACAGTTGCTGATAACAATTTGCAGGTGAATGGTATTGCAAAATGGGATGGAAACACATGGTCCAGTGTTGGAAACGGTGCTGATTATGCCTGGGTAAACATAAAGGTACTGAATGATACATTATATGCATATGGTTTCTTCAATACTTTTAATGGGATGGCCAGTAGAAATCTTGTGAAGTTTGACGGAAACACCTGGACACCCATGCCACTCGACACCTTGCATGAGATTCGAAACATCACCTATTGTAACGGGACATTATTTGCAACGATGTATAGTTTAACCACTAATAATTCCTCAATTTACAAAAAATCAGGAACCAACTGGCAGGGAATTCCTGGACCAGGGCTCTTTCAAGTGGATTATATATTTTGCCCGCTCACAACTTACAATAACATTATTTATTCATTTCATAGGAGTCTGACAGCATATGATTCTTTAATTATCTCTATGTACAACTCAAACGGAACCTACATTGGGAGCTTCTCGTCCATCGGGAACACTGTAAATCACCCAGACTGGTATTTTGGGAAAGTAATTCAGGATACACTTTTTTTTGGAGGAGATTTTCGAAAAATAAACAATGAAGTTGCAGCCGGAGTATCTTGTTTAAAAAATGGCACTTACAGCAGTCCGTTTTTTCCAACATTAGGGTATATGTCTGGTTATTATGCTCACGGTTATGGAATATATTTTGATTCAACCTGGAATAAATTATTAGTAGGTGGCCGATTTGAATTTGCGGGAGATTCAGTTGCTAATAGTATTGCAACATGGGATGGTACAAAATGGGAGCCGGTTGGAACCGGAGTTAATGCGATGGATTTAGGATCAGGATTTCGAGTACGAAATTTCGTACGATATAATAACCAATTATATGTGGGTGGGAATTTCAGCAAAGCCGGCAATAAATCAACAGGTGGTTTTGCTGTATGGAATGGGACTGATTGGGATTCCGTTGGATCAGGTAAACCGGAAATGATCAGAGATATGGTAACTTTCAATAACAAACTATTTGTAGCCGGCGCCATTACTGAAATTGCCGATCTTAATAATGTTCATGGAGTTGCAAAATTTGATGGAACCACCTGGAGTAAATTACCACAGCTGTCTGTGAATAATGATTATGTTGCAAGCCTTTGTGTCTTCAATAATATGCTCTATGCTTCCGGTAAATTTGGTTCTTTTCCAAATTACTATTATTTCGCCCGATCAGCTAACGGAAATAATTGGGACAGTCTTGCCATCCCAGGAAATCAAAATGTTACTCAAATGCTGGTGGTAAATAATAAATTGTATCTGGCTGCCACAGCTGCGATCTATCGTTATGATGGAATTACATGGGATACCGTGGTGACTTCAGCTATGAATTGGATGGGAGGTTTTAGACTGGGTAACATTGGCAATAATCTTATATTTGGAAACCTTGATAATTCCGACACCTACATTTTGAATGATCAGGATAGCGTTATGCATCTTTTTCAGTACACAATGTACAATTCGCTATCCATTGATTCATCAACTACTTTTTTAACAGGATTTATTCCGTATGCTTACTATTTAATTGATCCAATGAATCATATTATAAAAATCCATCGTGAATTACCTTCAACTTCCTTTATTTATAATCCTGACTCTATTTGCGATCATGAGTATGTTCATTTTGGATTTGATACATTATCGCATATAACTCAATTTTACAAATGGCAATTCCCTGGCGGGTTGCCCAGTTTATCTACAGCTGCTTACACCGATGTTAAATATTCTAATCCAGGTTTGTATGATGTTAGTCTTAAATTAAGCAATGGGTTTGGTTCAGATTCGATTTATTTGCCAAATCTAATCTATGTTGCAAATTGCTCCACCGGCGAACCCGAATTTCAGGAAAGCCACCTTAAAATTTATCCCAACCCTAGCAGCGGACAATTGACTATAGAACATCCATCCAATTTAGGTCACTTCTACTCTACTACAATCTACGACTTTATGGGACGAGTCGTTTTTTCGACAAATAATGGGGATTCAAACACACAAAGCGCTAACCCACTTGATATTTCCTTCTTGCCTTCAGGAATATATACAGTAAAGGTTTACACAGACAAATATTCGTTGTTCAATACTTTTATTAAATTGTAGTTCTGCTAATCTGTGGATATATGAAAATCATGAAAAATCACAAGCTATTTTTACTTTTGTTAACCTTCTTTTATTTAAACATACAACCGACTTTTTCGCAAAAGTATGACAATACATGGCTCATGGGATATTATTATAGTTCTTTTACAAATGTAACCGGACTTGACTTTTATTTTGGCAATCCGGTAAGTGTTGGCTTTGCGCCTCCATTTAATTTTTTTTCAACTGGAGGCGCATGCATGTCAGATGCAAATGGCGATCTGCTTTTTTATACTAATGGGTGTCAAGTAGCAAATTTTAATAACCAACTTTTACCCAACTCAAATTTATTTAATAATTATGCTCCACAAAATTATACTTCAGTTTGTGATCTGTGGCAAAGCGTAATTTCATTGCCATATCCTGATCAGCCGGGAAAATTTATATTAATGCATTATAACTATTATACCGGCTCCGCACCTTACGGTGTGAGTAGACTATTTTATAGTGTTGTTGATATGAACGCAAACGGCGGAACCGGAGAGATGACCACCAAAAACATGCAGGTATTTCAAGATAGTCTGATTGATTCTTTTTTGCATGCCACCAAACATGCTAACGGTCGCGATTGGTGGGTAATTACTCATCAAAGATCTACCAATGCTTTCCATCTTACATTAGTTACCCCCGCGGGCCCGACACAGCATTTTGTGCAGAACACCGGTCCTGCAGTTCCTCGATTTGATATTGGAGAAGGACAAGCAGAATTTTCTCCCGATGGTTCAATGTTTGGCTTTGTTCATAATAGATTTAATTCATTTTATCTTTTTGATTTTGACAGATGCTCAGGGACGATTTCATTTCGCGACTCTGTCCATATTACTCAAAGTAATCCGAATGAATGGCCACTCTGGGGAGGTACTTTTTCACCCAATAGCCAATATTTTTATGCAAACACACAAAAACGAATTCTTCAATACGATGTGCTTGCGCCCTCACTGGCAGCCAGTGAAAAATTAGTTGGTGTGGATGATGGAACGGGCAACCCGATATTCAGACCCAGGCCGGGTCCTAATGGTAAACTTTATTACATAGGTTGGGGAAGTGAAACCAATTTGAGTGTCATCAACAATCCTGATTTGGCAGATACCTTGTGTGACTTTCAACAGCACTCTGTTCAATTAACATCCTATCACGGTACCAGCATTCCCGACTTTCCTAATTATCGTCTCGGACCATTGACTGGAAGTTCTTGCGATACATTGACCCCAATCAATGAATTGCTGGATGATTCTTATTACGATATTACAATTTCTCCAAATCCTAATAATGGAATTTTCAACATATCATATGGTTTGCAGGCTGACCGATCAGGAAAACTTCGTGTACTGGATATTAATGGGAAAGAGGTTTACTTGAGATCACTACCGATTTATTCCATATCTCAACAGATGAAGCTTGACTTTTTGGCAAGTGGGATATATTATTTACAGATTGTTTCTGGCAAAAATTCTGAAAGTAAAAAATTCGTTGTGGTTCGCGAGGATTAAACAAATTGGTTTTTTATTAAATAAAGAATCCCTGAAAAACAGGAATTGAGCAGAAAGTACTGGTTTAAATTATACTTAAGAATAAATAATAAGCAAACGATGAGAACTTTAAAATCAACCATCTTTTTAGTAATTTTAATACTATCAATCACAAACGTATTTGCCCAATACAATTTAGAATGGAATTTTACGAATTTGGGTGCATCTACTGGGAGTATTAATAATAACATGCACTGCTATTCTAATGGGGATGTACTTGTGTCTGGCAGAAAT
>JAEUTI010000097.1 GCA_016788065.1 Bacteroidia bacterium | reverse complement strand
TTGCTCTTATTGCTTTTGAATCTCAATTCCCAGGAAATCGTTTTTGTGATATCACTTCCTAAGAGCTTGTTTGCCTCCTTAACAGGAAGTCTGGTTCGTGTAACAGTTATGCCATTGTCCCTTCCTAAAGCAAGATCCAGTGTGTCATTAATAACAGAAGGATTTAAAACTGTTTCGCCAACATAGGTACCTTCATAAAACAAATTGGCTTTGCCGGGCAACAAATTCAGATTTTCCCAACCGGTCACTCTTGCAAGCAGGAATGCTTCACTATCTAACTTAGGAACCAAATAATGGACATAAGTTGCTGGTAGTTTATCAGATTTAACAGCAACTGTATGAGCAATACCATCAGATGGAATTGAATAATTCAACTTAATGTTAAACTCTACATTGGTCATTGTCTCTACCAATTGTGCATAGTTGGCAGAAGATTCAGCAGCGGATAACTTCTTAATATTATCAGACAATGCTTCTTCATCTTTTGATGAAAGAGTATTTATATTCGCAGAACTCTTTGAACGTGCCATACCTGGCACCACAACTTCACGGAGCCCAGTGTAATAAGTAATGTACCATGCAGGTAATTGTGGTTTAATATGACTTCTATTCGGGTTTGAAGTGCTTAATTTTAAATTCACATCATTCCAATCTTCGCCGGTATTCTGGTAAACATCTGCCTTGTAAGTAAGTTGTACAGGTTCGGATGGAGAAGTAGAACGTAAATCATACGAAGGTATCCATCCGGCTTCGGTAACCATGTAATTTATATCTACAGTTCCTGAAACAGGTGCTTCAGCACTAACTGTAACAATTACCTGATGTATGGGTTCGTATTTTTTTTCGGGCTCATTACTTTGTTTAAATGTTTTCAACTCACCTAACCGTGTTGAGAGTAATGTTTGTAATTTGGTGTTTCGCATTTCATCTCTGCTCAATTTTCCTAATTGCGTATTGAGTTCAGCCAGTTTTTTGTGGAAAAAATCCATGGCTTTCATGAGCACTTCCAGTGAATCACTCTTGCCTTCTGCCCTGGCCAGTTTATTTTTCAGAATCATGTCTTTCTCGAGTTGTAAAGCACTTCTTTTTTCACGCAAATCATCACTTTTAAAACGAATTTCAGCCAGAGAATCTTCCAGCAACGCTATTTCGCGAATAATTTCCTTGGGTAGTTCACTTACAACCGGTGCGGGTGGCTCGGGATATTTAATTTCATGCTTAACATCGAGCACCACAAAAGCACCTTTCCCTCCTGCCTGTATACTGGATGGTTTTATTTGAGGAGATAATCCCGAAAATATTAATTGAGTGACCCCTCCTGATAAAGTTACCGGTGCAGAGCGATGCACCTGAGCGCCCTTGGTAAATACAGTCACTTTACTGACAGTTGATTTAACCGTTTTTTCGTTGCCACCCATTACATGGAATGAGCAAAACAACATTAACATTACAAGATAATTTTTCATTTGATTCAGATTTTAAAATAACAACAATTTCGTTTGAAACCACGCTACAAAAGGTAGTGCAGCCCCTTAGAGAAGCATAAAATCCGGGATTCCACAAAAAATGGTGAAAAAATAAAAAAACATTGCAGTTCAGCAACTTCCGGATTCAAAAACTGAATTCCGTACCATTCAAAAAGCCAATAAAAAACCGGAAACCTGCATCATTTGCAAGCTACCGGCTTCTTTTATTCACAAACTAATAAATTACTTCTTTATAATTTTGCTCAGCACTGTTTCCTTGTCTATCTTACGGGTGCAGAAGAACCAATCATAGCAATGGGTATCCGCATCCTGACTTTCCATTCGTTCTTTAGCCACTCCGCATGAACCGGCAGTTGGTACAATCACATCATCACCTGGTCTCCAATCGGCAGGCGTGGCAACCGAAAACGCATCAGCTGTCTGCAGAGCAAGTACAACTCTGTAAAGCTCATCAAAATTTCGTCCCAGACTTAAAGGATAATAAATGATGGTGCGGATGACTCCCTTCGGATCGATAACAAAAACTGCACGAACTGCTTTGGTACTGCTTTCACCAGGCATCATCATACCATATTTGGTAGCTACCTCCATGGTTATATCTTCGATCAAAGGAAAAGTTACTTCCACATTTTTCATTCCTTTATATTCAATCTTCTCTTTTATTGTACGTAGCCATGCAATATGACTATAAAGACCATCAACTGAGAGACCCACCAATTTACAATTCGCATCATTGAATTGCTTTTCCATAGAAGCAAAGGTCATGAATTCAGATGTGCAGACGGGAGTAAAATCGGCAGGATGACTGAATAAAATAACCCAGCTTCCGGAATAATCGGAGGGGAAATTAATATCACCTTGTGTTGTTACAGCTTTAAATTCAGGTGCCTTATCACCTATTCTTGGCATTGCATAAACCTGTTGCAGTTTATTATCTTGATTTTCCATTTTGTGTTTATTTAAGCTGCAAAGTTACAGGCACAGAAATGGAAAAAAGGTAACATAAGTCACATTATCGAAATAAACTCTAATTAAATTCATTTAGAGCTAAAAAGAATGACTACACGAATAAAAAGTATTTATGCTCTTATAGTGTTTAAGCTTAATCCTTCAAATTGAGAATTGTCTGATTAAGATGGTGTTCAGCATGATAAGTCATCAAATGAAACATTTCTGATATCGATAACTGACCAAGCAACGGATGAGGCATAATCATGGCATCAAGTTCCTCATCAGTATAATGTCCGGTGCTGTCATTAATCGATTTTAACAACATTTCCATTTCCGCAACCAGATCCTTCTTATCTGAAACAGTTACTTCTTCCGGAACAAACTGATCGGGTGCTTTTCCACCATTATTTAAAGCCGCAGTATATTTGCTGATTACTGTCTCGTAATCTAGTGTGGCGCGGGTAAGCTTTCCAAATTTCTGAAGCAGATAACCTTTAGCGATCAAAGCTTTCAGAATTGGTTTAAGGCATAAATTCACATGACTCAATTGCTGTCCAGGCGACCATTTTTCATTTCGACTAATAGCAAATTGAACGTCAGGCAGAGTTGAAATAAATTCTGTAAATTTTACATGTTTCTCAGTAAAGTTCTTTAACAGTTCTAATTTGGTCATTTTAATTTTGATTGTAAATATGTTAAAGAATTAATTTGGTTCGGAAATTGAAAATTATAAAACAGTATCATTTCAATCGCTCCAGCACACCTTTGCGCTTCACAATATTTTTATAATCCCATTGTATTGTTTCAGCCTTCTTCAACCATCTTTTAAGGTCTGTCTTTTTCACCTGAGTGGTGCTTGTATATCGTGCTTCAGCAGCTTTGAATGAACCTTCATTATTTAAACCCGGTTCATCAAACGATTGTCCGCTCCAAAACAACAGCCGCACCGAATCTTTCAGTTTGCTGTAACCAACTACAGGATTCCCATCCAAAAACCAAACCGGATGTGCATGCCAGATTTTATTCTCAGCATCGGGAAGATGCTTACATATTTCGGTTGCAAGTAAATCACAGATTTCCTTATCAGTTGCAGCTTGCTTATCATTGTAAGCCTGAGTGTCCTTATTCATTGCAGAATAAATATTTTTTTTGGGATTTGATTTAATTGAATGCGCATACTTGACGTTTACTCTCTGTTACCTGAAAAATAATCCCATGCAATCCGAGAGATATCAGCAATTATTTTTTCATTTGTCTCAAAGCTTTCTCCCGATTCTGTAACCATTACGCTGATTAAAAAATAATTTCCTTTAGGAAGAAAAACAATACCAATATCATTCACTGCCGATGTCAGACCAGTACTATCGTTACTTCCACCTGTACCGGTTTTATGAGCCACAACAGTTCCTGAAGGAAGCAAACCTTTTATGCGTTGTTTACCGGTTGAAGTTGCTTTCATCGTAGCCAGTAAAAAATTGTAACTGTTTTTAGATAGTTTCAATTCATTCGTATAAAAAGCCTTCAATAAATTTGTAGCGGCAATTGGTGTTGTCCAGTTCGAAAACTGCACATCCCAACCGGAGTGCATTTCTTGTTCAGTAGCCTTAATAGATATATCTGAAAAATTCGCCATTATGAAATAATTATCTACAAAGGCAGGGCCACCTAATAAACGAAGCAGAAGATCACATCCATTATTGTCGCTTTCCGAAACAGTGTACTGAAGAATTTGTGCCAGGGTAAGCGTTGTTCCCTCGGGATATTTATCGCGAATGGGACTCCATGTTTTAGGCCACAGATCTTTGGTAGTGATCTTAATTTTCTGGTTCAAATCTAGTTTCCCTTTATCTACCTCCGACAAAACAGCCAATGCAATATGAAATTTGTAAACACTCTGCATGGGCAAATGAGCGGAACCATTGACTGTTAAAGTATCTCTTCCAGAATTTCCATAGATAGAAACGCCTGTCACCGCCTTGTATTTAGTGGCAATATTTCTGATTTCCTGCTTCCATGGAGCATATTTTTGGGCACGGGAACTGGTGGAAATCAATACTATAACTGCAAGAAATAAAGAGACAAGGGTGGATTTCATGGATTGGTAAATGATGCAGATTTAGTTCTCATTAATTTCTATCAAGGAACTACCTGGATTAACTTTGGTAAAGTTAAGCACAACCTCACAAGTATCAACTGCTGATTTTGTCATTTTAGTCGGTTTAAACTCACTAATTTAAAGAATAAAGCTCAATAAGCCCCATTTTTGAGCTGCAATTAAATGATAATTGAGCTTGAAATATTTTATGTGAAATAGTAGCTGGAATACAAAGAACATAAAATAAAACTGATAAAAAACACAAAGTAACATGCTATAATATTGATCTTTAATTATTTACAAAACAATGATGACCAATTAAATCGATTTAATTGATCTTGTTATCCCGCTTTTTAAACGCCTATTATTTCTAAATTTGCACACCTAAAAACCTGCTGGCCTCGTAGTTTCCGCCAGAGTCGGATATAGAATAGAAGTTTCCTAATTGCAACTCCCAAAAGTGAAAAAATGTTATAAATCAGATTAATTGTCTTAAAAAAAAAATTAAAAACAAAATTGGCCTCGTAGTTCAATGGATAGAATAGAAGTTTCCTAAACTTTTGATATGGGTTCGATTCCCGTCGAGGCTACAAAATATTTTGTAATTCATTCCATGAAAAACTATAACGCCTACTTTATCATTCCCGCTGAGCCTTCCGACATTTATGCGGCAATTACTAATCCATTGACAATCAGGTTGTGGACTGGAGAAGAGGCCATCATGTCGACTGAGCCCGGGTCAGAATTTTCGCTTTGGGAAGGCGCTATTTGCGGTAAAAACATAGAATTTGAAGAGAATAAAAAAATAGTTCAGCAGTGGTATTTTGGTGACCAGGAAGAAGCTTCCATTGTTACTATTAAACTTCATCCACACAAACAGGGAACATCCGTTGAGCTTCGGCATTCAAATATTCCGGATGAAGCCTACGACGATATTGTGGATGGTTGGAATGAAAACTATATGGGTTCTCTGGTGGATTTCTATGGTGACGAATAATAAATTTATCTCCTCACCGAATTAATATTCATTCTCATCTGTTAATAAAAGTAAATGCTATGAAACACTATCTGCTACTTCTTATAATTTGCATGCTCCCCTCATTAGTTGTTGCTCAAACAGAAAATCCAAATTATGATGCAGCGCTGGCCAACCGCCTAGGTGCCGATGAATATGGTATGAAGCAGTATATTCTGGTAATTTTAAAAACAGGTCCGAATACCAAAACAGATAAGGCGTATGTTGACAGTTGTTTTGCCAGTCACATGAGCAATATAAAAAAGCTTGTTAAAGAAGGCAAACTGGTTGTTGCCGGACCAATCAGTAAGAATGATAAAACCTACAGGGGAATCTTCATTCTGAATGTAACTACTTTTGAAGATGCTGTTAGTTGTATGAGTACTGATGCAGCAATAACAGAGCGAATTCTGGAACCTGAAATGTATAAGTGGTATGGTTCTGCTGCCTTGCCGGAATATCTTCCTGCATCAGATAAAATAAATAAGAAATCCTTTTAAAGGACACTGGCTACTGATTTTCTTATTTTAAATTAAGCTATTCATACCAGGCTTCATGCATGCGATGTTTTCCATCAGCAAGAATCATGTCTCCGATCATAGGTGTAGTGTAAGCAATATTTAAAGCTTTACATCTTGCAACAAATCTTTTTACAGGCTCATTCCAGTCATGGAACGCAAGGGCGAACTTGCCAAAGTGAACCGGCATAATTACTTTAGCCTGTAAATCGATTCCAGCCTGAACCGATTCTTCCTGTGTCATGTGTATTAATGGCCACTTGTTGTTGTACTGCCCACATTCCAAAAGAGCAAGATCGAAACTCCCAAACCGATCAGCGATTGTTTTAAAATGTGAATCGTATCCACTGTCACCTCCAATGTAAATAGTGCTGGAGGAACTTTGAAGTACAAACGATGACCATAAGGTTTGCGCCCGTTTGAATAATCGTCCCGAAAAATGTCGTGCCGGTGATGCAGTTATTTTTAAGCTGCCGACATTGGTCGATTGCCACCAATCAAGTTCGGTTATGATAGCTTTGTCGTAACCCCAAAAGATCAGGTGTGATGCAACTCCAAGGGAGCAGACAACATGCTTGACCTTATCTTTAAGCGCAAAAAGAGTCTTGTAATCAAGATGATCATAATGATCGTGAGTTAATACCAGCAAATCGATAACTCCAAAATCGGTGGGTTTATAAATATCGGAGCCCGGAAATGCTTTAACCATAAACGAAAACGGAGAAGCATGCCCTGATAAAACAGGATCCACCAGCACCGATTGCCCTTCAATGCTTATGAAATATGATGAATGTCCAAACCAGATGAGCGATGGCTTGCTATCAGTTCGGTGAATCAAAGGTGATTTTACAGATACCAAGGGTTTTTGTGGAACCCGTCCTTTAGAAATATTCATGTATTCTTTAAGCATGGCAGCCACGGTAAAGTCTTTCGACATCATTACTGTTTCACTGAAATTCTTAAAACTTCCATTAGCATAATTCTTGCTTGCAACAACCAGTTTTTTATGTTCGCCTGAAGGATTCTTACCAAATATATTCATTGTAGTTTACTATTAAATTTAAACCGGTTCTTGTTCAACAGCCGGTGGAATTAATTTATACACAACCGGAGTTACAATCCGGGACAATAAAGTGGAACTTATTAGACCACCAATTAAAACAATAGCAAGTGGTGAAATAAGTGGATTGGTAGAAATGGCAATTGGCAATAAGCCTCCAATAGCAGTCATGCTTGTAAGGATAATTGGAAGAAACCGAATTTCACCTGCTTCACGGATTGCTATCTCCAATGGCTTACCTTCTTTTCGTAACTGATTGGTGAAGTCAACTAAAAGAATGGAATTTTTTACTTCAATTCCTGCAAGTGCAATTAGTCCAACAATGGCAACAAAAGAAAGCGAATTGCCAGTAACCCACAAAGCAACCAATGCACCAACCATTCCTAACGGGATTACAGAAAGTACAATTAACGTACTCTTAAACGTCTTGAATTCCAGAATTAAAATTGCAATAAACAGAAATACGGTAATGATAATAATAGTTCCAAAACCACCAAACGATTCCTGTCGCGATTCAAACTCTCCTCCCATCACATAATTATATCCTTCAGGCAACCCAACCTGATCCATGGTTGCAATAACATCTTTAATAACATTATCGGCAAGAAATCCTTTTTTAACAAAAGCACTTACAGAAACGGTACGGACTTTATTGTGATGATTTACAGATAGCGGAGAGGCTTCCAATTCTGCATGGGCAATTTGCGATAAAGGCACAGCTGCTCCCTGATTCGTGTTTACAAACAAATTACTAAAAATTTCCATAGTGGCATAGTCACCTTTGGGAGTTGAAACAACTATATCATACTCATCACTGTTCTGATTACTAAAAGACCCTACGGTAATTCCGGCAACAGCCAGACGAACTGTTCTATCGATGTTTACCGTGGGAATTCCAAGACTGCTTGCTTTCTCTTTGTTAATTTTCAGACGCACATCAGATTTAAGGTTGACAACAGGATTATTCACATAAATGGTTCCCGGAGTCTTTTTTAACAATGCTTCAACCCTTCCGGCAATTGCACGCAATGAATCTACATTATCACCTTCTAACCTAACTTCAACTGGAGCAACAATTGGTGGACCTTGTTCAAAATTTTTGACTTCGATACGGGCACCAGAAAAATTACTGAAATTGGATCGCAATTCTTCAATGAGGGCAATTTTTTCTTTTGGTGAAACATGATTGTCCAGTTGGACAAACAACTGAGCAAAATCGCCTCTTTCATTTTCAGGAATCACATTGTAATAAATTCTGGGATTACCCTTTCCTACATTGCTGGTAAAATACTGAATAGATTTATGTTTGAGTAATTCGTGTTCGACATAACGGGTTACGCTATCGGTGTAGGTAATATTAGACTGAAGGGGAGTGATGATATTCACCATAAACTGTGGTTTCTCACTCGCCGGAAACAAACTAAAACCAATCACAGGCATTAATTGGAGACTACCAAAAAACACAACTCCAGCGATGATCACAGTTGCAATGGGTCGTTGTAATGCTTTCTCCAGAAAAGGACCATAAATGGTATGAATTCCTTTTTGCATACCTCGCAAAAACAGATTTCCTGTTGATGCTCCGCTATGTTGTTTCAATAAAACACTGGATAAAAAGGGAATAATGGTAAGTGAAACAATCATGGATGCAACCACACTACAAATTACAGCCATAGGTAAGCTTCTGATAAAATCGCCTGCACCTTCCGGTAAAAACAAAAGAGGAAGGAAAGCAACTACCAATGTTGCAGTACAACCAATTACGGCTAGACCAATTTGACTGGTAGCCTTGAGGGCAGCTTCCTTTCTGGAGTAACCATCCCGGAGCCATCGTTCAATATTCTCAACTACCACAATACTGTCATCGACAAGTAAACCTAACGCAACCACCAACCCAACAATACTTAACTGATTCATGTTAAATCCGAATGCATTCAGCATGACTAATCCAATGGCAAGTGATAGTGGAATAGAAATCATAACCACCAGGGCAGCTCTACCACCCAACGGAAGCAAGGTTACCATAACCAAAAGGATGGCAATTAGAAAATCTATTCCCAAAGAGCCCAACCGGTTATTGACATTGTTGGCCTGATCGAAATGATCTATTAACACCATATTTGCCGGAAGTTCTTTCTTAAATTCTGCAATTACCGGCAGATATTTTTTCTGAGTTTGCGAAATATTAAATCCCGATTTTTGAGCAGCATTGATAAGTACTGCGCGCTTGCCGTTGAGTCGGGTAATATGTTTTGTTTCGTCATAATCATACCGGACGTCCGCTACATCTTTCAGTAAAACATTATTTCCGCCAACACTGTAGACTACGGTATTCTTAATTTCGTCAATGGATGCATAATTTCCGCTTGTTTTAACATTGAGTGATTTCTGACCCGCAACAATGCTACCACCGGGAATATTGGCCATTTCACTTTGAATGCTATTGATAATTGCAATTACGGGAATCCGCATCTGCGCAAGTTTGTCGATTTGCAATTCAATTTTCACCTGTTGGTCAGGCAAACCTGCAACTTTCACTTTCTGTAATTCGGTTATCTTCTCAAGTTCATCCTGTAATTTTTCCGCATACTTTTTAAGTTGAGAACGTGGAGCATTTTCAGAAACCAAAGCCAGCTGCAATACATTTACATCGGTTGGAGTAACTTTTTGCACATCAATACTGAGAATGTCTTCGGGA